>JAKFBV010000099.1:0-3005 GCA_036677005.1 Pedobacter sp.
CATTATCAATCAGGAAAATTTGAGAGCATGTACGGAAAACGGATTGAAAACGAATTATCTACACTTGTATTCCAGGTATTTTATGAAATTATTAGAGTTTTTCCCCGGCTTATATTGAGAGTAATTATTTTCCTTATTTTCCTGATTTTCCCGGGTTTGCTTCCTGCCCAGACTATCCCGGCTGGTTTTTCTGTTTTGGAGGAAAATGCGCGCAGATCTCAAATCTTAGCTTTAGATCGAATCAACAGCTCTTTTCTATTAAGGCCTGTGATAAGTTATGATTCCTCCCATTATGGAATCACTCAGCGAATAGAAACACCTGTTGACGGACTTGAGTTGGGAGTACTTCCTGCCGTGGCCACAGTCAGACTTTTGACTGACAGACCCTACGGTTGGGGAGATTATGGGATGATTCCAAATCCCGGACTTCAAACCTATTTTTCAGGCGGAGTTCAGATGAAATACAAGTTTCTGAATTTCACTTTCAGACCGGAAATCGTTTTGGCTCAGAATAAAGGGTATGAAACTAATTTGAATCAATTTTCGAATTTTGAGATCAATAAAAAGTATATAATCTGGAACTATGGGGACTTTCCCGAGCGATATGGCGATAATGGATATGCCAAAATCTGGTGGGGTCAGTCAAAGCTTACCGCACAATACGGAGCATTTGAAATAGGAGCGGCAACCCAAAATATCTGGTGGGGACCCGGGCAATTTAATGCACTTACTTTTTCCAATAATGCACAGGGGGTTCCTCACTTTACCATCAATACTACCAAACCGGCTAAAACCTTTATTGGGAATTTTGAAACACAGCTGATAATCGGGAAGCTGAAAAATTCGGGTTTTGCACCATCCCAATATCAGGAATTGAATGATCAGTATTTTGTTCCCTTTTCAGGCGATTGGAGATATTTGAATGCGTTGATGTTTTCTTATAATCCTAAATGGGTTCCCGGTTTGTTTCTGGGTTTTACCAGGACTTTTCAGCAATACAGCAAATCCATGAGAACTGGTTTTTTGGCCTATATTCCGGTATTTGAGCCTTTGACAAAGGATAATTATGGCTTTGACAGGGATGCAGAGGGTCAGTCCCAGCAACTGACGATATTCGGAAGATGGGTATTTCCAAAAGTAAAAAATGAGATTTATTTCGAATTCGGAAGAAGAGATCACGCCAAAAATTGGAGGGACTTTATACTCAGCCCTGAGCATGCAAGAGCCTATATTTTGGGCTTTACTCAGCTCTTTGAAGTTCCGCAAATAGGTAAGACTATTCAAGTCAGAGGAGAAATCACCCATCAGCAGGAATCAAATAATCGATATATCCGATATGCCGGACTTGAAGGAGGTCTTAGCTGGCATTCGCATACTCCGTCAAGAGGATTTGTACAGAATGGGCAGCCTATGGGTGTGGGAATCGGGGTTGGTTCAAACGTTCAAACTGTCGAGATTTCTTTGGTTGACAAACTGGATAAAATGGGAATTCTCCTTGAGCGACTCGCCAATAATCAGGATTTTTACTACAAGGCACTACTTCAGAATACAGAACGAAAGCCCTGGATTGACTTTTCTCTCGGCTTTCTCTTTGACAAGCAATTTGATAACCTGCTACTGAGTTCAAAACTTCAAATCATCCATGCCCGAAACTACCAGTGGCAGACGGCACCGGCAAGTACACCTGATTTCCCGAAAGGGGAGAATTTGACGAGTATGATGGGACAGGTGAGTTTGATTTATTTTTGGAATAAAAAAAATGAGTAGGGGCTTTTGAGAGACCTGCCAGGTTTTGGAAACCTGGCAGGTCTGGTCCTTATTCCATCGACCTTTCCTCGGCTTCCTTTACGACAAAAAAATCGAAAACCTCCTCCTCAGTTACAAGCTTCAGCTGATTCATGCTAAGAATTATCAATGGCAGCTTGACCCGGCAAGTACTCCTGATTTCCCGAAAGGGGAGAATTTGACGAGTATGATGGGGCAGGTGTCGGCGATTTATTTTTGGAAGGGGAGGAGGGATTAGGGGAATAGAGACTAGGAGATTGGAGATTAGGAGATTGGGGAACCGTCACCTCGACGAAGGAGAGGTCCTATTATTTGGAAATGAGATTAGAGATTGGGAGATTGGGGAAAAGAGATTAAGAGATTAAGAGATTAAGAGATTAAGAGATTAGAGAATAAGAGATTAGGGATTAGGAATTTCCACAACTGACAACCATTGCGGAACTGACAACTGACAACTGACAACCCACAACCGATAACCAATAACTGACAACTGACATCTGACAACCCACAACCCACAACCGATAACCAATAACCGATCAACCGATCAACTGACAACTGACATCTGACAACTGACAACAGATAACCGACTACAGACAACAGACAACCGACAACTGACAACTGACAACATATAACTGAAAACAGATAACTGACAACTGACAACAGACAACTGGGTAAATTCTTCATTTTAAATTCTCTCCTTTCCTCTGTGGTTCTCCCCGCCGCGGCGGGCAAGCTGTGTTAACTCGGGGAAACTCCGTGTAATTAAATGTCCTTTTGTAGAAGCAACCTTAAAAGAACCACATTCAAATTTAAGACTGCTTTCCGCCACGGCGGACGGGCTGCTTCGTACCTCAAAGTGACGAATACCGCCCCGAGGCAAAAAAAATCAATAAACGTTAAAAGTTTATTTTCAGGCAGGTAGATTCGAAGTACAATGTTTATTCGAATCCAACGCTTAACATTTAACGCTTAACATTTATCGCTTAATCCCTAAGACAGCCTATTGGCACCACCAAAACCCCGTCATTTCGCCGGTAGGCAAATTGACCTCCGGTGAGTATCATAAGAAATGAGACTTTTCCCATTTTTTCACTGTCGATCCTGTCTTTCAACGCTAAAAGATTTTTAGCGGCGGCTTCAATTTGTTTTTGTCCCAATTTTACTTCGATCGCCGCCCACCTGCCATCGCGAAGACGAACGATCAAGTCTGCCTCCAGTCC
>JAKFBV010000100.1:0-3023 GCA_036677005.1 Pedobacter sp.
GCCAGCTTCCTTCGGATTCGCAGTCACCCGCGACACCCTTGCTCTTGGCTAACCCTTCCTACTGCAAAGTGGGTTCGGGACTTGCACCCTATAGCTGACCGCCATGCCCGGCGCACCAAAAAAACCCTTCAAAATAATCTGAAGGGTTTAGAATTTATTTTTATAAGTCCTGATTATATGTCAATCCGTGCATATTTGGCATTTTTCTCAATAAATTCACGTCTTGGCGCTACTTCATCGCCCATCAGCATGGAAAAGATATGATCACATTCCGCTGCGTTTTCAATGGTCACCTTTCTAAGAGTACGGGTTTCAGGATTTAAGGTAGTATCCCATAATTGCTCCGCATTCATCTCTCCCAAACCTTTATAACGCTGAATACTCACACTTTCTTCCTTTCCGGCTCCCTTCAGGGCTTGTACTGCCACATCACGCTGGTCATCAGTCCAGGCATATTGAAATTCCTTACCTTTTTTAACCATATATAAAGGAGGCGCAGCAATATAGATATAGCCGTATTCGATCAGTGCTTTCATATACCTGAAGAAGAAGGTCAGAATAAGGGTTGTAATATGCGAGCCATCCACGTCAGCATCCGTCATAATAATGATACGGTGATAACGCAATTTCTCCATGTTAAGGGCTTTGACATCATCTGCCGTTCCAATGCTGACACCCATTGCAGTAAACATGTTTTTGATCTCGTCATTTTCGTAGATCTTATGCTCCATGGCTTTCTCCACATTCAGGATCTTACCTTTTAAAGGAAGAATAGCCTGGAAATTCCGGTCACGGCCCTGCTTTGCAGTTCCACCCGCAGAATCTCCCTCCACCAGGTATAATTCACAGACTGCCGGATCATTATTGGCGCAATCGGCAAGTTTACCCGGTAATCCGGATCCACCCATTACTGTTTTACGCTGTACCATTTCGCGGGCCTTACGGGCTGCTGCCCTGGCCGTTGCTGCAAGGATCACCTTATTGACGATCATCTTTGCCTCACGGGGATTTTCTTCCAGGTAATTACCAAGAATTTCTCCAACCGCAATATCCACAGCTCCCATTACCTCATTATTTCCTAATTTGGTTTTGGTTTGTCCCTCAAACTGAGGTTCCTGAACTTTTACTGAAATAACAGCTGTTAAGCCTTCACGAAAGTCGTCTCCGGTGATCTCGATCTTCATGTTCTTCAGCATACCTGACTTTTCAGCATAGGTCTTTAAGGTACGGGTTAAACCGCGCCGAAACCCGGCCACATGGGTACCACCTTCATGCGTATTGATATTATTCACATAAGAATGGACATTCTCAGTATAAGTATCATTATACTGCAGGGCCATTTCTACCGGAATACCCTGTTTAATTCCTTCCACATAGATGGGTTCAGGAATTATGGAATTACGCATTCCATCAAGGTATTTAACAAATTCCTTCAAACCGCCTTCTGAATAGAATTCTTCCCTCAGGAAGGTTCCATCTTCCATTGGTTCACGCTCATCAGTAAGGGATAAACGGATACCTTTATTCAGATAGGCAAGTTCCCGCAAACGGGCGGCAAGGGTATCAAATTTATATTCTGTTGTGAGTGTAAATATCTCAGCATCGGGCTGAAATGTTACCGTAGTACCGGTCTTATCACTTTCGCCAATAACTTTAACATCAAAAAGCGGCTTTCCGCACTCATATTCCTGGGTAAATATCTTTCCATCACGCCTTACAACAACTTTCAGGGGTTTTGAAAGTGCATTCACACAACTTACCCCAACACCGTGTAACCCTCCGGAAACCTTATAGGTATCCTTATCAAATTTACCGCCGGCATGAAGAACGGTCATGACCACTTCAAGGGCAGACTTCTTTTCTTTGGTGTGCATGGCGGTAGGTATCCCCCGGCCATTATCTTCAACTGTAACTGAATTTCCCTGATGGATAGTAACATTGATATCTGTACAATACCCGGCAAGTGCCTCATCAATTGAATTATCTACCACCTCATAAACCAGGTGATGCAATCCTTTAACACCCGTATCACCAATATACATGGAGGGGCGTTTTCTTACCGCTTCCAGGCCTTCTAAAACCTGTATATTATCCGCTGAATAATTAGATCTGTCTTCTGTTTCTTTGCTCATATTTTATTATAACAACAAGTATCAAAAATAACCATTTTAGCCGGATAATCCTGCATTGTGGATAAAATAACAGCCTGTTATTTTATTCCCCGGCCTGCAAAAATTAAATGATTGAGAAAATGGATTGAAAGTTTATATTTGTCTAAATTTTTACAAAATATATAATGAAATTAATAGCAGGAATAAGTAAAATAACAGCCCTTTTAGCCATTGCAGCGGTAGTGATCTCCTGCAATAAAGAACAGCCAAAAAGCGCTGCTTCAGGTACAGATAAAAAAGCAGAGCTTATTGTATATGTAAATTCAGATTCCCTTTTAAATAACTATGAGTATTTTAAATCTGTAAAGGACAAATTTCAGGAAAAATCTAAAAAGGCACAATCTGACCTTACTGCCAAAGGAACAGCTTTCCAGCGTGAAGTAGCGGCATACCAGCAAAATGCTGCAAATTTAAGTGCTGATCAGCGAGCCACTACCGAGGAACGCCTGGCAAGAAAACAACAGGAACTTGCGGCTTATAATCAAAATGCAGGGAATGCTTTGGCGAGCGAAGAAGCGGTTGAGAATGAAAAACTTTATAATAAAGTGGCTGAGTTCTTAAAGCAATATGCAAAAACAAAGGGTTATAAACTTGTTCTGACTTACTCAAAAGCCAACCCGACAGTACTTTACGCCGACGAAAGCCTGGATGTTACCAAAGCAGTTGTTGAGGGCCTGAATGCAGAATATAAAAAAGATAAAAAATAAAAAACCTGAACTGGTATTTAATAAAGAGGCCGTATCAAAATTCACATGATGCGGTCTCTTTATTTTAAGCCTAAAAATTTGAGGGCATTCAATTTCATGTTTTTTTTCCAATGCTGAGCATTTTTTTAAAGATAATTGGCCAGAA
>JAKFBV010000101.1:0-34537 GCA_036677005.1 Pedobacter sp.
TAACAGCTATTAAATAACTACTTTTGATCACAATTCTATCGCATTTGAAACAACCGTTCGCCAGCCTTTTAGGTGGTCAGTTTGCCACGGAATAGGGTGGTCCGTTTCACCGGAATATACACTGGCGGGACAGAAGAGGCACAGACCCTGCTTTCTAAAAAAAGAGAAAATTAATCTATTTATTTTACCCTTGCATGTTTTTATATACTCCTCGCGCTACTTTATCGTGTGAAGTTCAATTGACCTAAGCTGCCTAACCCTTCTCCCTAATAAAGTATCCCTTACAACAACACTATTTCTAAACAAATTCCCCTTCGAATTCAATGCAATTTGCTTGATAGATTAAAGATGGGTAGTTTTGTGGCTTAAATTCAAATTATGAAGTTGGAAAGAGGGCCAATATCCCGTTTTATAGAGAAAAATTACCTGCATTTCAACTCTGCTGCTTTGGTAGATGCCGCTAAAGGATATGAAACCCATCTGGATGAAGGCGGTAAAATGATGATCACGCTTGCAGGTGCAATGAGTACTGCAGAATTAGGCATATCACTCGCTGAAATGATCCGGCAAGATAAAGTTTCAATTATTTCATGCACAGGAGCCAATCTGGAAGAGGATATTATGAACCTGGTAGCCCATTCACATTATAAACGTGTTCCGCATTATCGTGATCTGAGTCCGCAGGATGAATGGGACCTGTTAGAAAATCATTATAACCGGGTTACCGATACATGCATCCCCGAAGAGGAGGCCTTCAGAAGGCTGCAGAAGCATATACATAAGATATGGAAAGATGCTGAGGAAGCCGGAGAGCGTTATTTTCCTCATGAATTCATGTATAAAATGCTTTTAAGCGGGAATTTAGAACAGTATTATGAAATCGATCCAAAGAATTCATGGATGCTTGCCGCTGCAGAAAAGAATTTGCCGATCGTCGTTCCCGGATGGGAAGATTCTACCATGGGGAATATTTTTGCATCCTATGTAATGAAGAAAGAGCTAAAGGCTTCAACCATGAAAAGCGGGATCGAATATATGGGCTGGCTTGCCGACTGGTATATTGCAAATTCAGAAGGTAAAGGCATCGGGTTTTTTCAGATAGGAGGGGGTATTGCAGGTGACTTCCCGATCTGTGTGGTGCCAATGCTCTATCAGGATATGGAAATGGAAAATATCCCTTTCTGGAGCTATTTTTGCCAGATTTCTGACTCTACCACATCCTATGGTTCTTATTCCGGTGCTGTTCCAAATGAAAAGATTACCTGGGGTAAGCTGGATATCCATACTCCTAAATTTATTGTTGAATCTGATGCTACTATCGTTGTTCCTCTCATCTTTGCCTGGGTTTTAAAACAATAATATTTCTATATAAAAATATGCATAGGGCGAAGAATGAAAAATGAGGATCTTTTTTAAAATCGCTTAAATGGCCATTGAGCGCTATTTTTCTTATTAATTTAGAATGATTATAAATTGATAAAATAGGTCATGTTAATGTCATCCTTAAGTGAATAAAGTTTAGTTTTGTCAACTTGAAAATATTGGCGATCCGATATCGTCATTATTTAAAATATTCGTTTCAAATTTTAAGCATTAAATACTCAATATGAGAAGCATCTCATTGTTTTTTAGAAGTGTTGCAAGATCACTGATCCTGATTTCATTCCTGAGTTCGGCCACTGTTTCTTCGGTCAATGCCCAGGATGCAGCAGCAGGAGCTGCAATCTTCAAGCAGAAGTGTACCGCTTGCCATGCCCTTGGAAAAGTGGTAATAGGTCCAGATCTTAAGGGGGTAGATACCAAATATGATGAAGCATGGCTTATCAAATGGATCAAAAATGCTCCGGCATTTATTGCTACAGGTGACGCCAAGGCTGTAAAGGCTGCGGAGTTTTCTCCTGCAATGATGTCAGGCTTTCCTGAACTGTCAGACGATGATGTAAAGAACATTTTGGCCTATGTTAAGGCAGGAGATCCTAAACCGGCGGTTGATCCGAATGCTGCTGCAGGTGGCCCGGCTCCCGCCGCAAATACTGGCGGGGTAAGTAATTTTATGTTATTCGGCCTGATCGCCGTGATCATCATCGCATTTTTGGTCATCGTAGTCTTAAACCGAGTTATTTCGACTTTAGAGCGTGTCATGCTTCAGAAAAGAGGCATTGAACCTGAAGAGGAAGAAACTGAAGCCAAAGACCGTTTTGCAGGGCTTAAGAAATTATCCAAAAATAAAAAATTCATTCTGTTCATCGTTTTACTGTCTGTCATTTTCCTTGGTTCGGCTGGATGGAAAGGTATGTGGGAGACTGGGGTACATACAGGTTATCAGCCTGTTCAGCCTATCAAATTTTCACACCAGCTTCATGCAGGTTTAAATAAGATCAATTGTCAATATTGTCACTCAGGCGCATTTACCTCTAAAAATGCAAGTATCCCGTCTTTGAGTGTATGTATGAACTGCCATAATTATGTTACGGCATCACAAAAATATGATGGCAAAACTTCTCCTGAAATTTTGAAGATATATTCTGCGCTGGATTACAATGAGGGTACTAAGGCCTATGGCAATAATACCAAGCCGGTAGAATGGATCAGGATCCACAATTTGCCTGACCTGGCTTATTTTAACCACTCTCAGCACGTATCTGTAGCTGGAATTGAATGCCAGAACTGTCATGGCCCGATCGAGACCATGGAAGAGATCTATCAGTATTCTCCACTGACCATGAAATGGTGTATTAACTGCCACAAAACAACTGAGGTAAATCACAAGGACAATCCTTATTATGATAAGCTGATTGCTGCTCATGATAAACTGAAAAAGGGTGAGAAAGTTACAGCTGCCGTTTTAGGTGGTTTAGAATGTGGTAAGTGTCATTACTAAGAATAAATTTTAAGATAACATACGTATACAGTTATATAGCTTAAATGGAAAGCAATAAAAAATACTGGAAAGGTTTAGAAGAGCTGCAGAACACCAAAGAATTTGTTGAGAAAAACAAAAACGAGTTCGCTGAACCCATTCCTATTGATGAAGTTCTGAATGAGGCCGGCTTAAGTACCGTTGCTCCGCGCCGCGACTTTTTAAAAGCACTTGGATTCGGTTTGGGTGCAGTAACCCTTGCTGCATGTCAGAAAACTCCTGTTCATAAATCAATTCCATATTTAGTGAGACCGGAAGAAATTATACCCGGTATCCCGAATTATTATACCTCTACTTTCAACGGTCACAGTGTTCTCGTAAAAACACGCGAAGGAAGACCTATTAAGATTGAAGGGAATCCGAATTGTATTCTGAGTAAAGGCAGTTTGGATGCGAAGGGCCAGGCTTCAGTTCTTGATCTGTATGATGTTTCCAAGCTGAAAGGTCCGGTACTTAATGATGCTGATACCAGCTGGGATAAAGCGGATCAGTTCGTTAAAGGCGAATTGAATAAGGTTAAAGCGGGAGGCAGGAAGATCCGTATTGTTTCATCTACAGTAAACAGCCCTTCTACCAAAGCTGTTATTGCTGATTTTACAGCGCAGTATCCAAATACTAAACATATTCAGGTTGATGCGGTTTCGTACACCGGAATTATAAAGGCCAATGAAAACAGCTTTGGTAAAGCGGTGCTTCCAGGATATCGTTTTGACAGGGCTGATCTCATTGTCAGTTTTGGAGCTGATTTCCTGGGTACATGGATCTCTCCAGTAGAGTTCAGCCGGCAGTATGCCTCCAAAAGAAATAATACTTCCCTTGAAGGCAAAAAAATGTCCCGTCATATCCAGTTTGAAACCGGTATGAGTTTAACGGGTACCAATGCAGATACCCGCCTTCCGCTGAAGCCATCTGAAGAAGGCATTGCATTGCTGAATTTATATGCTGCTTTAGGAGGCAGTATTACAGGAACAAAACCCCTTGCAAATAATCCGAATGCCGAAAAGGCGATAGCACTTGCTGCAAAGGAATTATCGGCAGCAAAAGGAAGAGCACTGGTTGTCAGCGGATCGAATGATGTTTCAGCTCAGATCCTGGTGAATGCCATTAATGCTATCCTGGGAAGTTATGGTACGACCATCGACCTTGATAACCCATCCTATCAGTATGCAGGAAATGATGCTGAGTTCGTTGAATTTGTCAATGAAATGAGCCGTGGCGAAGTTGATGCAGTTTTCTTTCTTAACAGTAATCCGGCTTATGAATTTTCTGAAGCCAAATTATTTACCGATGCTTTAAGCAAAGTTAAATTGCGTGTATCCTTTGCCGATCGCAAGGATGAAACAGCTTCTTTATGCCAGGTTATTGCTCCCAATCATCATTATTTGGAATCCTGGGGTGACTCAAATCCAATAGAAGGATATTATACTATTATTCAGCCTGCCATCAATCCGGTTTATAATTCACGTAATGCTGAACAGGGTTTATTGATATGGTCTGACAATGCAGTTATTGATTACTATCAGTACATACAAAACAACTGGGCTAAAACAGTTCTTGCGCAATCAGGTACAAGCTGGAAGGACCTCTTACAAAAGGGTTCTGTTTCATTACCTGAGCGGACTGCAGGTTCGTACACATTTTCACGTGAATTGAATTCGGTTGTCCAAACCATTATCACTGAAAGTAATAACCTGGCTAAAGCTGGTGAAAATACTGTTGAACTTCATGTTTATCAGAATGTATCGATCGGTGATGGAAAATCTGCCAATAACCCATGGCTGCAGGAATTACCTGATCCGGTTTCAAAAGTAACCTGGGATAATTATGCCGCTATCAGTCCGAAGTATGCCGAGAAATTAGGCATTGCTGAATTAGACCTCGTTGAAATAAAAACTGATAAATACAGTATTACTCTGCCGGTACTTATTCAACCGGGACAGGCCAATGGTACCATATCTGTAGCTTTGGGCTATGGTAGGGTAAAGGCTGGTCAGGCAGGTTCTGAAGTTGGAAAGAATGCTTATCCTTTCCTTCGCTTTGTTAATGCGACATTCCAGAATGCAACATCTGCCGGTATCAGTAAGGCAGCCGGTACGTATGAACTTGCACAAACTCAGACACACCACTCTATTGAGGGAAGGAATATTGTTCGTGAAACTACTTTAAAGAATTATTTACAGGATCCTAATTCAGGTACCGGACATAGTCATATTAATGAGGTTGATCTGTGGAATGAATACGAGCGTCCCGGACATAACTGGGTCATGGCTATCGATCTGAATGCATGTACCGGTTGTGGTGCCTGTATTGTAGCCTGCGGCGCCGAAAATAATATTCCGGTCGTGGGGCGTGACGAGGTTCGCCGCCGTCGTGAGATGCACTGGATCAGAATTGATCGCTATTATACCGTTACTGATGGCGGCAATAAGGTGACCAAAGAGAAGGAGATGGCTGAACTGGAGAATATGGACAATGTGTCTGTCATACATCAGCCTATGATGTGTCAGCATTGTGACCATGCTCCATGTGAAACTGTTTGTCCGGTTTTAGCAACCGTACACTCCTCAGAAGGTTTAAATCAGATGGCTTACAACCGTTGTATCGGTACACGTTATTGTGCAAATAACTGTCCGTATAAAGTACGCCGCTTCAACTGGTTCAACTACTGGAATGATTCACGTTTTGACAACTATATGAACAATGAGTTTACACAGCTTGTGTTAAACCCGGATGTTTCCACCCGCTCAAGAGGGGTGATGGAGAAATGTTCCATGTGTGTTCAGCGGATTCAGGCAGGTAAACTTGAAGCCAAATTGGAGAAACGCACCTTGAAAGACGGAGATGTGAAAGTTGCCTGTCAGCAAACATGCCCTACCAATGCAATTATCTTTGGAGATGGAAACGATCCGGAATCTGAAGTTTCAAAGGCATTAAAAAGTGAGCGCACTTACTATGTGTTGGAAGAAATTAACGCAAAACCAGGTGTTGGATATCAAACAAAAGTTAGAAATACTGTAGAGGTTTAATACAAGAAATTCAATAAAGATATGTCATCTCATCACGAGTCTATACTTAGAGAACCCTTAGTAACCGGTGAAAATATTACCTATTCAAAGGTCACCGAAGATATATTGGTTCCTGTAGAAAATAAGCCAAATAAAGCCTGGTGGATCGGTTTCATCGTTTCCGCCCTGGGAGCAGGACTTTGGGTATTCGCAGTAAGCTGGACCTTCTGGTTCGGTATCGGCGAATGGGGATTAAATAAAACCGTGGGATGGGCCTGGGATATTACAGGTTTCGTTTGGTGGGTAGGTATTGGTCACGCAGGTACGCTTATCTCGGCCGTATTGCTCCTGTTCCGTCAGAACTGGCGCAATTCGATCAACCGCTCGGCAGAGGCCATGACCATATTCGCTGTGATCTGTGCCGCATCCTATATTATATCCCACATGGGTCGTCCATGGTTGTTCCATTGGGCGCTTCCTTTACCGAATCAGTACGGCTCATTATGGGTAAACTTCAATTCACCATTGGTTTGGGACGTATTTGCGATCTCAACCTATTTCTCTGTTTCATTGGTGTTCTGGTACACCGGATTACTTCCTGATATAGCTACTATCCGTGACCGTGCAATAGGCCTTCGCCGCCGGATCTATTCTATCATGTCATTCGGATGGAACGGTTCAGTTAAAACCTGGCAGCGTTTTGAGTTAGTATCTCTGATACTTGCGGGCGTTTCTACTCCTCTTGTACTTTCGGTTCATACGATCGTATCCATGGACTTTGCAACATCACTCGTTCCGGGATGGCATACCACCATTTTCCCTCCGTACTTTGTGGCTGGGGCGATCTTCTCGGGGTTTGCCATGGTTCAGACACTTTTACTGGTCACCCGTAAAGTAATGAACTTTGAAAATTACATTACGATGTTCCATATAGAATCAATGAATAAGATCATTATTCTGACAGGTTCTATTGTGGGTGTTGCTTATTTGACCGAGTTATTCATTGCCTGGTACTCAGGGGCCGAATATGAGCAGTATGCCTTTTTAAACCGGGTTAGCGGACCATATTGGTGGGCTTACTGGATCATGATGACCTGTAATGTGATCTCTCCTCAGTTGTTCTGGTTCAAGAAGATACGTACAAGTATCGCTGCATCATGGATCTTATCTATTGTAGTTAACATTGGTATGTGGTTCGAGCGTTTTGTAATTATCGTTACCTCATTACACAGGGATTATCTTCCATCCAGCTGGGTAATGTTCTATCCAAGCTGGGTTGATGTCGCTATATTCATCGGATCAATAGGCTTGTTCTTCACCTTGTTCCTGTTATTCCTGAGGGTATTACCGGCAATTGCAATGGCGGAGGTTAAATTATTGCTGAAGAGTTCCAGCGACCAGGTGAAAAAGAAACTGATCTCGGAGCATGCTGTTGACAAAGGAGAAGCCGAGTACTACCTCGAATCTCTTGAAAAGTTTGATAGTATTTCCCCAAAAGTTGCTGAATACGAAAAAGTTTAAAGATGAGTAATATAAAATATATTTTAGGTCATTTTGAAGATCCGGATGATCTGATGCATGGGATAGACAAACTGCAGGAGAACAACGTAAGCGTTTACGATGTTTATACTCCGATGCCTATTCACGGTATTGAAGATAAATTAGGGGTTAAGCGATCACGCCTTGGTAAGGTAGCCTTCGGATTTGGCCTTACCGGAACGATCACCGCTGTTTCTATGATATGGTACATGATGGCTTATGACTGGCCAATGGACATCGGGGGTAAGCCGCATTTTGCTTTTCCTGATTTCGTACCCATTATGTTCGAATTAACAGTATTATTCTGTGCATTCGGTATGGTTGGAACTTACTTTTTTGTGAATCATCTGGCCCCCGGCCGTGCCCCAAGAGTAATGGATCTCCGCGCTACCAATGATAGGTTCGTGATTGCTATTGATGCAAAAGCTAATCCATATCCTGATAAAATTGATAACATTTTAAAAGAAGCCGGTGCTGTTGAAATTAAGCACAACGAAAGGAAATATGTTAGTTATGAATAAGCTCCTGATAATTTGTATCGTTTTCTTAACTGTTGCAAGCGCTTCAGTTATTTCTTCCTGTTCAAATAATAGAAGTACGGGCCTGGAATTTGCGCGTAATATGTACGATCCGATTGCTTATAATCCGGATCAGGCAAATAAGAATTTTAAAGACGGTATAACTGCACAAACTCCTCCTGCCGGTACCGTACCGGTTGGATTTGATAAATCCGAAGCCTATCCGAATACTCCGGAAGGTTACCAGGCCGCAGGTGCATCTTTAACTAATCCATTGCCGGTTAGTATCCCAACCCTCGAAGAAGGTAAAACCCTCTATTTAAATATGTGTTCGCATTGCCATGGACTGGAAGGAAAGGGCGATGGCTCGATCGTTAATCTTGGTAAATTTCCTGCTCCGCCCTCATATGCTGCAGGAAACTCCTCAAGGGGGGGTGCTATGAAGGATCTGACCGATGGAAAAATTTACCATACCATTACCTATGGTGTTAACCTGATGGGGCCACACAAATCACAATTATCCCCGGAGCAACGGTGGAAAATTGTTATGTACGTTCATGAATTACAAAAATTACAATAGTCAATTGCTAAAACCAGATGGGAAATCATAATCATACTCATAATTTCACTGAACAATTCACATTTTCGGGAAAATTAAAAACCTGGACCTTAATAGCAATAGTGGTTGGAATTCTTGCTATAGCTTTTGGTTTTATTACAGGACAGCAGGAGCGCACGTATGCCAACCTGCTATTAATGGCATATTACTTCACTTGTGTATGTGCTACCGGTTTGTTTTTTCTGGCTCTGCAATATGTTGCGCAGGCAGGATGGGCAACAGGTTTGTTAAGAATACCTCAGGCGATGTCAAGAGTGCTTCCAATAGCATCCTTAATTCTGTTTGTTGTTTGCGCCGCCGGTTTGCTTACACATAATTTATACCATCACTGGAATGGAGAAGGTTTAACAGACCCTGCCAGTCCGAATTACGATAAACTGATCGCCGGAAAGGCGGGCTTTTTAAATGTTCCTTTCTTTTTAACCAGGCTGGCTGTTTTTCTTGGGGCTTACAGTTTCTTCGCATGGCTATTTGCGAAATATTCCAAACGCGAGGAATTGGAGGGAGGCCTTGTATTTTATGATAAGAGTATTAAGTGGTCGGCTGTTTTCCTGATCATTTTTGGATTTACCACTCCGATATGGGCTTTTGATACGATCATGTCTTTAGAAGCGCATTGGTTTTCAACCATGTTCGGCTGGTATAATTTTGCAGCGATGTGGGTAAGTGGTTTATGTGTTATTACCCTGATTGTGATCTTCCTGAAAAAGGCGGGCTATTTATCTTGGATCAATGAGAACCATTTGCATGACCTTGGTAAGTTCATTTTTGCATTCTCCATATTCTGGACCTATATCTGGTTTTCTCAGTTCCTGCTTATCTATTATGCTAACATGCCCGAGGAAACAGTATATTTCTACAAGCGCTGGGAGCCAGAGTACTTACCATGGTTCTGGGTAAATATTATCATTAATTTTGTGGCACCCCTGCTTATACTGATGTCAAGGGATTCTAAACGTAAGGTAAATACACTGATGGTTGTCTGTATCGTCCTGTTATGCGGACACTGGCTGGATTATTATATGATGATCATGCCGGGAACTGTTGAATCTCATCGCGGTTTCGGTATCATTGAAATTGGAATTGCCATAGGGTTTACAGGATTATTTACGTTCCTGACACTTAATCAATTAAGCAAGCGGTCATTAGTTGCCACTAATCATCCCTTCTTACAGGAGAGTATTCATCATCAAATTTAAACACAGTTCTTAATAGCAAAAAGAAAATAGTACGAATAAAATGAGGTTAAGAGAAATTTTCAATATCAGGACTGTAGCTGCAATGCTGGTCATTTGCGCCATTACTGTAACTGCTAATACATTTGCGCAGGTTCAGGATTCTACAATCAGTTCAACAACTGCCGCCATTGATACAGCAGCAAAGGCTTCTGCAGCAGTGCCGGCATCGTCCGCTTTACCTTTGATCAGTACAGCAGTTGATACGGTAGCCCGTTATAAATATATGCAGCCTGTTGCAGCAGCTACTGATTATTCTGAAGCATACAAAACAGGTGCTTATTATCTGCTTATGTTTTTCCTGCTTTGCATTTTTATAGCGATCATAGGAAAGATCTTACAGGTATATGAGCTTAGCCGTGAAATGCAGGGCATTAAATCAAAGTTTGATGGCAGGCGGATACAGGGTGTTTTGTTCGGAATAATTTTAATTATCGGCCTTTACGGGGTTTACTGGTCGTATTCGGTGCAGGGGCCAATGAGTATGCATGAATCTGCATCTGAGCATGGGCTTGATATTGATTTCATGTTCAATATTACACTGGTACTGACCACCATCGTATTTATCCTGACCCATATCGCCCTGTTTGGATTTTCGTTTAAATACAGGGGTTCTGAAAACAAGAAAGCTTATTTCTATCCTCATAATAATTCACTGGAAAGGATCTGGACAATCGTTCCGGCTATTGCATTAACTATTCTGGTATTGTTGGGTTTCTTTACCTGGAGGAATATTACTCATGTTTCCCCCGAAGATCAGAAAAAGGCAATCAATATTGAAGTCACAGGGGAGCAATTCAAATGGAGTCTTCGTTATTCGGGAACGGATAATGAGGTTGGGAAACGTAATTATAAACTGACTAGCCCTACAAATAATCTTGGAATTGATTTTAAAGATCAGAAAAGCTGGGATGATAAACTGGTTAGTGAAATAGTCATTCCAGTGAATAAACCGATACGTGTGATCATAAATTCAAAGGATGTACTGCATAGTTTTTATTTGCCTGATTTCAGGGTTCAGATGAATGCGGTTCCCGGAATGGCTACATCGTTTCAGTTTACCCCTCGTCTTACTACTGTACAGATGAGAGAGAAACGGAATAATCCTGAATATAATTATGTACTTCTTTGTGCCAAGATCTGCGGTGCAGGGCATTATAATATGCAGGCTAAGCTTACTGTAGTAAGTGAAGCTGAATATGCTACCTGGCTCGCTAAACAGCCTCTGTACTATAATGACGATGTTAAAAAGGAGCTTCAGCTTGTTGAACAGAAAACTGCTGAAGGAAATAACAAAATTGCTTTAAATACAAATACTATCATTAAATAAATTATGGCAAGCACTGCATTACACAATACAGCCGTACTTCACCAGCACGACGATCACGGTCATGATCACGGACATCATAAAGAGACATTTTTAACTAAGTATATCTTTAGTCAGGATCATAAAATGATCGCTAAACAATTCCTGATCACAGGTATCATTATGGCTGTTATTGCTATGATTTTGTCTGTTCTGTTCAGGTTACAGTTAGCCTGGCCGGATAAAAGTTTCCCTTTGCTGGAAACCTTACTTGGACCAAAATGGGCTGAGGGCGGCAGGATCAAACCAGACTTTTATCTGGCTATTGTAACGATACATGGTACCATGATGGTATTCTTTGTTTTGACCGCCGGACTTAGCGGAACATTCAGTAACCTGCTTATACCTTTACAATTGGGTGCAAGAGATATGGCATCGCCATTTCTGAATATGCTTTCCTACTGGTTATTCTTTACTGCCTGCTGTATAATGATGGGATCCTTTTTCGTTGAGAGCGGACCTGCCAGTTCGGGCTGGACTGTTTATCCGCCATTATCTGCATTGCCTAAAGCGATCAGTGGTTCTGGTACGGGTATGACTCTATGGCTGATCAGTATGGTATGCTTCGTCGCCTCATCAATGATCGGTGCCCTGAACTATATATCGACTATCCTGAATATGCGTACCAAAGGTATGGATATGTGGAAAATGCCATTAACTATCTGGGCGTTTTTCTTAACCGCTATTGTGGGTGTTTTATCCTTTCCTGTATTGGTTTCTGCTGTGGTCCTTTTAATATTCGACCGTAGTTTTGGTACCAGTTTTTACTTATCTGATATTGTGGTAGCCGGACAGATCCTTCCTAATCAGGGTGGTAGCCCGGTATTATGGCAGCATTTATTCTGGTTTCTTGGACACCCTGAAGTGTATATCGTAATTATGCCTGCATTAGGTATCACTTCCGAAGTGATTGCAACTAACTCAAGGAAGCCTATTTTTGGCTACCATGCCATGGTTTATTCATTAATTGGTATTACCGTCCTTTCGTTCATTGTTTGGGGACACCATATGTTCGTCACCGGTATGAACCCTTTCCTTGGGGGCGTATTCATGATCACAACCCTGATCATTGCGGTTCCTTCGGCAGT
This sequence comes from Pedobacter sp., assembly GCA_036677005.1. Taxonomy (GTDB): domain Bacteria; phylum Bacteroidota; class Bacteroidia; order Sphingobacteriales; family Sphingobacteriaceae; genus Daejeonella. The sequence goes on from JAKFBV010000101.1 coordinate 12,291, forward strand.
GAAGACCTTTAACTATCTGGCAACTATCTGGCGTGGTAACCTGCGCTTTACACCTGCCATGTTATTTGCCATTGGCCTGGTATCTTTCTTTATTTCCGGTGGTCTTACCGGTATCTTTTTAGGAAATGCCGCTTTGGATATTAATCTTCATGATACCTATTTCGTCGTTGCCCACTTCCACCTTGTAATGGGTTGTGCCGCGATATTCGGAATGTTATGCGGTGTTTACCACTGGTACCCGAAAATGTTCGGACGAATGATGAATGAACGATTGGGTTATCTGCACTTCTGGTTAACATTTATCGGTGCTTACCTGGTATTCTTCCCGATGCACTTTATGGGTATTGATGGTGTTCCCCGCCGATACTATGCTTTTACTGAATTTGCGTTTATGCAGGAATGGTTAACTGTGAATATTTTCATCACATGGGCTGCAATTATTTCAGCGCTTGCTCAGGTGGCTTTCCTTTGGAATTTCTTCTATTCCATATTTTATGGAAAAAAGGCAGAACAAAATCCATGGGATTCCAATACACTGGAATGGACTGCACCGATGAAACATATCCATGGCAACTGGCCCGGAGAAATTCCTACAGTTTATCGCTGGCCATATGATTATAGCAAGCCCGGGCATGATAAAGACTTTATTCCTCAAACTACCCCTTTCTCCGAAACGATGAGTTCGAATCTTCAGCATGATTTTGAAGATAATCCCGAGGCTGAACGTATTCAGCAGGAATGGGATAAGGAGCACGCCTCAGAACGAAGTGCAGCTGAACATATTTAATTGAGAAGAGTTTTCTTACGATAAATTTTATCTTCTTTAGCTCTTTTTCTGCTTTTGCTACTGGATATAGTCAATTAGATAATCATTGTCAGCTTATTATCATGTGTACCGATTCAGCAGAGATATATAGCCGGCCTGTACCAGTATAAATATATTTCCTGTGTACTTTTGCAAATTATCCTGCAATCGTGTCAGTTTTGTGATTTGCCCAATTTGCAGTGGCTGCCATATTTTATTGGCCACTATGGTTTTTGGCACCCGGTTCTGCCGGCTGTAAATATAGCCCCGAAGACCAGTGTAAGAGTAATTGAATAAGAAAATATAGTGAGGAATTTTATATCCGATTTTAATAAATTAATTAAGTTAAGACTAACCCTTACAGTCGTGTTTTCAGCTTCAATCTGTTTTCTGATGGGCAGCAGGCAGCAGGGGGATATTAACTGGTTTAACTGGATGATTCTGACTATTGGTGGTTTCCTGGTTACCGGTGCAGCAAATGGGTTTAATGAGATCATCGAAAAAGATCTGGATAAATTAATGAAGCGTACGATGGACAGGCCTATTCCATCCGGGAAAATGACAACAGGGCAGGCTTTGGTTCTTAGTCTGATCATGGGATTATCAGGAACATTGTTACTGGTAAAACTGAATTTCCCAACCGGAGTTCTTGCTGTATTTTCCTTGTTTTTGTATGCTTTTGTATATACACCGATGAAAAGAAAATCTCCTATTGCAGTTTTTATCGGAGCTTTTCCAGGAGCCTTCCCTCCGCTGATCGGATATTTTGCGGCCTTTAATGAACCCAAAATCTCCTGGATACCGGTCATCCTTTTCCTGATTCAATTTGTATGGCAGTTCCCCCATTTCTGGGCAATTGCCTGGGTACTTGATGAGGATTATAAAAGAGCCGGCTTTCGCTTATTGCCCAGCACCCGGCAGGACAAAACCAGTGCATTGATCACCCTTTTATCAACGATCATTCTGATCCCTGTCAGTTTGATGCCAACAATATATTTAATACCATCCGGCCAGGCATTTGGCGGATTTGTATATTCATTGATGGCTTTAACCGCAGGAATATATTTTGCCTGGCAGGCTCTTAAATTATATAAAAACAGGGATGTTAAATCCGCAAAAAAGCTGATGTACACCTCTTTTTTTTACCTGCCTGTGCTGCAATTAACACTTTTATTTGACTTTATTGCAAAATAAGATATGGAAAATTTACAGGTTGAGGACAGGCAAAATTTAAAAGCAAAGAAGTTTTTAATGTGGTTATTTGTGATCGCCTCTTTTATGATGTTCGCTGCATTAACCAGTGGCTTCATTGTTTATACAGAAGGTAATGCTGAACGCGGAATTAAGGTATTACTGCCTAAGGCATTTATGTACAGCACACTGATCATAATAGTAAGCAGTCTGACCATGCATATGGCCTATCTTTCTGCTAAGAAACTTCAGTTTGATAAGCAGAAATTGTATATCGTATTAACCATTTTGCTGGGTATTGCATTCTTTTTCAGCCAGTATAGTGCCTGGGTGGTTTTATATAGTTCGGGGGCATATTTTGTGAACTATAATGCCTCCCAGTCATTTATTTACGTGTTTACAGGGGCGCATTTATTGCATATACTGGCCGGAATATTTATGTTAATATATGCCCTTGCAGGTAAAATAAGGAACATTCCTCAGGTTCGGAATGTATTTCGTCTGGAGGTCACATCCATATTTTGGCATTTTATAGATATACTATGGATTTATCTATATGTTTTCTTACTTTTGAATCAATAATAACTCAATATACTATCGTTTAAATGAATACTACTGTATCAAAACTTGATGAAATAAAAACTGACGCCTGGAGCGGCGGAAAGTCGCCTTTTGCTGTAGAATATGGAAAACTGATGATGTGGTTTTTCCTCTTATCAGATGCATTTACATTTTCGGCATTCCTGATCTATTACGGAGCTCAGCGCTTCAGCAAGATTAGCTGGCCTGACCCTGATGTAGTATTTCAGTCTATCCCTGGCATTGCCGATCATGGCTATCCCTTAGTTTTCGTTGGCCTTATGACCTTTATCCTGATCATGAGTTCAGTAACTATGGTGCTTGCTGTTGAAGCCGGACACCGTAATTCAAAGAAAGAAGTTGTCTGGTGGATGATCGGTACCATTATTGGCGGACTTATGTTCCTGGGCTGTCAGGCATTGGAATGGTCGCATCTGCACCATGAAGGATACTGGTGGGGAAGCTTCCCCGCCTCTTATACCGGCCTTGATACAGTTGGAGCTTTGCAATTTTCAAACCTCTTCTTTACTATCACCGGATTTCACGGATTTCACGTATTTACCGGAGTAATAATAAATATCATAATAACCCTGATGGTAGTTGGGAATGTTTTCCAGAAAAGCGGAAGTTATCTGATGGTGGAAAAGGTTGGGCTTTACTGGCACTTTGTTGACCTTGTATGGGTATTCGTATTTACATTCTTCTATTTAGTTTAAAATCCTGATAATCGATAAATAATGTCAGCAGAACACACACATGATGAACATGCTACAGAGCATGAAGGAATGACCAAGAAAAAGATCTGGCAGGTCTTCTTTTATTTACTGGGTATAACAGCTATTGAGTTTTTCATGGCACTGTACCTGATCCCTAAAGGAATTATAGGACATGGTATTGGCAATATTGCCTATATTTCGCTTACTCTGGTTAAAGCCTTTTATATAGTTGCCTATTTTATGCACCTGAAGTTTGAGAAATTCGCATTAAAGACCGGCATTACCGTTTCTTTAATTTTCATTGTTTATTTCATAATTTTAATGCTTACTGAAGGTTCCTACCTGTATCTTCATATGAATTAATGAGTTTACCCTCTTTTCCTGTAAAAAAAATTCTGGTGCTGCTGATCTTACTGGCATTACCTGGAACTTTATATTACTTGTTAAAGGAAAAGGGACAGAACCGGTACAGGCCACTTCCAGTATATGGAGCCAGGCAGGTAGCAGCAACATTCCACACCAAACGCGGGAAACAAATTCCTGATACCCTGTATCATGTCATCCGTGATTTTAAGCTTCTTAATCAGAATGCTGATACAGTGAAATTCCCGGCCGACAGCAATCAGATCACAGTGGTCAATTTCTTTTACACCCGCTGTCCTGCATTCTGCCTTGACATGAATAAACAAATGGCAAGGGTGGCTAAAATATATAATAACAATCGTTTGATGCGCTTCATTTCTATAAGTGTTGATCCTGATCATGACAGGCCGGCCCTACTATCTGAATATAGTAAACCCTTTGTAACTGAAAATAAAAAGTGGGATTTCCTGTGCGGTAATAAAGAACTCATTTATTCATTAGCAAAAAATGATTTTCTGGTAGATGCCATACCTGATACGGCCCAAACCCTTAATATTATTCATAGTCCGATGCTGATCCTCCTGGACCCGCAAAAACGAATCAGAGGCTACTATGATTCAAGCAGGGGGAATGAGGAAATCAATTTGCTTATTGATGAGATCAAGGTATTGATTACCGAGGAATTAAGAAACGTAAAGGACCGCTGATCTGAGATCACACTGGTTTTCTGAAACAGAGGAATATGAACAATAAATTTATTTCAAGACTCATTACGGCTGTATCAATTTTCGTATTGATTGTTGTGGTCATTCTGCAAAGTAAGGTGCTCAATATCTTCCCCGATAAGAGCCTGATACCATCCTGGGTGTTTTTTCTTCCGCGTCTGAATGCGATCATCAACGGGACCTGCAGTATCTTGTTATTGCTTTCTCTTTATTTTATTAAAAGAAAGGATATCGCAACCCATAAAAAGCTGAATATTCTAACTTTTATTCTTTCCTCACTTTTCCTGGTATCATACATCATTTTCCATGCAACAGGTATAAAGACAACTTATGGGGGCGAAGGCGCCATCAGGACGGTTTATTATCTGATCCTGATCACTCATATTATACTGGCTGCGGTCGTATTGCCCTTAGTGTTATTCAGTTTTCAGAAGGGCCTGCAAATGAAGGTAGAACAGCATAAAAAAATAGTACGCTGGACCTACCCGATCTGGTTATATGTTACTCTTACCGGGGTTATCGTTTATCTGATGATATCGCCGTATTATACTTTTTAAACACTGAGATTTCATTTTCGGTGTGGACAATAGGGCTCAATGATCTACTGAATCATTATTTTATAAATATGTTTATTGTTTCATTTACTTTATCTTTGCAGCATGAGAACTTTTAAAATAATTCTTGTTAGTCTCATTCTGGTAATTTCCACCCTGAGTTCATCTGAAGTGTCAGCACAATGTTCGATGTGTACATTAAATGCCGAAAATTCTGTTCAAAATGGCAATACCGAAGGTAAGGGGCTTAATCGCGGGATACTCTATCTTTTAGCGGCACCTTACCTCGCCATCGCCGGTGTAGGATTTCTCTGGTATAAGAAATACCGCCGCAAAAACGTTAACATGGATATCAAAGACGGGAAGATAAATTTAAATTAGGTCAGTACCTGATCGGTTTGGCATCCTGTTCTGAATTTTTTATTTAACCCTCCATGGCAAAAACATCTAAACTTGCTGCAATAGTTAAGGCTCAATGTCCTAAATGCAGAAGGGGCAAAATATTTTCCGGATCACTTTACGGTTTCAATCTTCAAAAGACGAATGAGAACTGCTCTCATTGCGGAATGCGTTTCGAAATAGAACCGGGATATTTCTATGGTGCCATGTATGTCAGCTATGTTTTTGTTGTTGGGGAAATGCTGGTTATAGGTTTATTAACCTATTTAATAACAGGGAATGACAAATCACCCTGGTTATATATATCAAGTATTCTGGTTTCCATCCTTTTGCTTACACCCTTAAATTACCGTTATTCCAAGGTGTTTTTGTTACACCTCTTAACTCCTAAAATAAAGTATTACCCTGAATACGATACTGATGATAAAATCCGCAACTTTTGATTTTTTAAGTGATCTGGCTGCGAATAATGACCGTGAGTGGTTTCTTGCCAATAAGTTAATACATGATGAAGCGAGGAGCAATGTGCTTGAATTTACCGGCGGAGTAGTACAGGCGCTTTCTAAAATTGATAATACCATTCCTCCCGGACTTGATCCTAAGCATTGCGTGACGAGAATATACAGGGATGTTCGCTTCAGCAAGGATAAGACACCTTATAAGAATAATTTCGGTGCAGGGATCTCTCATCAGGGTAAGAACTTTAATGGTCCGGGATATTATATTCACATACACCCGGATGGATCATTTCTTGCAGGAGGATGCTGGATGCCTGAAGGAGATCTGCTGAAAGCTATCCGGCAGGAAATTGATTATAATGCTGCTGAATTTCGCGGAATAATTGAGAATTCTTCTTTTAAAAAATATTTCGGAAGTCCCGATACGGAACATAAATTAAAAACCGTTCCTAAAGGGTATGCTTTGGATCACCCCGAAATTGAATATTTAAAACTTAAAAGTTTTACATTTAGCCATCCGCTCAGCAGGACGACTTTATCCGGTTCAAAGGCCATGGAGGAAGTAGTTAATGGATTTGCGAAATTGTACCCATTTATGGCATTTTTGAGGAATGCCCTTTCATGAAAATAAAATCAAACTATGAAAAAATTATGTTTTCCTGTCCTTACCCTATTGTTTCTAAGTTTAATCACTTCCTGTGTTGTTTTATCACCCAAAAAATACAATACCTTATTAGCTCAGAAAGATTCGCTTTCCCTTGGCTGGGAGGGTGCAAAAATGAAGATCGTATCGCTTGAAGAAGAAATCGCGCGATTAAAATCAGATACTTCCGCCCTTCAGGCACAGCTCTCTGATCTGCAGGTAAAATTAAAAGCGCTTGATGATAGTTATACCTCATTGCGCTCCAACACCTCCTCAGAGATCAATAAACTGGCTGCCGATCTGCAAAAACGAGAAGCACGCTTAAAAGAAGTTGAAGCTATTTTAAGAAAAAGAGACGAAGCTACCAATGCCCTGAAGAATAAGCTTCAGAAAGCATTGCTCGGTTTTCAGGAAAGCGGTTTAAGTGTGGATATCCGGAACGGGAAGGTGTATGTTTCATTAACCGATAAGTTATTATTTAGCAGCGGCAGCATTGTTATTGATGAAAAAGGCAAACTTGCCTTACAGGAGCTTGCCAAAGTATTAAAAACTCAGCCTGAAATTAATATCTCTGTTGAAGGGCATACCGATAATCAGCGGGTTGTAAATCTGGGGCAGATCAAGGATAACTGGGATTTGAGTGTCTTGCGTGCAACCTCGGTGGTGAGGTTTTTAACCGAAACAGAAAAAATAGAGAACAGCAGAATAACCGCTACCGGAAAAGGGGAATATCAGCCGATCGAGGCAGGATCAGGTGCTGATATCAGAAGCCGTAACAGGCGTATTGAGATCGTATTATCACCTAAGCTTGATGAACTATATAATCTGATCAAATAGGAAAATTATTGAACTGCTTGAAAGCCGGAGGGAAAATCCGGCTTTTTTATGCGGAAAGAATTAAAAAGGGCTGGATAGGTCTTTGAAGCGGGGTAAGACCCTGTCTTTTTCTGATAAGATCACTTCATCCGGCTCAATTCCCCAGTTTATTTTCAGGTCAGGATCATTCCACAGCACTCCAAATTCTGAAGCTTTATTATAAAGCCTGCTCACTTTGTAGGTAAATATAGTATCATCCTCCAGGGTTACAAACCCATGCAGAAAGCCGGGAGGTACCCAGAGCATTCGGTGATTCTCACCGCTTAATTCAATGGCGAAATGATCTCCATAGGTTTTTGAGCCTTTCCGGATATCAACAGCAATATCAGTTACCTTACCCCGGATCACACGTACCAGCTTTCCCTGAGCATGAGGCCCGGCCTGGGCGTGCAATCCCCGTAAAGTTCCCTTTTGTGAAAGTGACTGATTGTCCTGAACAAAATCGGTATAGATCCCGGCATCCTCAAAGGATCCTTTATTATAACTTTCATAGAAGTAGCCGCGATCGTCTTTCCAGATCTTTGGTTCTATGATAAAAAGATCTTTAATTTTGGTTTCAATAAAGTTCATTGTTGCTTATAAATTCCATAACTGTACGAAATGAGACAAATTTATTCATGAATTGGTCCGGAATATCGGCCTGAAGCCGGGCCGAATAGGTCTGCTTATACTCCATGTATTTTTCCATTGAATCGGCTACATACTGAATACAATAGGTGATACCTTCGTTCGGGGAGTCCAGAACTTTCAGGATCCGGCTGGAAGCAAAACAGCCGGTATCCATCACCTCTGCGATATGTGTTCTCCTCATCCAGACCAACCAATCATCATGGATATCCTCCTCCAGAATAATGGTGACATTATATAAGATCATATGCGAATATAGGAAATAGGCATCAGGAAACAGGTACCAGGAGATAGGAAATAGTGTTTTGTTCTGCCTTCACTTATCGATCAGATTGTTTTTCGCTTAGCCAGATTGACGGTTTATCCTGAATATCAGAGAGACTGGTATTCAATCATGCCCGGTAACAATGCCATGTTCATTAAGCAGGGTTTAGTACCTGATACCTTCGCAGGTATAACCCACAACACCCATAACAATCTACCCAAGCTTATCACCCCGAAGATGCCTAAACCGTTTTCTCGCCTCAATTACATACAAACTGCCGGGGTACTCAGTGATGATCTTTTGATAAAGCTCAAGGGCTTTTCCGGGCTGGTTTAGCCTGGTTTCGTAGATATCGGCCAGGATAAAGATTGCATCATCGCCCCAAAGATCAGTACTGTAACGATCAATTATTTCCTGAAGCTGGACCAGAGCCTGGTTAAGGTCATTGTTTTTAATGAATATCCTGGATTTGGCCATTAATATATCATCAGCAAGAGAATTTCCGGGGTAAAGAATATTGAGGCTGTCTAGAATCGCCAGGGCTCTTTCAGGCTGGTTTTTAAAGATCCGCAGATCAGCCTCCGTAAATTTTTTGAGGGCAGCAGTATCATTTTCATTTTGCAGGTTATCAGAGATCAGCAGGCTTAAATTAAGCGCATCATTTGCGATTAACTGTGAGGTTGAACTTTTTAATACATCCAGTTGAGCCTTTGACCAGACAAAATCGCCCTGGTAATAGGATAACCTGGCATTTTTATATTTGGCTTCCTGCCCAAGGGGATCATTTGCAAATTGTTTTTCAACCTGTCCGTATAAAAGAGCGGCTTCCCAAACCTCACCAGTGAGAATATAAATATCACCAAGCTCTAATTTGCTTTGTCCGGTAATATTAGCCGGTACGCCTGATAATTCCAGCAGTTTTTGAAGTTGTTTTGCAGCATCTTCCGGTTTCTGAAGGAAAAATGCCTGAAGGTTGGCAAGCTGCCTGATAGCGAATACGGTACCCGAACTCCGTCCAAACTCATTCAATAGCGATTGATAATCATTTTCCAGGGCCAGGAGATCAGTTTTACTGAATTTTACGGCAGTGAGCTGCCTGGTTTTTGTATTGAGCAGATCAATTTTTGCCGGAATATAAAACCGGCCTTCAGCACCTTTTGAGACAAGGTAATTCAGCGCTTCAATGGCCTGATCAAATGCCTCATTGGATAATAGTAACCTGGATAATTCAAATACCCTGTTGCCATCCTCCCTGAGCCTGCGGTCGAGGGCCAGGGTTTGCCTTAAAGCCATATCGAAATCTTTTTGCTGAATATATTGCCAGGTTAGAAACTCGGTGAGGACAATATTCTGGGGTTCCTTTTGCAGGCGGCGCAGAATGGTGGTTTTAAGGAGATCGTAATCATCTTTATTCTCAAGAATATTGCTCAGGACATTTTGTGCCTGAGATAAGGCTTCAGGATTTGCACCCAGAAGTACAATATATTCCTGAATGAGCATAGGCTTGTCTTTCCGGTACCGGTAAAGACTAAGCAGGTCATAAGTGAATGCGCTTTCATTTTTGATCAGCTTCCTTCCTGTTAGCAGGGTCTTGATTGAAAAATCGTAGGCTTCGGCCCTGTAAAAGGTAATGGCAAGCTCTTTAATGGCAAACTCATTTGCCGGCATATTTTTGATCAGGGTATTATACCAATCTGTTGCTCTCTCCTGTTCACCCCGCTCCTGATAGATGCGCCCGATATCAACTGAATAGCTGAAATTATCAGGGGTTCTTTTTAGCATCGCCCGCGCCAGTTTTTCGGCCTCCTCAAATTGTTTAAGCCGAAGCAAACAAGTAAAGTATGGATCGTAATAATTTACATTTTTGGTTTTGTTGAATAATTTTTCATAAAGAATCGCTGCTTTATCAAACTCTCCGGACTGAAAATACTGTACTGCCAGAGCTTCTTCTGTACTCAGCTGGGCCTTAAGTCCGGCAGAGGCCATTGTGATAATGAACAGAAGAATAATTTTTTTCATAAAATTTAATTATAGATCAGCTGCCCGCTTCCATATTTAACGAAAGTGCAATTAAAAATATTCTAAAGGCTTTTTATAAAGTTCGGCTTATTAAGCAACAATGCAGGCGCAAATTGTACTTGTAGTTTAATTGTTACGATTGCTTTTTATGATTTCTGAATGAATTTATTACCTTGACTCATTAGTTTTCATAATAGTCTCTGATTTATTTTTATTGATGTAATATTTATATGCAATTTTTTGCATTGGGGGTGTTTTTTACATTTTTGCGGAAATATGAATTTAATCTTTTTGGATAATGCAGGTATTTAAAAGATATTTTTTCTGTTTTGTTTTATTGTCCTTCCTGTCCTGCTCAATGGATAGAACGGTTGATCGCATACCTGTAGAAGATTTTTTCAGTGTTCCTATCAAAACATCATTTTTGGTCTCACCTGATGGTAAATTTATATCCTACCTGAAGCCTGACAACAATCGTATCCATATTTATGTGGAAACCTGGGATGGGAAAAATACCCTCCAGCTTACCTGTGACAGTAACCGCAGTATTTCCAACTATTTCTGGGTCAGCAATAATCAGATCATGTACCTGAAAAATGGCTCTGACGATGAGGATCCAAGTCTTTCTGCGGTAAAAATTGATGGTACAAATAAAAGGGAGCTGGTGTCATATGAAAATACAAAGATCAGGCTGATCACCTCAGCTCCGGTAAAAGATGATGAGGTGCTGCTTGCCCTCAATAAACGTGATTCTACCGTTTTTGACGCTTATCGGTTAAATATTCAGACAGGAAAATTGTCTTTATTATTGAAAAATCCAGGCAATATCACCAAATGGTATTCTGATCCTGCAGGGAAATTACGTATGGCAGTGGCCAGCGATGGTGTTAATGAGACCTTATTATACCGTGATTCTGAAGCTCTGAATTTTCGTACGGTATTAACCAATAATTTTAAATCCAGTATATCACCAATTGCATTTAGTTCTGATAACAGCTGCATTTATGCCTTATCTAACCAGAACCGCGATAAAATGGCTTTGGTAGAGCTGGATTGTGTTACGGGAAAAGAACATCGTACCATTTACAGCAATCCGGAAGTGGATGTTTCGGAAGCGATCTTTTCGGTTAGCAGAGGGAAGCTTATCTATGCGGGTTATGAAACCTGGAAGAAAGAACGTCATTATCTGGATGATACGGTCAGGGCAATGTTCAGGCAATTGGAAAAACTGCTTCCTAATGCTGAGATCAAAGTTACCAGTTCTGATACTGCTGAAAATAAATTTATTATCCGGACCTATACTGACCGGAACCCTGGTTCATTTTACCTCTATACCCTTGATGATAATAAACTGGTTAAATTAAGTGATGTTAACCCTACCCTGAATGTGGAAGATATGGCCGAGATGAAACCCGTTAATTTTAAGACCAGGGATAAGCTGACCGTTAATGGATATTTAACGCTCCCTAAAGGTAAGGATGCAAAGAATCTGCCCGTTGTGGTCATGCCGCATGGCGGGCCGGATGCACGGAATAGCTGGGGTTATAATTCTGAAGTGCAGTTTCTGGCAAACAGAGGTTATGCTGTATTTCAGGTAAATTTCAGAGGTTCGAAAGGTTATGGTAAGGAGTTTTGGATCGCCGGATTTAAAGAGTGGGGCGGTAAAATGCAGGACGATATTACAGATGGTGTACGCTGGCTGATCTCAAAAAAAATAGCAGATCCTTCACGTATTGCGATCTATGGATCCAGTTTTGGTGGGTTTTCAGCACTTCATGGACTTTACTCGAGACCAGACCTTTACCGGTGCGGGGCATCCTATTCGGGGTTTACAAACTTGTTTACCTACCTTAAAGACATTCCACCCTATTACAGGCCTTATCTGCAGATGTATTATGAAACAGTGGGCAACCCTGAAACAGACGCGGATTATTTCAGATCCGCATCCCCGGTATTTCATACGGATAAGATCAAAGTACCTGTCTTAATCGCACAGGGGGCAAGGGATCCCCGTGTGAATATGAATGAGACCAATCAGTTTGTCAAAGAATTAAAAAAGAGGAATGTTCCGGTAACCTATATCTTTAAGGAAGGGGAAGGCCATTTTTTCAGAAACACTGAAAATAAGCTTGAATTTTACCGGGAACTTGAAATATTTTTTGACAAAAACCTGAGCAGGCAGTAAGGGGATGAAAGAATATCAGCATACCTACCGCAAAAATTTCACACTTGTTATTATTTTTCTGATATTAATTACAGCATCTATGGGAGGGGCATTCTACCTTGCCTATAACCTGACTTCCAAATATGTTGAAAATGAATTTGCCTCCCGAAAAATAGAGGTTCTTGAAGCGACAGTTAAGCCATATAATAATTTTTTCCAGAATAAAATACCCGAAATATCCTTTTACCAGGGGTATCTGGATTCAGCGCAGGCTGCAAAATATATCGATACCATATTCCGGAAATTTCACTTCGTAGAACGGGTCGTGTTTTATGATGCCGGTATAAGCAATCATAAAATTCCGGATGGGATCAGGGTGAATAATTTTTCATTGGGCCCGAAAACAGTGTACCAGTTCAGGAGGGACATTCACCGGGATTCTATTGTTTTATTTAAAAATGACCGCGCAAATAATATATTTTCTTTGCGGACCGGTGACGAATTCAATAAAATGGCGATCAAGTTCAGCGGCTATATTGAATCAGCTGATACCACCCGGGCTTTGAGTGATGATGACCGGTTTAATGTTTTTTACAGCATTATGTCCAACCGGATCACCTACATGAATATTCCAAGAAGGGAAGAATTGAAAATATATCGGGACCTGATGACCAAAGAACAGCCATTATCACCGGTTTATGAACTGGATATGCTCACCTTTTATCTCAATCCGCTTAAGCTGAATATAAAGAATACCAATCCTGAATTATATCAGCATATTAGTATTAAACCCCTGGTTTATGAATCACTTGAGAATGATCCTGAACTGATCAGTAATGACCTGCCTTTATCAGGCCCCTTTTCTGATTATAAATTATACTTCAGTTCCGGTAAAAGTTTTTTAAGAAAGGAGATAAATACAAGGTTCATGCCCATTGCAGGAGCATTGTTCATCACCTATGCTGTGCTGCTGCTGATAGGGTATTTAATATACCGTAACCTGAACATTAACAATAAACTTTTTAAACTCCAGTATGATTTTATTAATAATCTGACGCATGAATTTAAAACTCCTGTAAGTGTTATTAAAATAGCCGGGAATAATATCAGGAGTGCCTCAAAGCTTTCAGATCCAGAAAGGCTGCATTATGGCAAGATCCTGGATGAAGAAGCTGATAAGTTGAATGACCTGATGAATAAATTACTCTCCTTTACCCAGATAGAGAATAAAGCGATCAAAGTCAAGCCTGAGAATATTAATATGGAGGTGTTCTGTCAGAATATGATCGATGGTTATCAGTTAAAGTACCCGGGGTTTGATATTAGTTGCCATATTCAGGAGATAGAATATTTTAAAACAGACCCGGTCCTGCTCGGCAGTATCTTTCAGAATTTGATCGATAATGCTTATAAATACTCTAATCCGGAAAAGAAAATTCTAAAGATCACCATAAAAAGGGTCAGAAAGCACATTGTATTCAGCTTTAAGGATCAGGGAATCGGAATTCCAGCAAAGGATATAAATAATATCTTTAAAAAGTTTTTCAGGGTGCAAAATCAGTACAATCAGCAGGGCAGTGTGGGATTAGGTTTGGCATTCTGTAAAGAACTGGTTAAATTTATGAACGGAACAATTACAGTAAACAGTGTGGAAGGAAAGGGGTCTGAGTTTAAAATTGAATTGCCTTACGAATTATAATTATGCAAAAAGAAATAAAAGTTGCAGTTGTTGAGGATGATGAAAACCTTCGGTTTTTAGTTGTACATCGTCTGCAAACTGAAGGGTACAAAGTTGTTGAAGCTGCTGACGGACAGATTGCCGAGGAACTGATCATGAACGAGCAGCCTGATATTGTACTGCTTGACTGGATGCTCCCCAGCAAACAGGGATCAGACGTCTGCCAGAATGTTCGTAAACTGGGTTTCGACAAACTGATCATCATGATGACTGCCAAGGCCCAGGATATTGATAAAATTGATGCCTATAATTTCGGAGTCTCCGATTATGTGACCAAGCCATTCAATATGGATGTACTTGTGGCTTTGATTGATAATAAAGTAAAATTTGTGATCAATAGTGAAAAGTCAGAGGTATATAAATTCGGCAATATGGAACATCACCCGAATACACATTCGCTGTTGCGCGACGGGAAAAAGATAGAACTGACCATCCTGGAAAACAGGATCCTCTTATATTTTTTAAAGAACGCCAATACCGTTATTAACCGGGATGAATTAATGATGGTAGTATGGGGTTATAATTCTGATGTGAATACACGAACCCTCGATATGCATATTGTCAGGCTTCGTAAAAAAATAGAAAGCAATCCAGACAGGCCTCACTTTATGCAAACGGTAAGGGGTGTTGGTTATAAGTTCGTGATAGAATAGCGGACCCGATTTTCGGATGAAGAACAGCTGCTTAGCGGGTATATTTTGCAGAGGAACGATATTAAAAGTAGATATCGATATAATCGGTTAACATTCCTCCCTCGCAATTGATCATATCCTGCAGGCGCCAGTATTTACGGGTTCCTGTGGCCTTAAACAGTTTTTTCCCCGACCTGATGCAAGGCTCTCCATTATTTATACTTTCTACCAGGCTCTCAATTTTACCATCAAACTCAAGTTCCCTGTTATTTAATGGTCTGATCTTTCCATTTATTTTCAGGTAATTTCCATTTTCATCTGTCTGACTGCCCTGAATAGAATACCAGGTATCATCAATTGCAGTGATCATAACTGACCCCGGTTTTTGCCAGCTTATCCATTGCAGAGTAAGGGCATGTCTTCCGGAAAAAGCCGGGTAGCTGTTCTCTGCCGGCATTTGAGGTAGTTTTTGAATAGTATCACCTTCAAAGGTTCGCGAAGATTTTGCAATAAGTGACTTTAAGCTATCATTTTCTTTTTTCAGCTCAAAATTTTCAGCTCTGATCTGCTGTTCAATGGTTTCAGCGGTCCTGGGTTTACAGGAGAGGATCAATAGCAGTGATGAAAACAAAATTGCATAAAGTTTCATAAGGATATTTTTGAAATATATATACAAAGAAGATACCAGTATGAGCTATAATTTGTTCAGCATCTTTTCAAAGCGCTCTCGCCATTCGGAAGTAAGCTCCCTGAGGTTCAGCAAACGGAGAAGCCATTCTTTATTTTCAGGATCATGATAGCGTACATGATTGACATTCATAACTGAAATTTTTTCGGGATGGCTGCTCAGGTGGATCAGTTTATCAGTTTTCCTGACCAAACCCGGCCTGATGGTTCTCAGGTAATATCCGGTAAGTCCGCTTTCCTGAAGATGCATCGGAAATTTTTTATAATTATGCCTGATACCGATCATATAACACGGTCCCCGCGGTTCTGAAACTTCCACTTCCGCATCGCCTAAACGATAGCGATCGCCAATATAGACATGCTGCTCCTCTG
The DNA here is from genome assembly GCA_036677005.1 of Pedobacter sp. Taxonomy (GTDB): domain Bacteria; phylum Bacteroidota; class Bacteroidia; order Sphingobacteriales; family Sphingobacteriaceae; genus Daejeonella. Next base: position 28,104 of record JAKFBV010000101.1, read on the forward strand.
CATTTTCACCCTCAAGGCTTAAGTTCTCTCCAAAAGCTCCGGGCCGCAGATCAATGCCTAGCTCATCTTTCCATTTTTTAAAATGATCTGTATTATAACAGCAAATTGCTTTGTCATTTCCCCCGTGATGTTTGGTGTCCTGCACCATATCTCCGGCAAAGCAGGTCATGCCCAATTCGATACTATCAGTCTCTATCGGCAGTTTGCGGTAGGCTGACCGGGCAGATTGATGGTCTGAAACTAAAAGTTCCGCTTTGCCGAGTACATTTATAGATAAAATATTGATGTCATTCATGCCGGTATAGAACTGAATAAGAGCAGCATAACAAACTGCAGGATCATTGTACCATCCAGATATAAGAAGTAATAATATTCATTTTTCTCCCATTTTGATCTGAAAATAAGCCATCCTGATAAGAGAATGGTCAGAGTCAATGCGAAAAAATTACTGTTAAACTGATCTGTAAACAGAAATAATAATATGAGATAAGCCAACAATAGCCCCTGACAGATCAGCAGGGCTGTTTTTTCTCCAAGTAAAACCGGGATGGTTTTCAATTCATTGCTTTTGTCCTGAAACAGGTCTCGAATGTCAAAAGGTACCGTAATCGCCGCAATAAAGAGAAAACGCTTGGCTATCAGCAATATAGTGTCGTTTAGTGTGATGCTGATTTCATTATTGCTTTCCATTTCAAGTATGGGAAGCAGTACACAGCTCAATGCCCAAACCGTGGCGATCAGAAATAATTTAACACCCGGAATATTGCGCAATCCGAATCGTTTATCATGAATTGTAAATATAGGCAGGCTGTAAGCTACTGAGATCAAAGCAAGGGCTATGAGAAGGATCTTTGATGAGGTATTCAGGAAAAAGCTTAATGGAAGTATAGAAACGACTGCAATGATCGTGAGTGTGATCATCAGGCGGTAATGTGAAAATATCCATCTTACCCTCCGGAAAACTGATCTCTCAGGTTTTTTAGGCTTTGATAGGAGTATGCTGAAATTATAGAGCGCTAAAGTTGCGCAGAAAAGCAGCCCCAATACGTATTTATCCGGCTCAACTCCTAATAACTGGTAAGTTACCAGGCCCTGGGCTACTGAGCATAATGCAATAAAGATATTGCTGAATAAAAGCAGGTCAAGAATTTGCCTCAGGTATTTGTTCATAGTTGAACCCGGGAACAGTTCAGGAATTTGCCCGGCGTAACTCAAATATCGTAATTTCAGGTAATATTCCAACCCGGCCGGGATATCCTAAAAATCCGTATCCTACATTGACATATAATTGCTGTGCCCCTTCCGTATAATGCCCGGCCCACTCTTTGTAAACGTATTGTGCCGGACTCCACTGAAATTTTTCGGTTTGAAGTCCGAACTGCATTCCATGGGTATGGCCGCTGAACATGGCATCGATCTGCGGATAGTCCGGAAGAATTTGTGCCCGCCAATGTGAAGGGTCATGCGAAAGTAAAAGCTTAACAGGAACATCAGCAGTATCTTTCACCGCCAGATCCATGCGTCCGTATTTTGCAAAACGGCCGGCTCCCCAGTTTTCGATACCCAGAATGGCGATTTCCTCTCCATCTACCTTTAACCTGCGATTTTCATTAAGCAGCAGATCCCAGCCCATGTTCTTATGCGTCTGCTTTACATCAGCCAGGTTCCTGGTTTTAGCGGCCGATGCCTCCGGCCCAAAATAATAATCCCCGTAATCATGATTTCCAAGAATGGAGAACACTCCAAGGGGGGCCTTTACTTTTGAGAAAATATCCTGATAATCTTTCATTTCGGAGGCTACGTTGTTCACAAGGTCTCCGGTGAAAAAGATCAGATCAGGTTTTTCCTTCAATAGCATCTCAACACCTCCGATAACGGCTTTTCGGTCATAAAAACTTCCTGAGTGGATATCAGATACCTGTCCCAGCTTAATTCCCTCAAATGCTTTGGGAAGGTTTGGAAGATACAGGGTTTTCCTTTTTACCCGGTAATCATAAGCACTGGATACTACCCCATAGGTTAATGAAGCTAAGGGGAGGGCTGCCACCAGTGTTCCGGCTCTGATCAGGAACTCCGAACGTGGGATTGCTTCATGAGATTTTGGATGATTAAGATCCGACCCGCCTCTGTTGCCTTTCAGTTTTCTTTTTATCCAGATCATGCTCCTTCGCAGGTCATCTGCAATGAGAAAGGGTAAAATAAATATTTTAGATACAAAGGTCAGAAAGAACACAACCAGGATGACCGAGCGGAGGAGGAATTTGATATTGAAAAAGATACTGACAAAAACTCCTGCGATCAGGATGAATGAATAAGCCCACCAGATATAGGTGAAAGTAAGAGCCTTATTATTCTTCCATTTCCCGCTAACTGAGCGTACAGCCCTGTAAATATATATATCAATAATAATCAGAATAATACTGATCAGTATTAATCCTAAAATTCGATTACCCATGTTTTTGTTAATTGTTATTGACAGTTGTTTGGCTGGGCGGTCATAACCCTGATAATCATTTAATACCTGCCTTTGTCCTCATTGTAATCCTCATCTTCATCGTCTTCAAACTCAGTACTAAAAAGGCTGTTGAACATATCGGCAAAGCCGAATCCCTTATCCAGGAATGATTTGTTGATTAAAGAGAATTCTGAAAGTCCGTGCAGTAAAAATTCCATTAAGAGAATATGCTGGTTTTTACTGAGATGCGGATGAAACTGTTTTATTACAGCTTTTAATCCGGGCACTGATTCCAGGGCGTATTTATATTCTTCCAGTGAGAGTTCATCCACCAGGCTGATAGTATGCCCTGCAGCGAACCAGTTGATTATTTCGGTATAAGGATTAACTGCTTTAGCCTTTTTTAATTTTTCAGGATCAGGAAAATATGTGATCATCAGCGTTCTAATGGCTTTGCCAAGGAGAATGTTCGCCACCTTAGTGGGTCCCTCCAGTTCTCCTTCGTACACCAGCTCGATCTTTCCTGTTATAGCCGGGATAACACCCAGAAAATCAGAAATACGGACAAAAGTATTTTCTTCCCCGTTTAACAGCATCCGTCTTTCGGCATTGCTGATCAGATTTTCATAGGCAGAGATCGTAAGCCGGGCTGATACTCCGGATTTTTTATCAATATATTCCGAATCGCGGGCTTCAAAAGCGATCTGTTCAACCAGGTCCTTCACCAGTCCGTCGGCTTCAACAGCTGAACGCTGCGATGCGCTTATCCTTGCTTCCTGCTGGGTTATTTTTCTTGATATTTCTACACTTCGCGGATAATGGGTTAAGATCTGGCTTTCAATACGGTCTTTAAGAGGAGTAACAATTGCTCCGCGGTTGGTATAATCCTCGGGGTTCGCGGTAAAAACAAACTGAATATCCAGTGGCAGGCGCAGTTTAAATCCCCTGATCTGTATATCCTTTTCCTGAAGGATATTGAAAAGTGCAACCTGGATACGGGCCTGAAGATCAGGTAGCTCATTGATCACAAAAATCCCCCTGTGTGCACGCGGGATCAATCCAAAATGAATAACCCTCTCGTCTGCATAGGTTAATTTTAAGGTAGCAGCCTTGATCGGGTCAACATCCCCGATCAGGTCGGCTACGGTTACATCGGGGGTTGCCAGTTTCTCAGTATAGCGATCTGAGCGGTGCAGCCAGGCAACAGGCGTATCATCTCCTTTTATCGCCAGGATATGATGTCCGAACCAGGAAATAGGATCTAAAGGATCTTCAAATAATTCTGAACCTTCAATATAGGGAACATATTCATCCAGTAAATTGATCATCAAACGTGCAATACGTGTTTTTGCCTGTCCGCGTAAACCTAAAAGCAAAATATTATGCCGCGATAAAATAGCTGTCTGCAGATCGGGTATGACGGTGTCTTCGTAACCGATGATCCCTTCCATGACGGTATTTTTGTTTTTCAGTTCCCTGATCAGGTTTTCACGCAATTCTTCTTTAACAGAGCGGGAAACATATCCCGAATCCCTGAGTTCCTTAAGTGTTTTTATATGCAGCATATCCATATATCGAAATTCTATCTAACTGTTCTTCTTCTGTTTTTAATATAATCTTCAAAAATATATTCCCCCAATCCTTTCAATGAGCTGTAAAATGCCCTGCCCCCGTTGATCTCTGTGAACTGTCTCACAAACTGTTGTAAGTAAGGATCTCTGGCGATCATAAAGGTGGTTATCGGAATTCCCAGCCGTTTACATTGGGCAGCCATGTTCAGGGTCTTATTAACCACCTTGCGATCCAGCCCGATACTGTTCTTATAATATTTATTGCCTTCCTTTAAGCAGGTTGGTTTTCCATCGGTGATCATAAAGATCTGTTTATTATGTGTTTTCCGGCGCCGAAGCAGGTCAACCGCAAGCTCGAGTCCCGCATAGGTATTTGTATGATAGGGCCCAACCTGCAAATAGGGCAGCTCTTTTATCGTGATAGTCCAGGCATCATTCCCAAATACCACTATATCGAGCGTATCTTTAGGGTATTTGGTCCTGATCAGTTCAGCAAGCGCCATAGCCACTTTTTTTGCCGGGGTGATCCTGTCTTCTCCATATAAGATCATGGAGTGGGAGATATCGATCATCAGCACCGTGGAGGTAATGGTTTTATAATCCTTTTCTTCTACCTCCAGATCTCTTTCTGTCATAGAAAAATCGCCTATGCCATGATTGATCTGCGCATTATGAATAGAGGCGGTCATATCGATCTGGTCCAGGCTGTCGCCAAACTGATATTCCCTGCGGTCGGCATTTTTTTCTTCACCAAGGCCAGAGATATTGGTATTATGCCCTCCTCTCCCTGATTTTTTCAGCTGGCCGAATATTTCTTCCAGCGCCGATTGCCTGATGCTCTGCTCTGTTTTGGACGTTATTTTAAAACCGCCGGGGTTTTGATCATCATCTCCCAGATAACCCTTTTTTTTAAGGTCTTCTATAAAATCGCCCATCCCATACTCATCGGTGGTGAGCTTGTATTGCTTATCCAGCTCATTCATCCAGGAAATGGCTTCATTTGCATCTCCTGAAGTATAATTCAGAAGTTCCAGAAATAACTTCAATAATTCTTCAAAACCTCCTTTCGGAAGTTCATTCGGGATAAATTTTGAGAATGAGTGTCCCCGCATGTTGTGTTTTTACAGATAATTTACGAAAATCCGAAGTTAAAGGTTTGTACGCCTATTAATGTTATGGACATGTCAAATAAACGAGAGGTGCTAATTATTTAATATTCTTACTTTTAAGTATGAAAAAACTATGGATAGTACTTCTGTTTTCTACGGTCACAGTACAGGTATTTGCTCAAAGGAATGACAAAGCCCTTATCCTTAAACTTCTTGAAGAACAGAGACAGTCATGGAACAGAGGTGATATCATAGCGTATATGCAGGGATACCTGAAATCTGATTCATTGGTATTTGTTGGTAAAAACGGGCCTGAATATGGATGGGATAATACACTCAATAATTACAAAAAGAGTTATCCTGATCAGAAAGCGATGGGTTATTTAAAAGAGTAGTCTCATCATTTATATAAATTCATTAATGTGACTAATTTCACTTGAAATACTGACCTGTGTCATGTTTTGCCTGTTAATGAGAAAGTATCTTTATTTGAGCTTAAATGCTGAATATAGTGAAAAAACTAATAGCCATATTCCTTCTTACAACTTACACAGCCACTGCGTTTGGAGCGGCTATTAATTATCACTATTGCAATGGTAAATTGGCTCATGTTTCAGTTGTAAATTTTGGCGGCGAAAGTGGTTGTTCCTGCGATCCTGATACCATGCCAAAGGGCTGTTGTAAGGATAAGCTGCTCTACCAAAAGGCAGATAGTCACAAAACTGTTCAGGAGTCTTATCCTACTATCAATACAATTTCATTTACACCTGATTCACCTCCTGTGGGTGACCTGCATAGCCTGGTTTTACAGGGAGCTAGTTATAGCTCTGATAATTTTTATAAATACGTCAAGCGAACTTGTCCCCGGCCCATTTACTTACTCATCGGAGTATTTCGTATTTAATACCTTCATCTCTGCATATTCTCAAAGAATATTTCTGGTTGCAATTATTTCTTAATCACAGAAATTGAGAATGCAACTACACAATTTATATCAAATTTCTCAACAACGATTTTCTGGCAGTATCCCGGCACCTGCAGGTGTACAGATGTAATTTAAAAACAATTATTTATCCCATTAACTTAATATACAAAGGTTTATTATTTATTAATGCTGCATGGGGCTTGAATGGAATTATATAGAATAAACACCTTGATATATCCCGGTAGGAATAAATAAAAAACAAATTATATACTGATGAAACCTGCATGACCGCTTTTTAAGCGTACACAAACCGGAATGAGAATTGTGGGTTCCTTAAAAACGAGGAGTTATGTTATCACAAGGAGTTACATTCG
>JAKFBV010000102.1:0-34491 GCA_036677005.1 Pedobacter sp.
GATATTCAAAGAGCTAGCAAAGTAAGATCTACCAATGGATTATTTGTCCATGTGTTCGGGAAAATTGCTGCAGCTTTTATTTATCTCATATTTTAACCCTTGATTCGCATTATTACTTATAACTTATAACTCCATTGGAAGGAAAACTAATCATATTTTCAGCTCCCTCAGGCGCAGGTAAAACCACAATTGTCCACCATTTGTTAAAGACTATTCCTGAGCTTTCTTTTTCTATTTCGGCTACAACGAGGCATCAGAGAGGAGATGAGGTTCATGCCAAAGATTATTACTTTATCAGTAAGGAAAGTTTTCTTCACAAGATCGCTCAAAAAGAATTTGTTGAATTTGAGGAGGTTTACACGGGAACCTTTTATGGCACCTTAAGGTCGGAGATCGAACGGATCTGGGATGAGGGAAAGCATGTTATTTTTGATATTGATGTTGAGGGCGGACTTCACCTGAAGAAAAAATATGGCGATAATGCCCTGGCTGTTTTTGTACAGCCGCCCTCCCTTGAGGTACTCATTGACAGGCTTACCTCCCGGGGTACCGACCTGCCTGAGAAATTAGCCGAACGGATCATTAAGGCAGATAAGGAATTGAAATATGCCGGTCGTTTTGATGTGGTACTAAAAAATTATGACCTTAGCACAGCCTGTAAAGAGGCAGAAAACCTGGTTTCAGCATTTCTTGCTCAGCAATAAATATCGAATGCCCAACATACCTTGTCTCATATCTCATTTTTCCCATCTCCTATCTGCAGACAGATGAAAATTGGTTTATTCTTCGGTTCCTTTAATCCCATACATATTGGTCATCTGATCATAGCCAATTTTATGGCAAACCATACAGACCTCCGGCAGGTATGGCTGGTGGTATCTCCCCATAATCCATTGAAGGAAAAGAGTGATCTGATCAACATGTATGATCGTCTGGAAATGGCTAAACTGGCTACAGAGGAAGCAAGCAATATCAGGGTAAGCGATGTGGAACTGAAACTTCCTCAGCCATCCTATACTATTGATACACTGACCTACCTTCATGAAAAATATCCTGAGCATGAATTCAGCCTGATCATGGGTTCAGATAACCTGGTCTCCCTGAAAAAATGGAAAAATTATGAACTGATCCTGCGCGATTATCATATCCATATCTACCCGCGCCCCGGATTTGATGATCATGATTTCAAAGACCACCCAGCAATCACCATAACCAAAACCCCCATGATGGAATTGTCAGCTACCTTTATCCGCAAGGCAGTTAAAGAAGGCAAAAATGTGCAGTATTTTGTACCGGATAAAGTACTGAAGTTTATTGATGGAAAAAATTTGTATAAACGCTGACAGGGTTTGAAAACGCTGACAGGGTTTGAAAACCTGTCAGCGTTATATTAAATAAAAAATGAGCAACGAAAAAACTATCCTTAAACTTCAGCTTCCAACCGATCCGCTTTGGGTTAAAAATGTAGTTGAAAGCAATATAGAAGAGATCCTGACAGACCATGCCTTTTGTGAGCAGAAAGCTGCAAGCAATGCCATTACCCTCATCGTTCAAAATCCAAATCTGTCTGATCTGGTACAGGAAATGGCTATGCTGGTACAGGAAGAAATGGATCATTTTAAGCGGGTTCATGACCTGATCCTGGCCCGCGGTTTTATTCTGGGACGCGAGCGAAAGGACCATTATGTGAATGAACTGATGCAGTTCATGATCAAAGGGGGCAGCCGGCATGCACAGCTAATTGACCGCCTGCTCTTTTCTGCAATGATCGAGGCCAGGAGCTGTGAACGCTTCAAGGTCATGTCGGAACACATCAAGGACAAGGAACTGTCTGATTTTTATTATGAACTGATGGTCAGTGAAGCAGGCCATTATACCATGTTCATTACCCTTGCCCGCAAATATGCCGGAGATATTGATGTAGAAAAACGCTGGAAAGAATTTTTAGAATATGAAGCAGGGGTTATTCAGAACTACGGGAAGTCTGAGACCATACATGGGTAAATGATCGTCAATTTTTGCACCCGGGGCTGAGAAAAATTTTAAAGTTTAAGGTATCCCTGGAGTTAAATGGAGGTGTTAAATGTAAGGAGGTTCCTCAGTCGTGCCTCCTTCGGAATGACACAGTTTGGCGTCATTTCGAACACACAACTCCTATTGTTTTATGCACTGAAATTACCCTGTGTGGAGAAATCTCAAAGTTTAAGGTACAAAGTAATTAAGGCTGTGCAGAATAGAAAGAGATTCCTCTTCGTGCCTCATTGGAATGACGCGGGTAGGGAGATGCTGTTTTATTTACTTCTTATACAACAGAAAAATTGCCGGCCTTTTATGCAGTTCCGGTACTTTCATCTTCCATTCCCTGATGCTTTTTGTCTGAACAAACTCATCTTCCGAGGTCAGATCGCAGGCAATGCATAACCTGGTCTCCGATTTACAGCTTCTCAGGATCTCCTCCAGTATCGGGTTATTCCGGAAAGGGGTTTCGATAAAGATCTGGGTCTGGTTATGCCGTTCTGCCAGAGCCTCAAGCTCTTTGATCTTATTCGCACGCTGCAATTTATCTATAGGCAGGTAACCATGAAAAGTAAAACTCTGTCCGCTGAAACCTGAGGCCATTAAAGCCAGAAGAATGGAGCTTGGCCCAACCAGGGGAAGCACTTTAATCCCCTTTTCATGGGCTAAGGCTACGATCTCAGCACCGGGGTCTGCAACTCCCGGACAACCTGCCTCACTCATTAAGCCCACATCTTTGCCTGCCAGCAAACCGGTAAAGAACTCATTGATATTCCCATCCCGGCTATGCTTGCCATAATCATGGATAATAAGCTCACTTTGCGGGGTTTGTAAACCTGCCTCTTTGAGGAATCTTCGGGCGGTCTTGCTGTTTTCAACGATATACTCATTGATATGGTTGATCGTTTCAACAAGATAGGGTGTGAATGACTTTGCTGAAGCATTTTCTGCCAAAGGCACGGGAATAAGATAAAGTGAGCCTGGAAGCATAGGTATGTTTTTGGGACAAATTAAGCAAAATACAGGCAAACCCCGATAAAATCGTTACAGATGCAAAATACTTGCCATTCAATAATATCGTTTGGAAAGATATAACGTAATATTTTTAATACGATACAACCATTGGCAAAATTTTATCCTCTAACAAGTAATTACAAACAAATTAAATTTCAGGAGCGATGAGAACGAAACTTAAGTTACCGGAGTATATCATTGGACTTTTCCTGCTTATGGCCTTATTTATGCCTGCACCTGCGAAAGCTCAGTACAATGATGTATCATTAGAAACATTTTATGATGAACTTTCACCCTACGGTGTCTGGATAAATGACCCTCAGTATGGATACGTTTGGCGTCCTGATGTAGATCAGGAAGAATTCAGGCCATATTACAGCAATGGGCATTGGGAAATGACCAGGTATGGAAATACCTGGGTATCCGATTATGACTGGGGATGGGCGCCATTCCATTACGGACGCTGGCATCACAGCAGCCGCAGAGGCTGGCTCTGGGTACCTGATACTCAATGGGGACCTGCCTGGGTAAGCTGGAGAAGCGGGGGTGGCTATTATGGCTGGGCACCATTAGGGCCGGGCATCAATATCAATATAAACATCGGTCCGCGAATTCCTGATTATTACTGGGTATTCGTGCCGCAGCGTTCGATTTATTATTCCCGGTATCCAAGGTACGACAGTCGCAGGAACATGGGTATCTATCAAAACACAATCATTATCAATAACACCTATGTTTATAACAGAAACAGGTATTTTACAGGCCCGGGGGCTGATGAGATCAGAAGGGTGACCCGCCAGCCGGTTACGATCTATGATGTCAGGGATCAAAGGCCGGGCTACTATGGCAATATACGAAACGACCGGCCGCAGCGTCCGTCTGATAATTCAGGCGGCCGGGGGGCTGTTAGCGGCAGATCAGAAAATATCCTGGCAGAAAAGCCTGCAGGTCAAAATGCAGTCCGTCCTGTTACCAGGCAGATCCCTGCATCCTCTCAACGTTCAGAAAGAACCTATGATAATCAGGACAGCAGGGGCAGCCAGTTAAACCAGGGACAGCGTCAGCCTATTACAGAAGGCAGGGAGCAGCCTGCACGTCAGGCCCCTGCAGCAAGGGAACAAAGACCGCAGCGTTCTGAACCAGTTGCCCGTCCTGATCAGGCTCCGGCCAGAGAGCAGAGGCCAGCACCTCAGGTATCGCGCCCGGTCCAGAACAGCAGTCCGCAGAGCTCTGAAGATCGCCGCAGCAGTGCTCCTAGCGGCCAGGAGAGGAGCAGCCGCAGCCAGGGCAGGCCATCAAGAGTCCAGTAGCAGTTCATTCACTAACCATAAAAAAACCGGCCGATTAGCCGGTTTTTTTATTTAAACCTTGTTGATTATTTCAACTTACTGAGTGCATCTCTCATCCTCGGGATCATTTGTTCGATATCCTCATAAGAGCAGGCCCCCACTGAAGCTCTGAACCAGTTCACACTGCTATCTGTTCCGAATGCCGAGAAGGGAACTATTCCCATCTTAGCTTCTTTGATCAGATAGAAGTTAACATCAGCGCTGTCTTTTAATAATTCCCCATCGGCTGTGGTCTTACCAATATAATCTACCTTAACCGTCAGATAGATCGCTCCCATCGGCCTGATCGCATCTACCGCGAAACCATCAGCCTTGAGCCGGATCATTCCCTGGTAAAGTGTATCCAGACTTCGCTGCACTTTGGCTTTAAATCCGGCCAGGTAATCATTGAGCTCAGCAGGACGGGTCAGGAATTTGGCAGTGGCCGTTTGCTCAGGCTTAGGCGCCCAGGCTCCCACATGTCCCACAATGGTTTTCATCTTTTCGATCACATGTTCCGGACCGAAAGCCCATCCCACACGTACACCGGTAGCAGCAAAGCATTTGGAAATACCATCGATATAGATCACACGGTCTTTCAGTTCGGGCCTTAGCGAAACCGGATGAAAATGCTCCTCCCCAAAGGTCAAAAGGGAATAGATCTGGTCGTACATGATATAAAGCGGCTTTTCATCTGCATTACGGCTCTTATTCTCGGCGATCACCAGGTCACAGATCTCTTCAAGATCCTTCTTTTTAAACATGGTACCTGTAGGATTAAGCGGAGAGCATAAAGCCAGAAGGGTCGCACCCTTTACATGCGGCCTGATATCATCGGCCGTAGGCATAAAATTATTTTCAGCAGATGTTTTGACCGGCACCTGGGCAGCACCGCTGAAACGGCAATAATGATTGTTATTCCATGAAGGCGTCGGGTAAATTACTTTATCACCAAGATCAACCAAGGCCATAAAGGTGCCATAGATCAAAGGACGTGAACCTCCGGCGACAAGGATCTGCTTAGGCTTATATGCTAATCCAAAACGCTCCTCTAAAAAAGCTGAAATATTCTCACGTAACACAGCCAGCCCTTCTGCAGGAGGATAATTGGTCATATTTGCCTCATAGGCCTCCACGATCCCTTCCTTCAATTCAACAGGTATCGGATATATATTTGAGTCAAAATCCCCGATGGTCAGGTTGGCGATCTGTGCCCCATTTCTCTTCAGCTCATTGATCTCGCCGGCAATTTTAATAATTTCAGAACCCTCAAGGGTGTTTGCTAATTTTGATATGTTCATTTATCTGTATTTTCTCAGGATATCGGTGATCCTGCTTGTATAAATTAAATTTTATTCCTTTCAGGCAATTAATGCATTGACAGCCTTCTCAACCTTTTCAAAATTGAAACTTGATAAAATGCCTTTAAATGAGGCACTTATCTGCTCATTACACAGATTTCCCATGCTTCCCTCATGAGTGTGAGAAACACCTGCAGGCGCTTTAAATTCACCCTTTTCTATGGCAGCACCTATTTTCTTGTATGCCTCGCGAAATGGTAATCCCTTTAAAACCTCCTCATTCACCGCATCCACACTAAAGAGATAGGCATATTTTTCATCTTTCAGGATATCTTCACGGATGCGGATGGACTGAAGCATGAAAGCGGTCATTTCAAGGCATTCATTCAGAGATCTGAAAGCCGGGAACAGATTTTCCTTCAGCAATTGCAGATCTCGGTGGTAGCCTGAGGGCAGATTGGTGGTCATCAGGGCGATCTCATTGGGCAGGGCCTGTATCTTATTGCACCTTGCCCGGATCAGCTCAAATACATCCGGATTTTTCTTGTGGGGCATAATGCTTGAACCGGTTGTCAGTTCATCAGGAAAACTGATAAAAGCAAAGTTCTGATTAATGAAAAGGCAGGCGTCCATGGCCAGTTTGGCCAGGGTAGCTGCAACTGAGGACATGGCCTGAGCCAGGATCCGCTCTGTTTTACCACGTCCCATCTGGGCATAAACCACGTTATAGTTCAACGAATCAAAACCCAATAACTCAGTGGTCATGGTCCGGTTCAAAGGGAAAGACGATCCGTATCCCGCTGCCGATCCCAATGGATTTTTATTGCAGATCTTCCAGGCGGCAAGCATCATCTCCATATCATCGGCAAGGCTTTCGGCATAAGCTCCGAACCATAACCCAAAGGAAGAGGGCATTGCGATCTGTAAATGGGTATAACCCGGAAGCAGCTTGTCTTTATGTTCCTCACTCTGCCTGATCAGCTGATCGAAAAGCAGAGCAGTATTTCTGACCATTTCCTGTATCTCGCTCCGGAAGAACAGCTTGAGGTCAAGCAGCACCTGGTCATTGCGTGAACGCCCGCTATGGATCTTTTTCCCCGCATCACCGATCCTTCTGGTCAATAATAATTCAACCTGTGAGTGTACATCCTCAACCTCAGCTTCTATACTGAACTTCCCCTCCCGGATCTCCTTGAATATCAGTTTCAGTCCGGCCTGTACCTGGTCGAGATCGGATCTGTCCAGCAGGCCGATACTTTCCAGCATCCGCGTATGCGCCAGGGATCCCAGCACATCGAATGCAGCAAGCTGAGTATCCAGTTCCCTGTCATTACCCACTGTAAATTTTTCTACAGAACGTTCAGTTTCTGTATTTTTTTGCCAGAGCTTGCTCATAGTACTGTTGTAAAATTTATAAAATACTGTCTCCTGATCGTATCCCATTCGGATCTCAAAATACTATAAAAAACAGTGTTCCTGATATAACCCGTATGTATTTTCATATGTTCTCTTAATACCCCTTCGCGGGTGGCACCAATTCCAATCAAGGCCTGCCGCGACTGATGATTACGCTCATCGGCTTTAAATTCGATCCTGTTCAGTCCCAATTTCTCAAAACCATAGCTCAGAATGAGAAATTTCATTTCCTTATTCAGTCCGCTTCCCTGGAAATCACGCCCGATCCAGGTCCAGCCGATCTGCCCGCGTTCATCCTTCCAGGAGATCTCTGCCAGCCTGGTGCAGCCGGCCACCTTATTGGTCTTTTTATCGATGATCACCCAAACCGCAGAGGTGCCATTTTCACGGTCAGCTATGGCATTCCGGATATACTTTTCCAATTCCCCGGGTTTTGAAAGATCGGCCAGGCCATAGATCCATAAGCCTTCATCATCAGCTATCTGCTGTAATGCCGGCTCATCCTCTATGCACAAAGGACGTAATAAAGCCCGTTCACTCTCCAAACGAACATTCAGATCCTTATTCATTATATGATCTCCGAAATTAATTTAATATACAGGGCAATGCCCTCTTTTATTTCATCGGTGTAAATATACTCATCGGCCATGTGTGACCTTGCGGAATCACCCGGCCCCATCTTCAGCGAGGGAATATCAAGCAAAGCCTGGTCGCTGGTGGTGGGAGAGCCATAGGTTTCCCTTCCCATGGCAATTCCCGCCTTAACTATGGGATGATCTATGCTGATGGAAGATGGTTTTAAGCGTGTGGAGCGCGGATTAACATCGCAGTTCACATTCTGACGGATGATCTTCAACACTTCCTCATTCCGGTAAGCATCGGTTACCCTGACATCAACCGTGAATTTACATTCTGCAGGCACCACATTATGCTGCGAGCCGGCTTCAATGATCGTCACACTCATTTTTATCGGACCGAACAAGGCTGATTTTTTAGCAAACTCATAGGTTCTGAACCATTCAATATCCCTTAAGGCATTGTAAATGGCATTCTCACCTTCTTCCCGGGCCGCATGCCCTGCTTTTCCATGCGCCACACAATCAAGTACCATTAAACCCCTTTCGGCTATTGCCAGCTGCATGCAGGTAGGTTCGCCAACAATGGCAAAATCAAGCGGGCCCAGTTCGGCAATGATCAGTTCCAGACCGTCCTTACCCGAGATCTCCTCTTCGGCAGTTGCAGCCAGACAGAGGTTATATTTTAAATTCTTCTGATCGTAAAAATGCAGAAATGCAGCGATCAGCGATACCAGGCTTCCTCCGGCATCATTACTTCCCAATCCGTATAATTTCCCATCCTCTATATCCGCTGCAAATGGGTCGCGTACGTAACCCTGATTAGGTTTTACTGTATCATGATGTGAATTAAGCAGAATAGTTGGCTTAGCGGCATCATAATGCTTATTGTATGCCCAAATATTATTGTTCTTCCGATGGGTTCTGATTCTGCGGTCCTTCAAAAAAAGTTCTATTGCCGAAGCTGTACGTGTCTCTTCTTTACTGATTGAAGGGATACGTATCAGCGCCTGCAATAATTCCAGGCTGTCATCAAAAAGTTTGCCGGTCATTTTAATCAGGCCTTTGTATATAATTCACCGGCTTTCAGGGCCGATAATTTAATTCCCTTGATCAGTGAGGAGCTGAAACCCTGATGCTCCATTTCATTTAAACCGGCAATAGTACATCCTTTAGGGGAAGTAACTTTATCGATCTCCTGTTCCGGGTGACTGTTTAACTGCAGCAGCAATGAGGCCGCACCCATGGCAGTCTGAGCCGCCATCCGGAGTGCTTCATCAGCATGAAAGCCGATTTCTACCCCACCCTGTGAAGCCGCTCTGATTGCCCTTAAAAAGAAAGCTACGCCGCAGGCACATAAAGCAGTGGCAGCAGTCATCAGGTCTTCATTGATCCTGATCACAGAGCCTACCGTTTCGAACATCCTGGTCACTTCAGCAATATTTTCACTTTCGGCATTATCCGAAGC
Source organism: Pedobacter sp. (assembly GCA_036677005.1). GTDB lineage: Bacteria > Bacteroidota > Bacteroidia > Sphingobacteriales > Sphingobacteriaceae > Daejeonella. The sequence continues at coordinate 9,119 of JAKFBV010000102.1, forward strand.
GATACAGGTCATTGATTCTCCAATTGCGATAGCCGTGTTCGGCATAGCCCTGACCACCTGAACATCGTTACCCAGTTTTGCACGGATATCAGCACAACTGACCCCCGAAATAACAGAGATCACCAGATGTTTTGCCGGATCAATGGCACCACCAATCTTCTCCAGCAGCTTATCCAACTGCTGAGGCAATACGGCCAGGATCACCACCGAAGCGGAGGATGCTGCAGCGAAATTATCATCGCTTACCCTGTAGCCCTGCTCCTCCTGCTCAGCTAAGTGCTGAATGTTACGACGGGTGAGGGTGATATCCGCGGGCTGGCAATAATTTGCTTTGACTAATCCTTTGGCCAGGGACATTCCAATATTTCCGCTTCCTAAAATGGCTGTTCTTTTTGTTGCTGTATCCATTATCTGATAATTAACCGGGTTCCAAAATTTTTTTCTTTTAACTGAGAGAGGGCATCAGCCTTTCCTATGCAGACTTCCTTCAGGCCATTTCTGATCGCTTCGAAAGCATTATCGAGTTTTGGGATCATTCCATCACTGATTATACCCTGCCTTTTTAATTCATTATAATATTCAGGATCAATTGAACTGATCCGCGAGCCTTCATCCTTTATGTCACTTAGCACCCCTGCCTTTTCAAAACAATAGATCAGCGAGGTGTCATATAATATGGCCATAGAAACTGCTAATACAGAGGCAATTGTATCGGCATTGGTATTTAATAACTGCCCTTCGCCATCATGGGTGATCGCTGAAAATACCGGTGTGAAATCTGCTTCCAGAAGTTTATGTATCGCCTTTGTATCTACCGAAGAATCATCCAGGTCACCTACGAAGCCATAATCAACGACCTCGCCTAAATCCTCAACGGAGGAGAGGACTTTCTGCGGCAGACGCCTTGTTGCCCTGATCATATTTCCATCGGCACCAGAAAGGCCTATGGCATTGCATTTATGTTGCTGTAAACCGGCAACAATATTCTTATTGATCAGACCGGCATAGACCATGGTCACCACCTTCAGGCTCTCCCCGTCGGTAACACGGCGCCCCTGGATTAGCTGGGGTTTAATTCCCAGGTCCTCTGAAAGTTTGCTCGCTATTTTACCTCCCCCATGGATCAATATTTTATGACCCTTCAGTTCAGCGAAATCGGATAAAAAATTCTTCAGGCTTTCAGGATCATCAATGACGTTCCCCCCGATCTTTATGACATATAAGGATTTCATTTGAGGCCCTCCAGCATAGCTTTGAGAACGGTCTGAGCCGACCACACCCGGTTAGCTGCTTCCTTAATAACAATTGAGTTGGGGCCGTCCAGGATCTCGGATGATAATTCATAATCACGGCGTACCGGAAGGCAGTGCATCACTTTAGCCTGGCGGGTCTGCTCCAGTTTTTTATTGGTCATCATCCATGACTTTGCCCCCGGTATCGTTTTGCCGTAATCCCGGTAGGACGACCAGTTCTTCACATATACAAAATCAGCATCCTTCAGGGCAGCATCCTGGTTAAACTCAATGGCCGCACCCTGAGTGAATTTCTCATCCAGCTCAAAACCTTCGGGATGGGTAATCACAAAATCAAGCATCCCCTCAGCCTGCGCCCGGCACATCCATTCTGAAAATGAATTCGGAACGGCCTGTGGCAGAGCCTTGACATGGGGCGCCCAGGTTAAAACTACCTTCGGAAGTCCCATCCCGCCCTCCCCCAGAGAATGAGGTGCAGGAGAATGCCATATTTCATTTATAGTAATCAGGTCGGCAAAGCTTTGCAGCGGATGCAGGGTTGCACTCTCCAGGCTCACAACAGGTACTCCGCTGAATTTGACGAACTTATTGAACAGACTTTCGCTGTAATCTTCCTCACGGTTCAGAAGTTTCGGGAAGGAGCGGAAGCCAAGAATATCACAATACTGTCCCATTACGGCGGCGGCTTCCCTGATATGCTCTACCGAGGTACCATTCATCACCACCCCGTCTTCTGTCTCCAGCGCCCAGCCTTCCTTGTCGAGGTTCATGACCATTACATTCATGCCCAGGTTTAGCGCAGCTTTTTGAGTACTCAGGCGGGTCCGCAGGCTGGGGTTCAAAAATACCAGTCCGAGGGTTTTATTCTTACCCAGTGCCTGATTCGCAAAAGGATCTGCCTTCAGGATCAGAGCCTGCTCTACCGCTTGTTTCAGATCAGTCAGGTCAGTAACCGAAGAAAATAGTTTCATATACTTAAGTAAAATGCTCTTAGCCTTATTTCCTGAGTTTTCCGGATAAGGTTAAGAATTATAAATCTGCTAATCCCATTTATGAGGGGATTTTTTCATGCTTAGCCTGCAATTCTATACTCAATGCCTCCAAAAACTGATCGGCATGTGCTTTTGTTATGTTTAAAGCAGGTAAAAGCCTGATCACATTCGGTTTAGCTTCACCCGTAAAGATACGATGTTTAAAAAGTAAATCTTTTTTAACCTGACTGAACTCTTCAGGCAGATCGATCCCGATCATTAAGCCTCTTCCGCGGACCTCTTTTATCATTTCAAACTTCCTGAGTTCGGTGATAAGGTACTGACCAATCTCTTCTGCATTTTTCATCAGATCATCTTTTTCCATCACTTCCAGTACGGCAAGTGCCGCCGCACAGGCCAGGTGATTTCCTCCAAAAGTGGTTCCCAGTTCACCATGCCATGGCTTGAATTTCGGGGCAATAGAAATAGCCCCTACTGGGAATCCATTACCCATTCCCTTTGCCATGGAATATATATCTGCTTCCACTCCGGCATAATCATGAGAGTAGAACTTACCCGAACGGCCATAACCGCATTGCACCGAATCAGCGATATAAACCGCATTGTACTGATCACAAAGGCTCCTTATCTTCTGCAGAAAGCTTTTTGAAGCCTCCCTGATACCGCCGACACCCTGGATACCTTCAATGATCACCGAGGATATTTCATTTCCGAATTCTTTAAATGCATTTTCCAGCGCCTGCTCATCATTAAATGGGAGGAAGGTCACGTTGTCGGTTTGGTTAACCGGGGCAATGATCTTAGGATTATCTGTTGCCGAGACAGCCAGTGAAGTTCTTCCGTGAAAGGCCCCTTTAAAGGCAATGATCCTTTTTCGGTTATTATAAAAAGAAGCCAGTTTAAGGGCATTCTCATTCGCTTCGGCACCCGAATTACATAAAAATAACTGAAAATCAAGCTTTCCTGATAATTTACCAAGCTTTTCGGCCAGTTCCTGCTGCAGCGGAATAAGCACCGAGTTGGAATAAAAACCAACTTTATTTAACTGCTCAGTAAGCCGCTTCACATAATGGGGATGCGTATGCCCGATCGAGATCACTGCATGACCGCCGTAGAGGTCGAGGTATTCATTGCCCTGAGCATCCCAGACAATGCTTCCGCTGGCCTTTGATATTTCTATATTGTTGAGGGGATATACGTCGAATAGTTTCATGTTTATTGAGATTAAAGGGAAAAGCTTAAAGCATAAAGCATTAATTCATCTCCTGATTGTTTTTATTAGACCAATCAACATTGCTTTAACCTGATTAGTCTCATTATTTACTTTTATATATAATTCTTCAGATAAATACCCCAGATCTCTTGCTAACAGACAACAATATTCCAATTCATGAGCAGAGCCTAAACTGATATCCAAATAGCGGGAAAAGTCTTTATCCGTGCTTTTACCCGATCCTTCAGCTATATTCATCGGAATAGAATAAGCTGCCCTTTTTGTTTGGGAAACAAGATGAAAAAATTCATCCTTTGGAAACACTGGAAGTAGATCATGATAAATAAATAATGTTAATCCATGGGCTTTTTTCCAAACCTCTAATTTTTTATAGTCCCGCATTCCTATTGGCTTTTAGTATTACACTTTGAGCAAAAAGGCTTTGACCTGACCTAAATTCTAATTCCCCGTCTTTGCAAGTTTGCACAAACAAATTTAAGAGACCAGATCTTATTGCAATAATCCACTTAGCCTGCGGTTGAAGCATAGGTTTTTGCCCATCTGCTTTACTCTTTGAGCCTTATGCTTTGAGCCTTATGCTTTGAACTCAAAAAGCCCCTGCCTTCAACCTCAGCCCCAAACTCTCTTCCAACCCAAACATCAAATTCATACCCTGCACCGCCTGACCGCTGGCCCCTTTTAAAAGGTTATCGATTATACTGACTATGAAAAGCTTGTTTCCGTGCTTTTCGAGATGGACAAGGCATTTATTGGTATTCACAACCTGCTTCAGGTCGATGTTCTGTTTGCTCAGGTGAGTAAAAGGATGGGAGTCGAAAAAATCAGTGTAGATCTCTTCAGCCTCTTCCAGTGTCAGATCAGTTTCAGTGTACATGGCTGCCAGGATACCCCGTGTAAAATCTCCCCTTTGAGGAATGAAAGAAAGCCTCAGCCCAGCCCTTTCCAACGGAGAGGGAGTCTGATCAAAGTCCTCTTGTAATTGGTTTAAACTTTCGGCGATCTCATTCAGATGCTGATGTTCAAAAGCTTTGTAAACCGAAAGGTTATTATTTCTCCAGCTGAAATGAGAGGTATTGCTCAAACTCTGCCCGGCGCCGGTTGAACCGGTGGTGGCATTGATATGAACTTCCGAATTCAGTAATCCTTTCGCCGCCAGGGGCAATAAACCCATTTGAATACAGGTGGCAAAGCAACCCGGATTGGCGAGGTTCTGAGCGGTTCTGAGCGCATCCCTGTTCAGCTCGGGAAGACCGTAAACAAATTCCCGGTTTCCATAAAGTGAATTCCGGTTTAACCTGAAATCCTGGCTCAGATCAATGATCTTTATCCCGGCATCAATCGCATGGGCATCAAGGAATTTTTTCGCATCGCCATGCCCTACGCAAAGAAACAACACATCAATATCCTGTAGTAGGGTATTGGTAAATTTCAGGTCAGTATCGCCAAACAGATCGGTATGTACATCAGAAACAGGATTACCTGCATTGCTGTTGCTGTGCACGAATCGAATTTCCGCCCCGGTATGATTGATCAGTATCCTGATTAATTCTCCGCCGGTATAACCTGCTCCGCCGGCTATTCCGACTTTTATTTTACCATTTGCCATTTTATTTTTTCTCGTTAACGCGATGCCAGATCATCGTCTGATTACCAAAGATCCTGGAAAAGCCTTTTACATCCTCTCCCGACCATGAGTTGTTCATCTCGCCATAGCTTCCGAACTTGTTCGACATCAGATCATGATCAGACTGAATACCGATGATCTCAAAACGGTATGGATGAAGTTTCACAAACACCTTTCCGCTTACCGTTTTCTGGGTATCGGCTAAAAATGCCTCCATATTCCGCATCACCGGATCATGGAACTGTCCTTCATGCAGCCAGTTGCCATAGAAACCTGCCAGCTGATCTTTCCAGCTGAGCTGCCATTTGGTTAAAGTATGCTTCTCTAAAGTATGATGCGCTTTAATGATGATCATGGGTGCCGCCGCTTCAAAACCAACCCTGCCTTTGATGCCAATAATGGTATCACCTACGTGGATATCCCTTCCGATGCCATAAGGCTGCGCGATCGCCTGCAGTTTCTGAATGGCTTTAACCGGTGATAAGCTCTCCCCGTTAATTCCAACCAGTTCACCCTGCTCAAACTCAAGTTCCAGCTTGCGCGGCTCGCTCTGCGTCACCTGGGTCGGCCATGCCTCTTCAGGCAGGGTTTCATTAGAGGTCAGGGTTTCCTTACCGCCCACCGAAGTGCCCCAGATCCCTTTATTGATCGAGTATCTTGCTTTCTCGGCGGTATATTCAACGCCATGTTTATTCAAATAATCAATTTCATCTTCGCGGCTTAATTTAAGGTCACGGATCGGGGTGATGATCTCTACACCCGGGATCATGATATTGAAGATCATGTCAAAACGAACCTGGTCATTACCGGCTCCGGTACTTCCGTGCGCCACATAATCAGCGCCGATCAGTTTCACGTAATTGGCAATGGCGGTGGCCTGACTGACACGCTCAGCGCTGACAGAAAGCGGATAGGTTGCATTCTTCAGCACATTCCCGAAGATCAGGTATTTAATACAGCTCTCGTAATAGTTCAGCGTTTCATCAACCACGGCATGCGAAGTTACCCCAAGGGCATAGGCACGCTTTTCGATCTGTTTCAACTCTTCTTCAGAAAAACCGCCGGTATTCACAATCACCGAATGCACTTCAAGATCACGGTCACGTGACAGGTAAATACAGCAAAAGGAAGTATCCAAACCTCCGCTGAAAGCTAAAACCACCTTCTTCTTCATCATTTAATTTTGTAAAAGTTTAACGAATAATGTACTTATTGCAGCGATCATTTTCAATGATTTCCGTAATTTCTCTTCAATACGTTCAAACAGGGTTTGCTTGCGCGCCACTTTGCTCAGGCGTTCTTCAGCTTCCTCCTTCAAACGTTCAGCTTCTGCTTGCATTTTCTGCTCGATCTCTTTGGCCTTTTCAACAGGATCCCAGAGCATAGCGGTACACATGCAATTTTTGCGGTCTTTGCTGATAAGGATATCATAGTTCACGCAGCTCTGGCAGCCCTTCCAGAAATCCTCATCCTGGGTAAGTTCAGAATAGGTTACCGGTTCATAGCCTAGTTCAGAATTGATCTTCATCACAGCCAGGCCCGTGGTCAGACCAAAGATCTTTGCATCCGGGTATTTCGTTCTGGAAAGATCAAAAACAGTTCTTTTGATCATTTTGGCCAGACCGCGGTTGCGGTAAAGCGGGTTGACGATCAGTCCGGAATTGGCAACAAAGGTGCCATGGCTCCAGGTTTCGATATAACAGAAGCCTGCCCATGTACCATCCGGGTGCAGGGCGATAACCGCCTTGCCTTCCAGCATTTTCTTGGTGATGTACTCAGGAGTTCTTCTGGCGATACCCGTACCTCTGGCTTTGGCAGATTCTGCCATCTCATCGCAGATCTGCTCTGCGTATTTAATATGTTGTTCTGTTGCCGGGATGACAACAAACTCGTTTTCTTTCATGGATTTAAAGAAAAAATCCGGTTTTGAAGCGGAAAAAAGGCTACGTTTTTCGCCTTTCCTTTTGTGAATAATCTGATTGATTGTATAGCCGGAAGAATTTACCGGTTAATTAAGGCTAATGCCAGGATTCAAGTCCGCGGCATAAAGGGTCGTCGGAACCGCAACACTAACTTTTCAGGCCTGAAATTACTACAAACAATACTCCTCAAATAACCCGATTGGGTTATTGATCCTGTATTGGCCTGGTAGTTTAAACTATTCATTTTTAATAGTATAGGTGTTATTTTTAAATTTTCTACAAAAAACCGAAAAAATCCTGAATTATACAATAGCAGGAGGTTTAATATTACAATTTAATAACATCAGGGACATAGCCCGGCCCCTGAGCCTGGCTGCTCTGAAGGACCCACCAGATTTCAAACGTTGCCCGATTGAGGGGATTGCGGGTCAAACCCGCAATGACACCCTCAATAAAGGCATGACTTGCCTGATCGTCCACCTCAGCCTGATCCGCCTTCCTGTCATTGCGGACCTGATCCATAATTACTGCTTGGCGAAAGTGAAATTGATATAAGCAGTTTGTCCACCAGGTAAACTAACCGGAGTTTTGAATACCGCTGTACCGCCTGAAACATCCCCGAATTCCAGTGAATAACCGGTGGTCACTTCTTTCGGCTTCTGACCATCGGCCAGTTTCTTGAACTGGAAGGTATGCACTGCGCCGGATTTATTAACCGACCAGTAAATAGGCTGTACCGCTCCGTTGGTCAAACTGATCGATCCTGTTCCGTTTCCGTTCAGGTCCCAGGTACTTCCCTGGAAATCTCCGTAAGAAGCCATATCAAATACGTTCCTTACCGAATAACCCGCCGGAAAACCATCCAGGCTGACGTTATTAACGGTCCATGTGCCCGAAACATCCGAGCGGGAGACCTGCTTCACCGCTGTCTTGCTTGCTGAACAGGCAGTTAACATAATTGCTGCAATCGCAAAAATCAGGGTACCATTAATGAGCTTTTTCATACTATTTTCTATTTTTATTAATGGAAGCAGAAACCCTGCCAGAAGGGGAAAAGTTTGAAGATTTGATGGAATATTTTTATCTGTTTTGAGGATAAAAGCTTAATTTACAGGAGGAAAGGGGTTTGGGATATGGAGGGAGGATGAGGATATTAAGAAAGGGGATAACAATTGCCGCAATACAAATGGAATTGGGTTGATTGAGGTGATTTTGTCGCCGGTATATGCAATTTAGCTGTAATTATAACCCATAAACAAAGCAATGAAATTATGACAAGCGACTATTTAGAAAGTGTGAAAAAACAATTTGAGTATTACAAAATGCTTGGAGACAAAACATTTCCTCAACTGCAGGATGAAAAATTATTTTGGCAATATAATGAAGCCAGCAATAGTATAGCAATAATCGTGAAACACCTTTGGGGAAATATGCTATCACGCTGGAGTGATTTTTTGACGAGCGATGGAGAAAAAGAATGGAGAAACCGGGACGCTGAATTTGAAAATGACATTTCAACACGAAAAGAACTAATAGACAAATGGGAAGAAGGTTGGAAATGTTTATTTAACGCATTGAATGGTTTAACAACAGACGACTTGCAAAAAGAAGTTTATATTCGTAACCAGGGGCACAGTATTTCAGAAGCAATTAATAGACAACTTGCTCATTATACTTATCACGTTGGACAAATCGTATTTATTGGAAAAATGATAACAGACAACCGTTGGACTTCATTGTCAATTCCCAAAGGAAACTCAAACTCTTACAATGCAGACAAATTTTCTAAACCTAAACAAAAAGGACATTTTACAGACGAATATCTAAACAAAAAGAAAGAATAACTACCGCTACGAGGGTTTTGCGTCAGGCAGGCTGACGGGCAAACCTGGAGCTTTATGCTTCTATCAAAGTATCAGGATAACGTAAACAAATTGGCTTATTTCTGGACTAAATTTCGAACCGGGGCAGGGGCATGCCAGGGCTATTTATGCTTTATTCAAAGAAAAGACTGAATAAGCTACCCCTAAGTTGGTGTCTTCACCAACTTGTATTTTCAGCAGCATAGTATTTAAATTACTGAGTATCTTGTTGCTGAAAACACAGGAATAAGAAATCATACCTGCTGGTGAAGACTGCAGCAGGGGTACAGAAACAAATTGAAAAAAACCCGGGCAACACCATGAATGAAAAGGTAAAAACTGAAGCATCACTGAAGAGAACATTAGGACTTTTTGCCAGCACCTTAATGGTAGTCGGGATCGTGATTGGGAGCGGGGTATTTAAAAAGATCGTACCCATGGCCCAGACCGGGCTGGGTGAGACTGCGATCCTGATGGCCTGGGTGCTTGCCGGCCTGATCAGTTTGTTTGCCGCCTTCACCGTAAGTGCTTTGGCTTCGCTCACCGAAGAATCGGGAGGCTTGTATGAATACTTCCGCTTATCCTTCGGTGATTTTTTTGCTTTTATTTCAGGATGGGCTGATTTTATCATTATTAGTCCGGCAGCAATTGCTGCCCTCGCCTTTCTGTTTGGAGAGGTCATCAATTCCTTTATCCCCCTTCCGGATCCGTTTGACGCATGGAAAGATTTTTCCATAGGTGGATTCATTTTCCCTTTTACCAATTCGGGGGTGAAACTGGCCGGAATTACGGCTATTATCATTCTCACAGGAATAAATTCACTGGGATCCCGTGAGAGCGGTGTGTTCAACTCTATTATTACTACCGCAAAAATTGTAGGAATATCGGTCCTTATTATCGTGGGACTTGCCTATTCCGGTCCTGTAGCACAGAGCACAAGCTCCCTTGTCCATTCTGTAAAAGCATCGGAAGGAATGTTGTTTTACAGTGCATTTTTTGCCGCTATGCTGAGTGCTTTCTGGGCATATAATGGCTGGGAAACAGCCACCAATATTTCGGGAGAGATCATTAATCCGAAACGTAATCTTCCCCTGGCCCTGACGATCGGTTTATCTCTTGTCGCACTGATTTATACGCTTCTGAATTATACTTATATGAATGTGCTCAGTCTGGAGCAGATCAGGGCCATTAAGGTAAATCAGATCGGGGCATTTGTTGTGGCAGAAACATTACTGGGTACTTTCGGAAAGATCCTTCTCATAGTACTTCTTGTTATCTGTGTATTCGGTGCCCTGAACAGCAATATCGTCACCGCTCCCAGGAAATTCTTTCGTATGGCTCAGCAGGGATACCTGTTCAGCCATTTACAGAAAGTCCATCCCAGATTCAGAACACCCCATGTGTCCCTGATCTATATGATGGTTCTGGGCTGTATCATGCTGATCTCCGGCTCGTTTGATATGCTCACCAATATGGTCATCTTCCTGAATTTCGTGTTTTACGGATTTCTGGCCTTTGCAGTTCTCCAACTGAAAAGAAAAGGCTTGATACAGGCTAAGGTTACAGGATATCCGCTCGTACCCCTTGTACTGCTGCTTTTCTCTATTGCCTTAACCATCAATACCATCTGGGTTCAACCTCAGCAGTCATTACTGGGATTATTATTCGTTGCCAGCGGGGTTCCGGTTTATTATTATTTCAAAAAGCGGAAAACTTCCTGAAAAGCAAGGGTTCACCGTGATTTGCTCATGAAAAATCATTAATTTTCCCTTGCAAAGAATTCTATTAAATCCGGATCATAAACAATCACGCATGAAACGCAGCCCGATCTTCCTTCTTATTTTTTTGGCGATGGCCTCTGTTTTGAGGGCTCAAAATCAGAGCAAAAAACCGGTTCCGCAGCAGATCAAAGCCCTCAATTCGGCCGAATTGCCACATGGCCGGAAAACCATTGCCATTATTAATGTTAACCTGATCGACGGCCGCGGAGGCAGGCCCATTGCGAATGGCTGTGTGCTTATTAAGGAAAATAAAATTCTGGATGCAGGCAGCATGGGAAGCATCAAAATTCCTGAAGGAGCTGAAATAATAGATGGGAAAGGAATGTCACTGCTTCCGGGTTTGATCGATTCGCATTTCCATCTCGACGGAAACGAAGAGCTTCCCTCAATCTTCCTTCAGAATGGTATTACTTCACTTCGCGATCCCGGACTATGGATCGAAGTATATGATCAGGTACGAAAATCCGGTAAACACAATCCAAGACTTTTTTTAAGCGGTCCGCATCTGGATGGTTCACCACCTGCATATCCTAACGATGCCTATGTAGTTCGTGATGAAGCAGAGGCAGTTAGACAAGTGAACGAAGTTGCAGATCAGGGTTCCACAGTTATCAAAATCTATTTCAGAACGCCACCGGGAATGATCAAAGCGATCACCGATGCGGCACATAAGCGTGGGATTCCGGTTACCGGGCATCTGGAAATTACTGAAGCTAAACATGCCATTGAAGCCGGCCTGGATGGGATTGAACACATTACTTCATTCGGATTATCCCTCACACCGAAACGGGAAGCCGAAAAATATCGCCAGGGAATGCTGGCCGATAATAATTACCGTAAACAAGGACGCTATGAATCCTGGGCAGGAATTGATTTAAACTCTCCGGCAGCAGATAGTCTAACCCGCTTTCTCGTCAGAAAAGGTACATTTGTTAGTCCGACCCTTGCTATTTTTGAATATCAGCCCGGACAGGGAACTATTGACAGCATCAGGCTGAAAGGATTTAATCAGATGATGAAGTTGACGGCAAAACTTCAGAAAGGGGGAGTAAATATCGTTGTTGGTTCACATTCAATGGTCCCATATGCCGAAAAAGGATGGGCTTATCAGCGGGAGATGGAACTTTTCGTAGAGAGCGGAATGTCAAACGCTGCGGTCATTCAAGCCGCCACTCTGCAAAATGCCCGCTTTTTCAGGATAGATAAGCAGCTGGGAAGCATCGAAAAAGGAAAACTGGCCGACCTTATCCTGGTGAAAGGAAACCCATTAGAGAATATCAAGGCTATGAGGGATATTCAGAAAGTGATGATCAATGGGACCTGGGTAAAATAAGAGATCAATCATCCATTGAATCATTTGTTAGAGGTCGCAAAATGCGACCTCTAACAAATAGTTAAGTCCTTTCTACCCACCAATAATACCATCAACCTTACCGTTAACTCATTGCATTTATTTCCATTTGAATTAAAGTATATTTTTAATTCAGGCAGATATCTATGTCGGGAAAAATAACATTAGCGGTAATCTCTGACACAATTATTGTAAACAAAATTTACGAGATCAGAGGACAAAAAGTCATGCTCGACTTGATCTGGCTGAGCTTTATGGAGTTGAAACCAGAATCCTCAATCAAGCACTTAAGAGAAATACAGATAGATTTCCTTCTGATTTTATGTTCCAAATTACTGAACAGGAATGGGAGGCTTTGAGATCACAAAATGTGATCTCAAAGCCAGGTAGAGGTGGGCGACAATATTTACCAAATGTATTCACAGAACATGGAGTACTGATGTTATCCAGTGTACTTAATAATCCAATCGCCATTCAGGTAAATATTCAGCTCGTCAGAATATTTACGCACCTGCGCCGGATTGCAGGCGAAAACAATGAATTGAAACTGGAAATAGAAGAGATCAAAAAGAAGCTGAACAATCAGGATAAAAATATCGAACTGGTTTTTGGTTGCCTGGATGAATTGATTGAACATAAAGAAAAACCTAGGTCCAGGAAGAGGATCGGTTATATGCCCGATGAACTTTAGGAATACCAATCCTCCCCAAAACAGTAACAAACCATCATCATGCCCGTCTTATTCTAAAATAATTACAGATGAATAATAAAATCCTCTTCTACTTCAATTTGACACTCATTTTGCTCATCGCCGCGGCAATCTCTGTCTCCGCTCAGGAGAAAAAAGCCGCTCCTGTATCCAAAGAACTATACAAAGAAATTGAACGTGCAGACAGCATCATGTTCCATGCCTTCAATACACAGGATATGCCAGCATTCAAGGCGATGTTCACAGAGGATCTGGAATGGTTCCAGGATAACGGCGGACTGATCCCCTACAAAACCGTATTTGAAAATTTTGGAAATATGTTCAGGAATGAGAATAAGCTCACAAGAGAGCTGGTGAAAGGCAGTCTGGAGGTCCATCCCATCAAAGATTATGGTGCCATCCAGATCGGGAAGCATCGGTTTCGTCATATCGAAAACGGAAAAGAGGAGATCGGAACATTCAAATTTCTGATGATCTGGCAAAACAAAGACGGGCAATGGAAAATATCAAGAGTTATTAGTTATGATCATTAAAAATCCAAACTAAATTTGAAAATAGATATCTTTAATCATTATTAAGGATAAGAACAGATCGAAGCCCTTTTTAATGTCAACTTAAACCCATCCCTATGTTTTTAATGATCATTGGAATTTTAGCATTAATTGCCAGTTTTTTTCTGGCCGGACAGGATAGCCCTGCTTCAAGATTTAGTAATGTCCTTCGTATTGGCGCTCTGATCCTGGTTATTATCGGGGCTTCATTATCTATGTTCAAAGTGGTAGAATCAGGAGAGGTTGGAGTAAAAGCGCTTTTTGGCAAGGTAAATAATGATGTGCTTTACAGCGGTTTGAATATTGTAAACCCCATGGTGAAGGTGACCACCTTTGATGTAAAGACACAGAATTATACCATGTCGGGAGTGAATGATGAGGGAGGAAAAGCAGGCGATGATGCCATCAGGGTACTTTCTGCCGACGGGCTCGAAGTGATCATTGATCTATCGGTACTGTTCAAAGTGAAACCTTCTGCCGCACCCCAGATCCTCCGAACCATTGGAACAGATTACCTGGATAAGATCGTCAGGCCCATTGCCCGGACCGCGATCAGGGATAATGCAGTTTCATACGATGCCGTGGCCCTGTTTTCCAGTAAACGTGATGAATTCCAGGATAAAATATTTAAAACCATTAATAAAAGTTTCATTAAACGGGGACTTGAACTGGAACAGCTGCTTGTCAGAAATATCACCCTGCCCGCATCCGTAAAAACCACGATCGAATCCAAGATAAATGCAGAACAGGATGCCCAGAAAATGACCTTTGTGCTTCAAAAGGAAAGACAGGAGGCTGAGCGGAAACGAGTTGAAGCGCAGGGTATCGCTGATTACCAGCGGATATTATCCACAGGTTTAAGTGATAAGCAGCTTCAATACGAAACGATCAAAGCCCAGAAAGAGATCGCTCTTTCACCCAATGCCAAGATCATCATCATGGGAAATGGAAAAAGTGCACCTATTCTAATTGGGGGAAATTGATTTTCGGGTAATCAGATAAGGGTTATGAGTTTTATTTTTATCTGTTGTTTACTAAAAAAAATGCTTTATGAATATTAAAAACAGCTTAACCATTGGACTTTTTTTACTCATCCTCACAATCCAGGTCAAAGCCCAGACCCCTGCTAACATCAAACTAAGTTCAGCAACCGATAATCGTCAGTTTGATCTGAAAAAGGAGAAAGGAAAATTTGTAGCGCTGCATTTTCTGCTTAAAACGGAATGCCCTTATTGCCTTCGTCATACGCAGGACTATTTCAGCAAAGCGGGCAGCCTGAAAAACGTTTTGCAGGTACGTAGGTAAGAATAACAGCGATCGCTTATCCTTTGAGCAGTTGGCTGCCAGGGTGAATGAGCTTAGTAAAAAATAAATAATCCGGCTATGCATTAATTCATCGTCAAAGTTTAATTTCAGTTCTTTTAAAAATTACCCTCTCAGGCTGCTATCTTTGCCGGGCACCAGCAAGAAAGCTGAAAAAAGAACCAATTGATTGACTAAAACAGCAGAAAGCAAAGATCAGTTCTTTACTGCCTTTAACTTTTCCACAGACTCATACACTGTACCCGAACGTTTTACTTTACTGCAGAAGCAGAAGCCTCATCCGCTGTGCCTGCTTGCGGCAGAACAATTACAAACTTACCTCAGCAAACAGGAAGAGTGGGTGCATAATTTTGGCTTATCATCTGCCGGGGAAGGAATAATTATCGGGAAGATGTTCGGTGTTCTTGTGGTGAAAAACCCTCAAAATGAGATCGGTTATCTGGCTGCATTCTCGGGAAAGCTGGCCGGCGGTAATCACCATAGGGGATTTGTGCCGCCGGTTTTTGATGCCCTCACTGAGAAAAGTTTTCTGAACAGAGGCATGGCAGAGCTCAGCCACATTAACCGGGAAATCCAAAAAAGGGAAGAATTACAGGATGAAGGATATAAAGTACAGATCGATCGGTTGAAATCAGTTCGCAGAAAGCATTCTGTCTCCCTCCAAAAAGAACTTTTCAATAAGTATATATTTTGGAATCAAAGCGGTGAGGAGAAGAGTTTAATCGAACTGTTTAAAAATGCCTCCTATAAAAACCCGCCTGCCGGGGCAGGGGAATGCGCAGCGCCAAAACTGCTGCAATATGCCTTTCAGCAAAAACTGAAGCCCCTGGCACTAGCAGAATTCTGGTGGGGGCAGTCGCCAAAATCTGATCTTTGGAAACACGGGCATTTTTATCCATGCTGTAAAGAGAAATGCGAGCCTATACTGGCTCATATGCTCGGGGAATTAGATTAGGGAAAACTAATCTATATCATTAATTTAATCTGAAATGGAAGATCTTCTCAGACAGAATATTCAGCGAACCATCGGACATCCGATAACAGATGAAGAATTTGTGCAATTCTCTCAATTCTTATTCCCCAAATCATTTGATAAAAAAGCTAAACTTTCTGAAGAGGGAGAGCTTTGTAAATATGTTTATTTTATCCTGAAGGGCTCCGCATATTCCTATTTCCTGAACGAGCATGGCGATAAACATGCCATACAGTTCGCTCTCGAGGGTTATTGGATCACTGACCAATACGGCTTCTTTTCAGGCAAACCCGGTATTTATACCATTGAAACTCTTGAACCCAGCCAGATCCTGGTACTGAACCTTGAAAATTATGAAAAGATCTGCCAAAGTAATCACCTGTTTGAGCATTTCTTCAGGATACTGATTCAAAACGCCTTCATCGCCCTGCAATACCGCCTTGCAATAACCAACAGCGAGGAGGCCGGGCATCGCTATGATGAGTTTTCAAAATTACACCCTTCATTTGTTCAGCGCATTCCACAATACCTCATTGCCTCTTACCTGGGCATAAAACCACAGTCGCTGAGCCGCATCCGTAAAGAAAAAACAGCGAAAAAGTAATTTGGGTACGCCCTTTTCATTTATTAACCTATGTGAACAACAAGCCGCCGAACTTGCCGGAGATTTGTATTGTCAATAATGACAGATAGATTAATTCACATAAAAATAATAAAATGGAAAATCAAACAAAATGGCTATTAGACCCAACCCACAGTGAGATCCTGTTCAAAGTAAAACACTTAATGATCACCAATGTGAAAGGTGAGTTCAGAAATTTTAATGCAAGTATCACTTCTGAGGGAGCAGACTTCAGTAAAGCAAAAGTACAGGCGAATATAGATGCCGCATCGATCTTTACCAATAATACGGACCGGGATGCCCACCTGCAAAGTGTCGATTTTTTTGATGCCGAAAATCACAAAGAACTCCTCTTTGAAGGCACATCCTTCAAAAAATTAGACGATGAAAATTATCAGTTAAAAGGTAACTTAACTATTAAAGGTATTACCAAAGAAACTGCATTTGATGTTGAGTTCGGTGGCTTTATGAAAGACCCTTATGGTAATGAAAAAGCCGGTTTCTCATTGAGCGGAAAGATCAACCGTAAGGACTGGGGACTGAACTGGAACGCTGCCCTTGAAGCCGGTGGTGTGATGGTAAGTGATGAGGTGCGGATCAACGCAGAGGTTCAGTTTGTTAAACAGGCTTAAGTTATAAGTAATCGGTTATATAAGTAATAAGTTATAAGTTCTATTTGTTGTACATGGGAATATGGTATTAAACCGTACCCATTATAAATCTCAATACTAACTACTCAATACTAAATACCAGTAAAATGAAAACAATACTTCACAAAGCAGAAACCCGTGGTGATGCCAATCACGGCTGGCTGCATAGTAAACATACCTTCAGTTTCGCCAATTATTTTGATCCCGACCGAATGAATTTCGGGACTTTGAGGGTATTGAATGACGATACCGTTGATGCCGGTATGGGCTTTGGAACACATCATCACGATAACATGGAAATAATTTCCATCCCTCTGGAAGGTGACCTGGAACACAAAGACAGTATGGGCAATAAAACCCTGATCAAACATGGTGATGTGCAGGTGATGAGTGCAGGTACCGGGATCTCACACAGCGAATACAACAAGAATTCAGACAAAAAAGTAAAATTTCTGCAGATCTGGCTCGTCCCGAACGAGAGAAATGTTAGGCCGCGCTACGACCAGATCACATTAAAAACTGAGGAACGCCATAATAAGTTGCAGCAGATCCTTTCTCCAGATCCTGAGGATGCCGGAGTTTGGGCACATCAGAATGCCTGGTTCCACCTCGGAAAATTTGAAAAGGGACTCAGCACAGAATATGCGCTTAAGGCTAAAGGTAATGGGGTATATGCCTTTATTTTAAGCGGTGATGTGACTATCAATGACCAGAAACTGAACAGCCGCGATGGATTTGGTATCTGGGATATTGATCACTTTAAGATCACAGCGGATAGTGCTGCTGAGATCCTCCTGATGGAAGTTCCAATGAGCTGATCATAATTAAAATTTAAATAGCTGATTGAATAAATGATCATGGTAAACATACCGGCTAAATTTTATCACCCGGTAAAATAAATTACCTGGCAAAAAAATCACGAACATTCCCTTTCCTCTCTGAACATTCTCGTATAAATTTTATAAATTAGGCATTGTAATATTTTTGTTATGATTAAACCTTTTGATTTTAACTAAAACGACATTTTTTAAGACTATTATTTTAATAAGTGAATTCAAAAACAATCAAAAAGATCGCAGATTTCGCTTTAGATAAGAGATTTGTGTTTACTCTCTTCATTACCATTGCGCTTATTACTGGTATCAAGCAATACGCTCGGGGTTCATACAATAATTATAAAATCTTCAAATATTCCTTCCTTCATACCCTGGATGCAAAGCCCTTATATGAAGAATACCCCCTGGAGTATGGGGATTCAAATCACTACGGACCTGTTTTCGCTTTGGTCATCGCCCCTTTCGCCTTATTGCCCGATGCCATTGGAGCTTCCCTCTGGAACATGGCCAATGCCTTGGTCTTGTGCCTGGGCTTTTATAGTCTCCCCCTGCCATTAAGAACCAGGTCGCTTATCGCATTGATCTGTGCCCATGAAGCCCTTGTAGCATTGCTGAGTTTTCAGTTCAATGTAGGTTTAACAGGTCTGATCATGCTCAGCTTTTCCTATCTGGCCGGACAGAAAGAGGCAAAATCGGCCTTTGTTATTGCCCTCGGAACTCTGGTCAAATTGTATGGTATTGTCGGTCTTGCATTCTTCTTTTTCAGCAGAAATAAATGGAAATTTATATTCTCCGGATTGATGTTCCTTGCCATTTTACTGATCCTGCCGGTAGTACTGGCTTCTCCTGAATTTGTAATCCGTTCGTATTCAGATTGGTATGTATCCCTGGCAGAGAAGAATATGCATAATACTTCTTTAACATCCATGCAGGACATCTCACTGATGGGAATTGTACGCAGGGCCCTACAGGACTCAAGCATTCCAAATCTGCCCTTCCTGGCTGCCGGTCTATTGTTATTCCTCTTGCCATATACCCGGATCGATCAGTATAAGCATATGGCTTTCCGCCTGATGCTTTTAGCCTCTGTTTTGATCTTTACCGTGATTTTCAGTTCAGGATCTGAATCTCCAACATACATCATCGCCTTTGCCGGAGTTGCCATCTGGTTCATGATACAGCCTTCCCCAGGGAATAGGGGAATTATCTTTTTATTCCTCTTTGCCTTTATATTAACCAGCCTGTCGCCCTCAGACCTGTTTCCAAAATTCATCCGCAACAATTATATCAGGCCCTATTCCTTAAAAGCTCTGCCCTGTGTATTGATATGGTTCAGCATTATATATCAAATGTTAACAATCGATTTTAAAAATTTTAAGCTCTCAAAAATTGAATAAATTAGTGTCTATTATTATTCCGGCATTTAACGAAGCCGGGAATATCCCGGTGATCTGCTCGAAAATCGTTTCCGTTTTCGAGGTTCTGCCCTATGAATATGAGATCATTCTGGTTGCCGATGGCTGTACAGATTCGTCACTGGATGTAATAAATCTTCTCATAAAAGCAAATACGAATATATTCTATATTGAATTTTCGCGAAATTTCGGGCATCAACTGGCTGTAAAGGCGGGTTTAGATCATGCTTCGGGCGATTGCGCGATCAGTCTGGATTGCGATATGCAGCATCCCCCTGAACTCATCCCGAAACTCCTGGCTAAATGGGAAGAAGGCTATGAAGTGGTTTATACTATCCGTGAAGAAGATAAAAAACTCCCGCTGGGGAAGCGTTATACATCCAGACTTTTTTACCAGGCCCTGAACAATCTCTCGGATGTGGAGCTGGATACGGGTACTGCAGATTTCAGGCTGCTTGATAAAAAGGTTGTTTCAGTGATCAGGAATTTCAATGAAACAGAGCCCTTTCTGAGAGGCTTAATTAAATGGATTGGCTTTAAGCAATATGCACTTAGATATGAACCTACATCACGTTTCTGCGGAACCAGCAAATATAGTGTCAAGAAAATGGTACGATTTGCCTTGCAGGGGGTAACCTCATTTTCTGTCAGGCCTTTATATTTAGCCATATATCTTGGTTTTGGATTTTCGTTCTTATCCATTCTCTATATTCCCTATGTCCTCCATGCCATCCATACCGGTAAGGAGGTCTCGGGCTGGGCATCCACGATCATGACAATCGTTTTTTTCGGAGGAATGAAGCTGATCATTTTAGGGATTATAGGTATTTACATAGGTAAGATGTTCATGCAAACCAAGAACAGACCAAACTATATCATTCGTTCTACCAACATTAAGCAATAAATAATTGATATTACTGAGTTTTGACATCGAGGAGTTTGATATGCCATTTGAATACGGGAAAGAAATATCCTTTCAGGATCAGATCGCCCTATCCAAAAAAGGTACAAACCATATTCTTGACATCCTGGATAAACATCAGGTGAAAGCTACCTTCTTCAGTACGGTGGTCTTCGCCCAAAATGCACCCGAAGTGATCCGGAGGATCGTTTTGAGCGGTCATGAACTGGCATCTCATGGCTATTATCATTCCCATTTTGAGCCTTCTCATCTGGGCTCATCAAAAAAAGCGCTGGAGGAACTTTCCGGCATGGAAATAAAGGGATACCGGATGGCGAGAATGAAGCCTGTGGATGAAAATGAAATTTCCAAAGCCGGGTACCTGTACAATAGTTCAGTAAATCCTACCTGGTTGCCCGGCCGATACAATAATTTATCCAAGCCAAGGACCTTTTATAAGGAAGCAGGAACCTGGCAGATACCTGCCTCTGTCAGTCCGCTTTTACGATTCCCCCTTTTCTGGCCATCCTTTCATAATTTGCCTTTGCGAACCTATCAATGGCTGGCTGAAAGAACCTATAAAAAAGACGGTTATCTGAATATCTATTTCCATCCCTGGGAGTTTACTGAACTGGGGGATAAAGAAAGATTCGGCTTTCCGGGATATGTGAGTAAAAATTCCGGAATAAAAATGATCGAAAGAATGGATGCATTCATCGCCTATTTAAAATCTAAAAACTATCCATTTAGTACAATGGCCAGGTTTGCAGATACGCTTTCTGCCTGAAATCTATTACCTTTCAGTTTAGGATCTTTATTGATACGATTATTGCATAAGATAGATTTTGAAATATATCACAAAAGCAGTCTGGATCTTATCGCTTATCAGCTTACTGACTGATACAGCCAGTGAAATGCTGTACCCGATCATGCCGATCTATTTAAAAAGTATTGGATTCTCCATTATTCTGATCGGGATACTCGAAGGGCTTGCCGAAGCTACTGCAGGACTAAGCAAGGGATACTTCGGGAAACTTTCTGACAATTCGGGCAGGCGGGTTCCATTTGTTCAGATCGGTTATGCCTTCAGCGCCATCTCAAAACCGATGATGGCCTTATTTGTCCATCCCGTCTGGATATTCTTCGCAAGGACGATCGATCGTTTTGGGAAAGGGATACGTACCGGAGCCCGGGATGCTATACTTTCTGATGAAGCAAGCCCTGAAACGAAAGCTAAGGTATTCGGTTTTCATCGCGCAATGGACACTTTAGGTGCGGTAATGGGACCGGTTTTCGCATTGATCTATCTGTATTATTACCCGGAAGATTATAAAACATTATTCTTTATTGCATTCATCCCGGGACTTTTGGCTGTATTGGTTTCCTTTTACCTGAAGGATAAAAAAACAGATCTGCCAGAAGTTAAACTGTCCGCATCTTTTTTCTCTTCCATTGGATACTGGAAAAAAAGTCCGGAAATTTACCGGAAATTGCTGATCGGATTGCTGGTTTTCGCTTTATTCAACAGTTCGGATGTCTTTCTCTTACTCCGGGCAAAACAATCGGGCCTGGACGACAGCATGGTCATCCTGCTTTATATTTTTTATAACCTGGTTTATGCCCTTTTTGCATTTCCAATGGGCATGATCGCTGATAAGACCGGACTGAAAACTATTTTCATCATTGGGCTTGTTTGCTTCCTGATCGTTTACCTGGGAATGGCATTATCTGTTAATTTATACCTGTACTTCGGACTGTTTTTCATGTATGGCATCTATGCATCGGCAACTGAGGGGATTTCGAAAGCCTGGATCAGCAATATCAGCGATAAAAAAGATACCGCCACAGCCATTGGTACTTATTCAGGGTTTCAAAGTATCTGCGCGCTGCTGGCAAGTTCCCTGACGGGTTTGATCTGGTATAATTTTGGCCCGGAGGTCACTTTTTTTACCACATCCTCAATTACAGCTCTGGTTGTTATTTACTTTCTGACGATCCCGGGTCCTGCGGTTAAGTAATTTTTTTACTCATCGGATGAGAATCATTCGTCGGATAAGTAAGGAGGGCATGCAAGTAACTAGAGGGCCTGATATGAAAGGGGGGTATGCTTTAGGGGATGACATGGCGGAGAAGGTTTCATAAATAATCAGCACAGACCTCTCCAATCTAAACCTGACAGCTTGGATACCGGCCCGTGCATAATGCCTGTGCGCGTATGAACGGATGGCAGGGCTGCCATGAATCAAAAGATTCAGCCATTGATTTCCAAATCATACTATTAATCCCTCCATCTTTGATAAGTTTATTCAGCAGCGGAGGGCAGCTTCCGGACGACTTGAGGCCTGCAAAATCTCCGGTTTTATTGAAACAGGGAGTAGGAAACTAGAAACAGGTAACTGGAAACAGGCCACAGGCTTCAACAGACAACTGACAACTGGTAAGTCCAAACTCCTGCCCCGTAATATTTTCTCTCAACTCTTTTGTAGTTTGATCAAATTTCCTATCTTTGCAGTCCCTAATTTTAGGGCATAATAAAAATTAATACATAATTTAAATTCAAGCAAGTGAATACGTTAAGTTACAAAACTGTCTCTGCCAACAAAGCGACCGTCAGCAAAGAATGGGTAGTTGTTGACGCTCAAGGAGAGATTTTGGGGCGCTTGTCTTCTAAGATCGCAATGATGATCAGGGGGAAAAACAAGCCATCGTACACCCCACACGTAGATTGCGGAGATAATGTGATCATTATCAACGCAGACAAAATTAAACTCACAGGAAACAAATTTGCTGAAAAGCAATATGTTTCTTACACCGGTTATCCGGGTGGGCAGAAATTCATTTCTCCTAAAGAGTTAATGGCTAAGCATCCTACCCGTGTGGTAGAGAAAGCTGTACGTGGTATGTTACCTAAAAACAGTTTGGGCCGTGCATTGTACAAGAACCTGTTCGTTTATGCAGGTACAGAACATCCGCATGCAGCGCAAAATCCTACAACCATTAAACCGTAATTAAGAGAAATGTCAACTACAAACACTTCAGGAAGAAGAAAAACAGCAGTTGCACGCATTTATCTATCAGATGGAAGCGGCAAGATTACCGTAAACGGTAAAGATTACAAGGAGTATTTCCCAACATTGCCATTACAATACATCGTGATGCAGTCAACCGAAGTTTCTGAATCAACAGGAAAATTCGATGTGATTGTAAACGTTGCCGGCGGTGGTGTTAAAGGACAGGCAGAAGCCGTTCGTTTAGCCATTGCCAAGGCTATTGTAGAGCTGGATCCAGAGAAAAAACCTGCATTGAGAGCTAAAGGCATTATGACCCGCGACGACCGGATGGTTGAGCGTAAGAAACCAGGTCGTAAGAAAGCCCGTAAGAAATTTCAATTTAGTAAACGTTAATCTCAGGAGGATCAGACAATGGCAAGAACAACATATCAGGATTTATTGGATGCAGGTGTACATTTTGGTCACCTTACCCGCAAATGGGATCCGAAAATGGCACCGTACATTTTCATGGAGCGTAATGGCATCCACATTATAGACTTAAATAAAACATTAACAAAATTAGAAGAAGCTGCTGCTGCGATCAAACAGATCGTAAAATCAGGCCGCAAGATCTTATTTGTCTCTACCAAGAAACAAGCAAAGGATATTGTTGCTGAGCAGGCGCGTTCTGTCAATATGCCCTATGTAACCGAGCGTTGGTTAGGTGGTATGTTAACTAACTTTGCTACCGTTCGTAAATCGATCAAAAAGATGTCTAACATCGATAAGATGACCAAAGACGGTACCTATGATGTTTTATCGAAGAAAGAAAAATTAATGATTCAGCGTGAGCGTATCAAATTGGAATCCCTTCTGGGAGGTATTGCTGATCTGAACCGCTTACCGGCTGCATTATTTATTATCGACGTAAAAAAAGAGCATATCTCTGTTGCTGAGGCGATGAAATTAAACATCCCGACCTTTGCAATGGTTGATACCAACTCTGACCCGTCAAATATCGACTTCCCTATACCGGCAAATGATGATGCAACTAAATCAATTACCCTGATCACAGATGTTATCATGAAAGCTATCCACGAAGGATTGGATGAGCGCAAGCGTGAGAAGGAAGAAGAAGCTGATAAGGAAGCTGCGGCTGCAAAAGCTAAGGTTGATACAGAAGGCGAAGCTAAAGATGAGCCGGCTACCCCGGGTAAGCGCACACGCAAGTCTGCAGGCCCTGAAGGTGTAGCTGTTGAAGCAGAACCTGAGGCTAAAAGCGAAGAGTAATCTCCAATTTAATCCCTGCTTCATTCAGGGGGTCCCCGCTTTCGCGAGGATGACGATAAAATTTATATTTTACAAAAAATTACAGGATCACATGCAAGTGTGGTCCTGTATTAAATAAAGAAAAACATGTCAACAGTACAAATTACTGCCGCAGATGTAAACAAATTACGCCAGCAAACAGGTGCAGGCATGATGGATTGCAAAAAGGCTTTGACCGAAGCCAATGGTGATTTTGAAGCCGCTATTGATAACCTGCGTAAAAAAGGTGCAAAAGTGGCTGCGAGCCGTCAGGATCGTGAATCAAATGAAGGAGTAGTTATCGCAAAAACAACAGCCGACGGAAAACGTGGTGTGGTTGTAGAGATCAATTGTGAAACCGACTTCGTGGCAAAAAATGCTGACTTCATTGCTTTTGCAAACAGTATTGCCGACCTGGCTATTGAAAAAAATCCTGCTTCATTGGAAGAACTGGTAAATTTTGAGCTTAATGGCGAGAAATTAGCTGATACTATTATCTCACAAACCGGCAAGATCGGTGAGAAAGTTGGTGTATCCAAGTTCGAAACGATTACAGGTGAAAAAGTTATTGCTTATATCCACGGAAACTACCGCTTAGGCGTCCTGGTTGCCCTGAGTGCTGATCCGGCAAATGCAGCCGAAGTAGGTAAAGATGTGGCCATGCAGATCGCAGCGATGAACCCCGTAGCTATTGATAAAGCGGATGTGGATTCAAAAACTATCGAACGCGAATTAGAGATTGCCAAAGATGTGATCCGCCAGGAAGGTAAACCCGAAGAAATGGTTGAAAAGATCGCTGCAGGTAAACTGAATAAGTTCTATAAAGATTCGACATTATTAAATCAGGAGTTCGTAAAGGACTCATCTAAAACTGTAGCACAGTTTCTCAATGATGTAGATAAAGGCCTAACCGTTACCGCATTCAGGCGGGTTCAGTTAGGAGCTTAATACTTAAAAGAGGCTGTATCATAAATCATGATCAGCCTCTTTTTTTATTTCATAATTTCATATTTTCTGATTTTAAGTGATTTAAGTTACTATTCCGTTGTCTTTTATTTGGGTTAATCAGTTGATTT
>JAKFBV010000103.1:0-29024 GCA_036677005.1 Pedobacter sp.
GAAGAGAACACGATTTCTTGCCGGAAAACTCCGGAGGAAAGGGCTGAACTAGCCTGTAACACACTGGTATTGGTTTCAAAAATCAATTAATGTGACTCCACAGCCTTATCTGAATAATTATAATCCTATACTTTTAACCTTCCTTAATATCGAACTGAGGTTAATTTACCCTCTTCCTGTTAACTGCCTGACAAAATAACCCGCTACATCCGGATAATAAATAATTGTAAACAGGATCCCGGTAAGGGCGCCATAGAAGTGGGCATCATGATTAATTGCATCCCTTGAATTCCGCGAAGAATACCAGCTATATCCTAAAAACAGGAATCCATAGATAATGGCCGGAATGGGAATGGGGATCGGAAATATGATCATTTTATTCATTGGATAGAACAAAATATAGCTGAATACCACAGCACAAACCGCTCCTGAAGCTCCCAGGCTATTAAACCAGAAATGCTCCTTATGTTTTAAGATCGAGGTTATATCACTCAGTATGATACTAACAATATAGAGTACCCCGAATTGAACATGGCCCCAACTGCTCAGGGAAACAAATGTTTTTTCCAGGGTAAATGCGAAAAAATAATAGGATAACATATTCACAAGCAAATGCCCCCAGTCTTTATGTATCATACCGCTGGTGATCAGACTATACAGCCGGCGGCCCCTGCTGACACTGTAAGGGTGAAGCATAAACTTGCCGTAAACCTCGGGGTTAGAAAAAGCGTAAATACTCGTTATAATTGTGAAAATAAAAATAATCGTAGCTACGGGGGTATCGTTAATAAAACTCTCCATTTATTTTAAATCTAATTTTGCAGGCGCGATCAGGCGGCCTACCGGGTATCTCATATAAGTTTTTTCCTGGTGTTTTGAATGACTGTAAATCCAGTTAAGCTGTGAGCCTGCACTTTTAGAAAGTTCAGGATTTTTTCTTTTTTCTGCCTCCAGGAGGGCGGCAAGTTTCTTATCTTCTTTCAGCAGTTTTGCTGCTTCATCCTCAAATACATAATCAGAAAAATGTTCTTTCTGACCCAGCACAGAATCGAAAAAATTCCAGGTAAAAAAAGAATCAACACCCTGAGGTTCCAGGGTTTCAACGATATACCTGTTTTGTGCCTGGTTAACATAAACAATATAATCGCCTTGGTAAAACCTTAACTTCTGACTTTCGGTTCTCAGCTTCAGCTGTGAATGAAGATAATGCCCCTCAAAAGGCCGGGAAGCCGTTTTATGATCTTCAATATAGTACATATCCGCATCAATATCCGTGTCGGCCGCAAGGCGCTTCATTTGTACACCATTCAATGCAAGAAGATCAATTACTTTTTGCCATGACTGGGGAATGATATAGGCCAGTGGCTTTTCAATAATCAGCGAAGGTACATAATGATCAAAAACCCGGATATCTTTTTCATAAGGCACGTTCCTATCGTAATAGAGTCTCGGCAAAGCACTTACCTCGCTTGTTTTATACTTAGCCTCATAACCTTTGAAGCTGAAAAGTGAAAAACTCTTGTCATCAAGGTCCCATTGAAGGGGGAAGGAGGTTTGCAGTTTTACTCCGGAATCTGCTTTTCTTCGGTTTTCCGCTATCAGATCAGCATCCCGCTGAACTATTTCCATCACCGACTGCATAAATTGGTACGTACTATTAACACGCTGATTATAAGGCTTTAACATATGTGTTTCGGGCATAAAACCAATGGTGTTATGAAGAGCGGCATAACCGGTAGAATATCTGGGTGTTTCAAGAAAACCAATAATGCCCGAATCCGGGTTTTCCTCAATACTGTTCACATATGGGGTCATCTCAAAACCTGA
This sequence comes from Pedobacter sp., assembly GCA_036677005.1. GTDB lineage: Bacteria > Bacteroidota > Bacteroidia > Sphingobacteriales > Sphingobacteriaceae > Daejeonella. Next base: position 1,828 of record JAKFBV010000103.1, read on the forward strand.
GGCTTTCATTTTGCTGTACAGGTCGGGCAGCATCCGGCTACTCAGATATTCAGACAATACGGGGTTCAGCTTATCTTTCTGGGTGGGAATCAGGGTGATCATATACTGGTAATCAGCCCCGTTGCTGGTATGATTGTCAATGAAAACCTCCGGCTGCCAGAGATTAAAGATCTCCAGGAAACTTCTGGAGTTTTTCGAATCGCTTTTAATAAAATCCCTGTTCAGATCTAAATTCTGGTAATTACCTCTGAACCCATAAGCCTGAGGGCCATTCTGATTAACCCTGGATAAGCCCCGGTTCAGCATTCCGTCAATATTATATACAGGAATGATGCAGATGACCACATCCTTGGGAACTGTGTTATTCACCAGCATATTGCGGGCGAGCATCATACTGGCATCGATACCTTCCGGTTCACCCGGATGGATCCCATTATTGATCAGGAGGATCCTTTTGTTCTGCTTACGGATGAGGACAGGATCAAAGACCTTATCCCTGGAAAGAATGACCAGATTTAAATGTTTTCCAATATCTGTCTGCCCGTAATCAAGCATCTGCATCTGATCGTACTTCTGATCCAGGGCTTTATAAAAGCCGATCAGCTCATCATAGGTCGCAGTAACATCTTTATTCTGTTCAAAAGGACTTAACTGAGCATTTGTCATGAGATAACATCCGGTTAAAATTAGTGTCAGAAGGCATTTTTTAATCATACAGCTTGCTGCAAATATATAATCATACACTTAGCTTATCGATAAGATCTGCAAGATTTCTATCCTTCTCAGTGATTTTATTGCCCGCATCATGAGAGCTTAGCCTGATGGTAAGCTTGTTATATGAATTGGACCAATCCGGATGATGACCCATCTTTTCAGCCAGAAGGGCTACTTTATTCATAAATGCCCAGGCGGCAATAAAATCCTTAAAAGTCAATTCCTTTTCAAGATACTCTCCCCCATTTTCAGTATTCTTTACTTCTATCCAATCCATAATTAAAATTTAAAATCGTTTGTTTTTGGGTAAACTATTTACAATAAGATCGTATGAATGGTCGATCATTTCTTTCAGCTGAAGATCGCTGAGCCTGCCATTCATAAAGACCGTGTTCCAGTGAATCTTATTCATATGATAACCGGGCTGAACCTCCTCATATTCTTCGCGCAGCAAAACTGCCCTCTCGGGATCACATTTAACATTAAAGCGATCCGGCTGGTCCAATCCGCAAAGCAGAAAGATCTTACTCATTACCTTAAACACCAGCGTATCTTCGCCGAATGGAAATGTTTCACTGACATGCGATTTGCTTAAACAGTATTCTCTCAGACTTTCAATATTCATTCTTCGATCTATTATTTCCAACGATTATATCAGCCTTACGGTATGTATCGTTTAATTTTACAAGGCTAATATAAAACTAAGTAAAAATGAGTGTTCCCGAAAATATAGCTTATACTGTTACTGAGCGTTTTTTAAGATATACAGCCATAGATACTCAATCTGATCCTGCTTCGGATAGCTGTCCTTCTACAGAAAAACAAAAAAACCTGGGCAGGATGCTGGTCAGTGAATTACTTGAGATGGGAATAAAGGATGCCCATTTAGATCAGTATGGATATGTTTATGCAAGTATTCCGGGAAATACAGATAAAAAGGTGCCTGTTATTTGCTTCTGCTCACACATGGATACTTCTCCGGATTGCAGCGGCGAGAATGTAAAGGCCATTATTCACAAAAATTATCAGGGCCAGGATATCATTCTTCCCGATGATCATACACAGATCCTCCGCATGAAGGATCATCCGGATCTGAAAGAACAGATTGGAAATGATCTGATCACTGCCAGCGGAACTACCTTGCTGGGCGCGGATAACAAAGCGGGAATCGCTGAAATAATGGATGCCGCTAATTTTCTGATCACTCATCCCGAATACAGGCATGGAGAAATAAAGGTCCTGTTCACTCCTGATGAGGAAATAGGCAGAGGGGTTGACAAAGCTGACCTGAAAAAGCTGGGGGCAGATTTTGCCTATACAATTGATGGCGAAACTGCAGGCTCTATTGAAAATGAGACCTTTTCTGCCGATGGTGTTCATGTGATCATTCATGGGCTAAGTGCCCATCCTGGATTTGCTAAAAACAAAATGGAAAGCGCAATTAAGATCGCTTCAGAAATTGTTTCATTTTTACCTAAGGAAAAACTATCTCCTGAAAGCAGCTCAGATACCGAAGGCTTTATCCACCCCGTTTCAATTAAGGGCAGTGTTGAGCAAGCCCTTATCGAATTCATTATCCGCGATTTTAATACCGAATCTTTAAAAAGTCATGAACGTATTCTTGAACTGATCATTAAGGAAGTGATAAAGGCTTATCCCAATTCCCGGTATGAATTCATCGTGGAAGAGCAGTACCGGAATATGAAGTCAGTTCTTGACCAGCATCCGGAACTGATCCGATCAGGGATCGAAGCCATAGAACGAAGCGGCCTGAAGGCAAAACTTCAAAGTATCAGGGGCGGAACAGATGGCTCCCGTCTTTCATTTATGGGTTTACCCTGCCCGAATATATTTGCCGGTGAACATGCATTTCACGGAAAACAGGAATGGGTTTCTGTACAGGATATGCAAAAGGCTGTTCAAACCATTATCAATCTGGCATTGATCTGGGAAGAACAGAGCTGACAAGGATTTCTATCAGTAAATGATCCATCTAATTAAAAATTAAATTTAAACCTCAATTCCTTGGTTATATTTGCAGGTTTTATTTTAACCTGATGTCTTACTATTTCATTTTGCCAATTCCGATCCTGTGCTGTCCCTTGTGTAATGAAATCATTACGAACTGCTTTAAACCTTTAATGTACCTATAGTCTAAACCTCGTATGATGATCAAGATCAAAACATTTTCAATTCTTTTTTTATCCGTTTTTCTGATCAGTTCCTTTCCTGCCTGGTCGCAGAAAAAAGCAGAGCTGATCGCAACAAAATGGGCGGGCCATCCGATAATAGTAGATGGGCTGTTAAATGACTGGGATGACAGTCTTAGCCTGTATAACGATGCCGCTAAACTATACTATAATATTGCCAATGACGATGAGAACATCTACCTCGCCATAAAAAACGGCTCCAAAGAAAGTTTAACCAGAATCCTGGCAAGAGGAATAAGCTTCTCAGCCAATATTGAAAGCAATAAGAAAACTCCGGCAATGGTAACCTTTCCGGTTCTCGACCGGACCCCCGGAAAAAAACGAAATGAAACAGAACAGCCGGAGCCGGAAGAGATACAAAAACGAATTCTTGAAAAAATCAAAGAGATCAGAGTGGATGGGTTCAAAGAAATTATTGACGGAGGTATTTCCCTTTATAATACCTATGGAATAAAAGCCGCAGCTGCATTTGACTCAAAAAACAACCTGGTTCAGGAGATCGCAATACCACTCCGCTTACTGGGTATTGAAACCGGCAGAACCGAACCGGTAACATACAGTATCAGAATAAATGGATTTCAGGGACCAGCGGCCGCACAGCAAAGGGATATGAATGAATTCGATGATATGTATGGCGGAAGATACGGCGGGAGATATAACGGAAGGTATGGCAGAAACTATGGTGGAATGTACGGCGGGATGCCTTCCAGAAATTACCCTGCTGCCAGAATATCAACATCGACAGAGTTTTTTATAAAAAGCGTGCTGGCAAAAAGGTAATAAACACCTCCCTGAGTATGAATTACCCGGGGCAATACAAGCAATTATGAACCAAATAAAAACATACATGAAAAAATTATTACCCTTAATTGTCGGTTTTTTTATCAATTACGGTGCTTTTGCACAAACAAGCCGTGATATTAGCGGGGTAGTAAAAGATTCCACCGGAACAAGTATCATTGCAGCTAGTGTTAAATATATTGCCGGTAAAGATACTTTGTTTACCAGAACTGATGTTGAGGGCAATTTTATTTTCAAAGGGGTTAAATCCTCAACTTTCCTTATAACTGTTTCAAGTTTAGGTTATCAAACCCTAAATAAGCGTTTTTTATATAAGGATGCTGAAAGCCCGATAAAACTCGATCCCATCACATTGAAATCTGAAAACCGGATGCTTACTGAGGTTGTTATATCGGGCACTCCGGGAGTAACAATTAAAGAGGATACAATAATTTATAGGGCCTCAGACTATCCCTTAAGGGAGAACGCACTGGCGGAAGATCTTTTGAAGAAATTACCGGGAGTTGAGGTCGATAAAGATGGTAATGTTACTGCCCAGGGTAAAGCGATTACCAGGGTACGGGTAAATGGCAAAGATTTTTTTGGCGGCGACGTAAGAACAGCTACCCAGCAGCTCCCTGCTGACATTCTCGAGTCTGCACAAATTATCGATGATTACGGAGATCAGGCAAACCTGACCGGTATCAGAAATGGTGACCCCGAAAAGATCCTGAACTTTACGATCAGAGCTGATAAAAACAAGGGCTATTTTGCAAGAGGAACAGTTGGAGGCGGAGATAAAGACAGGTACCAGGCTTCCTTAACAGCAAACACCTATAATAACAGCGAGCAGTTTTCCTTTATTGGGAATCTTAACAACACCAATAGTTCTGTGTTCAACTTTAGCGGCGGCGGTGGATTTAGCGGCGGTGGTGGTGCCCGTGTTCAGGGTGCCGGCGGCGGCGGCGGAACACGCTTCATGGGTGGCGGTATGGGCGGAGGTGGTTTCCAGGGTGCAAACAGTGACGGGCTCACTTCAGTTGGATCGATCGGACTTAATTATCGTAAGGATTATGGTAAAAAAGTAAGTTCATACGGGAATTACAGCTTTTCAAATCGTAATAACGATATGATAAGCGATCAGTTACGACAGGAAAATTTTCAAAACTCACTCATCTCAACCGATCAGAACTCTGTTAAAAATCTGATCAATAATAATCACCGCTTTGGCTGGAACCTTGAATATCGTCCCGACAGTATAAACTTTATTAAATTCAGCCCTACGTTCAGCTATGGTTCATCAGCAGATAACGGAAATACAAGTTATTTACAATATGATAACGCTCGTCTAAGTTCTGACGGTACTACACTCAACAGTACAGATTCTAAAAACCCCAATTTCGGAGCGAATCTCTTATTAAATCATCGCCTCCAAAAAAAGGGAAGAAATCTATCCTTATATGTTTCGGCCAATAACGCAAAAACAAAACAACAGGACGATCAGCTGACCCAATATATTAACTATATCGTGAATGGCGGAAATACAAGCGTTTACAGAAATCAGGACTTATATGATAATAACAGGAGCTCTAACGTTAATACGAATCTGTCTTATAATGAGCCGTTTAGTCCTAAATCCAATCTGGAGTTCAATTATAATCACAGCACCACAAGCTATAAAAATGAAAGGGAAACCTATGATATCAGCCCGACCGGAGCATCAAGCTATAACACAAGCCTGAGTAACGATTATAATTATTCTTTCAGTACCAACAGGTTTGGATTGAATTACAGATTTAATGAGAAAAAATACAATTATTCCTTCGGACTGAGTGCTCAGCCAAGTGTTCTGGAAGGCAGATCGGTGGTTAATGGAATCACTACACCTAACCGGAATACAGGATTTAATTTAATCCCTTCTGCAAGGTATTCCTATAATTTCTCAAGGACCAGAGCTGTAAATGCATTTTACTTTGCCAGGGCAAATGAACCAACCTATATTCAATTACAGCCAACTCCTGATATTTCAAACCCTCAATACCCCGTATATGGAAATCCAAATCTGGGTGCTGAATTCACACATATCATGACATTCAGGTACAATAACTTTAATTTCAACTCCGGAGATGTATTGTTTTTCAATTTATCAGGTAACTATACTGAAAATAAGATCGTATCAAATATCGTCCGTTCTATGGATCCGGCAGTGGGGCTGGTTCAGGAAACCCGCTATCTCAATACTGATGGTTATTATACAGCCAATGCTTTCTATAATTTTTCCAAACCATTCCAGGAGAAGAAATATGTGTTTTCATTCAACGGATCAGCCAATTACATCAATAACATTTCGTTTACTGATAATGTAAAGAATACCGGCAAGAACTGGATCTTTTCGCAGGGCCTGAACATGCAGTTCAACCCGAACAAGAATCTTGAATTCAATCCGGGAATGAGGTACAGCTTTAACAGCAATTCAAATGATGCTATTACCAATAACAATACAAAGGTTTCAACCTACTCACTGAATTTTAATTCCAGGGTTTACTTTCTGAAAACCTGGCTAATTGGTTCAGATCTTAGTAAATCATTTAATAATGGTTATAGCAGTGCATTAGCTGTAAATCCATTTATTATCAACACTTATCTTGAAAAGCAATTCTTTAAAGACAAACGTGCTTCCTTAAGATTTCAGGGATATGACCTGCTGAATGAAAATACCAGTGTATCACGTTCGGTTACAGGAAACGTAATTACTGATAGCCAAAGTAATCGCTTATCAAGATATTTCATGTTAAGCTTTACCATGAGACTTCAAAAATTCAGCGGAAAACAACCTGAGCAGCAGCAAATGAGGCCGGGAATGGGTAGACCAGGAATGGGTCACGGAGGGTTTTAAGACTTCTTAAAAACGCAAAATAATATTAAGCCGCTCCTTATCTTAGGCAGCGGCTTTTCTTTTTTCCTATTATATTTTATGAATTTGATTGCAGAGGATAATTTCTATATTAGAATCCAGAAAATCACCTGTTATGGAAAGAAGAAAATTTATATCAAAGGGTTTAGCAGCAAGTGCAATAATTCCGGCAACTTATGCTACTCTGCTGGGCTCAGAAGCGCAGGCGGCTGAAAATGCGCCTAAAACTGAAGCCGAAGCCAATAAAATGGCTGAAGATGATGGCATTGTTATCGAAAGAAGTGTATCCGGAAGACCACATGAGGGAAAAGTTCTGGCAGTAATTCAGCCGCATGTTGATGATGCGACATTATTTGCAGGCGGAGCGATTGCAAAACTGATCAGTGAAGGTTATACCGGTTACCTGATCAGAACCACCAATGATGATGCAGCAGGGGGCGGAACAGATGGTGACAGAGTTCTGAACAATGAGAGAGACAATGATAAAGTTGCCAAAGTATTGGGACTGAAAAAAGTGTATAATCTTGGATATCGAAATCACCGTATGGATGAATACAATACCCAGGAAATAAAAGGCAGATTAATATTCCTGTTCAGACTTTTGAAGGTTGATACCATATTCAGTTATGACCCCTGGGGACATTACGAAGAAAATCCGGATCATTATGTAACTGCCCAGGCGGTTGAAGCTGCACGATGGATGTCGGGCAGTGTCGATTACCCTGAACAACTGGATGTAGTTAAGCCATATGGTGTAAAAGAGCGCTATTATTTCGCAAGAGGTCCGCAATTGGTTAACCGAATTGTAGATATATCAAAGCATATTGATAAAAAGGTTGAAAGCAATGCGGTTATCACCACTCAGGGGCCGGGAGGTAATGCAGGCTCAAGGATTAAAAAGAGCTTAGCTGAGAAAGGTAAAAAATTACCAATTCTTGGTGATACCGATGAATCAGCAGACTCCAATTATATAAAACACTTCGTTCTGGACAAAGACTCTATGACCCAGAGAGGTACACCTTCAGACAGAGAAGTGGGTAAGAAATATGGTCTTGAGTGGGCAGAAGCATACCATTATATTGGTGCACCTGTTTCGGTATTACCTGATTATATTCAGAAAAATGCTGTATCCAAATAGATCAAAAATTACAACAGTTTAAAGAAGATGCCCTGAATTAATTCCAGGGCATTTTCTTTAAATTAACCTCAGTTCGATATAAGTGGGGATAGATCAGGGTTTAAATTACTGTCTGAGGTGCTTAAACCCGATTGTAGCGGATACCGGCCTGTGATTAAGGCCCTGTGGAGTATGAGCGGAAAGCGGGGCTTCCAATAAAAATTGCACAACAACAGGTTTCCAAACGATATGAACCCTAATAGCACAGCAGAAAAACATCTGAAACTCTAAATAAAATATAATAATATCGAACTCACGTTAAATTAAATCTGGTTTGTGATCAGTTCTTTTTATTTGCCCTTTTCATTGGATTATCACCGCCGGCTGTACCTCTGCCGGTATTGTTCTCTTTAAAAAGTTCAAATCTGCCGGGCAGAAACTGTCTAGGCCAAAGATTATTCTCTTCATCGATATCTGCGGTTTCACGGAAAGGGTCGAGCACAATATTTTTCACTTCCTTTTTCTTTCCAAACACCTTATAAACTTCTGATTCATTTAATCTCCAGATCTCGGCCGGAATTCTTTCGATTTCAGAACTCCCATCACTATAATTAAACTGAAGGATCAGCGGCATGACCAAACCTCCCGCATTTTTAAACCTGATCTCATAAAAATTCAACCCGCTGTTCAGCAATTCTTTCTCTTTCGGACTTAATCCGGCTATAAAATCAGAGTATGCCTTCTCATCTTCCGGAGTCACACTGAATGGATTATAAGAATTGTAGAAATCACGGGTAGATGGATCTGATTCTACTATCGTTTTGGGATTGTCTTTGATATTATTCGTCTTACTAACAAAATTTTCCTCTTTTTCTAACACCTTCTTTTTATCAGACTGCTTTTGGGCCGGACTGCGGTTATCCAGCCTAAACCAGCTGACCGATTCCAGAGAAATATCCACTGGCTCTGTCTTGAAGAACCATCCCTTCCAGAACCAATCAAGATCAACTGCTGAAGCATCTTCCATAGTACGGAAGAAATCATCCGGTGTAGGATGCTTAAACATCCACCTCTGTGCATATTGCCTGAATGAATAATCAAAAAGTTCTCTTCCCATTACTGTTTCTCTCAGAATATTTAAGGCAGTTGCAGGCTTGGAGTATGCATTAGGCCCAAACTGGATAATGTTCTCAGAATTGGTCATGATCGGCTCAAGCAGATTTTGTTCACTTCTCATGTAGGGAACGATCTTATGGGCCGGGCCTCTTTTGGACGGATAATTTCTATCCCATTCCTGTTCGGCCATAAACTGCATAAAAGAATTTAATCCCTCGTCCATCCAGGTCCACTGACGCTCATCTGAATTCACGATCATCGGGAAGAAATTATGTCCAACTTCATGTATAATTACAGAGATCATTCCGTATTTAATTGCATCTGAATAAGTTCCGTCAGAATCAGTGCGGCCATGATTAAAACAGATCATTGGGTATTCCATGCCATTTGAAGCTTCCACAGAGATGGCAACCGGATAAGGATAGTCAAAAGTCTTTGATCCATACGATTTAATAGTATGTGCAACCACTTTAGTTGAATACTGCTCCCAAAGCGGGTTGGCCTCCTTACTGTAATAAGACATAGCCATAACATCCTTTTCTTTCTGTTTGACGGCCATGGCATCCCAGATAAATTTACGGGAAGATGTCCAGGCAAAATCTCTTACATTCTGTGCATGGAAGATCCAGGTCTTTTTATCTTTTGAGTGGTCTTTTTCAAGTTTTTCTGCTTCTGCCTGTGTTCTTATTATAACAGGTTTATCATAGCTTTTCTTCGCAAATTCCCATCTTTTCAGCTCAGCAGAGCTTAAAACAGCTTCAGGATTCTGAAGAACCCCGGTTGCACCAACCATATGATCGGCAGGAGCTGTAATTTTTACATTATAATCTCCAAAAGTCAGAGCAAACTCTCCTTTACCCAGAAATTGTTTATGCTGCCATCCCTGAAAATCTGAATAAACAGCCATTCTTGGAAACCATTCAGCCATGGTATAGAGATAATTTCCATCCTTTGCAAAGAATTCATAACCCGGACGACCGCCAATAAAACTAATTCTGTCGTGAATATTGAAGGTCCAGTCCATGGTGAATTCAATGGTAGCTCCTGGCTTAAGCGGTTCAGGAAGGTTCAGCCTCATCATTGTTTTATTCACAGTTACAGGAATATCCCTCCCTGAAAGATCCTTCACTGACAGGATCTTGTAACCCAAATCCTGATCATGCCATAAAATACCCCCCAACTGACTCAAGCTCATATTTGGAGAGATCCTGCTTTCAGTAACTTTTGGTGTGTTAGAATCTTTCGCTCTCTGATTCTGATCCAGCTGGACCCATAAATATGAAAGCGGATCCGGAGAATAATTATGATAAGTGATCTTCTGCCAGCCTTTTATAGACTGATTCTCATCATTCAGTTCTACCACAATTTCATGATCTGCTTTCTGCTGCCAGTACAAATGTCCCGGAGCACCGGAAGCAGTGCGATACACGTTTGGAGAACGAAGGCTGGTTCCCAATTGTTCAAAACGCTCAGCATGATTTTGTTCAGTCTGCTGGGCAATACCTGAAATTCCGCAAAGCAATAAAATTGCTAATGCAATTGATATTCTTTTCATTATCAGTTAAAAAGGAGTAATACAATTAGAAATGGCTTATCAGTATTCCTGAACAATGGTCAATCCTGTTGATAAAACATGCTCTAAGATACTCAGCCTGCGGGGAATTAAAAGAATATACTCACCAAAATCTTGTGCCGGTCAACATCATGACCGACATTAACAGAATTATGGCCGACACCAGCAGCGTCCAGTCTCTTTTACCGATTTTCAAAATATTAAGAGGAATATAGGAGGAAAGCAGGAATGCCAGAACGATCAATAACTGCCCTGCTTCCAGTCCAATGTTAAATGCAAGCAAGGGATTAAATACCGATGCTTCTTTGCCAATAAGTGCTTTAAGATAATTTGAAAACCCCAATCCATGGATCAGACCAAAAAAAACCGCAAAGAGATAATTAAGCTGAACTCCTTTCCTGATCCGGGGATTTAAAATATTGCTGCCTGCGGTAATTGCGATAGTTAGGGGGATCAGGAATTCGATCAGAGAAGAATTAACCAGGATCAGTTCAAACGTGGCAAGCACCAGCGTAAGCGAATGCCCGATGGTGAATGCGCTAACCAGTAAAACGACCTTCTTCCAGTCTGAAATGGTATATAAACTGCATAATACCACTACGAAAAGGATATGATCAAACCCTGCAAGATCAAGAATATGGCCTGTGCCTAAGCGGAAATAAAGTTCAAACTGTCCCATGCTTTTGTCAGAATGCCAAATAAAAATACAGGTTAATCAGATTATCTATAATTTGCAACAAATATTCTGCTGTATGATAAATTCATTTTTAATTTCCTTATTCCTGATCATTCAGAGCTTATTCCATCCTTTTTTCATAAGTCTTACAGAGATTAAATACAATCAAACGAATGCCAGTCTGGAAATATCACAAAAGATTTTCTGGGATGACCTGGAAGTTGAACTAAGTGATCTGTACAAGAACAAAATAGATTTACTGAAGCCCAAAGATAAACCCGATCTGGAAAGAAAGCTCAGGCAGTATATTTTGCAACACAATGAGATCAGTATTAACGGGAAAAAAGTAGAATTAACCTTTCTTGGATATGAGATCGAGGAAGACGCTGCATGGTTTTATCTGGAGGCAAAAAAAATACCTAAACCCGAAACTGTTACTGTAAGGAACAGCATCCTCAACAAAAATTTTGACAGCCAGCAAAATATCATCAATTTTTACCGGGATAAAAATCCAAAAAGCCTGATCCTGCTGAAGGGAAAAGACAGCGGTCTGATCAGGTTTTAAGACTTCTATTTTATTTTAGAAAAATCAGCAGGTTTCATATAAACCGACTCGACTTTTTCTACCAGTTTACCATTTACTTCAGATGCAGTACTGGCTTTTATCCAGTCAGGATCCTTACGGAAATTTTGCCAGGCCAGTTTGCCTGCTTCCTCATTTTCGTAGGCCAGAAAATAGAGAAGTTTGGCTTGTTGAGAAGGATCCTTTTCAATGGTTGTAAAATAGGCCACATTCTGCATCTTATTATTCTTAAAAATCTTCATGGTATGATCCCGGAATCTGTTTTCAAGATTCGGAAGCTTTTGCGGCATTGCAGTATAAATACGCATTTCAAAGGTGCGCATTCCAGGCCCTTTTGAAGGTTTAATTTTTGGAGAAAAATCTGTAGCCTTCAAAAAATAGATAGTGGATCTTGCAATTATTTTTCCGTTCTCTTCAGATTTCCTTGCAGCTTCCTTCCATTGCGGATCATTACCAAATTCTTTCCAGGATGCATCTCTGGCTTCTTTGCTTGGGTAAGCCATCAGATAATAGAAGGCATTATCCGGATTATTGGTTGGCACCCAATAACCAAGACCATCAATACCATGTTTCTTAAACAGAGGTACCGTATGATCTCTGAACCTGTCAACTAATGCATCCAGTTTGCCGGGATTGCAATAGTAAACCCTTAATTCAAAGTAACGGTTGTCTTTAGGCTTGGCAAAGCTAAATTGACTGAGCAGGAGCATTAAAATCAGTAGTGTATTTTTCATATTGAGTTTTTAAAAACAAGAACCTTAATATTAAAGCCCTTAATATAATTCTTTGTGGTCCCGGCGGGAATCGAACCCACATCTAAAGTTTAGGAAACTTCTATTCTATCCGTTGAACTACGGGACCTGTATTATTTTATTCTTCTATTCTATCCCCGTCCGAACGGGGTTCAGCCGGGCGGGTGTTGAATTACGGGACCAATATACTTACCGTATAACACTTCCGCTGGGGAATATTTCCGAAGGCGCCACAAAACTAAGATTTCCATCCGAATTTTCAGCCATCAGAATCATTCCCTGCGATAATATTCCTTTTATCTCTCTGGGCTCCAGATTAATCAATACTGAAACCTGTTTACCAACGATATTTTCAGGTTCAAAATATTCTGCAATTCCGGAAACAATGGTTCGCTGATCTATTCCGGTATCGATTTGAAGCTTCAGCAATTTTTTGGTTTTCGGGACTTTTTCTGCCGCCAGAATAGTACCGATGCGAATGTCCATAGCCGAAAACTGGTCGAAACTGATATTTGGCTTTGCCTCATCAGGAACCATAGCGGCCTGTGCATTGGCTGTTTTGCTGTCCATTAATTTTTTTATCTGTGCTTCAATGGCACTGTCCTCAATCTTTTCAAAAAGTAAAGCCGGCTCATTCAGCTGATGCCCGACGGGTAACAGAACGGATTTTCCTGCCCTATCCCAGTCCTGAGCTTCCATATTTAGCATTCCGAATAACTTTTGGGAACTGAAGGGCAGGAATGGCTGTGCCAGTATGGCCAGATTAGATGTAATTTGCAATCCGATGTACAGGATAGTTTTAACCCGCTCCTCATCTGTCTTAATCAGTTTCCATGGTTCGGCATCCGCCAGATATTTATTACCCAAACGAGCCAGATTCATGAATTCGGATAAGGCTTCCCTGAAGCGGTATTGTTCAATGGATGATGCTATTTTTGCAGGGTATTCCTTTAATTCTTCCAGCACTCCGAGATCAGCCGGGCTTAGTTCAGAACCCATCAATACCTTGCCATCAAAATACTTATGCGAAAGAACCAGAACGCGGTTCACAAAATTTCCAAAGATGGCAACCAGCTCATTGTTATTGCGGGCCTGAAAATCTTTCCAGGTAAAATCATTATCCTTCGTTTCAGGAGCTGTAGCCGTAAGAACATACCGAAGTACATCCTGCTTATCAGGAAAATCCTTCAAATACTCGTGCAGCCAAACCGCCCAGTTTCTGGATGTTGAGATCTTATCCCCTTCGAGATTCAAAAACTCATTTGCCGGCACATTATCAGCGAGATGGTACTGCCCATGCGCCATAAGAATGGCTGGAAATATGATACAATGGAAAACTATATTATCCTTTCCTATAAAATGAACCAGTTTGGTATCATCAGAATACCAGTATTTCTCCCAGCTATCTGTGGGCCTTAATGTTTCATTTAAATAATAATCAGATCTTTTCTCAGCACTTAAACTGGGGTCACAAAGATCTTTGGTACCCGAGATATAGCCGATCGGGGCTTCAAACCATACATACAATACTTTTCCGTCTGCACCCTGAACAGGAACTTTAACCCCCCAGTCCAGATCACGGGTCATCGCACGGGGATGCAGGCCCCCGCTAAGCCATGATTTGCACTGTCCGTACACATTGAGCCGCCATTCTTTATGAGAGTCAACATAGGCCTCTATTTGAGGCTGCATTTTATCCAGAGGAAGGAACCAGTTGGTTGTTTTCTTTAAAACAGGTTGTGCTCCGGATAAGGTTGAGCGGGGATTGATCAGTTCAGTCGGACTTAATGAAGTACCGCATTTTTCGCACTGATCACCATAAGCCTCTTCATTTCCGCAATTCGGACATGTTCCGATAATATATCTGTCGGCTAAAAACTGGCCTGCTTTTTCATCAAAATATTGTTCGGTCTCTTCTTCACTGAATACACCCTTATCGTAGAGTGTCCTGAAGAAGCCGGATGCTGTATCATGATGGGTTTCAGATGAAGTACGGTGATAAATATTAAAGGAAACTCCAAAATCCCTGAATGAATCACCTATAACTTTGTGATATTTATCAACCACCTGCTGGGGACTTATGCCCTCCTTCCTTGCTTTCAAAGTGATGGGAACACCATGCTCGTCAGAACCACAAATAAATATTACATCCCTGCCTTTTGACCTGAGAAACCTGACATAAATATCAGCGGGAACATAAACTCCTGCTAAATGGCCAATATGTACTGGTCCGTTGGTATATGGAAGAGCTGCGGTAACCGTGTATCTTTTGAATTTATTGTTTCCCAAAATCTGAATATTTGCTTGTTTTTAGTTTTTGCAAAGATAACGGCTAATGCGCTAATTTGCTAATGGGATGGTCTGACAATTTGCAGATAAGGCAATTTGTATAGTAAATTTCAATATTCTGGCTGAAAGCCCGATTCCCTGCAGAATTACTGATAAATTTGTTCATTAAAAAATATCAGAAAATTGACAAACAAGCACCTTAGCACTTCGCTAACTCCCCCGTATTTAAAACGGGGTGATACTGTAGCCATTACCTGTCCGGCCAAAAAGCTTTCGGTGGAAATTGATAATGCGGTTCGATTACTCGAATCATGGGGCCTGAGGGTCATTCTTGGTGAGACAGTTCATGCTTCATGGCATCAGTTTGCCGGAAGTGATGAACTTCGGACCGCAGATCTTCAGCGTTTCCTGGACGACACTTCAGTTAAGGCTATTTTCGCTGCCCGCGGAGGTTATGGAACTATCCGGATCATAGATCGAATAGATTTTTCAAGCTTCCGGAATCATCCGAAATGGATCATCGGCTTTAGTGATATCACCATTCTCCATAGTCATATACAGGCATTGTATAAAACAGAAAGCATACACGGGCAAATGCCCATGACCATACCTGAGGGGTCTGAAATCTCATTGGAAACATTAAGAAAAGCACTTTTTAATGAGAAATTTGAATACAGTTATGAAAGCCAGGTCAAAAACCGGGATGGAGAAGCCTCAGGTATATTGATGGGCGGAAATCTGACACTGCTCATGATGATGGCTGGTTCGGTCTCTGAACAGGATTACTCGGGAAAGATCCTTTTCCTGGAAGATGTCGGAGAATATCTTTATTCCATTGACCGGATGATGTGGAATTTGAAACGGGCCGGTAAATTAACTGATCTGAAGGGATTGATCGTTGGAGCCTTTACAGAACTGAAAGATAATGATATTCCCTTTGGGCAGACTGCAGAACAGATCATCATGGAACATGTGAAAGAATATGATTTTCCGGTCTGTTTTAATTTTCCGGCCGGGCATATTGCTGATAACCGGGCCTTAATATTTGGACGAAAGGCAAATTTAAAGGTAGATGGACAGCAGGTACTGCTAAGTTATTTAAATACTGGTTCCAGTATCAAAGCTATTTAAAACCCTTTTATTAAAATAATGCATTTCAATTATGGCACTATTAGATTCATTAGGCAAATACAGAAATACAGGATTGCTAATTATTAGAATTGGCCTTGGAACTATGTTTATTCTTCATGGCTATCCAAAACTTTTGGGAGGCCCCGAACAATGGGAGGCAATTGGCGGAGCAATGAAGCATCTTGGAATTACATTTGCACCGGCAGTATGGGGACTCCTGTCAGGACTGACAGAAACCTTTGGAGGATTTCTCATTTTATTAGGACTTACATTCAGACCGGTATGCATGTTTCTGACATTTAACCTGTTTGTTGCAGCCTTGATGCACCTGAAAAGTGGTGAAGATTTCATGTCTGCATCTCAGGCAATTGAAAATGGTTTTATGTTTTTAGGTCTGATCTTTATAGGCCCGGGTAAATACAGTGTTGATAAAAAATAAACAAAGGGTATAAACAGAAATTATATAAAACAGAAAAGACGGATAATGTCCGCCTTCTCTGTTTATTCAAATATTTGAATTCGATTATCTCCAGCCTGCGTTAGAAACATTAATTCCATCTGCTTTAGCCACAGTTCCAAAGGTATAGAATGGAAGAGACAATCCCATCGTTTCCTGAGTTTTAGCAGGAATCGGGAAATGCAAAGGAGTACCTTTTTGTAAAAGATTCAATTTTCTCATTTCAAAGAACTGAAGCCCCATACCTGTAGTGTACATCTCAACATGACGCTCATGGTGGATAGCCTTCACTACATCAGCGGATAAAGGTAATACATCAGCCATCTGGCCACGGGTTTTACGAGTACTGCTATTGATAATTGCCGCTGCTCCGGCAAGATCAGCCGTATAAGCTCTCGCTTCAGCTTTTAGCATATCATTCTCAACTTTCATGATCTGAGGTTTAGGACCAACTCCAGTCACATACATTTCATCATATCTCTTAAATCTGTATGGAGAATAATGATAATATCCTCTCGCAGCCTGGAACCATTGTGATGCTACATATTCAAAATCTGAAAATAAACGCTTATCTGCAGGGTCAGTTGAAGCGCTTGGATAAGGGAAAGTTGAAACATCATCCCAATGCTGTGGCTTTGATGGGTCCATCATGTTCACAACGTAGTTATCCGTAACACCCCATCCCTGATAAACAAGATAATCTCCTGCCTCATCATACCATTTTGCATATCCATCCTGCATAACAATAAAATCAGAGGTAATACCCGCATCAGCATAGGTTTTAACTTTAGCCCAGTTAACGGCCGCAAGCTGAGTTTTATTACGTGGTGTATAAGACAAAACCCTGGCAGCATACGTATTTATCAATTGTTTAAACTCAGCACTTGTCATATCCTTGCTGGTACCTATCCACTCTTTTTTAATAGTGAAAGTGTTGGCTCCTGCTATTGCTGCGGCCTCATCCAGATAAACAAGTGCGGCTGCAGATACCGCGGTATATGGAGACGTTGCTTCAAGAGTAGGCCCTGAAACTGTAGTTTTTTCATCAACAAGAAAAGCTCTATCGAAAACAAATGCTAAATTACCATAACCAACACCCTGAGTAAACCTACAGATAGCCTTGGTTCTGGCGTTACCAGCACCTGCAGCTCCAATATTAACACCTGTACCCATAGCTTTAAGCACATCAGAGGCTGTGTTTATTGCCGAATACATATTGTTCCATAGAGCGAGAGTGTTTCCATTATAGCTATAGCTGGGGGCGTTATTCCAGGCGAAATTCCTCGGCTCCCATGATATATCCCTCATTGCGGCATTACCCCATGAACATGAAACATTGTCAGCACCTGTAGCAAGCAGCATTGATGCCGAGGCATATGCATGCTCCCCATTATAAATGGTATTATATAATCCCGAAGCGAGATTTTCAAGAGCCTCTCCATTGGAGAATACTTTATCAAAATTTGGCTGATTAGTATTTTCAACCTCCAGCAAATCTTTCTTACAGCCCTGCATCAAAAACAAGGTTAATGCGATGGCATATATATATTTAATTTTTTTCATGATTATTTTATTTAAATGTAAATCCTAAAAATCCATTGAAAGCGAGAATGCATAATTTCTAAAGTTTGGATACTTAGAAGTACCGTCATATGGCTGTCTTAAAGTTCCAACTTCGGGGTCATAACCGCTATAACCTGCAAATGTAAGCAGGTTACGACCAACAACTTTTGCAGTAATGCTCTTAACTACTCCTCCAAATACATTTAAACTTTTCAGAGGGAATGTATAGCCCAGGGCAACTTCTCTAAGTTTAAGATAGGTACCATCTTCAACCCAATAGCTGTTAGGTGTATTCACATCATAAAAATTCAGGAAGTAATCATAGGCTTTTTTATCGCTCTGGGCTACGCCGCTCTGATCCATTTCAGGATTTCTAAGGTCTCTGGTCAACCATTGCCCTTTTGCATTATAGATATCTCCACCTTTCTTCAGGTCAAGCAGGAAATAAAATGTTGCTCCTTTGTAATTCAGGGTATTTGATAAGCCCATATTGAAATCAGCATTACCATCACCAATTTTACCAAACAAAATAGCTCCTTTATCATCTAATTTCTTAATTGCTTTCTCAGTAAGCTTTCCCTGCGAACCTGCCGGAACAACAAAACCACGTGAGTTAACCTCATAGTCAGCTATTGTTTTACCTGCCGGTAATTGCTTGCTCATCTCATCGAGTGATTTCACCCAGGTATGACCATACATTGATCCGTATGTTTCATTTCCTTTAATGTAAAACATTTGCTGACCACCCCCATCAGTATCTCCGAAAACATATGGTGCGATAGGTAGATCGGTGATCTGCTGTCTGATCCTTGAGAAAACAATATTAGAACTCCATCTGAAATCTTTCTTATTCATCCAGTTGGCTCCAAGACTAAACTCCAGGGTTTTACTTTCAACAGATCCTGCATTTTGGAACTGACGTGTAAATCCATTATTCAGGAAACCTAAAAGTGGAACATTTAAAAATTGATCATCTGTTGTTGATTGAGCATAAACTGCTTCAAAACTGAAATTCTTAAGGAAATCAACATTCAAACCAACTTCTGTTTCTGCAGTTTTAGATGGTTTTAAGTTCTGATTTCCTCTTTGAACAGCAGAAGCCGAACCATTATTTAAGGTAAATGTTTCATACTGCCATGCAAAACCCGGACGAATACCTGCAGTTCCATAAGCAGCTCTGACCTTTAACTCATCAATCCCCGGAATGGTAATATCCTGGGAGATGCGATAAGCACCTGAAACCCTGAAATATGGATTCCATCTTTCTGCGGATCCGAAAAGAGAAGAACCATCATAGCGGAACATACCGTCTAATAAAAACTTGTCCTTATAATCCAGTCCCAGAATGGCAAAATAGTTTTGCGCTCTTTCTGTTTCCGCATAGGATGCGGCATCATTAATAACAGCGAAGTTATCATAGGTAGGAATTCCGGCAACACCAAATTTTGATGATGAAACCTGATAGTTTTCGTATCTCCTGTTTTCGTACAGGTATGAAAGCTTACCTCTCATTGTCAGATCACCAAAATCCTGGATCAGGTTTAAAGTAGCCTGAGTGTTTTGACTATTAGTCTGATCAGAATAATCATCCAGACCACCCTGTGTATATGACATACCATTAGTTGCAGCAGTTCCACCGGTTGGCGTCCAGGTATCTTTTGGATTATAATTGCGATAACGATAATTACCCCTTTCTATGGAATGAGAGACATCAACATTCGCCCATGGAGCTAATCTGGCATTCAGGGCAAAATTACCTATCCAGTTGAATCTTTTATTATTTCTCTCTGTCTTATACAGCGTATAAAGAGGATTTACTGTTTCACCGCTCCAATGGTTAAAGCGCAGATAATATGGCTGTCCGTCAGGATTGGGAGCTAAGAGGTTCCCATCAGGCTCTGCCAGAGCGATGTTGAAAAATATACCGCCACCCGACCCCGGATATTCAGTTTTGGTATTGATCAATAAATTTGAAGTGCTGAATTTTAACCATGGAGCGATCTGCTGATCCACGTTAAAACGAAAATTCTGTCTTTTATAACCATCAGTCATTTCAATGATACCCTCCTGTGAGTTATTCTCAAAAGAAGCATATACACCTGTTTTTTCTGTCCGGGATGTCATGGAAACGAAATTCGCATAGTTAATACCGGTATTAAAAAAGTCATTCTGCTGGTTACGGGTAACTCCATAAGGATTATCGGCATAATGATCTGCTTTAGGCACACGGTTGCCTGAAATCAACGGGCTATAACCTGAATCTTTATAACCAGCCGGATAAGTTACACCATTATATTTGGTAAACTGACCTTCAAATTGCTGATAGTCAGATGCCAATGCAAAAGGATGGTGAGTAGCCAGATCCAATGTATTGGATATACTCTGCATACCAACCTCATTACGAATATTAACCTTTACAGTATTCATTCCAATACTGTTTCCTCTCTTGGTAGTGATCGCGATTACACCATTACCAGCTCTTGAACCATAAAGAGCTGAAGCAGCGGCACCTTTCACCACTTCCATGGATGAAACATCATCAGCATTCACATCAGCCAATGAACCGGTGTAGATAACGCCATCAATAAGGATAAGCGGACCAGAACCAACGTTATTCAGGTTATTATCAGCTCTTAACTGAATATCAACAGAAGCTCCCGGAGTTCCGCTTGCAGAACTTGCTTTAATACCGGCAACTTTTCCTGAAAGTGCGCCAGCCAGGGAAGTACCTGTAACAGCATTCAGTCTTTCTTCACTTACTTTCGTAATGGATACTGTTAATTTTTCTTTGGTAGTAGCACCTGCAACCCCGGTTACGATTACTTCTGATAATTGTTTTGCATCTGAAGCTAAACTAACATTAACAGTGCTATTTGAGCCGATGGTTGCTTCCTGGGTGGAATAACCTATATAAGTCAGCACAAGAGTGTTATTTCCCTGTGGAACACGAAGGGTGAATCTACCATCGCCTCCTGTTGATGTACCGATAGTAGTGCCTTTTACTTTAACACTAACACCAGGCAAGGGTAATCCATCCGTTTTGTCGGTCACTGTACCTGTCACAGTGCGTTCCTGAGCCATAGCTTGAAAAGCTAAAAAGAGCAGCAGGAATAAACTTTGTAGAAGTTTTTTCATACTTAATTGGTTTTGAATTGGTTATATGAGGATTGTATATTTTGGTTAATCAAATTTGAGCAACATATTTGTTACGACAAAATATATTTGACTATTTTTTCGACTATGGTATTTAAACTCCTGATTATCAAAATGTTAATTTTTTTAATTTATAGATTTCAGAGCAGGTATATTACCTGAATCTCAGTATGTTAGGCCTGAATCAGAACAATAATGGATTTAGATCGTATCTAAAAAATTAATTATTCAGAAATGCACTAATCAGCCAGGTACCGGGTTCGAGGATCTCAATAACCATTTCCTGGGTTCCAATTTTAAACCGGGCTTTGAATGGGAATTCAACCTCAGTCAATTTTTGGGAAGTTCCCTTAGGGCCATCCATCATATTTACACTTCGTAAATAGGCGCCTGCCATAATGTTTATATTCGTAATGGAAGCTTTGGCCCCTCCTGGCGATACACCTAAGGATGGAATTCCCCCACTTGTATTGGATAATTCTATGGTAATGCTGTTTTCATCATCCTCAGATTTTTTTTGAATTTCGATTCGG
This sequence comes from Pedobacter sp., assembly GCA_036677005.1. Lineage (GTDB taxonomy): Bacteria > Bacteroidota > Bacteroidia > Sphingobacteriales > Sphingobacteriaceae > Daejeonella. Next base: position 23,389 of record JAKFBV010000103.1, read on the forward strand.
GCAATTTGATTGGTCTGACTGTGGATGATATACGGACTTTCAAATTTACCTACATAAATATCCCTTTTCCAGAAACCGCTTACCACACTATCGGCTTTACCGGCTCTTTTAAATGTTTTGATGCCCTGTCCGTCCATTTTTCCTCTGTACCATTTTCCCTCATAAAAATCCCCATTTTCCCAACGGTAAAGGCCTTGTCCGCTAGGAAAGCCATCTTTGAAAGTACCAGCATAATGGTCGGTTCCATCCGCTTTACCTTCTCCATCAGCCTTTCCCTTCTTACAGGAACCTTCATATTTCGCTGCAATTGCCGGGACCATTACTCTGCATGTTTCCTGAGCAGATAATGGCATAATAAAGCATATGGCTGACAAGGATAAGATCAATTTGAGAAGATTCGCTTTCATATTCAGGGTTTTAATGAATGTAAGAATATTTGCTGACTAAATTTAAGATAAAAAAAGAGACCGTATTGAAAATTTTCAAATACGGTCTCTCCATTAAAAAAATTAAATAATGTTCTATTTATCCCACCAAATACGGGTAGTTAAATTATCTGCACCCTGACGTGTCACAGCTTCCGCATAACTCTTTCCATTGATGGAACCCTCGTTAGTAGGATAACCTTGTCTGCGGGGTATCGTTGGCTGGTTACCGTTAGGAGCGGCTGCCAGTACAGGGAATCCGGTTCTTCTCCAGTCGGCCCATGATTCATATCCATTCAGATACAGATGTATCCATTTCTCGGACATGATCTTCTCCAGGCCGCTTGCCGGATCATAAGCAACTCCTGCCTGTGCCATATAAGCGGCATAGGTAGTAGCATTGTAAACACTATATGTTTCAAATGACGCCTTAACAGCGTTTGCATAATGAGTTGCAGCCAGTGCGTCTCCGCCTACGATCCAGCCCTGTTTAGCTGCCTCTGCCTGTGTAAATAACACCTGTGCATAAGAATAGATCAAAGCAGGAGAACCGGCACCGCGGAACTTATCTCCTATACGGCTATAGGCACCCGGAATATTAACTGCTGTGTTAGATCCATATGGCAGCCCTTTAACCTGGCCGCTCAATACTTCCCCATAAACAGGTAAACGCGGATCATTCTTTGGTCCCATATAATCTGTCATTACTTTACTGATCGCATAGTCATTTCGTAAACTTATTGTATAGTTATCATACCAGGGATTAAAATTATTGGGATCACTGGATAAGAACTTATATGACATATTCTCAGCATTGCTTGAAATTACTCCACTTGCTAAGGCATCCGCCATTTCAGCTTTACCTTTGGCATTATCATTTTTCATCAAACGCAATGACATGAATAAGCGTGTGGTATTCGCAAACTTTTTCCATGCGGCCATATCTCCTTCAAAAAGCTGATCTCCCTTAACTCCTGTCTCAGCGGTTTTGATCTGAGCCGCAGCCTCTTTCAGTTCTTTAAAAAGATCAGTATAGATACTTTGCTGGGTATCATACTTGGGGCTGAAATTGCCGTCACCTTTAAGCGCTTCTGAATATGGAATATCTCCAAAACGATCCGTTAACCACCAAAAATAATAGGCCTTCAGTATCCGGGCAACAGCTATCTGATTATCTTTTGATCCATTCACACCGGCTTCTGCCAAAGGATTGCCTGAAGTGGCATTATCAATAATGGTCTTCAGGTTATAAAGCGGTCCGGTATAATGCGGTGACCATTCAAAATTACGAATAGTATATAAGGAAGCACCCGGATATGGTCCTTCAGATATATGCTGTACATACATATCAGCTGAATGACGACTCCCGGCTGTTCCGGGAAAAGCGGTTCCCGGCAATGACTGTAAGGTATTGGTTAGCAAAGCCTTATTAGGAACACTACTAACAGCCGTCGGATTAACATTGGTATCTCCGAAATCACTCGGATCACATGCTGATAACAGCATTGCAGATCCTATAATTAAACTTAATATTTTTTTCATTTTCTGTTTCTCCTAAATTAAAATCCAACTCTCAAATTCAAACCAAAAGACCTGGTTGAAGCCAACTGACCACCTTCTTTTCCAAATCCTTCAAGTTCTGACGGATCCAAACCGAATTGTTTTGCAGGTGCAGATATTAACCATGCATTATTTACAATAGCACCTAAAGTAACCCGGTTAACAGGAATATTTCCCAGGAATTTCTTTGGAATAGTGTATCCTAAGCGAACTTCACGAAGTTTAAGGTAGGAAGCACTTAAAAGATAATTCCGGGTATCTCGCTGACCGTTAGTATAGAAATGTCTCCTTGCTGCTATGTAAGTATCAAGTGGAGCCCCCGCTGAGGTTACCCCTGTGATATGAACACCTCCACCTAAAGATGGGAACATACGAACGCTATTTCCTTTATCGTTTAATCCGACCGTTGATTCTGTTAAACCCGTTCCGTCGCCATACATTTTAGTCAGCGAATAAAACTGCCCGCCTTTCTGGAAGTCTAAAGAAAATGAAAGATCCACTCCCTTATAGTTTAAACTGTTATAAAAGCCTCCTGTAAGGTCAGGCATCATAGAACCAAGGTTATTATTGATCGTATAATCAACAGTACCTGCAGAACTTGTATAAACGGTCTTTCCATTAGCATCCAGCTTATACTTACGGCCAATCATTTGTCCCCATGGTTGTCCAACCTGGTTTTCTATACGGAAGTCGTTACGCTGCGTATCATATAAGTAAGTATTCAGGCCCGGAGCCAGTTCTTTTACTATAGACTCAGCTTTTGCAAAGTTCAAAATTGCTGTCCAGGTAAAATTATCCTTACGGACCGGAGTTCCGTTAATACTTAATTCCCATCCTTTACGCTGTATATTACCGGCATTGATCTGGGCTGTGGTAAATCCGGAGGCCGGGGCTACGTTAAGTCCAAGGATCTGATTGGTATTATTATCTACATAATAAGTCAGGTCAAAACCAAGCCTGTCTTTTAAGAAACGCATCTCCGTACCTAACTCGAATGATTTGGTTAAAGAAGGCAGGACATTGCCTGTGCGAAACTGGTCGCCAATAGAGGCGGATGGGTTGTTGCCATAAATTGATCCGTTGTTAATCGCTACATCAACCTGGTAGGGATTTAAATCAGATCCAACCTGTGCAAAACCACCCCGAATTTTACCGAATGATAAAATATCAGAAATTCCGCCTTTAAGAAGTTCGCTGAACACAATACTTGTTGACACTGAAGGATACAAATAGGAATTATTTGCAGCGGGTAGTGCAGAAGACCAGTCGTTTCGTAAAGTTGCATCTACATAAAAGAATGCTTTATAACCGAAGGAAGCTTTACCATAGATACTTCTTACTTCTTTTGCAGAATAAGTAGTTTTAGTGGTCGGCCTGGTAACTGAGGCAGCAATATCAAAATAGTTAGGGAATGTTAATCCTCCTGTTGTTGCGTTCTCAAAGAGATCATTTTTGTTGGTACGAATATTACCGCCAACAAAGCCATCAATTGTAATGTTGCCAAATCCTTTCCTGAAATTCAGATTAGCCTCATAGTTCATTTCATTGTTTATCAGCTGATAGAGGGAATACGCTGGCTGCTGCAATCCTCCTGTAGCAATTTTAAAATTGCCTTTTCCGTTGTTATAATCCATACGGACATAAGAGGTAATATTGAAGATATCATTGATCTTGTATTTGAAACCCATATTACCAACAATTCTGTTACGAATATCGGTTCCGTAATTTTCGTTTACAACAAAATAAGGGCTGTCCCAGTATTGAGGCTGCAGGTATAAGGATGGGTCACCTGTCGAGTTAGGATCACCTATGTTCCATGAATTTAAGGATCCATCAGGATTACGGTAGTTTTTAAGACGGTTCATATCTAACTGTCTTTGAAACCACTGGTTGAAATTCTGTGTTACGTTCAATCCGTCTAAGGTATATCCTTCTTTCGGCTGACCTTTGGTATTACGGGTGGTATAATTAATATCTGTAGAAACTGTCAGTTTCTTGCTGATATTCAAAGAAGTATTCAGAGCCAACTGATGCTGATCGCGTTTTGCTCCCGGCAGCGTTAATGATCTGCTTAAGTTATTATAAGAAAGGCGATATACCATAGCCTCAGAGCCTCCTGAAAAAGCAATACTGCTGTTATAGGTTTTACCGGTATTAAAAAAGTCTTTAATATTGTTTGGCTGGGCAGTTAATGGAGACAACTTTCCAAAGTCTGCTCCAGGATACCAGGAGTAATAAGGACGGTAATCCTGACCGTTGATCAGCGGACCCCAGCTTTCATCAGCTCCATAATCAATAATACGCTGGTTATTGAATGAAGCCCAGCTCGTTGGGTGAGTGGTCGGCTTGTATTTAAATAAATAGAAGCCTTCATTATCATAGGTTGAACCCGGAGAAGTTGAATTTGAGGAATAACCGCCTGCATATGAATTCTGATATTTAGGCATTATATACAAATCTTCAAGTGATGAACTCAGGTTTACATCTACTGTAGGACTACCTGTACGTGAACCTTTTTTAGAGGTAATAACTATAACTCCGGCTCCGGCTCTGTTACCATACAAGGCAGTTGCTGCAGGTCCTTTCAGAACAGTGATAGTTTCCACGTTATCCATGATCACATTTTCCTGAAGTGTTGGAGTTCCATCAACTACATATAAAGGATTGGATACACCCAGGCCGCTGATACCACGTATGATAATATTTGCATTATCAAATGTGGAGCTTGGGGAACCCTGCAGCTGAACACCGGCAACCTTACCAGCCAAAGATGAACTGATGTCCATTGATTTGGCCACTGTAAGGCTTTCTCCTTTTACTTCCTGAACTGAATAACCCAGTGATTTCTTTTCACGGGTTTCACCAAGAGCGGTAACAATCACTTCAGAAAGCTGGGTTGCATCAGTTTCTAAACTGACGTTGAGAACATTTGATGATGGAATCGAACTTTCTGTGGTTTTGAAACCAATAAAAGAAAATACCAGCGCTGAGCTGCCTGAAGGAACTCTCAGGCTGAATTTGCCATCAGCACCTGTTGAAGTTCCGGCTGCTCCTCCTTTTACTTTGATGCTTACCCCTGGCAGAGGCAGGCCATCTTCTTTTGCTGTTACCGTTCCGGTAACAGTACGTTCCTGTGCCATAGCCTGAAAGGCGATAAATAGCATCAAGAACAAAACTTGTACTTGTTTTTTCATTTGATTAATTAATTGGTTAAAGAAAGAAATTGGTTATAGAGTAGTTATTTTCAAATGTGTACAACAATTTTGTTACAAAAAAATAATTTTAATTATTTTTGAAATATATAATCCTAAATACCTGTTATTCACCTGATTAAAAATTTAACATTTTTTAACAAATAGAATTCTATTCTCTGTTCAGAAGCGATTCTGCCAGTATTATTTGATTTAATTTTTAAATTTTTCCGAAATAAATCTTCGTAAAAGAAGATTATATTAGCTTCATATTAATTTCCGGAAGAAAATAGTATGGAATTCTCTCTTCATTTAGACTAAAATTTTTTTAAAATAAAAACCTGCATGAGCTTACCGCTCACACAACGAAATGAACATAAGCTCATGCAAGCTTCATCACCGATAAAAAACAAATTATATACTGATGAAACCTGCATGACCGCTTTTTAAGCGTACACAA
>JAKFBV010000104.1:0-48407 GCA_036677005.1 Pedobacter sp.
TACAGCATCTGAGACCCGTTCTCAGGTGGTCAGTTTGGCCCGGAATCCACTGGTCAGTTTCCTCCGGAATCAGGTGGTCAGCTTAGCCCGGAATCAGGTGGTCAACTTCACCGGAATTTCCAAAAAGAAGGCCTTACCGTATATTTCAGGGATGTGACATTTAGGAAGCAAGCGGATATCCGTTTGCACCAAGCTAACGAACGCTTCGAAAAGGCAACTGAGGCAACCAATGATGCTATTTGGGATTGGAATATAGTAGACAATGAATTGTATTGGGGAGGTAATATCAGAAACCAGCTTGGATATGACCTAGGTGATACTGCCCCAACTATAGAATCCTGGGCTAATCTTATCCATCCTGATGAAAAAGCCTGGGTAGTCCAGAGTATTCAGGAAGTACTTGACAATGCGGATCAAACCAACTGGATCGCAGAGTATCGCTATCAAAAATTTGATGGCACATATGCAGATGTCGTTGACAGAGGTGTGATCATCAGAGATGATAATAAGAAAGCTACTCGAATGGTAGGCGCCATGACAGACATTTCCGAGCGGAAGAGTTTTGAAAAGCAGCTACTTGAGCTGAATAAATCTTTGGAGCGACATGCCCAAGAGCTCGAGCTCTCAAACCAAAAACTGAAAGACATTGCCTGGACACAGTCGCATGTAGTAAGGGCGCCACTCGCAAGAATATTAGGTATCATAAATATTATTGAGGAAAAGCAAGAAAGCCTTGAAGACATATATTCTTGGCTAAAACATTTGAGAAACTCTACAAACGAGATGGACGAAGTGGTGAAGAAAATAGTTAATGAAGCACAAACTTTAAAATAAATGAATAAAACAGTACTTATCGTAGACGATGATCCGATTGTTAGAATGATAATTCAAAAAATGATTCAAATTGTCGACACTACAGCCATTTGCTATCCATGTGAAAATGGGGAAGTCGGGTTATATACGCTTATCAAATTACAAGAATCAGCAAATACTGTTATAGTGCTTTTAGATATCAATATGCCAATATTGGATGGGTGGGGATTTTTAGATCAGATGCAAAAGAGGACGCTTGCAAAGATTGATAAAACTCAATTATATATCGTGTCTTCCTCTACTGATGAAAGCGACAAGTTGAAAAGTAAAACCTATCCAATTATAAAGAAGTTTTATAACAAACCGCTATCAAAACAAGATATACAGGACATTTTAAAAACTGACGAAACTAATCCAATAAATATATAATCAAACATATAACACATTTTTTCATGAAATACCTGTGCATAACAGCTAGGGCTTCGTTGGGTGCGCAGCACCAACAATGAAGCCCCGGTTGCACTCCGAGTACAAAAAACCCTCTATACGTCATGTAAAGAGGGTTTTTTACTTTTTACATACGGGATAACATACACAATTCTTTTGAATCATTAATTTTTTAAAATCTTTCAAACTAATCGATTTTATTCAGTAAATCTGATTTAACAACGTCTGCTGAAATATCATATTTACAGCAGATTTCCTTAAGTAAATCAACTACCCAGTCTGGGGCTGTTGGCGACAAATAAATTTTCCCTATCAAAACATTAATATTCACCGATACTTCTGCACCAAACTCAGTCACTTCATGACGTTTATTATTTCCTGCACGGTACATGATGGCTCTTAATTCATTTTCGTGACTGAAACTTTTACGTTTAAGAAGGGATACATTTAAAAGATTTTTTCTGCTGTAAGTGTGCTTTTTATAATCAATATAGGAAATCTTACAAAACATGATCTGCGATTTCTCGTTTGATTTAATCGCCTCTTTAAATTTTTTAAATGTTGTTTTAATGGCTATTCCGTATTCGTTCATTGAATACATCTTCTACATCGCCATTGATTCATAGGTGTTCATATGCCAACAAGATACATAGGTCAAGCTAACTTCGTTAATAAACATTGAATCCTTGTCAGGAACGTATCCCTCATAAGGATCTTCCTTCATTAAATGCTGAACTTTAGTAAAGAAAAGGTTCTTTGTGATAATTAAACTTAGGAATTTTGCTAAATCCATGTATCTCCACAATACGGTATTAGGCAATGGCTCTTTAAAGGCTTGATTTTTTAGATACCCCATTTTAAAAAACGCTTTGTCAGATAAGAGAGTAAATTATTAGTCCTAGAAAAAGTGTGGTTAAGGCAACTCCTATCAAAACCAAAATCTTAGTAAATGTATCGTGGATGGTTTGCCGCCATTGGATAATGTGACCGTTTTCAATGCGATTCATGTACCGATTCGCTTTTATGTATGCAATGCTAAGTATTATTAATCCTATACCTAATCCGACTATGTGTTTTTGGTTCACAAATACAATGTCCTTGAAAAAGGGGGCGACGATACATAAAATACCTATAAAAAGAGTTACACCATACCACTGGTCCAAATTAAAGAGCTTTTTTACTTCGTCCACTATTACAAATACTTAAAAATTAATTACAATATACCAAATAACAAACTGTCATAACCACTATTTAAGTACTTTAAAATTGATACGGTTATACTACAATATAATAGGGCTCCGGGTACAAATGCTCTTTAATAAAAATTGAAACCAGTATAAATTATTGGGAGGTCCAGCCTCCATCCACTGCCATCGCATGTCCGGTTACAAAGGAAGCCTCATCCGAACACATCCATACAACCGCGTTAGCTACCTCTTCGGGTTGCCCCAATCGCCCAATGGGTTCCATACCTGTAAACTGCTCTTCCGCCTCTTTTTTGTTGCCGGTAAGCCGGTCAATCATTGGCGTTTTTATTACTCCGGGGCAAACGGCATTCACCCTGATTCCGAGTTTAGCACATTCCAAAGCGGCTGTTTTTGTTAATCCGATTATACCATGTTTGGATGCCACATAAGCGGGTAATCCCGGGAATCCAACCAGTCCGGCAACGGAAGCGGTATTAACGATAACACCTTTGTTTTGTTTGAGCATTTCAGGGATTTCATATTTCATGCAGAGCCAGATCCCTTTCAGATTTACTCCAATGGTTTTGTCCCAGTTCTCTTCTGAACAATCCTGCACGGGAGCCAATGTTCCTTCTATCCCCGCGTTGTTAAATGCGTAATCCAAACGTCCGAAAGCGGCAATGGTTTTTTCAATCATTACTTTTACATCGGTGGCTTTTGATACGTCACACTTGACAAAAATCGCTTCAGCTCCCAAAGCCTGGATAAGATTAATCGTTTCGTAGTCTTCTACCCAATCTGCAATTACAAGCTTAGCGCCTTTTTTTGCGAAGGCAATGGCAGTCGCTCTGCCGATTCCGAAAGAGCCGCCTGTTACAAGGGCTACTTTATTTTTGAATGGTGCTTCCATAAATTAATTGTTTTAAATTAAAATCAATGTTGTCAGGGTAAAATAAAAATGCTGATAAAATAGCCAATTATACGCTAGATCGTATTTCTTTATGTATCCATAAAAAAACAAGCCCCCCTTTCAATGAAGTATCAGTTTTTTTATGCTGTCCATCAATCTGATCTCAGGAAAATTAACCTGATGGGAATAGTCAGAAACTCCAGCATGGTACAGGAATCAGAAGCTAACTGATCCACAAAAATTTAATTTCCTAAAAGATCTGAACCTCAAATAAAGCTGCAGGAACATGATCTGAGGGATGTTCAATAAATATCCTGATTTGATTTGTTTTCAGAGGTTTATCCAATAAGACCTCATTGATCGTCTGGTAGTTCCCTGCTTTTTCATAGATCAGAATGCCTTCGGCATCCAATATTTTGTAATTATTTACCGTATGCGGGACAATGCGTTCGGGATGAACCCTCAGGGTCGATTCCAGCGGATGGTCAAAATCTGAATCGAAAAACAGTATAATTCGCTCAATCTGAACAGCTTCTTTCCAGCTTAAGGTCAGGCATGGATTCTTATCATTCAGATTGGCTACCCATGCATTTGCCTTGTTGGTAGGACGGCAAAAACCATTGATCAGGTTTGAAACTTTATACGGTTCAAGACCTCCGGACAGTTTAAAGGCCAGGTTTTGATGTGCGGGCCGCCTTGAAGGCAGCCAGAATTCAAAAGAATCAATTCCAATCCCATCCGGCGGCAACTGAACACCACTTGTGGCTACAGCTTTATTGTACCGGTTCATTAACATCATAGTTCCCGTAAGGAACATGCTGCTGGTTTTGACTGAAACGAGCTCATTCTTTAAAATACAAACAAATACATACTGCTCCTCCCTGATCACCTGATCAAAATCAATACTTATGGTACTCTTACCCCTGGCGACAGAAATTTCACGGCTCTCCAGAATCAGTTCAGGCGTGTAATTGATTTGTTTAGCACTGACACGTAATTGAAGACTTAAGTTTGTCGTCTCTTCAGCATCGACCTCAAAACTGATATTTATCTGATCTCCCGGAGCAGCCGGCAACAACTGAGCAGTAGAATATTCAAGTTTCTGCCAGCTTCCATCAGCCTTTAATTCTTTAAGTTTAAATTCAGAACTGGCACTGATACCTGCTTTATGCGCTAAATTTGTCCTTTCCGGCTCCAATCCGGGAATAAAATGCCCCCTTTGCATCAGTTCCTGCCTCAACTCCTGAACTTTTGAAGAGTTAGCGAGTTTTGAAGGCGTAATCTGGTTCTTCAGGCAATATTGAGTCGCCAGGCCCAGAACCTGAGCCGAATAAGATACAGTGGCCATTACCCTCGCCGAACCGAATGCCACGTGACTAGCACTTATAATTCTACCGGCTAACCAGAGATTTTTAATGTTTTTGCTATACATGCAGCGAAGCGGGATCTGATATATCCCCTTAGAATGCCATTGATTACAGCCCGGCCTGTCACTAAAAACCCCATCCGCCGGGTGTAGATCTAATGACCAGCCCCCGTAGGAAACCGCATCAGGATGCTCTCTTTGCTCAACTACATCTTTTTGTGAAAGAATATAATCACCTTCAAACCTCCTGCTTTCCCGTTTGCCGGGAATATGCCCCACCCATTCAAGGGTAAGATTTTCAGCCTCAGGATACTTGCCTGAATTCTTTACATGATCCCATATCCCATAAATTACCTTCCACAATTCCCATTTAATTTCTTCTGTTTGATGGATTGTGTCGAGCCGGCCTCCATATTCAAGCCACCAAAGCTTGCATCCATGATCGCTGATATCATAGGATCGGTATTTAACGATCGATGAAACATCCTTCAAAGCATATGAAGGAGCCGTATAAGTGATCGGCCTTCCGGCATCCTTTGTAAAAAAATATATGGAATGGCCTAAAAGCTCTCCATATTCTTTATCAGGGGCAAAACCTTCCTCAAATTCATCTTTTGACTCCGCCCCCATCCTGAATGCCGCCCCTGCCTGAAAAGCTACGATCCCATCTCCTGATGCATCACAGAAATAAGGTGCTGATAAAATATAACGGGTAGAATTCTGGCTACAAAACCCAATAACCTTACTGATCACATCGGCAGCTGATTTTACTACTTCATAAACCGCAGTATTTAAAAGAAGTGTTAGATTCTGCTCATTTTTTACTTTTTCCAGCAAAATCGTATCCAGAATGATTGCATTTCCGTCGGGGTTGCGGTACATATTCTCAACCAAAATTTCACTCAATACCCCTCCTTCCCTCGACCAGCGGTTATTATTTCCCATACTTGAAGTAGCTCCAAGTATCCATAATCTAACTTCACTGGAAGCATTTCCGCCAAGCACAGGCCTGTCCTGAACCAGAATAACCATTAAACCCTCCCTTGCAGCAGCAATGGCTCCGCAAGTCCCTGCAATTCCTCCGCCAATGATGACCAGGTCAGCATTTAATGGCCGTTCTAGTACGGAACGTCCGGCAGCAGAAAACTCACTTTTAATCATAAATTCAATATTATTTTATTTTGTTGAACAAATTAATCCGCAGCATAAAGTATGATCTTTTGGGATGCCCTCCAGGGTATCAAAGCCAGAATAAATATCAAAGCGGAGATTGATCCCAGCAATTTCACGTTCTCACCCGTTATCAATCCCAGAACAAGGAGTAGAAATGCTGTAAATGCGAGTGCAAATGCAGTTATTTTCAATCCAAACTTGTTCTGTTTCAAAGATTCACTAAGCTCTTCTTCACTTAAATTGGCTTGCTGTGCTTTCCTCGAATTTTTAAGAACTTTAAATTCAATGTACTGCTGACTCAAATAATTGTTAAAGTAAGCACGGGTCTCATTGACAATCAGCAGGATCAATGGAACGCCTACTCCTACCAGCATTTCTTCTGCCCGGCTGAGCTTGAAATCAAGCAGAAGCGGTAATATAATCTTAAAGATCAGATTGATGCCCAAACTGATAAAGGTAATGATCAGGGTAGCCTTTCCGCTTAATCTTTTAGAAAATAAAGCCCAGATCGGTGGTGCCAGAATAGGTCCGCCGGTAATAGCTCCTACGCTGATGGTAACATTCACCAATCCTCCGATATAGGGTACCATCAGGGCAATAGCGATCATTCCCAAACCAATAATCCAGGATGAAAGCCGGGCGATCTGCATTAATTTCCGGTCACTGGCTTCGGGATTTATACGGCCTTTATAAATATCATTCGTAAATACTGCGGAGACTACATTTAAGGTCGTATTGGCGGAAGCCGAGGTAGAAAAATACATTCCGGTAAGCATTAATCCCAGTAATCCGGGAGGCAACACCAGCTGGCAGATCATTAAATAGGCATTCTCTGTATCCAGGCCGGTTAAAGAAGGGTTAATTGTTTTGTAGATCATCGGAGGCAGCATCCATAAAACAGGACTTATAAGATACAAGCCTGCAAAGAGGAAAGCCACCTTTTTAGCAGATTTGCTGTCTTTTACACTGGTATAACGCTGTACAAAAGTCCAGTTACCACCGATATAAAAAATATGATATAATGTAAAAGCGATGATGAATCCGAGTGTAAATTCACCATTCATCAGATCAAAAAAGCCATCCTGTGCATTCGCCTGAAATTTTGCCAGTCCACCCGCAGCGTCAAAAGACAATGGAAGAATGATCAGTACAGCAGCAGTTAAGATCACAAACTGAAGAATATCAGTTACCATAACCGCCCATAAGCCTCCTACAGCGGTATAGGCGATCATAAATAATCCCAGCACAATGGTAGAAGGCATAAGCGGATACCCCAGTGAAGCACTTACCAGTTTAGCCACAGGATATAAAACTGTTCCCTTTATAAATAAGGAGACCAGCATAAAAATATAGATATAGGTCTTTTGTACTTTAAGCCCCAGACGTTCTTTGATGAATTCTGCAGCGGTCAAATTTCCCGTTGACTTCCATAATGGGGCCAGATACAGTCCGCTTACCAAAGCACCGATACACATGGTCCACTGAATGCTTATTGCTACCCAACCATATTTATAAGCTATTGATCCCCAGGCTACAAATGTTCCTGCTGAGAAGAAACTCATAAACAGAGACAATCCGCCGATAAACCACGGAACAGATTCTCCCCCTGCAAAAAATGATTTTAAATTAATTCCGGTCCTCGCAAAAACAAGGCCTATACATAAAACGAAGGCCGAAAAAACAAAGATGACTATGGTATCAATATTGGGGCTCATAATAAAATCAAAATCAGTTTAAATTGCCTCATGTTAGTGTAAATTAAGCGTACCATAAACATTATTTTTGCTTTGGGCTGGGAGCTATGAGCTATCAAATTTGAGCGATACTCACATTATTGATATTTTTGCAGATTCATTTTTCAGAATGAAACACTAATATAAATGTATGGTTAAGATTAAAACTTTGTCTTAAGCATTCAATATAAATATTTCCGGGAACAGTCCCGATTTTCGGGAGCGCTCCCGGCTGGGTCCATCTTTCTCAAAAAATCTGATTAACCTGAGTTCGATATAAGGAAGGTTAAAATAATACGGTTATAATTGGTCAGATAAAGCTCTGGTACACTATGATTAGATTTTGGAAATCAATACCTGTGTTTTATAGGCTGGTTCAGCCCTTTCCTCCGGAGTAGTTCCGGCAAGAAATCGTGTTCTGATTCAAATTACCAATAGCCGGAAGCTACCTCCTCCGGCAAGGTTTATTTTACCTGGAGCTATATTTCATTGGGACGGGCAGCCCGGCAAAAGGACCATCAACCATTTGAAATAAACCCGGGTGGCAGCTGTAGCTTTTTTGCAATACTGAATTTCATGATACATACTAAATCTGCTGCAAAAAACTACAGCAGAACACGGGAAGACGCGACCGAAGAAGCACAGACCTTGCTTTCTAAAACAAGAGAAAATTATACAATTTAAACTTACTCAAGCAAGATTTTATATCGAATTCACGTTAATTAATTAAGTCTTTAATTTCAAATCTTTAAAGAATATGCGAGCCATAAGGAATGTTATGCAATAAAGCCTAACAGCTTAGAAAATATTTATAGATTTATTAAAAATTAAAAAGATGATCAACGTATTTTCCCTGAGGATTACTTCAATAATCTTCTTTCTCTCTGTTTCCCTCTCCTCTTTCGCTCAAAATGAAAAAGCCGAAGCAGATTTACGTGAAATTATGAAAAAATTGGATGTGGTTGGACTTTCTGTTGCCGTTGTAAAGAAAGGTAATATTATTTACACCCATTCTTTCGGACTGAAAGATATGACCACTAAGGCTCCCCTTTCGGATACCGATATCTTCCGGATAGCGTCTATCTCCAAGTCATTCTCAGCAAGTTCCATCATGCAATTGATCGAAGCGGGAAAATTTTCCATAGATGATGATTTCAGTGATCTGGTTGGTTTCAAGGTTAGAAATCCGAAATTTCCGGAAACTATGATCACGCTTAAAATGATCATGTCTCATACCTCAAGTATCAACGACAGTCAGGGCTATTTCTCACTTGATGCCATTAATCCTGAAAAAAATCCGGATTGGGCTAAATGTTACAGTGACTATGCTCCCGGAACAGGATATAAATATTGTAACCTGAATTACAATATGGTGGGTGCTGTGATTGAAAAATTTTCCGGTGAACGCTTCGATAATTATGTAAAAAACCATATTTTAAATCCACTGGGACTCTATGGCGGATACAATATCGACTCACTTGATGCAAGCCGCTTTGCCACATTACATGAATATGATGCCGCAACAAAGACCTTTAAAACCTCCCCTGCTGCTTATACCTCAAGACGTGAGGAAATTAAAAATTATGTCATGGGCTATACAACGCCTCTTTTTTCGCCAACCGGAGGGATGAAGATCTCGGCCACCGACCTGGCAAAATACATGAGCATGCATATGAACATGGGGAAATATAAGGGAACCCGTATTATGTCAAAAAAGAGCGCCAAACTGATGCAGACCAAGGTTGCAGATGAAGAAGGCTATGCTTTGGCACTGACAAACCTGGATGACCTCATTCCCGGGAAACAGATGGTTGGACATACCGGATCAGCCTACGGATTATACAGTGCCATGTTTTTCCATCCAAAAGAGAAATTCGGAATCGTTGTGATCACCAATGGTTGTAATCCCACTTATACAAAAGGCATAAATGATGTACTCAGAGCCGGGATAAACAGTTTGTATGAGAATTTTATAAAGTGATAAGTATCAAGAAGAAAGTATCAAGAAGCAAGTATCAGGAATCAAGACTGGATCCTGGTTTATTTGAACCTTTACTATATAGAACAAGGAGCAAAGAACAAAGACATCGACTAAGCTATTGGTTTTAACTGATTAAGATGTCATCCCTGCCTACCGGAAGGCTGATCCGCATTTGGGTTGAGAAGGAATTTAGTCAAAAGAATGTTTGCTTGATAATTGAAAACCGGTTTTAATTGTGATGAGATCCCTCCTGCGTCGGGATGACAGTCCCGGGAGGGTGCAAAGAGTAAATACTATTTCGTTTCACAATTAGTATGAATTACGAACAACCAGCAACTAACAACTAACAACTAACATTAACATTTTCTAATTCCACCTTTTCTGTAAAATCTAAGATAGAAATACCCATTACAATTTCTTTTCAATAGACTTGTAAAACAGGATTTTCTGCCCCTTTCCGGATAAACGATAAAAACCATTTGAAATGAATGCCATTTTTCAAACCTTCAGTAAGCAAAAAATGCCCAAGCTTTATGTTGCGTCAATATTAGCAGTGTTGTTCGCAGTGTATGGATTTGCTCATTACCAAACACCTAAATTACCTCCGGGCGATCCGAATAACGCCGGACTTTTTCTGCCCGATGGATTTGAAGCTCTGGCAGTAGTTGACAGCCTGAAGGGTGATGCCAGGCATCTTGCAGTAAACAGCAATGGCGATATCTATGTAAAAACCCGTCTGCATGCACTTGCCGATGGTTATGGCAATGTGGCATTAAGAGACACGGATGGTGACGGCAAAGCAGATATCATTACTCATTTCAACAAATATGAAAGCGGGCAGTATGGAACAGCCATGAAGATCCATAATGGCTACCTCTATTACAGCTCTAACCTGATCGTTTATCGCCAGAAACTAAAACCGGGACAATTGGTTCCCGACAGCAAGGTCGATACGATTGTTATTGATAAAGGGCCGGGACACTCCCATCAGACCAAGCCTTTGGCCTTTGACGGGAAAGGCTATATGTTTGTTGGCTGGGGTGCCGGATCTGATGTTTGTACCAATGGCCGCCCGGGATCAATGGGGGCCGGAAAGCCTGATGCAGTTATTCCCGGAGAGGAATGTCCGCAGCTGATCGATCATGGCGGGATCTGGAAATTTGATGAGAATAAATTAAACCAAACACAGGAACAGGGCCTCAGATATTCAACCGGCATGAGAAGCATCGTTGGAATGGATTGGGATAAATCCAGTAATTCATTATACGCCGTGGTACATGGACGCGATAATTTCAGGATGTTATGGCCGGGATTATATTCCCCCTGGGAAAGTGCCGTATTACCTTCAGAAGAGTTGTTTAAAGTGCATAAGGGAATTGACGGCGGCTGGCCATATTATTACTATGACCATATAAGAGGTAAGAAATATTTAAACCCGGAGTATGGAGGTGATAAATTCAAGGAAGGAAATGGAGCTAAACTAACCAAACCGGTAATGGGTTTCCCCGGCCACTTTGCACCCAACGATATATTATTCTACAAAGGGAATCAGCTTCCTGAGCGGTATAAGAAAGGCGCATTTGTCGTTTTACATGGCTCAACCATCCGCCAGCCTTATCCTCAGGGGGGATATTTTGTAGCATTCGTCCCAATGCTGAACGGAGTAGTTACAGGTCCATGGGAAGTCTTTGCTGACGGATTTATACAAACTGACCCTGTTTTGACTGCCAATTCAGCCGGCTACCGCCCGATGGGTATCACTGAGGGTCCTGATGGTTCTTTGTATATCAGCGAAACAGAGAAAGGAAAGATCTGGAGGGTCATGTTCAAAGGAGATAAGACTAAATTTGGTACAGCACAACTCGCTAAAATGGTCATCAGAAAGAAGACGGCCAGCAATATCAAAGATCCTGATCCGGTAAAAGACGATCTTGACCGCGGCAAGCCGGTTGTTGCATCAGCTGTTTATACGATGTATTGCGGTGCCTGCCACCAGCGCGATGGAATGGGGGATGGTGGCCGTTTCCCTCCACTGTCAGAATCAGAATGGGTGAACGGAGATAAAACCAGACTGATCAATGTCGTATTGAATGGCCTTTCCGGTGCGATTACGGTTAAAGGATTGCCTTACAGCGAAACCATGCCGGCTCATGGCAGCTTCCTGAGTGATGATCAGGTTGCCGAAGTATTAAGTTATATTCGCAAAAACTGGGGAAATAACTCGGATGCAATAAGCTCTGAGGAAGTTGCAGCAATCAGGCGATCAGGTAAAAAATAATTTCAGATAAATCTTAATAACGTGTTGAAAGTTTCCCTTAATCGAAAGAAGTCGATATTTTATACTGCTGCCGTCTTTACAGGCGTTTTGGCAATCTATGGTTTTAACCAATACGCTGAACCCGCTTTACCCCCGGGAGATCCGAACAATGCAGGACTTTTTCTGCCCGACGGATTTGAAGCGCTGGCAGTAGTTGACAGCCTGAAGGGCGATGCCAGGCACCTTACAGTAAACAGCAACGGTGATATCTATGTAAAAACCCGTCTGCATGCACTTACCGGGGGTTATGGCAATGTGGCATTAAGAGACACGGATGGTGACGGCAAGGCAGATATCATAACTCATTTCAACCAATATGAAAGCGGGCAGTATGGTACTGCAATGAAAATTCATAATGGCTATTTATATTATAGTTCTACCCTGATCGTTTACCGTCAGAAACTTAAAGCAGGACAATTGGTTCCCGACAGCAAGGTAGATACTATTGTAATTGACAGCCCTCCAATTCACTCACATCAAAGTAAACCCATAGCATTTGATGGAAAAGGTTATATGTATGTGGGCTGGGGTGCTGATTCTGATGTTTGTACTGACAAGCGTCCCGGTTCTTTGGGTGCAGGAAAACCGGATGCAGTGATCCCCGGAGAGGGATGTCCGCATCTCATCAATCATGCCGGTATATGGAAGTTTAGTGAGAACAAATTGAATCAAACCCAATCTGAGGGCCTTAGATATGCTACCGGGTTAAGAAGTATTGTAGGAATGGACTGGGATAAATCCAGCAATTCACTCTATGCTGTAGTACATGGAAGAGACTTCTTCAGAATGCTCTGGCCAGGGCTGTTCTCTCCCTGGGAAAGTGCCCTGCTTCCTTCTGATGAATTATTTAAGGTACATAAGGACCTGGACGGTGGCTGGCCATATTATTATTATGACCACATGAAAGGAAAAAAATTATTAAATCCTGAATATGGCGGCGATAAGATCAAGGAAGGAAAGGGAGCTAAACTGACCCAACCGGTAATGGGTTTTCCCGGACACTTTGCACCCAATGACATATTATTCTACAAAGGGAATCAGCTTCCTGAAAGGTATAAGAAAGGCGCATTTGTCGTTTTACACGGCTCAACCATCCGCCAGCCTTATCCTCAGGGAGGATATTTTGTCGCGTTCGTTCCAATGCTGAACGGAGTAGTTACAGGTCCCTGGGAAGTCTTTGCTGACGGATTTATCCAAACTGATCCGGTTTTAACCGCAAATTCTGCAGGTTACCGTCCGATGGGTATCGCTGAGGGTCCGGATGGTTCCCTTTATATCAGTGAAACAGAGAAAGGAAAGATCTGGCGTGTGATGTTCAAAGGAGATAAAACCAAATTCGGAACTGCCCAATTAGCTAAAATGGTCATCAGAAAAAAGACAGCCAGCAATATCAAAGATCCTGATCCGGTAAAAGATGATCTTGACCGCGGCAAACCGGTTGTTGCATCCGCTGTTTACACCATGTACTGCGGTGCCTGCCATCAGGGCGACGGTAAAGGTGATGGCGGAAGATTCCCTCCATTAAGTGAATCTGAGTGGGTGAACGGAGATAAAACCAAACTGATCAATGTGGTTCTGAATGGTCTCTCAGGTCCGATTACGGTTAAAGGATTACCTTACAGCGAAACCATGCCGGCACATGGCAGCTTCCTGAATGATGATCAGGTAGCCGAGGTACTGACATACATCCGTAAAAGCTTTGGCAATAATTCTGATGCAATCAGCAAAGGAGAAGTTGCAGCACTTAGAAACTCCGTCAAAAAGTAAAAATACTGCATGAAAAGAATCACTGTTTTTTTAAGGAATACTATTTTTTTTACATCCGCTAAGCGGCATATGCCGAAATTTTATGTTGCGGCAAGCTTAGCGATATTTATTGCAGTCTATGGCTTTAACCGTCAGGCTCCTCAATTACCTCCTGCTGATAAGGATAATGCCGGGCTTTATCTGCCTGATGGCTTTGAAGCTCTGACCGTGGTAGATAGTCTGAAAGGAAGCGCAAGACAACTCTCGGTAAACAGCAATGGTGATATTTATGTCAAAACACGGTTTCATGCCCGTTCTGAGGGATATGGCAATGTGGCCTTACGGGATACCGACCATGATGGTAAAGCAGATATCATTACCCATTTCTCCAAATATGAAAGCAGCCCATTTGGAACTGCGATGAAGATCCACAATGGATATCTTTATTTCAGCTCAAACCTGATGGTTTTCCGCCAGAAACTGATCCCGGGGCAACTTCTTCCCGACAAGAAAATCGACACCCTCGTTATAGACCAACCGCCTGCTCATATCCATCAGGGTAAATCCATAGCCTTTGACGGCAAAGGATACATGTATGTAGGATGGGGTGCAGGATCTGATGTCTGTGCAGACGGAACTCCGGGTTCCAAAGGTCAGGGCAAAGCGGATGCCCTAATACCGGGTGAAGCTTGTCCGTTTCTGATCGACCATGGCGGTATCTGGAAGTTTGAAGAGAATAAACTGAACCAGGTTCAATCCCAGGGTTTGAGATATGCCAATGGAATGAGAAGTGTGATCGGAATGGACTGGGATAAATCCACCAATTCTCTCTTTGCAGTAGTACATGGCAGGGATTACCTGCACATGCTCTGGCCAAAACTATTTTCTCCCTGGGAAAGTGCTGTGCTGCCTGCTGATGAATTATTTAAGGTAGATCAGGGAATTGATGGCGGTTGGCCTTATTATTATTATGATCAGATAAAAGGTAAGAAACTCTTAAACCCTGAATATGGCGGTGATAAGATCAAAGAAGGAAATGGAGCCAAATTAGCGAAGCCTCTGGTAGGTTTCCCCGGACATTTCGCCCCAAATGATCTCTTATTTTATAAAGGAAATCAGCTTCCTGCACGATACAAAAATGGAGCATTTGTTGTTCTTCATGGTTCTACCATCCGCCAGCCATACCCTCAGGGTGGTTATTTTGTAGCTTTCATCCCAATGGTAAAAGGCGTGGTTACCGGTCCATGGGAAGTTTTCGCTGATGGATTTATTCAAACAGATCCTGTCGTAACTGCCAATTCAGCCGGGTACCGCCCGATGGGTATTGCCGAAGGACCGGATGGTTCTTTGTATATCAGTGAAACAGAAAAGGGAAAGATCTGGAGGGTTATGTTTAAGGGCGATAAAACCAAATTCGGAACTGCCCAATTGGCTAAAATGGCCATCCGGAAGAAAACTGCCAGCAATATCAAAGATCCTGATCCAATAAAAGATAATTTGGAGCTGGGTAAACCTGTAGTGGCATCGGCTGTTTATACGATGTACTGCGGTACCTGCCACCAGAAGGATGGTAAAGGAGACGGCGCCCGTTTCCCCCCTCTTGAAGGTTCAGAATGGGTAAATGGTGATAAAAGCAGGCTGATCAGGATTGTACTGAATGGTTTATCAGGCCAGATTACGGTTAAAGGCATGCCATACAGTGAAACCATGCCGGCACATGGCAGTTTCCTGAATGATGAACAGGTAGCTGAGGTATTGACCTATATCCGTAAAAGCTGGGGGAATAATTCGGATGCTGTGACTAAGGCTGAGGTTGGGGCATTAAGATAGTAAGAGAGACAAATTGCTCTAGCATATTGACTATCAATAGATTATACAGGGACACGCAATCATAAGAATTTAAAGATAATTCTGTATTCTGTTAAAAGATTGATTGGGCATGCCAGGACGAGAAAATATCCTGTACCAAATCCTCTGCTGTTTCTACGAAGCTGATTTTAATCATTGCCCATTGATAATGTGAGTCAGAAAATTCATCTTACCAACCAATATAATTTGGCGGACTCAACATATTTAAACGTAAGTAAACAATCAATTGGGCTCTATGATGTGTTTGATGATCCTGAATTAAATTCAAAAATTGAAATTTATTTAATTTTTTGCCAGAAAATGCAAATTCTTTAGACAATGACTCTGATCTCAGATTCATAATTGCCTGGCCGGCGAATTCATAGGCCTCTGAAACAAAATCAATTGCCTGACCCTTAGTCATATCTTTGGCAATAACTGATTGCTTTGTATTTAAGTCCGGAGTTTCACTTATAAATGTAGATGATAACCAGTAAAGGTTTTTCCCAATATGAATAATCTGCTCCTTAAAGCTCATTTCATCAACTACAGGCTTGAAATCATACTTAGATTCAGGCATTATTTCTGCAAGCTTCAAAGTATATTCTTTCGCATTTTTTAATTTTTCAACATGGCTTTGAACCAATAATCTTTGATCCTGAGCCATAGATTGAAAGGACACAAGCAATAAACAAACTAAAAATTTCATAATTTCAAATTAGGTTTTAGCAAACATACTCAAGAAATCAAGGTTTAACTTTTGCTTTTAAAAATATTACTAACTCTCGTTTTAATTTATTTAATATTTTTTTGTTAAGGTAAAATTGGACAATATGCTTCAGATTTAGGATCCACCACATTCTAACTCCCCAGCACCGGATCCCCGATAAAAAAATCGGGGCAGGCTACGAACCTTGCCCTTAATCGTACTGTAAAAGCTAAAAAGATAAACTACTTTTCCAACTCTATC
The DNA here is from genome assembly GCA_036677005.1 of Pedobacter sp. GTDB lineage: Bacteria > Bacteroidota > Bacteroidia > Sphingobacteriales > Sphingobacteriaceae > Daejeonella. Next base: position 16,492 of record JAKFBV010000104.1, read on the forward strand.
ATTAGCTCGATCCATTCCTTTAACATAGGTATATCTGTCGTAACAGAATCCCAGACAATGTCATAATCAATCCCGAAGTAATGATGGATGATCCTGTTTCTGATATCACTCATTTCACGCCATGGGATATGGGTGTATTTTGTCTTCAGGTCTGGATGAATCTTTATGGTTGCTTCGCCAATGATTTCAAGGCTCCTGCAAACGGCTTTTGTTAAACGTTCGTCTTTAACAAAATCATCAAAAGTATTGTCTTCCGATTCTTACTCATTTCCACGAGCAGGTCAATATCACTTTCCGAACTCGCCTCACCGCGCACAAACGAACCAAACAACCCTATCTGCTCCACACCGAACTCAGCAAGCCGATGTCTTTGATTTGATAATTCAAGTAAAATATTCTGCTTCTCCAGAGTTTTTGGCATATACAAAAATATGCAATTAAAAAGTAAAAAGGGAAGAGTTAAATAGTTGTCGGTCTATTTGCGTAAATGCATTTAAGTCGTTTTTACCTCACGCAAAGTTTGCCGCAACATGGAAACCGTAATCCAAACCGGCACCTGCTATAAAACCGATAACCAGTAGAAGTAATTTTCAGTCTGGATTTGTATTTCTAACGGGATTGTTAAAAACACACCCATACGGTGACCAACTCGCCTGCCCATCCTCTTCAGCACCAGGATCCAATAGATTCCTCTTCCATATCTCCGGATTCCTGATAAGGATCGGGGCAGGCACCGACCTTGCTCCGTAATCATAACTCAATAAAAGTCCAGGCAAGCATCCTGCTTGCCTTCTGGCCCTGTTTCATATCAATCGTTCTGACCTCTTTTGCACCCAGTCTTTCCAAAGCCTTATAACATGCAACCAGGATTTCTTTTTTAGAGACCAGGGAGGTAAACCACCCGACAGATTGCGCATATCGGGCACTTTCTTCAATCATCCGCAGAAGAAAACGCTCCTCCCCGCCTTCACACCATAATTCCGCATTCTTACCGCCAAAATTAAGGTCGATCCCGTCTTTTTTATCTTTACCAAGATTTTTCCACTTTCGTGCCGTCCCTTCTGCGGCCTCCTTCATGGAAGAATGAAAAGGAGGATTGCAGATACTTAAACTGAATTTTTCACCGGGGTGTATGATATCTGTAAAGATCTGATATGCAGAGCGCTGCCTACGGATGCTTATGAATTTTGACAATCCATTTGCTTCAATAATATTGGTTGCTGAACGGCTGGCAAGCTGATCGGTCTCCGAGCCCACAAAAGTCCATCCATATTCATAATGACCGATCAGGGGATAGATACAATTCGCTCCAACTCCTATATCCAGCACTTTAATATGTTTGCCTTTGGGGGGCTTTCCATCCGCTCCGATCAGCAGATCGGCCGCATAATGAATATAATCAGCTCTTCCGGGTATGGGCGGGCACAGGAAGCCCTCCGGAATATCCCATAAACCAATATTATAAAACTGCTTGAGCAGGGCTTTATTCAAGGCCTTCACTGCATTTGGGTCTGTAAAATCAACTGAAAGATCCTGATATGGGTTGGGCGAAACATATTCTGCCAGTTCAGGGCATGCTATGATCAGTTCCGGGAAATTATAAGGCTGCCTGTGCCTGTTACGGGGATGGAGCTTATCTTTCTCTTCAGGTATCGATTTTTTAGGGAGGGGCATTCAGCTAAATTATCTAAATAACCTGAATTCGATATAAGGAAGGGTAAAATAATCTGGTTATAATTGGTCAGATAAGGTTCTGAAGCCACAATAATTTGATTTTTGAAAGCAATACCTGTGTGTTATAGGCTGGTTCAGCCCTTTCCTCCGGTTAGTTCCGGCAAGAAATCGCGTTCTATTTTAAATTACCAACAGCCGGAAGCTACCTCCTCCGGCAAGGTTTATTTTACCCGGAGCTGTTTTTCATTGGGAAGGGCAGCCCGGCAAAAGAACCATCTGATGAGTACCCGCCTTATCTAAACTGGAATTCCATTTTCCTCAAGATCTGTGGCATCATCTATATCACTGAGCTCTTCGAGTAAGGCATATGAAATGCCTTTATTAATGAAATCATGGATCGTTTTTGTAAAAACCTGGTCCGTACTCCATGGCTTATTGATAAACAGGTTGGGATATAATTTATTTAATCCTAGCAGGTAATAACCACCATCACGGGCAGGCCCTAATACTGCCGAATTGGAATCAAGGATAGATACAGCCTGCTCCAGAGTTTTGGTTTGAAGCTGTAAACAATCACTGCCAATGATCAAAACCCTGTTAAAACCCTGATCAAACAGATCTTTGAAGGAATTATACATCTTCTCTCCAAGGTCTTTCCCTCTTTGCTTTCTTTTGGTATAACCGGGAATATTCCAGAGATCATAATCGCTCACTTCATCTGAATAGTAAACAAACTTTCTGAAGCTTAATTTTTGGGTAATTTCAAGAGTATGCTGAAGGAGACGGAGATAAATTGCCAGGGCTTTTTCATCACCTATATCCTTTGCCAGCCGGGTTTTAACCTTTCCGGCAACAGGGTTTCTGACAAAAATCACTAAGGCGGTTGTACTCATTGCACACATAATTAGATGGTAAGGCTACCTCCGCAGCTTGACCCTTCGCCGGCGGTACATCCAAAACAATGCTGTTTTACCACAATATTTCTATTTTTCAGCATCTCAAAATCAAAATCGGAGATGTGCTGGCTATTTGAAACGCCTACTTTCAGGTCAAGCATCTGATTGAAATCACAATCATACAGATAGCCATCCCAGCCTACAGAAATTGTATTGCGGCACATCAGGTTTTGTACAGATGCGGGGTTAAAAGCCGATATCAGTTTATCCATATATCTGCTGTAGTTCCCCGAACTCAATAAATAATCGAGATAGCGGCTTATCGGCATATTGGTAATCGCGAATAGCTCATTAAAAAAAATATTGTATCGGGCGGCAAGTTCCATTTTGTATTCTTTCTCAAGCGCGGCCTGTGATGGGGGAAGAAAAGCTCCTGCCGGGTTGTAAACCAGGTTCAGTACCAGACCGCTTCCCTCCTGCCCGTAACCCGCCTTATTGAGCAGCTGCAGGGCTTTAACTGAATCTTCAAAAACTCCATCACCGCGCTGTCTGTCTGTCCGATCACGGGTAAAACCGGGAAGTGAGGAAACTACTTCCACCTGATGCAGCTTAAAAAATTCCGGCAGATCATGAAAGCGCTTATTAGCGAGAATGATGGTCAGATTACAACGAACAAGTATATGCTTGCCCAATTTCCTTATTTCTTCAACGAACCAGCGGAAATCAGGATTCAGTTCAGGAGCACCGCCGGTAAGATCTACTGTGCTGATAGCCGATCTTTTAAGTACATCCAGGCATAGTTGCATCGTACTGCGGTTCATGATCTCCTTTCGGTCAGGACCGGCATCCACATGGCAGTGCCTGCAGGCTTGATTACACATCTTCCCCATGTTCACCTGGAAAATCTCAAGTCCGGATGCCCGGAGCGGATACATTCCGGTCAGGGAAAGCCTTTCCTTAAAGTTTGGATGCAAATTTTCTCCTGTATTCTCAAGAACAGCAAGCTGATTATCTGAATCCGCCAGCGGATGTTGCAACACTTTTAATGATTTGATCATAGAGCGGTATTACATTCCTATTTCTTTAACCTTGTTCATCATCTGAACCCCATGAACTAAAACCGCGCCGCCTTTTATTGCTGAAGCTACATGAACGGCTTCCATCATCTGTGCTTCATTGTAACCCTTCTCAAAGGCATCACTGCTGTAGGCATCGATACAATACGGACACTGTACTGCATGAGCAACCGCAAGGGCGATCAGCGATTTTTCCTTTGCGGTTAAATGTCCTTCTTTAAAAACCTCGTCATAATAGGAGAAGAATTTATCTGCGAGTTCCTTCTGATATTCTGCGATGTTTCCGAACTTAGCAAGATCTTTGGCATTATAATAATGATTATCCATGATTTTCGATTTATTATTGGTCAAGATATAAACTCCTCTTGTATTTTAATGTCAATTTAAATGTCAAATAATTAAAACAAGAGTCGCAATTCTGTTCGGTTTTACTGGTATTATACAGACAACTGGGGAATAAAGGCTCATTCCGCCGAAATGGAAGTGCCGGTGAAGATCAGCCCTTTCTTTTCTGTGAGTCCGTTCTATCGTTATAACAAACAAAGCGGCACCCAATATTTTGCGCCTTACGGACAGCATAACCCATCCGAACAATATTTTACAAGTGATTACGATCTGTCGGCTTTAAGCAGTGATTTTTTCGATAGCGGAATACGATTTGCACCTCCAAAAGGAGTATTTGGCGTTCAGCGTTTGAATATGCTGGAGTTAAGGTACGGGCATTATATCAGATCAACTAAATTACTTTCTGATGTAATTTCCTTAAATCTGAAGTTTAAATAACGTTCAGTAAAAAACCACTCCCCTGGGGGGGGGGTGTCCTGAAACAGGTTGACATTTTTTTAATAAAAATAGTCCTTGTCAGGTACTCGTGAACAGTATACGGTGTTAAATTAACCTGAGTTCGATATTTCGATATAAGGAGGGTTAAAAGATAGGGTTATAATTATTCAGATAAGGCTGTGGTACACATTAATTGATTTTTGAAACCAATACCTGTGTGTTATAGGCTAGTTCAGCCCTTTCCTCCGGAGTAGTTCCGGCAAGAAATCGCGTTCCATTTCAAATTATCAACAGCCGGAAGCTACCTCCTCCGGCAAGGTTTATTTTACCCGGTGCTGTTTTTCATCGGGACGGGCAGCCCGGCAAAAGGACCATTTGCCATTTGAAATAAACCCGGGTGGCAGCTCTAGCTTTTTTGCAATACTGAATTTCATGATATCTATTAAATCTGTTGCAAAAAACTAGGGCAGAACACGGGAAACCGGGACCGAAGATGCACAGACCCTGCTTTCTAAAACAAGAGAAAAATCAGTCAATTTTAATAGTACTTCGGCAAAATTATATATCGAACTCACGTTAAATTATCTAATGCCGGATGTGGCCTGTGTTCATATTGATTGTTTTGTTTTTCAACAATATTCGAATGAGGGGTCAGTTATTTCAGAACAAAAAAACTTTTATAAAAAAAGACGGGATCTCTCCCGTCTTAAAAAAACAATATTAAAGATTAAGCTCTTATTTATTGGGTACTATATCAATAATTACGGTCCTGTTATAAAAACGTTCTTCAGGAAGGTTATTATCAAAAGGTGCATGACCAAGGTCTTCGCCATAACCAATGGTTTGGAAGGTTACATTCCTCTTACCTGAATTTAATAAAGCTTGCTCAATAATTTTTTGAGTTTCTATCGCTCTGCTTTGAGACAAGGTATTGTTATATTCATCTGAACCAATGATATCTGTATGACCATGTATGATCACTGTAGATCCATCAGTGATCAGCGGACTAACAACCTCAGCAAGGAATTTCTCATAAGAAGCAATCGTTTTTGATTTATCAAAATCGAACAGAATGCTGAAGCGATATCCCTTTTCGATAGTTTCGGTCTGACGAACCAGGTGCACAGTACTTTCTTTTCTGACAGCCAAACCAGCTTTAGTTTCACCGGTCATGATCACTTTATAATCACCTTCAGCACGATCACCTAAAATTCTCATGCCGGGGATACTTTCAACATCTCTGGTGAACGGACCGTAATGCTGTACATTTCCCTGTTCATTTGAAATATCCAATGACCAGGTCTTTAACAAATCTTTAGCACCGCCTACATTGAAAACAACATGGCTATCCATTGGATCTACCTGAGTAGTATTCATCTGAACTGGTTTCATCATTCCTCCGCCTACTTCCATCATTAATTCAGGTGAAGAGCTTGTCAGGTCAACACGGCGATCACCTTCACGAAGAAGTGTAAGTTCCTTAGTACCACCCGGCTGCTCTGAAGGAATAAGCGGTTTGGTACGGCCATCAGTTGCAATTCTTGATCCATCGATACCAAATCTGTCAACCAGATAAAATTTGATCGCTTCTGCGAATGCCTTACCTTCCTTGGGCCCTTTTAAAGAGGCTCCACTCAATAAAATACTTGAACCCGGATTAGATCTCATACGATCACCGGTAATATTCAGGATATTATGATAAACATTTAACTGCCTTGCTGAACGGCCGGTCATATTTTCTACCTGCACATTTTGCAATTGATCTTCTTTAAAACCAGTTGCCTGATCGGTAGAAAGCATGACATAACGGTTTGGAATCTCCGCCGATCCTTCGTTAAAGAATACATAATTACGCAATGGTAAAGTTTCACTTACCTGACGCTTCAAAGGAACAACTTTCGGTGCACGAACAGAAAAAGTAACATCCCGTACCGGAACTTCAACAACCGGACTTTCAACTATGGCCGCTGTAGCCTTACCTTTACCGAACTTAAGCGCTATACCGGTTCTTAAAGTTGAAACCGACCAGCTTTCGATTGAACGGGGATCCTGACCAAAATATGGATGATAAGAAACAAAAGGTGAAAGCACTACCTTATTCGCACTGCTTGCAGGTGATAATTGGAAATCATAACCCATTCCAACCTGTCCGGATAAAAGGGTTTTACGCATAGCACTTAATTCCGAATCCGTATTTGGCTGCTTCTCCTGGGTATATGAAAAATCTTTATCCAGGTTGAAAGCCACACGCGGACCGGCAAAAAAGTAAAAATTTGATTTAGCTGAACCTAAACGAAGGCTGGGTTCGATGGTAATATAGCTCAGATTAGTTTCCAGCGTTGCAGGGCAATCACATGGCGCAATAACACCATCGAATTTACCTCCGCGGCCGTCATATCCAATGTTCAGCATAGCACCCCATACCGGACCCGGGCGGTATTCCATAAGAAATGAGCCGTAAGGCTTTATTCCATCTCCTTTATGAAATGCTGCCGGAACAAATAATGAATTGTTCAGCCTTTGGGTTGTTCCATCATAAAAGTTGAAATTTGCGGCGCCGGATAAACCGAACCACCAGGTTGGCTGTGTGGTCTGCGCCTTTACTGTACTCTGGGCAAGGATAATCATCATGGTGAGGATGATGAATCGTTGCATTATTTTATTTATTGATAACATGATATTTCTCTTTTAATATTGATTATTAAATATTTTTCCATTTAAGGATCCCCCTAACCGGGGGATCCATTAATTTTGTTAAGGTTGAATAACAGTACTTGCATTCAATGTAACAGCAGTTTGAGCCAATAACCTGCCGTTTATCCTGGAACCTGTATTCATTGAAATCAGTGTTTTACTCATGATGATACCGCTTACATTGGCATTTGATCCGATCGTAGCCTGTCCTGATACTACCCAGAATATATTCTTGGCTTGTGCACCACCCAATAAAGTGATCTTTGCATTATTATTAATTGTCAGATTTTGCGCGATCTGGAATACCCAGGTATCATTTGGTCCACCTGTAAGGGTTACACCGGCACTGGTTACTAAAACACCTGTACTCCATTTGTATAATCCCGGAGGAAGGATCCTTCCACTGATATCACCAGCATATAAACCTACTATAGGTGCAGGAGTTGTCAGGCCATTTGCCGTAGTAAACGCAGTTTCCATATCGCTTACCGCTGTGGTCATTTTTGAAGGAGTTGGAGCCGCATAATCAGAAGCATAAGCTCTTCCACTTACAATAGGAGTAGTGGAATACTGTCCGCTGGAATGCATAATTAACCCAAATCCAGTCATAGCGGTGGCAGCAATCGGACTAACACCGATATCACCGGTAATCGCTGTAACCCCTGTGGTTGAGATCCCTGCTTTTGATAAGATTGCAAAATCACCTGCTGTTCCAAGATTAACAGCCGTTGGACCAACACCCGCAAGCGGAGTAAAGTTAGCTGTAATGTTTTTATTGGCATTCATTGTCACTGTTAATGGATTAACAGAACCCGTAGCATCTCCGCTCCATGATGAGAAAGTATAACCTGCAGCTGCAGTTGCTGTAAGAACTACTGTCGTTCCGCTGGTATAAGTTGGCTGATCGGCGACTTTCGCAACCGTTCCATTGACCGCATTCACAGTAAGTGTATAGGCATTGGTCGGTATGGCAGTGAAATTAGCTGTGATATTTTTATTAGCATTCATGGTAACCGTCAAAGGATTCGTAGTGCCGGTAGCATCTCCGCTCCATGATGAGAAGACATATCCTGCTGCCGGAGTAGCAGTAAGTATTACTGAACTTCCATGATTGTAACGTGCCTGATCAGGATTTTTTGCAACCGATCCATTTACTGCATTGACAGTTAAGGTATAGGTATTTATGGCAAAGTTAGCGATTAAGCTTCTGTTTGCACTTAATGCAAAAGTATAAGCTGGGCTGGTAGATAAAATACTTCCCGTAACCTGATCTGTCCAGTTTGTAAAAGTGTATCCAGTATTCGGTGCAGAAGTAACTGTCACAGAAGTTCCGGCTGCATATGCGCCTTCACCGTCTGTTGTTCCACCTGCTGCCGGACTAGATGATAATACAACCGCAAACTGCGATGCCGGAATTGCTCTGAAATTAGCAACGAATGTTCTGTTAGCATTTAATGTAAACTGTATATTCGAGCTCGTAGAAACCCTTACACCATTTTCTGTCCAGTCAACAAAAGTATAACCAGCATTTGTTCTGGCTGAAACTGTAACACTTGAACCTGCATCAAACGAACCAGCACCGATGGTTGTTCCACCTGCTGCTGGATTAGCAGATAATACCACAGCAAATTGACCGATTGGAATAGGTTCAAAATTTGCAATCAATGTTCTGTTTCCAGCCATTGGGAATTGATAACTTGCACTTGAAGAAACTGCAGGACCATTATCAGATTCTGTCCAGTTAAGGAATACGTATCCTGAAGCAGGAATAGCATTTACAGTTACTACAGAACCCTGGGCGAATGCTCCGGCTCCTGTTACAGTTCCACCTGCAACCGGGTCAGCTGAAACTTTCAATAATGGTATCGTAGTGAATGTCCAGATATAATCAGCAACCATAGATGTACGTAAGGTATCTTTTGCTCCGGTAGTAATTGTACCGGTATATGTTGTAAATGGTAAAAGATCAACATCAGGATCAAACGTAAAAACTGCACCATTTGTAGCTGGACCAATTTTTCCGGAAATCAGGGTAGTCCCCTGCTTAATTATAAATGTTGAATTATTTATAGTAGAAGCATTCATGCTGGTATTAAAGGTTGCCGTTATAGTCTTTCCTAAAACAACATCCACAGCTTTATCCATCGGATCTGTTGTAACAACCGGACATACTCCGACAACTTCTCCCTGAAAATCATCTTTCTTACAACCTGCCAGAAAGACAACGATTAACAATACCAGGGACCACATGGTATTAAATATTTTAGAATAGCCTCTGCTTTGACACACTTGAGTACTATCCATGGTTAAAGTAACTTTTTTTCTCATGATGAATAATTTTAAGATAGGTTAGATTTGTTTTAATTTATAGCCCAGAATCCTGATCGGTACAGAACACTCAGGGACTTGCAATAACATTTTTGACGATATAATGATAATTTGTAGATTAAATTCTGATCGAGAAAGAAACTCTCAGGACTATACAATAACACCCAAGGCTATATTATGTTTTAAATTGATAGAATAAATTCTGTATCGATCAGAACTCTCATGTCTATATATTAATAAAATGTACTTAGAGTATAAGGTTTCCCAAATCTGAAATTGTTTATATGATTTACACGCTCTCCAGCCCAATATGACTTAGTTGCATTTGTTTAAAGCAAGTAGGATTCATACCTGAAACTTTTTTAAATTGGGTAGGTAAATGCACAACACAGATGTAGTGCCATCTCCGGGAATTTTCATTGAGGGTAGATCCATGCAGCCAGATCAAATCTATAACCCATTTGATCCTTTGCTTAATGATAAATTGTTGAAGTGTATTTCCTGCAGTTTCAGAAAATAGATTAGCGATGCAGGTGAAATTAAAATCTGATCTTTTACTTAAGTGTGCAGGAATGTTGATTTTTATAATACCTTTTAACGTGTTGATAATTTCAATAATAACCTTCTTCATTTTATTGATCAGAAGGTTTTTCTTGTTTTGCAGTAACTCTATACCTGTACTGAGTAATCCTATCCTGAACTTCCGGATTTGTTGAGAGACAGGAACTTCATTGTTAAAAACTCTTCCCAGTTCCAATTCATAAGAATTAAGTCCGATTTTTTCAAGTTCGAGCTTAACGATCATCATGCAACGAATAACAAGCAAGTTTTTTATGAAGAGTTCCATCACGAATACTCAAGCAAAGCGAATGCCCCGAAAATTAATTATTTTTCAAATGCATACTTGTCCAGGAGTTTATGACGTTAGCAATTGTAAATTAAATCATTTGAATAAAACACTTCTCTTTTAAAGAGAATTAATTTAATTAAACGTGATTTAATTATCATTAAAATAAAAAATAGGATTTTGTTTAATTAAGAACCTATCTCCAGAAAATCTTACTAATGCTTAGTATAATGGAATTTGTGTAGTTAATTAACTAAACAGGCTGTTCAGATCAGATCAAAAGAGCGGGCATACTGGCATAATTCATAATAAGAGCTTGTTTCAAGCTTCTTTCTGATATTCTTTCTGTGAGTATCTACTGTCAATATCTCATAAGTCCAATACCTTTGCCGTCAAAGCCAGGGAATAGCGTACTGGTATTGCTGATCTGAAGATGCTTTTCTGCGACCTCAGTGAATATACTCCTAAAATCAGTGGTTACGGCAAGGTCGCGGCCCTCCTCCAGGTTCTCGGGAGCTAAAGGTTCGACTTTTCCGTGCACAATTCCGCCATTCACATCGTTTCCCAACATAAAATTACATGAAGCACGCCCGTGGTCAGTACCGCCGGTGCCATTTTGTTTTACAGTCCTGCCGAACTCAGTCATCGTCATTACCGTCAGTTCATCCTGATATAAGGTCAAATCTGTCCAGAATGCCAGGATACTCTGACTGAGGTCATTCACATTCCTTGCGAAGATTCCATTTTCTGCACCCTGGTTAAAGTGTGTATCCCATCCCCCCGATTCGGCAAAAGCTACTTCCAGTCCCACATCCATTTTAATAAGCTGAGCGATCTGTTTTAATGAATTACCAAGCGGACTTTGCGGATAGACAGCATTATATGCCGGTATGTAATTCTTTGTATCCGTTTTCTGAAGCATTTTAACAGCCTCAAAGCTTTCTTTCCCGGTAGATTTTAATAAACCCGAAGAGGTCTGATCATATAAGTCTTCAAAACTTTGGGAAACCCGGTTAGCTCCCATAGGGTTTCCGCGCATCTGAATGGCAAAATCCTGAAGGTTACTGATAGCCAAAGCAGGCTTATCCCCATAAAATGAGCGGGGCAAAGAGGATGTCAGGCTAACCGCCTGAAAAGGCGTTGCCTCATGGCCAAGCAGACCAACCGCCCTGTTGAGCCAGCCGCTTGAGGTTCCTTTATTAAAAGGTGTGCCTGATTCCATATAATCCTGGGCATCAAAATGTGAACGGCTATTATTTGGAGAACCCATACCATGAACAATGGCTAGGCGCTTTTCCCGAAACAAGCTTTCAAATGCTTTCATGGATGGATGCAATCCAAAGCGGCCGTCAAGATCAATCAGAGAGGCTGTATTTCCTGCCTTCACTGCCGGCATAAATAATCCAGGTCTTGCCGCTTTCAGAAAAGAATCATTAATAGGGCAGACAGCCATGAGACCATCCATGGCGCCGCGCTGGAAGATAGAAACCAGGATCTTTTTTCGTTTGAAAAGAAGAGGCACCTGTAAAAGACCGGCAGCCTGAGCCATAAAGGCTGGGATACCGCCAGCTCCTATTCCAAAAAGAGTTAACCCGCCTGCCTTTATAAATGCTTTTCTGGATATCATGATCTTCGCTTTATATATTACTTTCTTTGAAATTCGGGTGAACCCAAAATTATCCCTACCACCTGGGTTAACATCGGATTTTCGCCCACGGTTTGCCTGGTAGCTGTATTTTTTTGTCTGAGCTGATTCAACGGTTTTTCCGCCCTCTCCTCCGGAATTTGCGCATCTTCATTCATCATACCCGGAACCGCCTGAGCTGCACTGTTCTTTGATGCTGCCTCTTCCACCTTTTTTATGAGCTGGGGGTCACTCAGCATCGGACTTAACCGGCTGATCGTTTCGGTCAGATCACGCCCGGGCATGATCATTTTGCTGTAAGTAATGAGCGCGGCTTCAGCGCCCTCGGGTTCATGGTTTCTGTTAAGAGCAAGCAGGTTTACCCTGATTCCTGGAATACGCCCTGAGGCGAGGGCCAGGCCAAAATTCATCCTGTTAAGCAATGATCCGGTATTGATCCAGTATTGTCCCTTATCCGGGAAACCCGTAGGCGCCTGAAAAAAATACATTTTCTGTCCCATTCTTGTAATCCAGTTGTTCAGCTGAAATGGCTGAACAATTTCAGCATTCAGTCCCCGGACTGCACTTATAGCCAGCTCAAAAGGAGATTTGGTCTTTTCCCGAACAGCATCAGCAGCCCAGAATTCAGAAGCAGTCACCATTGCCAATAAAACCTCAGTAATATTCCCCTTACTGCTTCTGAATGTTCCTGCCATTTTTTCGATCAGTTTCTCCGACGGATCATCATTCACAAAGCGTATGGCAAGTTTTCTTGATATAAATCTGGCTGTCGATGGATGATTTGCAAGCATTTTTAATAGCTCCAACCCCTCTTCATATCCGCCGCCTGCCGGAAAAACTTTACCTAGCACGGTCTTTTCACCCCTGTCGTGCCGGTTGGCTGTGAAGAAAAAATCACCTTCATGAACAAAACCTCTTTTTTTCAGGTTCTCCTCCCCTAATCTTTCTATTGTATTTTTCAGAGGTGAACCATAGGCATTCTCCATTGGATAGACAGTCCATCCGGTGAGTACCCTTGCAGCCTGGGTCACATCAGCCTGTGAATAACCGCCCTCAACTCCCAGGCTATGAAGTTCCATCACCTCCCTTGCATAATTTTCATTCAAACCCTGGTACTTTTTATTCTGCTGAATTTTATTTATCGCCTTTGCCCTTAAGGATGAAGTATCAGACTGCCGAATTCCAGCTCTTGCAGCAATCTGTTTACGGATCTGGTCATTGACCGGCAGCGATACACTTTCAGCAGTACCCGAACTGCTGAAATTGTCGAGGAACATCAGCATGGCTGGTGATTTAGCAGTAGCAAGCAGGAGTTCCTCAAAATTGCCGAAAACATTCGGCCTGATCACATCCCTTTCATAAGCCGGAATGAATTCTGCGGATATATTCTTGGTAATGGAAACATTAAAATGGTTGAACCAGAAATCGGTGAGAATTTCCTGCATTTGATTATTGCTGTATGCAGCTCTCAGGATCTTTTGGTTTATCAGCTGCCTGAAAAGCTCAGCCTGCGGCCTGTATCCCTTTTGCCGCATGTAGGTCTGAAGCTGTTCACGGTATTTCTTTATATCTGAAAGATTCACTGAATCCTTATGGATCACACCATCGCGGATGGCCATACGTAATACCTGTGCGTTTTTTGGAAATGACTTAATTACCTCCGTATTGCTCAGACCGATCGCATCATAGGATTTAAGCTTAGCGTTCAGAGAATCATCACTCAGTTTAGCGCTTAACTGCTGCAGAAACCATTTTTCAAGCCCCATTTTAATTGCCGCATCGATATCACCCGGCCTGGCACCATAGGAAAAACGGTTTAATAAATGCGCAGCAGCCTGACGCTCGGTCAGTCCCGCTTTCTTAAATGGAAATTTAATTTTTGCAGGTTCAACATCCAGAAATGAAGAAAAGAACAACACGCAAAAAACAAAGACAAATGGCAGGTAAAAATATTTTAATACATTTTTCATCAGAATATAGTTTGTTTTTTTAAGTTTATGAAGCTATCCTTAGCATATTCATTACTGTTTGTGAGCGGAATGCTCATGATGGTTTCATCAGAGTTTTCAGGTTTTGTTTTGTTAAGACTATTGAAAGCATTTAAGGATTAATGTTGAATGAATTAAATTCATAAAATATAATTAAAAATATGAAGATGAGAAGCATTATGACTGCTGTTATCCTAATGGCACTTTGTTTTAACCTGAATGCTCAAATTGCAGGTAAATGGAGCATAGAAAAAGCTTATGCATGGCAAAAAGACCATCCATGGATCAATGGTGCCAATTTCATTCCCAGTACGGCCATAAACCAGCTGGAGATGTGGCAGGCTTCCAGCTTTGATCCCCAAACCATCGACCGTGAATTAGGCTGGGCTGAAGGAATCGGTTTTAATACCATGCGTGTTTATTTGCACAGTCTGGCATATAAACAAGATCCCGGGGGTTTTAAAGGCAGGGTCGATCAATACCTTAGTATAGCAGATAAGCATAAAATCAAAACCATATTTGTATTTTTTGACGATTGCTGGAATAAGGCTGGTGTCATTGGAAAACAACCTGCCCCGAAACCGGGAATACATAATTCAGGCTGGATTCAGGATCCGGGTGACCCGAATTACAGGGAGACTAAAAATTTTCCTGCACTTGAAACCTATGTCAAAGATGTAATGCATCATTTCGCTAAGGATAAGCGTATTCTTCTCTGGGATATGTACAATGAGCCGGGCAACTCCGGTAAACTGGATACTTCCCTTCCGCTTTTAACAAAGGTTTTTGAATGGGCAAGAGAGGTAAATCCTGATCAGCCTATATCTGTGGGACTTTGGAGATGGGATTTTGAAAAGCTGAACGCATTTCAGGTTCTCAATTCAGACATAATTACATACCATGACTACGAAGCACCTGAATGGCATAAAAGAGTCTTACAGGTATTAAAGACCCATGGCAGACCCATGATCTGTACTGAATATATGGCAAGAACAAATAACAGTACTTTCGCCAATACCATGCCCCTGCTGCAAAAAGAGAATGTTGGTGCAATCAACTGGGGATTAGTATCCGGTAAGACCAATACGATTTATGCCTGGGACAAACCAATTAAAGATGGAGCACAGCCTGAATTATGGTTCCACGATATTTTCTGGCCGGATGGCAGACCTTACAGGAAGGAAGAAACCGATCTCATCAAAAGACTGAATGACAAATAAGATTTCTAATTGATCAAAGGATTAATTTTGAGGGCATAAAATCATCCAAAATTAGTAGATATGAGCATAAATTCGATTAATCCTGCAAACGGACAGCTTATTCAGTCATATCAGCCGCATACCCCGGAGGAAGTTAGCAAAATCATTGCCGGCACCCATCAGGCCTGGGAAAAATGGAAAGAAACTCCCCATTCATTACGCAGTAAGTATTTACTTGCTGTAGCAAAAATCCTGCGCAGCAGAAAAGAAGAACTCGCTGTACTGATGGCCCTTGAAATGGGCAAACCGCTAAAAGGAGGCCTGGCAGAAATTGAAAAATGCGCGGATGTTTGTGATTACTATGCTAAAAATGCAGAACAATTCTTAAAGAATGAACCTGTTGATACAGATGCCTCAAAAAGCTATGTAAGCTTTCAGCCATTGGGAATCGTGTTGGCAATCATGCCCTGGAATTTCCCTTTCTGGCAGGTGTTTCGTTTTCTTGCGCCTGCACTGATGGCTGGCAATGCAGCATTATTAAAACACGCATCAAATGTTTTCGGTTGTGCCATAGAGATTGAAAATATGATCAGGGAGGCAGGCTTTCCTGAAAATCTGTTCCGCAGTCTGCTGATCCCTGGTAATGAGGTGGATCAGGTTATCGAAAATACTCTGGTTCAGGCAATTACCCTTACAGGAAGTACTGAAGCAGGTAAAAAAGTGGCGGCTAAAGCGGCTTCCTTACTCAAAAAATCAGTTCTGGAGCTTGGTGGCAGCGATGCTTATTTGATCCTGGCGGATGCTGACCTTGAACTTGCTGCAGAAACCTGTGTGAACAGCAGATTAATCAATAGCGGACAAAGCTGTATTTCTGCCAAACGTTTTATTGTAGTAAAATCTATTGAAAAACGATTTACTGATTTATTCAGACAAAAAATGGCTGCAAAGGTAATGGGCGATCCCATGGATAAAAATACTGATATCGGTCCGCAGGCAAGGCCTGATCTCAGGGATGAACTGCATCAGCAGGTTTTGAACAGCATCAAACTGGGAGCCAAATGTATTCTGGGGGGAGAATTACCTGTAACAGGTTATTCCTTCTACCCTCCTACTATACTTACTGAAGTAAAAAAAGGTATGCCCGCTTATGAAGAAGAACTTTTCGGACCGGTGGCAGCAATTATTTCGGCAGAGGATGAAGAAGAGGCCATTCAAATGGCCAATGATACCCTTTTTGGTTTGGGTGCTGCGGTCTTTACAACAGATTTAAAGCGTGGGGAGGAAATTGCATCCAGGCGCCTGGAAGCAGGTTCATGCTTTGTCAATGCTTTGGTCAGATCAGATCCGCGTTTACCTTTTGGGGGTATCAAACAATCAGGCTATGGCCGGGAACTTGGACTTTATGGCATCAGAGAATTCGTAAATGTCAAGACCGTCTATTTAGCAGTGATCAGCGATCAGGTATGAACAAAATGCGTTAAGCCCTAAGCTATCCCCTCAAAACCATTACACTCATACCTGTATCCTCAGATCTCAGACCTCATATCTCCGACCTCAGACCTCAGACCTCAGACCTCCGACCTCATATCTTAATTTACCCCACTCTGACCATCTGAATGGGGAAAAGCCCTATCTTTGCAAATAATTTCAGAAAGCCTGGTTGTGGCTTAAATATTTCAATGAGTAAAAGAGGAAGAGTTCTGGTAGCCATGAGTGGCGGGGTGGATAGTTCAGTTGCTGCAGTGATGCTGCATGAGCAGGGCTATGAAGTGATCGGTCTTACTATGAAGACCTGGGATTATGCCTCTTCAGGAGGTTCATCGAAAGAGACCGGCTGCTGCAGCCTCGACAGTATCAATGATGCCCGTGCCCTTGCTGTTGCCTATGGTTTTCCACATTATATATTGGATATAAGGGAAGAATTCGGTGATTTTGTGATCGATAACTTCGTTGACGAATATTTATCAGGAAGAACTCCCAACCCCTGCGTATTATGCAATACGCATATAAAATGGGAAGCTTTGTTAAAACGTGCCGATAAGCTGGATTGTGAGTTCATTGCTACCGGTCATTATGCCAACATTCGGTTACAGGATAGCGGCCGCTATGTGATCTCAAAAGGAAAAGATGAACATAAGGATCAATCCTATGTATTATGGGGGGTTTCACAGGAAAATTTGGCCCGTACCCAATTTCCATTAGGAAGTTTTGCAAAATCAGAGATCAGGCAAATGGCCAGGGATATGGGACAAGTCGAACTGGCAAATAAATCTGAAAGTTATGAGATCTGTTTTGTTCCGGATAATGATTACCGCTCTTTTTTAAGAAATAAGGTGCAGGACCTGGATGAACGGATCGGTCCCGGTAATTTCATGCTCAGCGATGGCAGCATTGCAGGCCAGCACCAGGGATATCCTTTTTATACCATAGGGCAGCGTAAAGGTCTTGGAATTGCCTTCGGCCACCCCATGTTTGTAACACGGATCCTACCCGAAAGCAATACTGTCATGCTTGGAACGATTGATGAATTGGAAAGGTCTGAAGCTTTGGTTCGAAATATCAATCTGGTTAAATATGATAATATCTCCGAACCATTGGAGGCTATAACCAAGATCCGTTATAAGGATGCAGGTGCGATGAGTACACTGATCCAGGAAAAAGGGACTATAAAAATTAATTTCCATCATTCCGTTTCAGGTATAGCACCGGGACAATCGGCCGTATTCTATGAAGGCAATGACCTCCTGGGTGGTGGCTTCCTGGTTTGATCCCATTCCCTTTTCTTGCTTATTGAATGAGGTTTTTTCATTAATTCACCCCTGTTTAAGCATGGAATCTGAGATTCTGCGGGAGGCTTATTTGTCATTCCCTTTAATAATCCCTTTATTTGCAGAATATCATTGATCTTAATGGCTAAAAATTTACTGATTGTTGAGTCACCGGCTAAGGCCAAAACGATAGAAGGATACCTGGGAAAAGATTTTCTTGTTAAATCAAGTTATGGTCATATACGCGACCTGATCAAAACCGATGATGCGATCGATGTCGATAATAATTTTGAACAGCGTTATGAGGTTCCATCCGATAAAAGAGCAGTTGTTAATGAATTAAAAAGGTTAGCCAAGGATGCAGAAATGGTTTGGCTTGCCTCGGATGAGGACCGCGAAGGTGAGGCTATTTCATGGCATCTCTTTGAAACACTGGGACTTAAAGAAGACAAAACCAAACGGATCGTCTTCCATGAAATAACCAAGTCAGCCATTCTGAAAGCCATTGAAACACCCCGGAAAATAGATTATAATCTGGTTTATGCCCAGCAGGCCAGAAGGGTTTTAGATCGATTGGTGGGTTTTGAACTATCTCCAGTATTATGGAAAAAAGTAAAGCCTTCACTTTCTGCCGGAAGGGTACAATCTGTTGCCGTACGCCTGATCGTTGACCGGGAACGTGAGGTAAATAAATTTGTTCCCACAGCAGCATTCCGGGTAGTAGCCATATTTTCTACGGATAAGCAGAAAGAGATTTTCAGGGCCGAATTACCTGAACGTTTTGAAAAGGCTCCTGAAGCCGGGAACTTTTTAAAGGATTGTATCGATGCGATCTATACGGTTAAAAGTCTTGAAACCAGACCCACTAAAAGAAGTCCGGCGGCACCCTTTACTACCTCCACACTGCAACAGGAAGCCAGCAGAAAATTAGGATTTTCAGTTGCCAGAACGATGTCGGTAGCCCAAAAGCTATACGAACACGGTAAGATCACCTATATGCGAACCGATTCAGTTAACCTCTCGGATACTGCTTTAAACGCTGCCGCCGCCGAGATCAAATCTGCTTTCGGAGAAAGATATCACCAGTTAAGGAAATATAAAACCAAATCAGCAGGTGCACAGGAAGCTCACGAGGCCATTCGTCCCACCTATTTTGAGCAGCATACAACCAGCGGAGATTCTTCGGAACAACGATTGTATGACCTGATATGGAAGCGCTCCATTGCTTCCCAGATGGCTGAAGCGAATTTTGAAAAGACTACCGCTAAGATCAGTATATCTACCCGTGATGAAGAGTTTGTGGCCAATGGGGAAGTGATGAAATTTGACGGCTTCCTGAAGGTTTATTTTGAATCGACCGATGAGGAGGATGCAGATATCAATCTGGATGAAGATAACGACAATTCGATCTTACCTCCTTTAAGCAGGGGCCAGGTGCTTAATTTGCGTGAAATGAACGCAACTGAGCGGTATTCAAGGCCTCCTGCACGTTATACAGAAGCCAGCCTGGTTAAGAAGCTCGAAGAGCTTGGAATAGGACGGCCTTCTACCTACGCCCCTACTATTTCGACCATACAGAACCGTGGATACGTGGTCAGGGAAGAGCGTGAGGGGAAACAGCGTAAATTTCAGGTCATCAGCCTGAAAGAGGGTAAGATCAGCGCATCTGCTAAAACAGAAAATACAGGGGCTGAAAAGAATAAACTGTTTCCTACAGATATTGGCGCCGTAGTAAACGATTTCCTTGTTGAGCACTTTAAAGGAATTGTTGATTTCCACTTTACTGCATCGGTAGAGAAAGAATTCGATGAGATCGCCCAGGGTTTGAAGAACTGGACTGAAATGCTGAGATCATTCTATAACCCCTTCCATAAAGAAGTAGAAACAACCCTGCAAACCGCAAACCGGGCAAGCGGTGAGCGGGAACTGGGAAATGATCCGGAAACAGGCAAAAAAATATCAGTGCGTATTGGCCGCTTTGGGCCTTTTGTTCAGATCGGTGATACTCAGGAGAGCGAGGATGATGAAAAACCCCGTTATGCAAGCCTTCGTTCAGGACAGATGATCGAAACCATCTCATTAACCGAGGCTTTGGAACTGTTTAAACTTCCTTTCCAATTGGAAGATTATCAGGGGAAAGAGATGAGCGTAGGCTTAGGCCGGTTCGGACCTTATATCAAATGGGGTGAAAGTTTCATATCCTTACCTAAAGGGGAAGATCCTCTGGCAGTGAATTTGGAGCGGGCCATTGAAATTATTAATGAGAAAAATATTGCCGATGCACCCATTGCGAATTTCCAAAATCTGCCGGTAACAAAAGGTAAGGGCCGGTTCGGGCCATTTATTAAATGGAATAACCTCTATATCAATGTCCCGGCCAGGTATAATTTTGAAAACCTGGGGCAGGCCGAAATTGATGAACTGATCAGCAAAAAAGTAGAAAAAGAAGAAAATCGTTTCATACAGCAATGGCCCTCCGATAAAATTGCCATCGAAAATGGAAGATGGGGACCATTTATCCGTTTTGGCAAGCAAATGCTGAAACTTGGTAAAAATCCTGTAACGAATGATAAATACACTGCCGAAGAGCTTTCTGTACTGCCGCTTGAAACGGTCAAAAAATTGATCAGCGAGCAGGTTCCTGATGCTTTTGCTACTAAGACCAGGAAAACGGTGAAGAAGCCGGCGGCAAAGAAAAGTAAATCGCGATCTGTTAAAAAATAATCTTCCTCAGTGTGACCTTGCTAAAGGCCTAATAGAATATGAAAAAGGATCTGCCTGAGAATATTGTTGAGAATGTTGCCATTGCCATCGTTATGGAATCTGCTACTCCAGAAGCTAAAATATGGAATGTTTATTTGCTCAACCTGAAGGATGAGCTCATTGAAACTGTTCTTGTAAGTTCCAAAGGCTATGGTGAAAAAGATGGAAAGCAGGTGAAAACCTCTGTTCTGCGTCATTCTATAGGTGATGTTTCACCTAAAAGCTTTGCCCTTATTGAACTAATTGATGAACAGGTGTTTGGTTTAACGAACGAATTCTGGCTGAGCTATTATATCAATGGCCGGATCTATGATAAAAAATTCATCTTTGTACCTGAAAGCATTGTTGATTCTAACCTAAGCCGGATCCCCCTTCTGAATAAACCCGGCGTAATGATCGGATAATCCATTCATTATCTGCTTCTTACCAGGCAATAAATGGAGACTGAATTTTCAACTGGCATAATACTTGATTAATTCCTGGTATAAAATATAATACCACATGGAAACGATCTTAAAAGTGTCAAACACAGCCTACCCGGATGGTACGCTGGTTAAGTATTTATTCGGCATGAAACAACCCGAAATTATGTTCTCCGGATTCCCCATTAAAAAAGATATGTGGCTCAGAAAAGCTGGAAAAGAAATTATGAAATTGCGTAATTCCGGATCCATGTTAATAGGTTAAACCAGGCGGTTTTTCAGGCCTGTATAATTCAAATTCAGGCTCCTGCATTTTCAAGCGGAGTCAAAAAGCTATATTCGCTGCCCAATTCTTTTTACTGAAGTACAGAATTCTATCTTTGGATATTTATGTAAATAAACATTCATTCTATGTTAGAAAATATTGATCTTCAGCAGGTTTTAGTGCTTGACATTGAAACTGTTCCCCAATATCCAACCTTTAATGAATTACCTGTTGATTACCAGAAATTATGGGATCAAAAAACCCGGTTCCAGCGCAGGGAAGGCGAGAGCCCGGCAGAATTTTATTCGAGAGCCGGAATCCTGGCTGAATTCGGAAAGGTCATCTGCATTTCGGTCGGTATCTTTTCAAAACAGACTCAGGCACTTTCACTGCGTGTCAAGTCATTCTATGGTGATGTAGAATCTGAAATTTTAAAATCTTTTAACGGGCTATTAAATAAGCAGCCTGATACATTGATCCTGTGTGCCCATAATGGAAAAGAGTTCGATTTTCCCTATTTATGCCGCAGAATGCTGATCAATAGCATTGAAATTCCTGTTCAGCTCATGATTCATGGAAAAAAACCCTGGGAGATCCTGCATCTCGATACTATGGATCTCTGGAAATTCGGAGATTATAAAAACTATACCTCCCTAAATCTTCTTGCGGCGGTTTTTAATATTCCGAGCCCGAAAGATGATATCGATGGAAGTATGGTCCAGCGGGTTTACTGGGAAGAAAAAGACCTGGAAAGGATCAGAATTTACTGTGAAAAAGATGTGATAACTACGGCCCAGTTATTATTACGCTTCAAATCGCTTCCCCTGCTCCCGGATGATCGCATTACTATTGTCAAATCCTGAACCCTGCCGGTAAAGCATTCATATAATGTTATCAAATAATTAAGAAGGCCCGGATTAAGCTGTTAACCCTTATCTTAGTGAAAATTTTGAAAATGTCAAAAAAGAAATCAAATAACTTTAACCTGGTACTTACAAAACTCATCTCAGATGTGTTTGAAAAATCAGGTAACAGGCCATTAAATTATAAACAGGTTGCTTCAAAATTAAAACTTCATGATGATGAATCACGGACTTTAATTCTTGAAATTTTAAGGGAAGAAACCAGAAAAGGAATTCTGAATGAGCCTGAAAAAGGTAAATTCATCCTGAAACAGCTCAAAACTTTCGTAACAGGCAGGGTAGATATGACGGCTGATGGATCAGCATATGTCGTTACTGATGATGAATTTGAGGAAGATATATTCGTAGCGCCACGTAAACTTCGCAATGCCTTGCACGGTGATATTGTTAAAGTGTATGTGTACGCTAAAAGTAAGGGCCGCAAAAAAGATGGTGAGGTTGTAGAGATCCTGCAAAGGGCCAAAATGGAGTTCACCGGCATCGTTAAACTTTCTGAGCGGTTTGCCTTTTTTGTACCCGACGACCGTAAAATGCTGCATGATATCTTCATTCCGCTCGACAGCTTAAATAAAGCTACAGATCAGGATAAGGCAGTTGCCAGGATAATTGACTGGCCGGAAGATGCCAAAAACCCCATAGGCGAGATCATTCATGTACTTGGAAAGCAGGGTGAGAATAATGCCGAAATGAACGCCATTCTTGCTGATTATGGCTTTCCCCTGGCCTTTCCAAAGGAAGTAGAAAATCAGGCTGACGCAATAGAAGAAACCATCCTTGCAGAAGAGATCGCCAAACGCAGGGATTTCCGGGAAGTACTAACCTTTACGATCGACCCGGCTGATGCAAAAGACTTTGATGATGCGATCTCATTCAAAGCTCTTGAGAATGGGAATGTTGAGGTTGGAATTCATATTGCTGATGTATCCCATTATGTTCAATCGGGTTCGGCACTGGATAAGGAAGCTTTTGAGAGGGGAACTTCGGTCTATCTGGTTGACAGAGTGATACCGATGCTCCCTGAACGTTTATCTAACGGCCTATGCTCACTTCGTCCCAATGAGGATAAACTATGCTTCTCTGCGGTCTTTGAGCTGGATAAGGAAGCGAATGTGGTAGAACAGTGGTTTGGTAAAACGATCATCCATTCCGATACCCGCTTCAGTTATGAAGATGCGCAGGAAATACTTGAAAACAAAAGCGGTAAGCATAGTGAGGAGCTGTTAAAATTAAATGAACTGGCTTATATACTCAGGGACCGTAAGTTCAAACACGGGGCGATAAACTTTGAAAGTGTTGAAATTAAATTCCGCCTGGATGAAAAAGGTAAACCTTTGGGAGTTTATGTGAAAGAGCGTAAAGATGCCCATAAACTGATCGAGGATTTTATGCTTCTGGCAAATAAAAAAGTAGCTGAATTTATAGCAAAAAAGGGCAAAGGGAACCAGAAATTAACTTTTGTTTACCGTTCACACGATTCGCCCAAGGAAGATGCTCTTTTAAGTTTTTCTCAGTTTGCATCAAAGTTCGGATATAAAATTGATACAAGCTCCGGCCGTGAAACTGCCCGATCACTCAATCTTTTGATGGCTGATGTGGAAGGTAAAAAAGAACAGAATGTTTTAACCCAATTGGCCATCCGGTCTATGGCAAAAGCGGTATATACCACAAAAAAACACAGCCATTACGGACTTGCTTTCGATTATTATACCCATTTCACCTCTCCTATCCGCCGTTATCCGGATGTGATGGTTCACCGATTACTCGAACTCTATCTGGCTGGTGGAAAATCAGTTAATGAAGAGGAATATGAGAAATTCTCCCTTCATTCATCTGTGATGGAGAAAAAGGCGGCTGACGCTGAACGTGCATCTGTAAAATATAAACAAGCTGAATACCTTCAGAATAATATCGGGGAAGAATTCAGCGGAATTATTTCAGGCCTTACAGAATGGGGTATGTATGTAGAGATCATAGTAAATAAATGCGAAGGTATGGTTCGTCTGCGCGATCTGACTGATGATTTTTACGTACTGGATGAAAAGAACTACTGCATTATCGGCCAAAGGCGTAAAAAGAAATACCAGTTGGGTGATGAGGTGAGAATTATGGTCAAGAAAGTGGATCTGGGTAAACGGCAGATAGATTTCACCCTGGTGCGTGATTAAGCTCATAGTATAAGCCCGATTTAAAGGGCTTATCAGGTGAATATATGCCTGTTTGCAATTGGTTTAATGAGTATAAAAAGACCCATTCAAATTGGTGGTTAAGCTACCTCTGATCAGCAAGCTCCGGATCCCCGGCTTCCATAAAGAATTCTCCGATAAGGTATTTTTGCTAATTTTGTCGCAGGCCATAGCTTTTATTAAATGCACTCCATAGAACAACTTCAATCCATTATTAACAAGGCAATAGCCGATACAAAATATAAGGAACAACCTCCGGAACTCTATGAACCGATCAGCTACCTGATGCAGCTGGGTGGGAAACGTATGAGGCCGGTTCTGGTTCTGATTTCTGCAGAGTTATTCGGAGGAAATATATTGAAAGCACTGGATGCCGCTATCGGCATTGAACTGTTCCATAATTTCACGCTCATGCATGATGATATCATGGACAAGGCGCCTTTACGAAGGGGAAAACCAACCGTCCATGCAAAATGGAATGAGAGCGCTGCGATCTTATCAGGTGATGTGATGTTCGTGGAAGCATATAAACTTATGATCAAAGTTGAGGACAATATTTTAAGGGATGTCCTGGCTGTTTTCAGTGATACGGCATCGGGTGTCTGTCAGGGACAGCAGTCGGATATGAATTTCGAGAAAAGGGACAATGTGAGCATAGCGGAATATCTCCTGATGATCAGGCAAAAAACCGCTGTTCTGCTTGCCGGCAGTATGCAGATAGGCGCCCTGATAGGCGGAGCAGACAAGGATCAGGCCGCATTATTATATGAATTCGGAGAAAATTTAGGTATAGCTTTTCAATTGCAGGACGATATCCTGGATGTCTATGGAAATCCGGAGAAATTCGGAAAACAGGTTGGAGGGGATATCCTGTCGAATAAAAAAACCTTTATGCTGATCAAAGCGAAAGAACTGGCGCATGACTTAGTTGCGGCAGAACTGGACCAATGGCTAAACTATTCAATGAATGACCCTATAGCTAAAATAAATGGCATTACTTCTATTTATAACCTTTTAGAGGTCAGAAAACTGGCTGAAACTGAAATGGAACGCTATGTAAATAAAGCACTCGGAGCTTTGGATCTGGTGTCGGTGGCAGGTCATAAAAAAGAACTTTTAAGGGGATTTGCAGAACAATTGCTGATCAGAGAGCATTAAAAAAGCCCTGATTTACATCAGAGCTTTTTTAATATCCGTATATTTTGATTATGCTTCTTCTGCAGGAGCTGCAGCTTCAGTACTTTCTTTAACAGGCGTTTCTTTCTTAGCAGGCGCTTTCTTTGCAGGAGCAGCTTTCTTAGCTGCAGGTTTAGCTTCAGCTTTCGCTACTTTTTCTGCAGAAACAGCTTTAGCCTTTGGCGCTGCAACTTTTTTCACCTTTACCGGTGCATCTTCCACAACAGGCTGAGTTTCTCTTGGCAGGATGGAAACATATGACTTATCATCAAATCTCTTTCTGAACATAACTGTACCATCAATCAGTGCAAAAAGTGTATGGTCTTTTCCAATTCCAACATTTTTATCAGGGTGATGTTGTGTACCGCGCTGACGAACGATAATATTTCCTGCAATTGCAGCCTGACCACCGAAGATCTTAATACCTAAACGCTTGCTATGAGACTCGCGACCGTTTCTGGAACTACCGGCTCCTTTTTTATGTGCCATTTTATTTTATTTTTTATGAATTGTTAACCAATTCAGGATTTTAAACTTAAACCTTACAAGTACCTATTACTTATAACTTATTACTTATAACTTATAAAGAAATACCGGTGATCTCTATTTTAGTGAACTGCTGACGGTGACCATTTTTCTTTTTGTAACCCTTACGGCGTTTCTTTTTGAAAACGATCACTTTATCACCTTTTAAATGAGACAGTATCTTAGCCGAAACTTTAGCACCTTTCAATGCATCAGCACCGATAGAGAATTTGCCATTGTTTTCTGCTAATAACACGTTGTCAAATTCAATACTAGCGCCTTCTTCTCCCTGTAAACGGTGTACAAAAAGATATTGGTCTTTAGCAACTTTAAATTGCTGTCCGGCTATATTTACTATTGCGTACATTATTAATATGTTTTTTTAAATGAGGTGCAAATATAGGAATTTATTCTTTGAAAGAAAAACAAATTTCGCTTAAAAGCTGTTTAAAAATGAAAATTTCGCTTTCCATCCGAATTGGTGAAACATCCACCGCGGAAGACCGTCGTGGCCGGTGTCTCCACCGGCCACTTTTTTAATAATAAATGCTGTAAATAGAATTTAACCAGCCAGTATCTGAGAATGAATAAACACGTCCTATTCCCATGTCAGAACTAATTCAGGTCCCTGTCCCGTACATCATTGATCATATTCCCCACTTCAGTGATCAGCGATTTAGCTGCATCGCTGAGCTTTGGCTCTTCATTATATGAAGCATCATAAAGCACATGTTTGGTTTTATCCTTATATTTAAATTCAATGTAATAATGGGGAGTATTCCTGGCGGGGTTTGAATCATTCTTATTTTTTATCTCTTCCGGAAAATTCCAGAATCCTAATTCAGCTGCTTTACGGTGCAGGTACAAAAGATCATCCTTGCGGAGTTTCACCTTTGTACTTATTAAAGAATCCCTGGAATTCACATACTGGTATATACCTGTCTTCGAATCATATCTGTTTACCAGGCTATCTCCCAGCCCGTACCTGAATGTAATTGATTCGAAATCGGAAAACCGGTATGGCGCATTTTTAACCATTATAGAGTAATAATATACCGTATATAACAGAAATGGGGTAATAATGCAAATGGCTAAAAAGATCTTTTTCCCTCGCTCGTTCATGGATTTAAATATACCGGCAGACCAATTCTGCCAATTAAAAATTAATTAAATTATTCTTTTTCAACCTGATGTTCCAGTTTGTGGATGCGGTTTTCATCCGGAGCTTTCAGTTCCGAAGGCGGATTGAATTCGCCCTCCCATTTGGCTATGACAACTGTAGCCAGGCAATTGCCAACAACGTTAACTGATGTTCTGGCCATATCCATCAGCTCATCGATACCGAGGATAATAAAGATAGGCCAAACCGGCATTCCAAAGGATGATGCGGTACCTAAAAGTATCACCAGAGAAGCCCTTGGCACTCCGGCAACCCCCTTGCTTGTCAGCATTAATGTAAATACGATCAGCAACTGCTGGCCGAAGGTCAGCGGCATGCCGGCAGCCTGGGCCACAAAAATTGCCGCCAGCGACAAATATAAGGTCGTACCATCCAGATTAAAACTATAACCTGTTGGCATAACAAATGCCACTATTTTACGCGGTACACCAATTCGCTCCATCGCCTCCATAGCCCTTGGCAAGGCTGCTTCCGAACTGGTCGTCGCAAATGCAATGGATACCGGCTCGGCAATGGCCTGAAGGAATTTTTTGACAGGTACCCCAACAATCAGGGCAATAGGTAATAAAACTCCGAGTAAGAAAGCAAAAAGAGCCACATACAGGGTCATAAGCAATTGAAAAAGGTTAAGCAATATTCCCAGTCCCATATGCCCCACAGTATAGGCTATGGCAGCTCCAACCCCAATCGGTGCAAAATACATGACGACATTAGTGAACTTAAACATCACCTCCGAAAGGCTTTCAGTGGCTCTCAGCATGGGCTGACGTTTATCTTCACGAACCATAGCCAATGCGATACCAAAAATTATACTGAATATCACTATTTGCAATACCTGACCCTCTGCAATTGATTTGGCAATGTTTTCCGGAAAAATATGCAGAATAATATCGTTGAAAGTTTGAGGCGGTACCTTTTCCAGCTCTTCATGAACCCCGGCGGGAATTGTAATGCCCATACCGGCCCTGGATATATTAATTGCTGCCAGACCTATAAATAAAGCGATAGTAGTAACAACCTCAAAATACAGGATAGATTTCCAGCCCATACGGCCTACCTGTTTCAGATCAGAATGCCCGGCTATACCAAAGACCAGTGTCGAAAAGATCAGTGGTGCAATAATGGTCTTGATCATTTTAAGAAAGATCTTGCTGAGAACCTGCAGTTTGATACCCGCCTCCGGAAAATCATGACCGATCTCAGCTCCAACAACCATTGAGATCAGGATCCAGGTAGTAAGTGATTTCTTTTTAAAGCCATACAGGAACAAACCTGCAATAGCCAGCCACCTGGAAAACATCAGGGCTAAATCAGGAACAGATAAAATATTATAATGTGCGAGGAAAGTGAGTAATGCAGAGAATGAGACTGCAATTAAGACAACGATCCCAAAATTTTTAAATTTCATAATTTGTGGTTAGCATATCGAACAAAAGTAATTAATTAGATTTACCAAGCAAATGAAAGCAGAAGATGAAGCCTGAGAAGCTAAGTGATATAAAAAAAGAACTGTTAGGCCGCAGCGTTAATGAGCTTACAGATATTTGTCTGCGACTGGCCAAATACAAGAAAGAGAACAAGGAATTGCTTAACTATCTTCTGTTTGATGCCAATGAACCCATGGAATATGCCGAACAAGTAAAATTGTTCCTTCTGGAAGATTTTAAATCGATGCAAAAGCATTATTACTACAGCACCAAAAGTTTGAGAAAAATCATACGTCTTGTTAACAGGTATGCTAAATATACCGCATCGAAGCAGGTCGAAACAGAGCTTGCCCTATGGTTCTGCACCAATTATTTACTATTTGCCGACCTCCGGACAAGCCATAAACCCCTGCAGAGATTATTGATCCGTCAATTCGAGAAAATAAGCAAATTATTACCAAAACTTCATGAGGATCTTCAGTTCGATTACCGGAAGGAATTTGAAACAGTACTTATAAAGGCTGGTCAGCAGGCAAAATGGGTTAATAAAAACCTTTATCTGTAACATTAGGGATTATATTTATCTAAGAAGAAAAACGGATTTGAGCAAAGAAGCGCTTTTTAAAGAAATTTTTCAGGCTAATTCCAAAAAGATCTATCATCTGTGTTATGGTTATACCGGTGATGATGAAACCGCAAACGACCTGATGCAGGAAACCTTTATGAAGGTTTGGCAAAATCTCGATAAGTTCAGGAACCAGGCATTGATCTCTACCTGGATATACCGGATTGCCGTTAATACCTGCCTATCCTATTTGCGCGTTGAAAAACGGCAACCCAAAGATGAACTTACCGAAAATATTATTGAAACAAGAGGCGAAGAGATCTCAGATAAAAATGAACAGGTATCTGCATTATACAAATGCATTGCCCGGCTTGATGAAAATGAGCGTATAATTATTACAATGGTTCTGGATGAATTACCATACGCAGAAATAGCTGATATATCCGGTATTTCTGAAGGAAATTTGAGAGTAAAAATTCATCGTATTAAGCAAAAACTGACTGAATTATATAACAGACATGAAAGATTTTGAGGCACTGAAGAGTATCTGGCAGGACCAGGTGGCGCTACCGAAAGTCAGTCACGAAGATGTATTAAAGAAGGTGCGTAAGACCAGAAATGGCCTTGCCAGCAGATTATTAATGGAAATGATAGGAATGGGGATCGCTACAGCCGGACTTATCTATGTGTGGATAGAAAGTCCTTTTAAAATGTGGACCACCCATCTGGCAATGATCATATTTATTATCTGCTGCATCTACTATATCATCGCCCTGATTGGAAACTACAGAAGGATTAACCATAATAACCTGGTCGATAAACCCGAAGATTATATTAAATACCTGACGAAATATAAGCACGACCGCTATATCTTCAACACGAGAAAGTATAGCATATATTCTATATTTTTCACCGCGGGTTTTATACTGTATTTTATTGAGATCGCATTTATAACCTCCTTCTGGGTTACCGTGATTGGAATTGTTTTAACTTTTCTTTGGATAGGATTCTGTTATTTCGTCCTGATGCGCATTTACATTAAAAGGGAAGAAGCTAAACTGGAGGAAATGATCCAAAACCTTGAACGGCTTCATAAACAATTCGAAGATACGGACCAGTAAATTTATTGTTTATCCTTTGTTGTATCCTGTTTGATCTCTTTGAACTGCATACTATTTCTTCGAAGGCTGTATTCGACTATACGAATCCCGGTTTTGGCAACAGTAGTTGTATCCTTTTCATCGAAAACCGGAAACTCCCGGATCAGTTTACCCTCCTTAATATAGACCGAATCATCCCCTTTGTAACCTTTTTTTAAAGCAGAGCTTAGATCAGGAAAGCGGATCTGCTGATTAGAACCGCCATCGCTGTACTCATAGATATACATATTCAGATAAGAGCCTTTACCCTCCCCCTTTGCCTGAATATAAAGTTCAGGATCCCCGTCCGAGTCGAGATCCATATCCCAGACATCCACAATTTTGCCATCCAGTTCCCCGGATATTGATCGATAATTCAAATGTGTGGAATCAGACCGTAAGATCAGATACCCCCCTACCGAGGCTGAACCACGGCCCCAGCTAAGCACATCAAGGGTTAAACCGGGTTTCACCTCTATGGCTTTATGAAAGCGGAATGGTTCCATGATCTTAATGGCTTCAGGCTTTTTAAGTTCAGTTTGTTTTTGTTCTTCTTGTGTACAGGATATCAGAACAGTAGTAAAAAACAGTGCAGTAAAAATTTTTAATTTCATAAGATTGGGATTTGCAGGATGTCGCTTAAAAAGAAACCAGGATTATTTATTTCTTTAAATTTAAGAAATAAATTGTCCTGAAATTATAAAAGGCATTTCCAATCATCATTTGAATTGAATGCCTACCTTTTTACCTGATATATTCTCAAGCATAGGCCTGAATATCAGTGAGGCATTTTTCCTCGTTTTACCTAAAATATCCTGTTGACGGGCATTCTCCAGGATCTTTTGTTCGGCAATCTTATAAATATCCTCCACCATATCTTTCGAGTCATTTGGAAACCAAACTCCCGAAACATCATAAACCTTAGAAAGCTGATGATCGAGTTTCACATAGCATATTTCAGGTTTGGGCAGAAAAACGGTCACTGAGTCCGATCCTTCCTGAACAATATCGGCCTTTTGCAGTTTGGTCAGATCGATGCACCCGGTAACCTCACCAACAGCGACGAACAAAATACGTTTATCAGGGAGGATATTTCTGATCTGTTTCTTTTCAAGCACATCTTTCATTGAATACCTGACCAGCTCCAGTTTACCCATGCTAACGATCTTTTCGACCATAACATCTTCACTTAACTCAGTTCTGGTAAGAAAAAACTGCTTTTTCAGATAAAAAAACAGGGATAATATTAATATCACAGTGGTAATAGCTACGATCAGTTGAATGCCGGTTCTCGACCTTATTGTTGATTGTTTCATCCAGTATCCCAGATCGAGTAGGAAGATAGGGATTATTTCCCTATCTGTCCTCTCACACCACCGTACGTGCCGTTCGGCATACGGCGGTTTGTTAGAATAACTTCGTTTGGTGTTCTGTTTTCCAGTAGTAGTAG
>JAKFBV010000105.1:0-1665 GCA_036677005.1 Pedobacter sp.
GTATGGAATTCATACTCCACAGCTTATTTAGCTGCACTTCAGAATGTTATCAAAACTCCAGCATCATTGCTATCCTCTCGCATTATCCCATATGCTGGAGGTATCAGTAAGGTTGACATGTTTGATAATGATTCTAACCAAGACAATAACATCCAGACTATTTATCAAGGATTCGATAAGGGTGAGAAGCCTTATAATCATGGAAACTCCACAAGAGATGCTTCCACATTCTTTGGTATTGATTCAGCCATCCAGTTTAGAGGATGGGAGTTGGAGTCATTTGAATGAGCATTGCACAATTCTCTCTTGTTAAGAAAACCCCAGTAACTATTCTAAGGCACTCTGAAGGTAGTTACGTTGATGGGGAGTGGGTAGAGGGGGCTGAAACTTCTACTATTATCCAAGCTAACGTACATCCTTTTTCTGATTATCAAGTAATGAGGCTTCCTGAATCAGATCGGACTAAAAGTTGGGTGTGGTTGTTTACTGCTGACTTAGTAAGGCAAAAGAAGGAAGGTGTTGGTGGGTATGGGGCTGATCGGTTTATGTGGCAGGGTGATTTGTATGAAATCATGAAAGTTCAAACCTACACAATGACAGTGCAGGATCATCGAGAATGTAAGTGCAGTCGCGTAGAACTCACCCCAAATTAAAGGATACCTTAAATGTCTTTTAAATTGACGGTTGATAAGTCTGGTTGGAACAAGATGAAGAAGGAACTTCTGAAAGGTTCAACTCTGGAAGTTCAAGCTGGGATTGTTGAACCTGCATATTATGGACCTGACAATGACAATCTATCCGTAGCTCAGGTGTGGCAATGGCAGGAGGAAGGACTTCCTGCACAGAACATTCCTACACGTCCAGCTATTCGTGTTGGTTTTATGGCACCTATTAAAAAAGGTTCATACGATAAGATGTTTGCTGAGAGTATGCAAAGGATTGCTGAGGGAAAAAGCACCTTCAAACAAGAGTATACAAGGATTGGTGTACAGGCCAAGGCTGATCTTAAGAAGGCTGTTGCTGACTGGGATACACCGCCAAACTCTCCGTTCACGGTTGATGAAAAAGGCTTTAACGACCCCCTTAGGGATTCGGATCGTCTGTATGACACCATTGATTTTAAAGTAGCAAAGAGAGGAAGTGATTGATGGCAGGAATTTACACAGACGTGCGAGCTGCCATCCGTAGGAGTGCTATTGCGGCCCTTTCAGAATTCACTAGTCCAATCGTAATTTTCAGTCATGAAGGCGGTACAGAACCTTCTGGAAGTTACGTTGTAGTTAATCTTCTCAATATTGAACAGCAAGGGCATCACAGCACTTCAACCCTTGCAACAGAAGATGAAGAATTAATCTTCCAAGTTGCTTATGAGATTATGTGCCAGTTTAGTTTTGTAGGTAGCTTGAGTGGAGATATGTCCCAAAGCTTTAAACAGAATATAAACAACAATCCTCTGACTAGACTTGAGTTGCAAAGAAACAATCTAGGGTTTATGCGTAAAAGTCAAATACGAAGAGCACCACAAAAGAGAGACACTAAGTAGGTTGAATATCACAACATGGACGTAACATTTAGCTATGTTGTAACTACAAACCAACTTGTAGATGTTGTTGAAGGCGTAGTCATTGCTGATGAGACTTCAGAGATTCCAGTAATTATAAAAAT
>JAKFBV010000106.1:0-36753 GCA_036677005.1 Pedobacter sp.
CTACTACTGGAAAACAGAACACCAAACGAAGTTATTCTAACAAACCGCCGTATGCCGAACGGCACGTACGGTGGTGTGAGAGGACAGATAGGGAAATAATCCCTATCTTCCTACTCGATTTTTTTAGAATAATAAAGATCAATTTGTTTTTAAGCTTCCGGCTTACCTAAAAGTTTTTGAAGTTTTTCATCCGTCTTCAGCTTCCTCAAAGTAGCCTCATAGGACAGCCAGTAGATCTCCTCCGTTTTATTTACATCAAATATGCTTGTTGCACCCATGCCATGAGGTTCGATTATGACATCGCAATATTCTGCTTTCATGGCCATGTCTGAATTGATGGACATGATGATTGAGCGTTCAATGAGCCTGCGGTAGCTTTCAATTTTATCTGTATAAGGAAGGTGGTTACAGGATGATCCGATAATAAAGTCGCAATCCGATCTAATAGGTTCTACCGGAAAGTTATTTAATATGCCTCCGTCTATATAAATTTTTCCTTCTATTATAATCGGTTTAAAAAAGACGGGTATAGAGCTTGAAGCTAAAATGGGATTGATTAGTTCGCCGGAAGTGAAATACGCCACTTTAGATTCATTGAAATTGGTAGCGGTAATCACCATAGGTATTTTCAGGCTTTCAAATGAATCGTGTGGAATATATTCCAGTAAAAGGGGTCTGATCTTATCCAATGACATGAGCCCTTTAGCTCTGAAAGCAGGTCTGATATACTTATATAAGTGGGTCTTCATGAAGACTTTAAGAATTTCGGCAGGTTCAATACCCTGTGCGAAGAGTGCACCAACAATAGAGCCTGCGCTGGTTCCGCTGATCCTGTCAAATTTAATACCTGCTTCCGTCAAAGCCTGAAGTACACCTAAATGCGCAATTCCCCGTATTCCTCCTCCTGATAATACCAGTCCGATCTTCATCTGAATGGGTTGAAATGCTGTTGACAATTTTGATCTCTCATCAATTTTTTGGTTTGTATTTGGATTCAGTCAGTATTTTTTGGGGATCTTTTTCCGACATCAGCTGCTGCAGACTGATATCAGGGTTCTTTTCCATGTATTTTCTCACGATCTGCCATCCGGTCCAAATGCCAAGCTTAGGTGCTGATCCCGAATTTTCGCCGATGCCCGGCGTAAACGGAGCTTCCGCAAGATATTTCTGGATCTTCATATAATCGCTCTCGAAAAGCAGCTCATTCTGCAGAAGATAGGCCCAGATCCCGGCTTCCGAATCTTTACACCACTCAAGCTGCTCTGTTGTATAGCCGATCTTTAAGGTATCATTAACTTCCGGCATCAGGGCATCCATAAAATACAGGATCTTACCATGATAGATCATTTTAGCCAGCAGGCTGCGGTCATTATCATTTTCAGGAAACATGTCCTCCCTGATAAATGCTTCAATTACCCGCGGTGTAATGTGTTCGGGAGTAAATCTCCTTGCAATATAATATGGAATGCTTTGCCTTAATGCGGGATAAAAACGGGAACCGTTCTCACCCAGGAACATATCAAGCCCTATTCCAATATAATCATTCCCGACTGGTGTCTGGACGGCAAAACCTGAGATAAAACTGATCAGACGGGGAAGCTTTTGAGCAGGGTAATAATACCGGAGATACCTGAAGGCCTGGTTTAATTCCTTCTGCGGTTTTTCCAGGTCAGGAAAGGTCTTTTCGACAACAGAACTCAGCTCGATGTAATCCTTATTCTGGAGTACAGACCGAAGATTACTGTAATGGGATGTGTCTGCCCCCGGCCCTGCATTGATCATCCGCTCCATATAATCATCGTAGAACCAGGTGTATTTTTTTCGCAGAGCCGGCGCTTTCCCTGAGATCCCGCCAGGATTAATTCTGTTGAGTTCCTGATCAAACCGTTCTATCGGGATGTTCAGACTGATCCTGCTTATATCAACTGTTTTTTTGTTATTACATGACAGGCAAAGGAAGCATATTAAAAAAAACAGGTAAATTTGGAGGTGTTTCATGGATACAGATATTTGCTAAATTATAAAAATGCGATTGAAATTCTATGATACTGCTTCTTAATTGAACAGGGTAATAAATAGCTTCCTTAAAATAATTAAGATTGTACCCCTGATCCTTCGGACGGATTCAGTTTTAGAAATAATAGATAAATATGAAAATTGCCCTGGCTCAGCTTAATTATATAATTGGTGACTTTGAATATAATACAAACAGGATAATAAAATCCATAGAGGATGCCCGGAAGCAGGGCGCCGACCTGGTTGTTTTTGCCGAACTTTCTGTCTGCGGCTATGCCCCCAGGGACTTTCTGGAATTTTCGGAGTTTATTGAGCTCTGTGAACGATCTGCCGAAAAGATTGCCGCTTCATGCACAGGTATCGCCTGTATCATAGGTCTGCCTACCAAAAACCCGGGTGTAAAAGGTAAGGATCTGTTCAATTCAGCCTTTTTTATTGAAGATGCTAAAGTGAAGGGCATAGTAAGTAAAGCCCTGCTGCCAAATTATGATGTTTTCGACGAATACCGGTATTTCGAACCGGCCGCTAATTTTAGCTGTATTGATTTTATGGGGCAAAAGATCGCTTTAACGATCTGCGAAGACCTCTGGAATATCAATGATAATCCCATGTACATCGCCTGTCCGATGGATGAGCTTATCCTTGAGAAGCCTGATCTGATGATCAATATCGCGGCCTCCCCATTTGCCTATAATCATGATGAGGAGCGGGTACTGATCCTGGGAGATAATTGCAGGAAGTATCAGCTTCCGCTCTTTTATGTCAATCAGGTAGGAGCACAGACCGAAATCATCTTTG
The DNA here is from genome assembly GCA_036677005.1 of Pedobacter sp. Taxonomy (GTDB): domain Bacteria; phylum Bacteroidota; class Bacteroidia; order Sphingobacteriales; family Sphingobacteriaceae; genus Daejeonella. The sequence goes on from JAKFBV010000106.1 coordinate 2,815, forward strand.
ACGGGGGCTCCCTGGTGTTTGATGAAGAGGGATCATTGCTTGATGAGTTGCCCTATTTCAGCGAAAGCTTAAAAATATATGAATTTGAAGGCGGGAAGGTTAAAGGGTTTAAACCTATTACGCACAACCCTCAAAATGATATCGAACAGATCCATGATGCGCTGGTACTGGGGATCAGAGATTATTTCCAGAAATCCGGCTTCAGCAAAGCGATACTCGGGCTTTCGGGCGGGATCGACTCTGCCCTGGTTTGCGCCCTGGCGGCCGAAGCCCTGGGGCCTGATCATGTCATGGCCGTTTTAATGCCCTCTGACTATTCCACCGGTCATTCCATCAGTGATGCGCTCGGCCTGGTTAAAAATCTGGGCTGCAGGCATGAGATCATTCCGATAAAGGAAGCGGCCTCTGCATTTGATAAAATAATGAAGCCGGTATTTAAGGATCTGCCTTTTAGTGTAGCGGAAGAAAATATACAGGCAAGGAGCCGTGCGATCATTCTGATGGCGATGTCGAACAAGTTTGGGTACATCCTTCTCAATACATCCAATAAAAGCGAGTGTGCGGTAGGATATGGCACCCTATACGGGGATATGGCAGGGGCCATCGCTGTGCTGGGAGATGTTTATAAAACCCAGGTTTATAAACTGGCGCATTATATGAACAGAAACAGGCAGATCATTCCTGAGAACAGCATAATAAAACCTCCTTCTGCCGAACTTCGTCCGGGGCAGAAAGATTCAGATTCACTGCCTGAGTATGACATTCTCGACGGGATATTATTTCAGTATATCGAACTGAAAAAGAGTTCTGAAGCTATCATAGCCCTCGGTTATGATGAAGCCCTGGTAAAAAAGATGCTTCGTATGGTTAATATTGCCGAATTTAAACGAAATCAGGCCCCGCCAATTTTAAGGGTGTCTCCGAAGGCCTTCGGAATTGGGAGAAGGATGCCGATAGTAGGGAAATACCTTAGTTAATTGATAATTGAGAGTTGACAATGGAGAGTGGAGAGTTGGAAATTAAATGTCAAGTTTCTGTAGCTTGATAGAATATGTAATTGCAAGAAATACTATTTAAGATTTAACTTCACAGGATATTTATCCTGCATTTAAACTCAAAATCAAGCCTGGAGGATCTTTCCTATTCCCCATTTCCTGTTCCTATTCCCAATATTAAAAATGCCTATATCATTGTTGCCCGCACACGCTCAAGCAGGACTTTAGTTTTGAGGACGCCCTCATACTCTCCCAGTTTTTCACCTTCGTATTCAATACCAATATAGCCCTTGAAGCCCGCATCCTTAACAATTTTGAGCATTCTGTTGTAATCCGTTTCGACACAATTTCCCTGCTCATCAAAGTCGATCGATTTAGCACTTACTGCTTTCGCATAAGGCATCATCTCATAGGTGCCTTTGTACCTGTCGTATTCCTCTGTGCATTGATTTTTGCTGTCGCGTTTCAGGCAGAAATTATTAAAATCAGGCAAAGTGCCTACATTTTTGCGATCTACCCCTTTCATTACGTTGCTGAGCCAGGCACCATCAGAACTGTAGCCGCCATGATTTTCAACAATCACATTGATATCCATTTTTGAAGCGTATTCGCCTAAGAGTCCGAGACCGTCAATGGCGGCTTTCTGTACTTCGGCAGCTGTGCCTAGCCCATGTGCATTGACCCGGATCGTGGCACATCCTAAATATTTGGCAGCCTCTACCCACTTCTTATGGTTGTCCACTGCCTGAAGACGCCTGGTATCATCCAACTCTCCAAGTCCGCCTTCTCCATCAATCATGATCAGGTGGTTTTTTACGCCATTATCCTTACAACGTGTCAGCAATTCATTGAGATAGTTTGTGTCTTTGGCCTTATCCTTAAAGAATGCGTTTACATATTCAACGGCATTAATGCCAAATTCCTTTTTAGCGATCACCGGAAAATCAAGGTTGTCTATCTTTTTGCTGAAAAGTGCTTTATGAAGTGACCACTGAGCAATGGAGATCTCAAAAAACGAATTATTAAGGTCAGCAGCATTTGGATTTTTGAGAAGCTGGATCCTGCCAGCACAGGAATAGAATGCCGAAGGCAAAAGTGCCACACCGGCAATTCCGCTTATCTGCTGAATAAATTTACGACGATTGCGGGGCATAGGTCTGAATATTTTCTGTGTAATATCTGAATTTACAATAATTTAACCGGATGTTTAAACGCACAGGAATTACTTTTATCATTTTATCGTCAGATACTTGTAACAAAGCTGCACAATCCAACTATTTCGCCTCTTAATTTCGTTACTTTATAGTGTTGAATAAATGATACTATAAGGGGGCATTTTTTGTAGTGCTCTCTTATAAACCTTGCAAAACCGGATCCAACCGGGTTTTAGTTTTAGTTTGGTTTAGTTTTAGTTTAGTAGATCCGTCCCCCATAGGGACGGATTTTTTGTTTAGCGGTCCCGGGATACTCAGGTTCTTTTCTTTTTGAAAATTCCGGACAGAAGCATCAATGCAAATATTACGCTGCCTGCCGATCCTGCTTTGGCTATATAATCGCCATAACTAACATAAAAAGTTATCTCCTCATTCAGGTTTATATCCTGCTTCAAAGCGCCGGGTACCCACCATTTTGTGGACTGAACGATATCACCCCTCTGGTTAATGAAAGCGGAAATCCCCGTATTTGCTGAACGGGCCACCCATCTTCTGGTTTCAATAGCCCTTAATTTGGCATATTGCAGATGCTGGTCTTTTCCTGAAGTATTCCCCCACCAGCCATCATTCGTTATAATGGCAATAAACTCTGCATCTTTTTTAATATAATCTGCAACGTATTCACCCCAGATAGATTCATAGCAGATCACAGGTGCAGCACCGATACCGCTTTGCGAATAGAATACGGATGGTTCCTTCTGCTTACCGTAGCTCCCGGATGAACCACCGAAGGCTGCAAAGGCTGGTTTTAAAAAGGAAAGTGCGTCAGAAAATGGAGTCTGCTCCACACCCGGAACCAGTTTCGATTTATGATAAAACTGAAGCTTAGCAGAATTTTCAATCAATACGGCAGCATTGAATACGTCAAAGTACAGGCCACTGTTCCGGTCAAATCGTGCAGTTTCTGTTATGGCTGTATCATACAATGCAAAACTTTCAATCCCGGAAAGGAGATTGGAGTTTTTATATTTGCTTAAAAAATCCTGGATCCTTAAAAAATTAGGATCCCCTCTGAAACTTTTTTCTTCCGTACCCTTTGATATGGCCGTTTCAGGCCAGATAAAATATTCGGTATTGGTCTGTCCCAATGAATCTGAAAGGTGAATAAGCCTTTCAATCTGACCGGCAGATGACAGACTTCCGAACTTTTCGTAGGGGTTTATATTGGGCTGAACCACTACGATATTGGCAGGATTTGACTTTTCCTTATAACTGGAATAGATCAAGAGCGAAATCAATACCGGGATGAGAACATGAGCTATTGAACGGATGGCAAGAACATATCTCTGCCTTTTTTCAATACCTGATCTGAAGGCCAGCCAGGTCTCAAAGATCAGGATATTTGCCATGAGTACCCAGTAGGTACCTCCATAAACTCCGGTATATTCATACCACTGTACCAGGTAATGCGATTGCGCGAATCCATTTCCCAGGTTCATCCATGGGAAAGCCAGATCCCAGGTTTGATGCAGGTATTCATATCCTATCCAGAAACATATTAATCCGGCATAACTCCATGATTTTGAGCTTATTAGCCTCAGCCGGTAATAAAGCCAGAAAGCCAGGGTCATTAACAGAGCACCCAGGCCGAAGGGGATCAGGGAAATGATGCCTGCTACCCATGCCGGCATAACTGCATGGAGGGAGTTAAATACCCAGTAAATAGAGGCAGTATTCCATAAAAAAAAACATAGAAATACCGTCCGCCATATCAGCCGGCCTTTCTTTTTAGCGGATGATTGAATGATATTTTCAACCGCCAGCATTAAGGGTACCAATGCCACAAGCAGGATCAGGGCAGTAAACGGAATGGGGGGCCAGGCCAGCCATAATAAAAAGGAGCTGAGTAATGCCAGCTGGTAATTCTTCTTCACTTATAACTGTGATAAAATGTCTGCCTTTTTACTTTCGTATTCTTCCTGGCTGATGAGCTGCTTTTCATACAGCATTTTCAGTTTTTTCAGTTTCAGGGTCAGTTCATCATCAGGTTCAGGGGCTATGCTTTCAGTCTGTGGTATGGCGGAAGTTTGTTCCTCTTCTACCTCGATGTAGGATGAATAATCATCAGCAAGATTCTCATTCTGCAGGGTTGGAGTTTTTCTGTCATCCGGCTCCTGGTGATGCAGGCCAGACCTTTGCTTTTCTAATTGTTCATTACAAACCTGGTATAACTTTCTGGCCTGGATTTTAGGAATATAATCGATCACGATATTTTCGCCCCTTTGCGGGATAGTTAAAAACTTTGAACCGAAGAATTCTTCTTTGAAGGAAACTTCTTTAAGCTCAGCCCAGGTAAATGTGATGTAATTGGTGGTCAGGCCCAGGTTCCCGGGGATACAGAAGACAATGCGTTTATTGGTAACAGCAATGCAATCCGGGATCAGGGTTACTGCAGGTTTCTTTTGAATAGCTAAATAAATGACCGCCTCACCCGGGGTCAGCATATCGCGTAATTTTCCTAAAACCTTTTCGGCGGTTCTTGGATCCTGATCATCAGTTAAATAGTGTTCGATCAACATGATTTTAATTTTAATTCTTTTTTATTTACCTCTTTGCCCGCTACGCAAATAACGATCTCACCTTTTAACGTATGAGTCTCAAAATGTATTTTAATTTCCTCTAAAGTTCCTCTGACAGTTTCTTCAAATAATTTTGTCAGTTCCCTTGAAACCGATGCCTGGCGGCCGGCCCCGAAATACTGGCTGAACTCTTCCAGTGTTTTTAGCAGCCGGTGCGGCGATTCATAAAAGATCATCGTACGTTCTTCGTTAACCAGTTCTTTCATCCGGGTTTGCCGGCCTTTTTTTACGGGCAGAAAACCTTCGAACGTAAAGCGGTCGGCTGCTAATCCTGAATTGACTAATGCCGGAACGAAAGCCGTAGCACCGGGAAGGCATTCCAGAGAGAGGTCGTTTCTGATGGCTTCCCGGACAAGCAGAAACCCCGGATCTGATATCGCAGGTGTTCCGGCATCAGAGATAAGGGCAATATTCTTACCTTCTTTCAGGAAGCGGATGATCTCTGTTACCGACTTATGTTCATTATGCTGATGATGGGAGAACAGCTTTTTATCTATTCCGAAATGTTTGAGCAGGGGAGCGCTGGTCCGCGTATCTTCCGCCAGGATCAGATCCACCTCTTTCAGAATTCGAATTGCCCTGAAGCTCATGTCTTCCAGATTGCCGATCGGTGTAGGTACCAGATAGAGTTTGCCGCTCATTATTTTTATTCTTATTCAGGCATTCATTCAGGAAAAACTCCAAAACCAAAGCCCAAACTCCAAACTGTTTATATCTTTGTCTAAATTTATAAAAGATGCTGCAAGTTAGTTATATCCGCGAAAATAGGGAGGAAGTTTTAAATCGTTTATCAGTTAAGAATTTCAAACATCCTGAACTGGTCGATCAGATCTTAAAACTGGACGACGACCGCCGGCAAACCCAGACACTCCTCGACTCAGTTTCTGCAGAAGCTAATTCTGCTGCAAAGAAGATAGGGGAGCTCATGCGTCAGGGCTTAAAGGATGCCGCTGAAAATATCAAACCTCAGACCACAGCATTTAAAGAGCAGGCCCGGACCCTGGGAGAGAAACTATCGGCCATTGAGATCCTCTTGCAGAATGAACTGGTTTTGCTTCCGAATTTGCCTCATATATCTGTGCCGAAAGGAACTGTACCTGAAGATAATGTCGTAATTCTGGAGTATGGGGAGATCCCTCAGCTCATGCAGAACGCGCTTCCCCACTGGGAGCTTGCTTCAAAATATGATATTATCGATTTCGAACTGGGAAATAAGATCGCCGGCGCAGGTTTCCCGGTTTACAAAGGAAAGGGAGCAAAACTTCAGCGTGCACTGATCAATTTCTTCTTAGACCGTGCTGAAGAAGCCGGTTACCGCGAAATGCAGCCCCCCATCGTAGTGAATGAGGCCTCGGGTTTCGGAACCGGACAGCTTCCCGATAAGGAAGGGCAGATGTATCATATTACAGGGGATAATCTGTACCTGATCCCTACTGCCGAAGTTCCGGTTACCAATTTGTACCGTGATGTTATCCTTAAAGAAGAAGAACTGCCTGTAAAAAACTGTGCTTATACCCCTTGTTTTCGCAGGGAGGCCGGTTCTTATGGCGCCCATGTCAGGGGATTGAACCGCCTGCATCAGTTTGATAAGGTAGAGATCGTACAGGTAGTTCATCCCGATCATTCCTACCGGGTACTTGAAGATATGAGCATGTATGTGCAGTCGCTGTTAAAAGCTTTGGAACTTCCTTACCGGGTGCTCAGTTTATGTGGCGGGGATATGGGTTTCACATCTGCAAAAACATATGATATGGAAGTATGGTGTGCAGCCCAGGCGCGCTGGTTGGAGGTTTCTTCGGTATCAAATTTTGAAACCTATCAGAGCAATCGCCTGAAATTGCGTTATAAAAGCAAGGATGGCAAGCCTCAGCTTGCACACACTTTGAATGGAAGCGCCCTGGCTCTGCCGCGTATTGTAGCCTCATTGCTTGAGAATAATCAGACAGAGAATGGGATCAGGATACCCGCTGCTCTTGTTCCTTATACCCGCTTCGAATGGATCAGTTGAGGTACCCGGCTGAAGATCTGAACCGAAACAAATACTGATCAGAGGGCGTATAAGATTTACCATATTAAGTATTTTATGGAAAATCGAATTATGGTGATTGATGACGACCCGGCAGTACTGGAGGCAATTGAACTCTCATTAACCTATTGCGGTTTCCAGGTACGGTCATTACTATCCGCTGAGAACTTCTTTCCCATGCTTGCAGATTTTGATCCTCATCTGGTCATTGTAGATTACCAGCTTCGCGGGTATAATGGGGGCGAGATCTGTATGAAGCTAAAAAGCGATCCTCAAACCTGTACTATTCCGGTAATTCTGCTTTCTGCACACTCTGAAGCAGGTTTGATGACAGACAAATACCATTTTGATGAATTTTTGTCAAAGCCATTTGATCTTTCTGTTCTTCTGAATAAAATTCATGGATTTATAAACCAGAATCCGGTAATTGATTAGATCGCATCAATTATCCAGCTCATAATCAGCCATAATCATAATACATAAGCGAAGACCAGAAAACTGATCAGTACCTTCCGGCTTACTCCATACCTTGCCATTGAGAGCACTAACATGGATGAAACCACAAAACCGGAGATATCTCCTGCAATAGGGATCAAATTTATGAGCGGGTCAATGCCGAACCTGAAATTTGTTCCGGGCAAACGAAATTTTTCATCCATAAGGTAAGAAACCCGTTCTACCCATTTTAATTTTGGGTTTATGATTTTTTGCATATGATAATTGTTAATTCAGGGGTATTTTTCAGATTTAAAAAAGGATTAATAGCCCTTCAGATTAAATAACAACACATTTTGAACCATATTGTTATTTAGTATAAACAATTATTTTTATATCTTGTAAACAAATTAAGTTATTTATGAATATTAAGAAAATACTGATCGCGAACCGGGGGGAAATTGCGATCAGAATAAGCCGGGCCTGTAATGAATTAAACATACAGACTGCTGCTATTTATACGTATGAAGACCGTTATTCTCTACACCGTTATAAGGCGGATGAAGCCTATCAGATAGGTGAAGACAATGATCCCTTAAAACCATATCTTGATATTCAGGCCATTATCGAAATGGCTAAATACTGTAAGGCTGATGCTATCCACCCCGGATATGGCTTTTTATCAGAAAACCCTGAATTTGCCCGCCAATGCGCTGAAAACGGGATCATTTTCATCGGGCCAAGGCCTGATGTAATGATCGCCCTTGGGGATAAGATCACTGCTAAAATGGTTGCAAAACAGGCTCAGATCCCGATCATCGAAAGTAATGAACCCGATCTTAATACCCTTGAAATAGCTCTGACTGAGGCTGATCGCATTGGATTTCCCCTGATCCTGAAGGCTGCTTCAGGCGGCGGCGGCCGGGGTATGCGGGTGGTCAGATCGGAAGAAGAACTTAATAAAGCTTTTTCTGAAGCAAGAAGTGAGGCGAAAAATGCTTTCGGGGATGATACCGTTTTCCTCGAAAAATTTATTGAGCGGCCCCGTCATATTGAGGTACAGATTGTGGCCGACAATCATCATAATGTGATGCATCTTTATGAACGTGACTGTTCGGTTCAAAGGCGTTTTCAGAAAGTGGTGGAAGTTGCTCCTTCGTTAAATCTGAAAGATGAAACCCGTGAAAAACTATATCATTATGCGGTTAGCATAGCTAAAGCCGTTAATTATAATAATGTTGGTACCGTTGAGTTTCTGGTTGATTCGGATGAACGGATCTATTTTATAGAGGTAAATCCCAGAATACAGGTAGAACATACGGTAACAGAAATGATCACCGGTATTGACCTGATCAAAACCCAGATCTATATTGCCGACGGGTATAAACTTTCAGATCCTGAGATCGGCCTGCCAGATCAGGCCCTGGTGATGAAGAACGGTTTTGCGATGCAATGCCGTATCACAACAGAAGATCCGTCCAATGAATTTAAACCGGATTACGGGACCCTGATCACCTACCGGAACGCAACCGGATTTGGCGTGCGGCTGGATGAAGGCAGTACTTACCCCGGAATGAAGATTAGTCCTTTCTTTGATTCCATGCTTGTTAAGGTGAGTACGCAGGGCGCTACCTTGCTGGATGCTGCTCGTAAAATGAACCGGGCATTACGTGAGTTCAGGATACGTGGTGTTAAGAACAATATTCAGTTTCTTGAAAACCTGATCAATCATCCTGTATTTGTAGAGGGAAAGGCTACAGTAAACTTTATTCAGGAGTACCCGGAGCTATTTGCCATCACTAAAGGGCTTGACCGCGGTACGCGTGTCCTGTCGTTTTTGGGTGATATTTCGCTGAACGGCAACCCGGATGTTAAAAATTTCGATCCTGAAATACGCCTGGAGAAGCCCGTGATCCCCGAATATGATCATACCTCGCATTACCCCAGAGGAACGAAGGATATGCTCAATGAGATGGGTGCAGAGGCTTTCTGTACCTGGTTAAAGAACGAGAAGAAGATCTATTATACGGATACCACTTTTCGCGATGGCCACCAGTCACTTCTGGCCACCCGGATGCGGACCTATGATATGCTGAAAGTTGCCGGGGCTTATGCAAAAGATCATCCCCAGACCTTCAGTATGGAGGCATGGGGCGGAGCAACATTTGATGTTTGCCTCCGGTTTCTTCATGAGGATCCCTGGATAAGGCTTCAAAAACTAAGGGCTGCCATGCCGAACATCCTTATTCAGATGCTGATAAGAGGCTGCAATGGTGTTGGGTACTCAGCTTATCCGGATAATCTGGTTGAATCGTTTGTTCAAAAAAGCTGGGAGAACGGGGTGGATGTTTTCCGCATTTTCGATTCCCTGAACTGGATGGAAAATATTGCCCCATGTATTGATATGGTACGTAAGACTGGCGGGATAGCCGAAGGAGCCTTATGTTATACCGGGGATATATTGGATCCCAAAAGAACCAAATACGATCTTAATTATTATCTGCGCCTGGCAAAGGACCTTGAAAATGCCGGCTCACATATTTTGGGTGTAAAGGATATGTCGGGCTTACTGAAGCCTTATGCCGCCAAAATATTGATCGGGGCCTTGAAGGATACAGTAAAGATCCCGATCCATCTGCACACACACGATACATCCTCCCTGCAGCCTGCCACCTATTTGATGGCCATAGATGCTGGAGTTGATGTGGTTGACTGTGCTCTGGGAGCTTTATCAGGCATGACCTCACAGCCTAATTTTAATTCCATCGTTGAAATGATGCGCTTTCACGAACGCGAAAATCCCTACGATATTAAATCTCTGAACAAGTTCAGCAATTACTGGGAAACAGTGCGCGATTATTACCACCCCTTCGAATCTGGAATGAAATCCAGCTCGGCGGAAGTTTATCAGCATGAGATACCCGGCGGACAATATTCAAATCTTAAGCCGCAGGCCATTGCATTGGGTCTGGGAGATAAGTTTGAAGAGATCAAAGAACGCTATGCCGATGTGAATGAGATGTTCGGTGATATCGTGAAGGTTACTCCAAGCTCGAAAGTTGTAGGGGATATGGCCCAGTACATGGTTGCAAATAATATCAGCAAGGAGGATATATTTACCAAAGGTGACCAGATCTCTTTCCCCGAATCTGTAGTTTCCTATTTTATGGGCGAGCTCGGTCAGCCAGAGGGAGGTTTTCCGCATGAGCTTCAGCGTATTGTTCTCAAGGGTAAGGTGCCTCTCAGTGAGCGTGCCGGTAAAAGTTTACCGGCATTGGATCTGGAGCATGATTTCAGGGACTTTAAGAAGAAATTTGGAACCGACCTGCCATATACCACCTATCTGTCCTATAAGTTTTATCCTAAAGTAACAGAGGATTATTTGGTCATGTTCAGAAAGTATGGTGATGTAGATGTGGTTCCGACCAGGTATTTCCTTTACGGGATGAAACCGGGTGAGGAGACCACCATACAGATCGCACCGGGTAAGACCCTGCTTGTCAGGCTACAGTCTATTGGCCCCGCCGATGATAAGGGAATGCGTACCGCTTTCTTTAAACTGAATGGTCAGACCCGAAATATTGAAGTTCAGGACAGGTCGATCAAAGTTACCCGGCTGGAAAACCGGAAGACAGATAAGAATAATATACATCATATAGGCTCTCCTTTGCAGGGCATGCTCTCAAAGGTTTTCGTTAAAAAAGGGGATCTGATTAAAAAAAATCAGCCTTTGTTTATGGTTGAAGCCATGAAAATGGAAACCAATATTGCGGCAAACAATGATGGTACCGTTGGAGATATTGTTTTATCCCCAGGGACATTGGTTAATACGGATGATCTGGTGCTGGAGTTTAATTCAACTAAGTAGATATGAGATATGAGATATGAGATGTGAGACTGTACTTTTGACATTTAGAAATATACCCAGGCAAACTGACAACTGGTAACTGACAACCGGTAACTGACAACAGATAACAGACAACTCTCTATCCCATTCTTTTCTCAACAACCTGGTTCAGGCATTCAAAGACCAGTTTTCCCATAGTATCACAGCTCTTGAAGACCGGGTTTTTATGATAGGAGGCCAGTTCTTTTCCTAACTGCTGCACCTTTTCCTCCGGCGCGATCGTGTCAATATTCATGACCTTGAAGAGGTCCTGCAAGCGGTAATAACCTGAGCGAAAGCGGTTGGCTATCAGGCTTCGTTCCTCCTCCTGGTATTGCCGCATGGTAGTTTCGTCCATATGCTGCATGCCCAGCTGAACCAGCGGAAGGTTTTCTTTAAAATAATGAGGCAAATACATTTTCAGCCTTCCTTCATAGGATTGCTGGTCGAAGTCTATAGCCCTGAAACGGTACTGGTTACCTTCTATATCGGGTGTAATGTCAACCACAAAATTATACGAGCGCATATCGCCCAGTAGCCTGACAAAGCAGCGTTCATTGAACTTGACAAATTCCTTACAAATCCGGATCTGGTTGAATTTGGATGTTCCCAGCCGGCGGCTGATAAACTCATCGCCTGGCAGGCCGGGAATATGTTCTTCAATCAGGGTGTTTCCATCAGTCACATAAGTGATGTGGTTTGGGGAAAGTACGTGTTCAAGTTCCAGACCGTAAACTCTTGATGCATCCGCGATCTTGATGTAGAAATGATCGTAATTATCATTCAGGCGATTGATGATCCGCACACGGAAGGGTTTGGTATTGGCAAAGGTGCAATAATCGATCCTTGCGACAGAGAGGTGTTCCATCACGGCCGTATCACCATCGGTATTCATCAGGGCATAGATATAGGTGAGATTAGGAAAAAGCTCCTTCATTTCACTCTCATCATAATATACAGTGTACCAGAGGGTATCACGCCCTTCCTTATCCCGTAAAGGGGTGTGCAGGTTAAAGCGCAGCAGATCTGTATATTGTACCGGAAGCTTCACCTCGCGTGAGTATTTCAACAGATATTCACGAAGCTCGGGCCTGACATTATAAAAATTTTTTTTCCTGGATGGAACTACATCCCTGGGGCCCTTGTGTGTATGCATATCTGTTGTCAGTTGTCTGTTACCAGTTGTCTGTTATCAGGCAAGGACAGTTATCAGTTGTATATTGCTTATCCGTTGTCGATTGCCTGTTGGATAACTCATCGGATGAATTCAGAGCTTAAAGCCGGGGAGTCATCCGATGAGTGTGTATAGCTATTAATTTATTAATTGACAACGCATGCGTTGCTGCTTGCAAATAATAACACAAACATAAAGATCTCTTATTGCTGTATTTGAAATTATTCAAGGTGCTTCCAAATTGCAGTAATTCTCAATTTTCAATTAAATGATCACTTAATCTCAAATACAGCGCGCATCTGGTAGTTCAGTTTGATCTTTTTAAAGTCAATGTCGGGCATTGCGGCCTCACTTGAAGCTATTCCATCGGCTTTCATCATGGTATTGGCACGGTACATCGGCTGAGGGTAATATTCATTATTGATCTCCTGAATATCGATAGCACCGCCCAGGGTTCCGCCGATGGAGGTGATCAGATAATCTGCCTTTTCCCTGGCAGACTGCAGGGCTTTAATCTTCAGTTCTTTTCTGAGGCTTTCTTTTTTTGAATAATCATAGCTCTCAATATTGCTGTATTCTATTCCCTTAGGATCAACAGCACTCATGATCTCGTTGAACTTAGTCAGATCAGTTACCTTGATCCGGTATTGTTTACGGGCCAGGAAATCAGGCGCTTTTTTCTTTTCCCACCAGTTATTATAACTGGAAATATTGTTTATGGTAAAGTTCTCCGGAGGAATACCTGCATTTAATACAGCCGACTGAAGCTGGCGTTCCAGATCCTCAATCTCAACTTTCTTTTTATTATTGGCATCCCTGAAATATTCTTTCAATGACATGCCGATATAGATGATATCCGGTGTAACCTCTGCTTCTGCTGAACCATTCACTTCGATCTTTCTGCGGGTATCAAAATTCTGTGAAAAGGCACTTAAGCTGAATACGCTTAACAGGGCCAGGACTATAATATTTTTCATGTTTGATTATTTTATATGGTTAGACTTTTAATCTGGATGAAAATTTCGTGCCAATTCCACAAATGAAATTAGCAAATGTGAAAATGAGCAAATGATAGTTGACAGTTAATAATTAGGCAACCACAATTCATAACCCACAACTCACAATCAAAAAAAGGTCCTTTCGGACCTCTATTTTATTCTTCTACTATCTCGCTGTGCGTATAGATCACCTCCTTTTTCTCTTCCTTGAAATAGCTTTTCTGATATAGTAATATCATGATTACACCAATGGAGATCACCGAGTCGGCAATATTGAACACCGGCCGGAAGAAAATAAATTCCTGCCCTGCCCAGAACGGAAACCATTGAGGATAGGAGCCCTGCAGGATAGGGATGTAAAACATATCTACTACTTTTCCATGAAACAGGCTGGAATAACCCCCGCCTGCAGGAAATAAAGTTGCAGGTTCGTAATAACTGCTATCACTGAAGATCAGTCCGTAAAAAGTTGAATCGATGATATTACCCATGGCACCCGCAAAGATGAGGGATAGATTCATGATCAGTCCGCGATGGTATTTCTTTTTAATGAGATAAATCACACCATAGCCGATACCGCAAACTGCGGCGATACGGAACAAGGTCAAAGCAAGTTTGCCGGCTTCGCCGCCAAACTCCATCCCGAAGGCCATTCCATTATTTTCAGTGAAATGGATGATCGCCCAGTTGCCGAATATCTTATATTCCTGTCCTAAAGACATGTTTAACTTGACCCAGAACTTTAGAACCTGGTCGGCAAGCAGGATAAAAAAAATCGCAAAAAAGGGCTTAGTATAAGCTTTCATTCAGGCCTGCTTCAATTTAGCTTCCATACTCAATGTGGCATGCGGAACCGCACGTAAACGTTCTTTTGGGATCAGTTTGCCGGTTTCCCTGCAGATACCATACGTTTTATTTTCAATACGTACCAAAGCACTCTCCAGGTTATCTATGAATTTCCTCTGACGTGCTGCCAGCTGGTTGATCGATTCCTTTTCGAGGGTTGCTGATCCATCCTCAAGAGTCTTATAGGTTCCTGCGGTATCATCAGTTCCATTCATATTCGGATTACTTAACGATTGGGTTAAGGCAGCTAATTCTTCTTTTGAACTGCGTAGCTTCTCTATCAGTATGTCTTTAAATTCCTGTAATTCTGAATCGGAATATCTTGTTTTCTCGTACTTATCCATTTCTATCCTTTATTTATTAATATCATTAAATCATTCTCATTAATACTGGCAATTTCCCCTGCTTCAAGCTCATCTACAAGCTCTAATGAGTCAGCCAGAATTTCGGCGCAAATATAAGCTAAATTATTTTTCAGGGCTTCTGAAATATACGGGTGATTTTTAACCTGTACCCTGATCTTATCTGTTACCTCAAAACCCTGATCTTTTCTCATGTTCTGGATGCGGTTAACTAATTCCCTTGAAATTCCCTCCTGCTTTAATTCTTCGCTAATTGTAACGTCTAATGCGACAGTAAGTTTTCCAAGGTTTGCAACCTGCCACCCCGGAACATCTTCAGCCACGATTTCCACATCTTCTGCAAAAATATCATAATTTGTTCCGGCTATCCTTATCCGGCCTTCCTCTTCGAAACGGCTGATCTCCTGCTGCGACAATGAGCTTATTGCTTCTGCCACTAATTTCATATCCTTACCAACTTTTGGTCCCAGGGCTTTGAAATTCGGTTTTATCTTTTTGCTGATTATTCCGGTAGTGTCTGTAATATACTCTATATTTTTCAGGTTCGTTTCAGAAAGTATCAGATCTTTTATTTTTTCAAGCTTTGCTTTGAAACCTTTATCCAGTACTGGGATCAGTGCCCTGCTTAAAGGCTGCCTGACATTGATTCCTACTTTTTTTCTGAGCGAAAGTATCAGTGAAGAGATATCCTGGGCAAGGGCCATACGCTCTTCAAGCGCCTTGTCAACCAGTTCAGCATGATAAGCAGGGTAATCGCTCAGGTGTACTGAAAGTGCCTGTTCTTTTCCGGTAGCCTTGTTCAGGTCAATGAATAAGCGGTCGCTGAAAAATGGAGCAACGGGCGACATTAGTTTTGCGATCGTATTCAGGCAGATATACAGGGTCTGGTATGCCGATATCTTATCCTCCGTATATTCACCTTTCCAGAAACGGCGGCGGCATAAGCGCACATACCAGTTGCTCAGGTTTTCATCAACGAAGTTCTGAATAGCACGAGCGGCACGTGTTGGCTCAAAATCAGCATAAAACTGATCTACTTCCAGACTCAGTGAGTTCAGTAAAGAAATGATCCAGCGGTCTATTTCAGGACGGTCTCTGAGGTCCTCCTCTTTATAACTGAATCCGTCAATATTAGCATAGAGGGCAAAAAATGCATAGGTATTATGCAGGGTCCCGAAGAATTTACGGCGCACTTCATCTATTCCTTCAATATTGAATTTCAGGTTATCCCATGGGGATGCATTGCTGATCATATACCATCTTGTTGGATCTGCACCATACTTTTCAATGGTTTCAAAAGGATCAACGGCATTTCCCAGGCGTTTCGACATTTTATTGCCGTTCTTATCAAGTACAAGGCCGTTTGAAACGACGTTTTTGAAGGAAATGCTGTCATTCAGCATCACCCCGATGGCATGCAGGGTAAAGAACCATCCGCGTGTCTGGTCCACTCCTTCTGCGATGAAATCAGCGGGATAGATTGACCCCGGTTCTTCGGCAGAACCTGCCTGTTTATTCCAGTAATCCAGGAATGCTTTTGCTGTGATATCGCCTTTCCGGCCGGCTTCTGTTGGGGGAAGTCCCCATTGGGCATAAGGCATTGCTCCCGAGTCGAACCAGACGTCGATCAGGTCGGGTTCACGGAACATCTTATTGCCTGATTCGGAAACCAGGATCACATCATCCACAAAGGGACGGTGCATATCATTGATCTCAAAGGCGGCATCCATAAAGCCTGCAGCCACTGATTTTCTGATCTCTGATCTAAGTTCTTCAACAGAACCAATACATTTCTCTTCTGCTCCGTCTTCTGTACGCCAGATCGGAAGGGGTGTGCCCCAATAACGGGACCTGGAAAGATTCCAGTCAACCAGGTTCTCCAGCCAGTTGCCAAAGCGTCCGGTCCCGGTCGATTCAGGTTTCCAGTTAATGGTTTTGTTCAGTTCAACGAGCCGTTCTTTTACAGCAGTGGTTTTTATGAACCAGCTATCCAGTGGATAATAAAGTACAGGCTTATCAGTACGCCAGCAATGCGGGTAACTATGCTCGTATTTCCTGACGTCGAAAGCCTTATTGTCTTCTTTTAATTTGATCGCGATAAGCACATCCGTAGGCCTGAAATCAGGGTTCCTGCGTTCCTCATCACTGTAATATTCTTCTCTGACATACCTTCCGGCGAAATCTGTGACCTCCTGAACGAATCGTCCCTGCCTGTCCACCAGCGGGAATTCATTTCCTTTTTCATCACTGATCATCACCGAAGGCACATTATTCTCACGGCAGGCCCTGAAATCGTCGGATCCAAAAACAGAAGCGGTATGCACGATACCGGTACCATCCTCAGTAGTAACAAAATCAGCTGGAATAACGCGGAATGCATTTTTTTCAAGATCTTCATTACTTACGTAAGGCATCAGCTGATGGTAGTGCAGGTTCAGCAGCTCAGTGCCTCTGAATTCGGCACTGATCTGCCAGGGAATAAGCTTATCGCCCTCTTTATAGTCGGAAAAGGAGAGGTCTTTAGCTTCTTCTTTGAAATATTTTGAAACGAGTTCCTTCGCCAGAACGACACTAACCGGACTGAAGGTATAGGGGTTGAAAGTTTTAATCTTTACATAGCTGATCGACTGGCCCACTGCGAGGGCACAGTTTGAGGGAAGCGTCCATGGGGTAGTGGTCCATGCCAGAATCACGGTATCTTCGGCTTCCTGATCAAAAAGAACCTCCATTAATGGGTGCACCTGATCTTTTTTAATGTGGAACTGGGCAACAACCGAGGTATCCTTCAGTATTTTATAAGTGCCTGGCTGGTTCAGCTCATGTGAACTCAATCCGGTTCCGGCAGCAGGGGAATAGGGCTGAACGGTATAACCTTTATACAAGAGGGCTTTTTTATGAAACTCCTTCAGGATCCACCAGAGGGTTTCAATATATTCGTTTTCATAGGTGATATAGGGA
The DNA here is from genome assembly GCA_036677005.1 of Pedobacter sp. Lineage (GTDB taxonomy): Bacteria > Bacteroidota > Bacteroidia > Sphingobacteriales > Sphingobacteriaceae > Daejeonella. Next base: position 20,288 of record JAKFBV010000106.1, read on the forward strand.
TCTTTCAGGTCAACCCAATAACCCATTTTCTCGGTCAGGTCGTTCCATACATCCGTATATTTCATCACCTCATTACGGCATGCTTCATTATAATCTTCAACAGTAATGCTCTTGCCGATGTCATCCTTGGTGATTCCGAGTTTTTTCTCAACAGCCAGCTCTATCGGCAGACCATGGGTATCCCAGCCGCCTTTACGTTCAACGCGAAATCCTTTCAGGGTCTTATAACGGCAAAAAATATCCTTGATAGAACGGGCCATAACATGATGTATTCCGGGCATCCCGTTAGCGGATGGCGGACCCTCATAAAAAATATAAGGTTTAGAAGCAGGCCGGTTGGAAATGCTTTTTTCGAAAACCTGGTTTTGCTTCCAGTATTCTAAAATCTCTGTTCCGGTTTTTGATAAATCAAGTTGCTTGTATTCTTTGTACATCAGTGCTTTAACTCCCAAAATTTAAGGATGCAAAGTTAAGAAATTTAAGGCTTAAAACGCAGTTTTTTCAAATCAATAATCCGGCACGGAAGTCCGGAAAGCAAAATGAGTATTTTATGTATCTTTGTATTATTACAATAATTTATGAAAAATAAATACATGCGCCGCGGTATCTGGCTGATACTTATCGGAATAGCCTTTAACCTGCTGGGGTATTACCTGATGGAAGAGGATATTTTTAAGTACGGCTGGGCGATGATAACCGGTACTGTAGCTTTTGGAATAGGGTTTTTATCGGTTCTGTACAGCCTGATCCGTAAAATGGACCGTAAAGCACTGTTGGATGAGCGTGCTTCGGAATCAACTGAAGAATCAGAGAGTTGACCTCAATTTATACGTTTCGAACACCTAAACTTAATTTTCTCTGAAAAATTATTTTCAAAGGTGGAGAAATCCCTCGCTGGCGCACGCGTGTCGCGTGTGCTGTTTTATTTTTTTAAATTGGATGGTAGAAGACATTATTTTTTTAAATAGGTTGGGAAATACTTAGAAATCACGCGCGACACGCGCGCGCCAGCATCCTAAATATCCCAGCATCCTAAATATCCCAGGTTTCTCCTTTAGTTTTGGCTATTCTTCTCCTTTTTCGTTTGTCAAGCAGGGCCAGTAAAGCAGGCAGAAGGGTTAGGTTTGAAACCAGGGCAATGATCAGAGTTATTGAAAGCAGTAAACCCAGGATCATCGTACCCCCGAATGTGGATGCGGTGAATATGCCGAATCCGAAGAATAATACAAGTGCAATATAGGTCATGCTTACCCCGGTTTCCCGGATGGTATCAGATATGACCTTCGAGGTACTGAAATCAGTTGACTGCAATTCCTGCTGGTAACGTGTGAGAAAATAAATAGTCTGATCAGATGCAAGTCCGAAAGCGATGGTAAATATCAGGATCGTGGATGGTTTAAGGGGGATATTGAAAAAGCCCATCAGTCCTGCAGTAATGATCAGCGGAATAATATTAGGGAGGAGTGAGATGAACATGATCCGGATATCTTTGAACTGCGTTAGCCGCAATAAGGAGATCAGAAAAATAGCCAGGAGGATACTGATCATCAAATGTTTGAGCATATAGTCAGTCCCTTTTGAAAAAATAATACTTGAACCGGTAAGCAGGACATCAAAACGATCAGGACTGAGGATAGAATCAATTCTTGGCTGCAGCTCTTCCAGCAAAACATTCATCCGTTTGGAACCAACATCGGCCATCTGAAAACTTACTCTCGCCACCTGCTTATTACTGTCAATAAAGCCTTTCAGCATATTATTATTCCCGCCCGAATTTGCGAGGTAACTCAGAACGAAATTCTTCTCCATATCGTTGGGTATGCGATAGAATTGCGGATCACCGTTATAGAATGCCTGTGAAGCATATTTCAGTGCTTTATTGAGGGATACGGAACGGGAGAATTCAGGATAAGCAGAGATCATCTCCTCCATTTTATCCACTTTTTTAATGGTAGAGAGGTTCAGGATCCCGTTTTTTCTGCGTGTATCAATGCTCACTTCCAATGGCAGAATACCCTCAAAGTTCTTCTCGAAGAATTTAAGATCGCGGTTAATTGGCGAGTTCTGCGGCAGGTCGTCAACCACATATCCGTTCACATTGATCCGGAATACCCCGATGAGGGAGATCAGGGAGATGGCCACAGAAAAAATATAGATCAGGTGACTGCGCTTATGGACCAGATGGTCGGTACTGACCAGCAATTTATGTAAAAAGCCTTTATCATGCTCCTCCTGGGCCTTAAGTTTCGGTACTGGCAGATAACTGAAGATAATAGGGATCAGGCAAAGGCAGATGAACCAGGTTGCCATAACATTCAAGGCCGCTACAACACCAAATTCGACCAGCAGTGCGCTGCCTGTAAAAAACAGGACTCCAAAGCCTATGGCCGCCGTAATATTGGCGATCAGTGTAGTCTCAGAAATACGGAGAATAGTCACATGCAGAGCCTGTTGCTTATCGCCATGTTTCCTGAGTTCATTATGGTATTTATTCAAAAGCAGAATACTGTTCGGTATCCCGATGATCACGATCAGGGGAGGTATCAGTCCGGTGAGCATAGTGATCTCATAGCCGAACATCACGAGCGTTGCCAGGCTCCAGATCACCCCCACGATCACCAGCAGTATCGGGAAGAGTACAGGATAAAGGCGGCGGAAAAAAATAAACAGGATAACAGCGGCAACCAGAATGGAAAGACCCAGAAATAAAACGAATTCTCTCGATACCAGCTGACTTATCGCAGTACGGATAAATGGAAGGCCTGAATAGTGTACCTCAACCTGGTGTTTTTTGCTGAAGGCATCCGCTTTATCCAGGATGGATTTAATAACAGGCGCCCTTTTTGGTGTATTCAGAATTTTATGGTCAAAATTAATGGCCATTAAAGTGGCATTACTTTCCATATTATAGAGCAGACCATCGTAAAATGGAAGCTCATAGATCCGCAGCCTGATGCTGTCCATTCCGGCATCTGTTTTTATCCTCTGACCGCTGAGTTGTTTTAATATAAAACGTTGATTAACAGTATCTTTCTCAAGGTCGTATAGATTGCCTATTGAAAGAACCTGCTTAATTCCGTTCGTTTTCTGTATTTCAGCGGCCAGGGCACTCCAGCCGTTAAACAGTTCTTTATTCATCAGTTTTGGAGAACTGAGGCCTAAAACCATTGTATTCCCGTCTTCACCGAAAAGGCTCTTGAATTGATTATACTTTATAAAAGCCGAATCTGTTAAGGGCAGAATTTTACTTCCGGTGTAGGATAGCCTGACGAAGCTGGCTTTCCAGGCCATGAACAGGGTTATTACAAAGAAAACTACAAGAATAGCGATGCGGTTGGATAGTATAAATTTGGAAAAGTTATTCCACATACTTTTTGTTTTAGGATATTAACGAATGCCAGGCCGCAAAACTACAAAAATTCTTAAATTGGACTTTCACTATTATTCAATTTCGGCCCGGGAATTATACTTAATGAGAACTCCTTTTGTGAAATAGTGGTATAACAGGCTGATCAAATTTTAAGCAGAGCATGAAGAAATTTTTGAAAGGGTTTTATTTTGCCTTTGAGGGAATGAGGTATTCCTTCAGTACTCAGCTGAATTTCAGGGTACATTGTTTTGTGGCTGTGCTCATTACCGGACTTGGATTTTATCTTGGTCTCAGCACTGCCGAATGGTTATGGATCATCACCGCGATGGCTTTGGTGTTAATGGCCGAACTGGCTAATACCGCTATCGAGACCCTTGTTGACCTGGTCTCGCCCGAATTTAATTCCCAAGCAGGTATCATTAAGGATATTTCGGCGGCGGTGGTTTTTATTGCTGCTGTTATGGCTTTAATAACAGGTATTCTGATCCTTTTGCCCAAGATCATCCATGCTGCATAAAACCAGGGGAATAGTATTTAAAACCACGAATTATTCAGAAAGCAGCGTGGTAGTGCAGGTGTTTACTGAGAAATTCGGGCTACAATCCTACCTGATCAATGGGATAAAGCGGCCAAAATCGAAGATCAGGCTGAACAGCCTGCAGCCTTTACACTTGCTTGATATGGTTGTTTACCATAAAGCCTCCGGAAATATTCAGCGTGTTTCCGAGCTGAGGCATCAGCCAGTTTTTCAAAGTATCCCTTATGATATTGTGAAAAGCTCCATCACGATGTTCCTTAATGAGGTTCTTTATAAATCACTGAGACAGCATGAAGCGGATGAGGTTTTGTTCGGGTTCCTGTTCCATGCCATTGAGATCCTCGACAGTATGAGTCATGGACTGGCGAATTACCATCTTTATTTTTTACTCCGGCTCAGCCGCTTTCTGGGCTTTTATCCCGATACCACTCTGGCCGCTTCCTCCGCTTATTTCGACCTGAAGAACGGAGGCTATTCCAGCCTGCAGCCTTCCCATGCACTGATAATTGAACCGCCATATACTTCCATCTGGACAACTATTCTGAACTCTAATTTTGATAATCTGCATACCCTGAAGATCTCTGCGGCAGAGAGAAAGCTCATCCTTGAAAAGATCCTGGACTATTACAGGCTGCATATTGAAGGATTCGGGCAGATAAGATCGCATGAAGTGCTGGAGGAGGTACTTGGATGATTGCGTCTCTAAGGCTGCAATGACAAACGGCTCGAAGGCCGCCAAAAAGCGGATACTGCGCGCATATCCAATTCCTGTGAGGATAATTCCATAACCCTACCCCCTTTGTCCATAAGTGCTCCCCCTGAATTGCCCTTATTACCTGGTGATTGAATGCTGAAAACAGCCCTGAATTAATTATTTCCTTGTTAAAGATGGTATTCCAGGCATGCACTTAACACAAAAAAAGTAATCAGGATTATAAACTGGATGGCTCTTTTCTGCTGGCGATCCGGATTTTCTTCAGGATAAAGAACAGAAGGCCTTATACCCGGGAATAAATTTAATTTGGAATTAAAATATTTTTTTATCTACATTGTATTGAAATTGAGAAAGTTAACTGCCATATTATTTTTAATAGTCTTCCTGTACAATGTAGCAGGATATAAGGGCTTTTTCTTTTATCTCTCCCAATCTGCTGATCAGCGTCTGGATGAAAAGATCAGGGATGACCACGTTCAGGATAAAGACCTGATCACAGTAAAGTTTCCATTCCGCGTACCATACATTGCCGAATCGAAAGAATTTGAATCAATGGAGGGCGAGGTTAATGTGAAAGGAACCATTTACAGGTATGTGAAAAGGAAGATCGTTAGGGATACGCTGATCTTATTGTGTATCGAGAATAAGGAAAAATCATTGATCGAGAAAAAGCGGGCTGAGTATTTTAATAAGGTGAATGACCTTGCATCTAATACGAACAAAAAATCTGATGTCAAACAGGTTAAAACTGATTACTACGTAAAAATTAATGATATTTCACCAAAAAGCCTGAATGGCACAGATTGTAATTCCATTTACAGTTTCGTTTTAAATCCACTGAATAAGGGACATTTTAACCTCTATGCTCCTCCTCCCGACCTCCTGCTTTCTTAATTAAATCCAGTTTTACCAGTGTTTCCAGAATGATGGCCGGATTCTTTGTTCCTGCCATTTTAATGGATCTGCTGTTAAACTAATTCCTTGCCTGTTTATTGTTTTTCCGGATTTTATTATTTTTTTGTGCCTGAACGGATTATTCTGCCTGATTCAATGCTGCAGAATTAGCCATAACCATTAGGATTATTTCTAAAGATCCAGGTTTCAGGTCCGATTCATTAAGATCCATAAACATTCATCCGGCAAGGCAGATCATTTACATTTTTTAAGAAATGCTATGCCTCATATTTCATTAGAAGAGCATTTGCCCGGTATTACGGGTTTGCTTGAATACCGCCTGGATACGGCCAATCCGATCAGAGATCTGACCCAGATCCTTCTGAGGGGTGAATCGACCCTCAGTCAGGCAGAAAGGGAACTTATTGCTACCGTGGTTTCTGCCGGCAATCAGTGTAAATTCTGCACTGCGGCCCATACTGCCGCAGCAGATATTTTATTGGGTGAAAACAATACCTCTGAAATGGTAAAGAATGACCTGGCTAATGCGCCGGTGACCGATAAGATGAAGGTTCTGCTTGAAATCGCGAAGAAGGTTCAGGTTTCCGGCAGGGATGTCAGCCCGGCATTGATCGAAAAGGCCAAAAACCTGGGGGCCGGTGATCTGGAAATTCATGACACCGTATTAATTGCTGCATTATTTTGCCTCTACAATAAATATGTGGATGGCCTGGCCAGCATTACTCCAAATGACCCTGCGTTCTACCACACACTTGGAAATAAAATCGTTAATCAGGGATATCTCAGATCCCCGGAATTAATTATAAAACCTTAAAACCCAGACATATGAAAACAATCTTACTAAGCATATTATTTATTGTATTTTTTATTCCCTCTGCATCCATTGCACAAACCGGTACTGTGGGAGGTATCGTTACTGATTCTGACACCCGAACGCCTGTAGCCGGAGCCAGCATTAGCGTTAAAGGTTATTTATCAGGTACCACGACAGACGGGCAGGGCAAATTTCAATTGAATACTAAACTTCCTCTGCCATTGACCTTAATCGTTTCCGGTATGGGTTATATCCGGCAGGAAATTACAGTCAGTCAATATTCCGGCGATATTTCTGTCATCATGTACCCGGGATTGACCATGATGGATGAGGTGGTTGTTTCGGCCTCCAGGCTTGAAGAAAATATCATGCGATCGCCGGTAACAGTCGAGAAAATGGATATCAGGGCTATCCGGGAAACGCCTTCAATCAGTTTTTATGAAGGACTGCAAAGTTTAAAATCACTGGATGTGGTTACCAGTGGCCTGACCTTTAAATCCATCAATACCCGTGGTTTCGGGGGTGTTGGTACTGGTCGTTTTCTGCAGCTGGTGGATGGTGTTGATAATCAGACCCCCGGCTTAAATTTTTCTGTCGGGAATTTATTCGGCCTTTCTGATCTGGATGCGGAAAGCGCAGAACTTATTCCGGGTGCTGCCTCCGCTCTTTACGGCCCTGTCGCGTTTAACGGAGTTTTAATGCTGAAAAGTAAAGATCCTTTCCAGTATCAGGGTTTGAGTGTTCAGACCAAATTGGGAGTAAATCATTTGAATGATCCCAACGTCGATGCGAAACCACTGATCGATCTGGCGCTTCGTTATGCAAGGGCATTTAACAATAAATTCGCGTTTAAAACCAATGTTTCTTATTTCAAAGGTCTGGATTGGTATGCAACTAATTATACCGACATCGATCCGAATACTCCGGCAGCATCCCGCGGAAATTCAAATCCGGGCAAGAACAGCCTCAACATCTATGGTGATGAGGTGGCTCAAAATATTACGGGCATAGGCCGCGTATCCAGAACAGGATATCAGGAACGCTTCCTGACAGATTATAAAGTTGACAATTTAAAACTGAAAGCGGCTTTATATTACCGTTTATCCAATAAGCTGGAAGCCATTTATCAATACAATTTCGGAAGGGGCACGGCAAATTATACCGGAAGCAGCCGCTTTTCGATCAATAATTTCACTTTACAGCAGCATCGTATTGAGCTGAAAGGCAGCCAGTTCTTTATCAGGGGATATACTACGATTGAAAATTCCCATGATTCATACAATTCCCGTACGCTGGGGCAGAAAGTTAACCAATCATGGGTTCGGGATCTTAACGGCGCAGTGGTAAGTCCGGATAAAGCCGATGCAACCTGGTTTTCACGATATGATGCCGCCTATAAAGGCAACATAACGAATGTCGCGGCCAATAATCATACAAGTGCCAGGGCCTTTGCTGATCAGGGCCGGTTTTTGCCGGGAACTGCCGAATTTGATGCTCAAAAGGCAAAATATCAGTTTATTCAGGGATTAAGCGGAGCCGGTATTTTCAGTAATAGCAAATTATACCATGCTGAAGGGCAATATGATCTCAGCAATAAGCTGAAATTCCTTGACGTATTAGCAGGCGGTAACATCCGGAAGTTTGACATGTTTACCAATGGTACCCTCTTTGATGATAAGAATAAGGAAATTACCATCAGTGAATACGGTGCCTTCCTGCAGCTGTCCAAATTATTAGTACAGGACAAATTAAAATTGCTTGCTTCGGCCCGTTATGATAAGAATGAGAACTTTAAAGGAAGGGTTACTCCAAGGGTATCAGCGGTTTACTCCCCGGTAAAGAACCATAATTTCAGAGCCTCATTTCAAACCGGTTTCCGCAACCCGACCCCGGTTGATCAGTATATCAAATTATTTGTAGGGCCAATCACCATCCTTGGCGGTGCCCCGGATAACAGCGTGGGTATGCCCGCATACAATAATTCCTTTACGGCCAGCTCTGTCAGCGCATTTGGAGCTGCTTTCGGCGCGGCAGTCGGATCGGGGACCCCTCCTCCAACAGCCATTGCCAATAATAAGCATCTCTTAAAGAAGTCGGATGTAGCCTATATCAAACCGGAGCAGATCGAAAGCTATGAAATTGGATATAAAGGCCTGATCAGCGAAAGACTCTTTATTGATATAAATTATTATTACAGCAATTACAAGGATTTTATTTTGAACCAGGTGGTGATCAGCCCCACAAGCGCTGTACTGGGCTCCGACGGAACCGTTAATCCTGCCGCCGCCTCCGAGATACTGAACAGGCAGGCCCAGGCTTATCAGTTATATACCAATGCTTCCGATCAAGTAAGTGCTCAGGGTTCATCTTTGGGATTGACCTATTACTTCCCGAAAAATTATCAGTTAAGCGGCAATACCACCTGGACCTCCTTTGATCTGAAAGGTGCCAACCCGAATAATATTCCGGCTTTCAATACGCCTAAGTTTATTTCAAACCTGATCTTTTCAAACCGTAATTTATTTAAGAACACAGGATTTAGCATGAATTACCGCTGGCAATCAGCATTTGACTGGGTTGGGTCATTTAATGAGCTGCAGCCGGGCAGAGTAAACGCTTACGGACAATTAGGTGCCCAGGTCAGTTTTAAAATGCCATCAGCTAAGACCGTACTGAAGATCGGAGCCACCAATCTGACCAATAAATACAATGTACAGGCTTACGGTTCTCCTGCGGTAGGTGGGATCTACTATGTTTCCCTGACATTTGATGATCTTTTAAAATGATAGAAGCAGGAATTTTAAAATCCAGGGATCAGGGCAGGAGCCGGACATTGTTGTTTGTCATTTGTGTCATTTGTTATGCATTTGGCGGCTATTATTCGACCCTGATGCCTGTTTACCTGCCGGTTGTTGTCAGGGAACTGATGGGTGATGCAGGTTTCGCTGAGCTGGGGGAGGTAAGTGCTTACATCGGCTCCATGTTCCTGCTCGGCTGGATGATTGGCGGAATACTTTTTGGTTTTCTGGGGGATCATTTCGGCAGGATCAAAGCCTTTGTTTTTGCTGTGGCCCTGTACTCGGTTTTAAACATCCTGATTAGTTTTACCCATAACTGGCTGCTGGTTGTACTGCTCAGGTTTATCTCAGGCCTGGGGGTTGGAGGCACCCTGGTGCTGGCAACGATCCTGGTGGCCGAAGTATGGCCTCCAAAATCAAGGGCGATCGCATTGGGCTTCCTGGCAGTAACTTTCCCTGTCGGGATCATTTTTACGGGTATCGCTAATAATATCTTTGGGGATTGGAGAATGGCATTTTTGCCGGGAATTATTCCTTTGATCGCATCATTTGCTGCCCTGGCCTTTTTAAATGAATCCCAGGAATGGACCAGTTTAAAAAAGCAATCCGGGAACAGCAATCAGCCGGGCAGGTACCTGGCACTGTTCGACAGGGCCAATAAAAAGAATATTATTCATGGCTCCTTAATTTTCGGGGCTATGTTAATAGGACTATGGGCTATATTTTCATGGATGCCTACCTGGGTTCAGAGCCTGTTCCCGGATCCGGAAATGGGACAGAAAGAGCGGGGAATAACTATGATGCTTTTGGGCAGCGGGGGAATTATAGGAGGTTCCTTTTCGGGATACCTGATCAATTTCCTGGGCTATAAAAAAACCCTGCTGATTGCTTTTGCAGGGTGTTTTGTGATGTGTTTCCTGCTTTTCAAAACCAACCAGTCCTTCAGCCCTGTTATTTATATTGAATCAGCATTTCTGGCCTTGTTCTTTGGAATAAGCCAGGGATCCTTATCCTCTTACTTGCCTGCTCTTTTTCCCACTGCGATCAGGGCAACGGCAACTGGTTTTTGTTTAAATATCGGAAGGCTCGCCACTGCAACAGTTGTTTTTTTTGTAGGGGCCCTGGTTTCGGTATTGGGCGGTTATGGAAATGCTGTCCTGGTATTTTCGATCACATTTTTAATCGGGTTTGCAGTCACGCTCTTTTCAGCCGAGGCTAAACCCCACTCAGAAACGGATTTAATTTTAACGGAAAATTTATAATGGCACATATAAACGTACCCGAAGGTGTTCCCGGGATCAGAAGTCTGGTTATGTTCAGGCCCGAAACAGGCAAGCCGCTTTATGAGCTGGCCCAGGCCTTGCTGCGTCATCCATCCACTCTTTCGGAAGCTGACAGAGAATTAATAGCGGCTTATGTTTCATCTAAAAATGAATGCATGTTTTGCATGAGCAGCCATGCAGCAGCGGCCAGGTACCTGTATCAGGATGAAAAGGGAATAGTTGATTCTGTGCTGGATGATTATATGAATGCCCCCATCTCAGATAAACTGGAATCACTGCTGAACATTGCAGCCCGGGTGCAGCAGGATGCACGTACGGTCAGCGCTCAGGATGTGCAGCATGCAAAAGATCTGGGAGCTACCGAGCAGGAGATCCATGATACTGTTCTGATCGCAGCGGCTTTCTGCATGTTCAACCGTTATGTCGACGGACTGGCAAGTTTCACTCCGGCTGATCCGAAGGATTACGAAGCGATGGGGGAGCGAATGGCAAAAGGTTATACACTACCAAAACAAGACTGATATGGCACATATTGACCTGATGAATGATTTTCCGGGGATCAGAGGGCTGATGGCCTTTGATCCTCAGGCAGCAGATGCGCTGAACGGAATAGCGAATGTATTGCTTTGCCGGGAAAGTACGCTTTCCAAAGGGGAACGTGAACTGATCGCCGCTTTCGTTTCATCCCTGAACGATTGTTTGTTCTGCCAGAGTGTGCATGGTGCCGTAGCTTCTTTTCACCTGGGGGATACGAACGGGGAATTGATCAGGCAGGTGAAAACAGATTTTACTGAAGCTCCTCTGTCAGCCAAAATGAAAGCCTTGCTGAGTATTGCCGGAAGTGTTCAGAAAGGCGGAAAAATGGTCCAGCTCCGGCAGATCGAAGCGGCCAGGATGGAAGGGGCAACAGATCAGGAGATCCATGATACAGTTTTAATAGCCGCCGCCTTTTGCATGTTTAACAGGTATGTCGATGGACTGGGAACATGGGCGCCGGCAGATCCGGCTATGTATCAGGAGCGCGCTCCGGGCATAGCAGAGCGAGGATACACAAGACCAGCTGAGAATTCATAATTCAAAATAAAGTTTAAGTTTAAGTACCCCGGGGAGGATTGATGGCCTTCCCGGGTTTTTTTATGCCAGGTTTTCATGCTAATGCTTCTGCTAGCGCAAGCGTGTCGGGTGTGCTTCTATTAACCTTTAGCGCATGACTGTCGCGTGTTAGTCTCTGCCAATTTCCCATTGTTGGTGTCTTCACCAACATTTATATAGTCCAAATTATTTGGATGTTGAAGCATATTACTGAATAAGATCAGGGTTATTTGTCAGAAAAACAATTTGTTAGCAATCAGAAAAACAGGGGGATTGTTTTATCATTGGTGAAGACACCAACGATGGGGAGACGACACCAATGATGGAGAGAGACACCAACTATGGTCAGAAGGAGGGGAAAAAACTGCAGAATTTTTATATTATGGACATATTTATTAATAGCAGATGGATGCGTATGGGCGAGAATTGCTCACCTGACAAGCTACCGTGTACCCACAATTTTATCTCGTATAATCAGGCGTCCAACCGACCCCGAAGGTGGTCGCATGTTTATAGAAAAGCATTCCTGATGAATTTTTCGACCCCGAAGGTGGTCGCATGTGCCGCATTGTTACATGCGACCACCTTCGGGGTCGGGATTTCGGACTAAAATGATGTTCTATAAACATTTGACCCGTTCCGGGTCATTGCAATGCAATTAAAAATAGGAGCTGGCAAATAGATGTAAGTAAACGGTAGCCTGACAAGGGGAGTTGTCCGCTCAAGGCGGAAGAGGGGTTGTGTAATGTCTCTGCGGATAATTCTGCTTAGAATATTCATTGTTTATTCCAGGTTTTATTCGGCTTATTCCATTTGATCCTGGCAGCATACACCCGTCCATCGGCCCCGTACTGAGTTCCCTGCGACATTCCCTCTGAAGTCGTGACCCAGCTTTCATGTTCATTGATGTGCACCACTCCGAAATTGCCCAGCTGTGCGCCTTTGTCCGGCACCAGGATTCGTTCAGAATTACGGATCACAGTCATGTTACCGGGATCTACCCTGGCAATAAACAGGGGAGCCCGATGCCTGATCACATGATCATTGCCGGCACCTTTGCGGGTGTAAACCAGGTATAATCCATCGCTGTGACTAATCCAATGCTGCTGGGTATTGTAATTTCCGAGAGCTTCGCCGGTATCAAATTTCCATTCAATGGGTTTGCCGTAATGGAGTCCGTCTTTGCTTACCGCAACATATCCCGCATTATCATTACGAATAGTTAAATAATATAAACCCTTGTAAAGGCAGATCGAAGGCTCGACGAAACCCCGTCCGCCGTCCATTTGAAGCTCTGTGCCATGTTCAACATATCTAAGCCTTGTGCCATCGAAACGGCATCGCATTACGGTAACCGAAGCATTTAGTTTTTCCTGCTTTGGGCCAAAGTAAGTGGGCAGTAAAACATCCCCGTCCGGGAGATCCAGGCGCTGGGTACTTCCGGCTCCTTCGCTGTAGAATTTGAGCGTGTCGGGCAAATCGAGACTTGCCCATTTCGACCAGTTCTTCGTATTCTGATCATAAACGGAATACATGGTCCGGCGGAAAGAACCTGCAAGCAAGTGATTATCTTTATAAGTAACGGTATGTCCGGTACCTAAAAGCTTTCCTGATTTTTGATGCCATTTCGGAGTAAAATCGGAAATGCCGATCTCGCTTCCGTTTTTACCGGGTACCCTTCCAAGGGAATTACGGTGTTCGGTGATCGCTGACCAGGTCTTGCCGGTATCGGAGGAATGAGTACCCCAGAGCGGAAAAAACACATCGGAGCGTTTCACCATCCATTTCTGCATGGTGAAGACAATGGATCCGCCCTTGCCGGGGATTACTCCTGCACGGGGATGAAACCAGCAGCTTTCTCCGTCGAAACCTTCGGCGATGACGTCCAGCTGGATGGAATAATCATTAATTTCTTCAGTTTTTGTACTGGCACTGTTCTTTACCCCCGAACAGGCGCAAAGCACAAAGCCGAAAAGAAGGAAAATAAATTGAATGCAGGGTTTCATAACAATTTGAATCTATGGATAGATTAAGGTCCTTTATGCAATATAATTATCCGGTGAATATCCTGAATATTAATTGGATTGCAAATCATGGTTTTTGGGGATGTGTTCTCAGATATTGGAATTGAACAATATTAATTTTAGGCAGTAGCACAAGAGCATGCGCTTTCTTCTTTTACCGGTGTATCGGTTAAGGCAATATACCTGAAATAAATCCAGCAATATGAATTTATTGTGTCAAAATCCTATATTCGGGTACGTAAACGGATGCATGAAGATGTAAGAATAAATAAGCAGAAGATATTTCCTCGACAGCTTAGGTCAGTTGTATGCAATACCCGGAAATAATTCAGACAATACCAATCAGTAAAAAACATATCACATGAAGGAAAACAATGAGCGCCGCGAATTTATTAAGAAAGTATCTTTAAGCGGCCTTGGCCTGGGCCTTGTAAATACCTTTACTGAGGTTCAGGCTAATCCTGTTCAAAAGGCAATTAGCCCTGCCTTAATACCTGCATATACCCAATCAGGGCCATCTCTGCCTTTCATCCCGCGTCGTACAGCGAGCTGGTGGGTAACCCTCAATGAGGTTCAATGGTCACAAAAGTCGATCAAAGATGAAATAAAACGCCGGGCCGCTGCATTTGCAGAAGCCAGGATCGATACAGCCATCATTTTTGGCTGGCATATTCGTTTCGACTACGCGAATTACTTTGGCCATCTTCATGGTTACATGGCTGATGTTGCTAACGAACTGCATAAATATGATATCAAATTGATGGATCATTATTCATGCAATCACACGGAACGCCCGCGGGATAAGGCGGAGTTCGCAAAGCTTCATAAGGGACAGCGGCATCATGCCTTGTTATTCCATGATGAAGTGGCTTTAAATCATGCACAATACGCCGGGCATTTTTTCAACGATATATGTGAAATCGATTTGCGGGATGGCAGCAGGGGATATGCACGTCAATACCAGATGGAAGCGTTCTGTCATAACAATCCCGGCTTTCTGGATATGCACGCTAAATATCTCCAGCGGCTTCTGAAAGAAGTGCCTTTAGACGGCATGCAGGTTGACGATATGTGTGATTATGCCGGCCTGACCACCTGCGGATGTAACTATTGCCGCGCCAGGTTTAAGAAAGATTACGGTCACGATATCCCTTCATTTACAGATACGAATTTCTTCGGTGATACAAACAAACCGATGCTGCAATGGGGCAATTATCAAAACCCGGTTTTCAGGGACTGGATAAGTATGAAGACTGACGGTATTGTGGATCATGTCAAAATGGTTAAAAGCATACTGGGTGATAAGCCTTTAATGTCCTGCTGTTCCAGTACAGGCCCGGTAAGCCTGAATGCGATTTCACTGGATCTCGAAAAGATGGCGCCGCACCTTGATTTCTTTATGCTCGAGAATGTGGGCACCAATATCAAAGGAGTAAACTGGGTACACATGGATGCCGAGGCAATGAATCAGAAGGATATAGCACAATGGCGCGGAAATGCTGTAGCAATGGCTCTAAGTTATACGATTTATGAAATCGGGGGATATTTTGGTTGGGCGCTTAGCCGCTATTGGGGTGTTGCCAACTGGAGCAGTACACTGAACCACCGGTTGGAGGAAGACCCAATAGATGCAAGGGAACAGGAGGACGTGATCAGCCCTACCAATAAGTGGGAACTGAAGCATAGCGATCTTGATATCAGGGAGGGAAGGGATATCGTTGAACTGAGACTCGTGAATAATAAGCTGTGTAAGGATAATGGATTTAAAGATGAAAACGGTGTTGAACACTGGACGAAGGCCAGATCATGGTCTGAACACCTGGTTCATGCAAATGTAGGTTATCGTTTTCTCCGGTATGAAGAACTGGCCGATGCGGAAGCGATCAGCAAAGAAAAATCTCCTGTTATTATTGACGGCTCCGGCTGTATTTCTGACAAGCAGTTTAACGCGATCAGTTCCTACTTATCTAAAGGCGGGACGGTCTGGCTGGCTTTGCCTTTCGGCACCCATGACGAAAAAGGTTTCAAAAGAGCGACACCGCTTTCAGAGAAATTGCTCAGGTCAAAGTATAAAAATCTGGTGATCTGCCATTCGGCGGCCCGCGCCAATCCACTGAATGACCTGATGCTGTCAGGTAAATTCAAACCCATGATCCGGCAGATAGCAGGCGACAGTGGCTGGGTTGCAAGGATCAGGATGCATAAGAATAAACCTGTAATGCATTTTATGAACACAGAGATGGAAGGCCTTCCGCATGCTACACTCAAAGACGTTCCCGGCGTTCCGATACTGGCCGGCATTCATTCAAAAATTAAGAACAATGAACTCCAATATGAGATTTCTGCCGGCGGCCCCGATCTGTCCGGATTAAAACTTCTTAGCCCGGAGCTGGGTGATCAGCAAAGGGATATGAAAATAGAACGGTCCGGGAATGGAAATACAATGATCAGTATAAATCTGGATAAGATCAATGTGTATGCAGTTGCGCAGGGTTGAAAGAACTTGCGGGAGCAGATACATCCCTGATAATTGACATGGTTATCAGTTAAAGTAATTTATCTTATAATTTAAATGATCAGAATGAGGGGATTAGGCCATCTTCAAATTTTGATATATCGCTGGTGGATGCCGTATCAGCCCTGCCAGCACAGGTGTGTCGGGTGTTATTAATAATCTAATGATTTGCATTTAAAGCCGGAACGCGCGGCACGCTCGCACCCAATGTCATTAAGTTAAGGGGCAGGAGGTTCTGGCTTTCGCCAGAATGACAATGCATTTATTTAATAATGGAGGAGAGGCCGTATCAAAATTCACATGATGCGGTCTCTTTATTTTAAGCCTAAAAATTTGAGGGCATTCAATTTCATGTTTTTTTTCCAATGCTGAGCATTTTTTTAAAGATAATTGGCCAGAAAG
>JAKFBV010000107.1:0-49032 GCA_036677005.1 Pedobacter sp.
AAGTGGTGTACTTTGCCTCGGAATAAGTGGTAACCTTTCCCTCGGAATCGTGGCGTAGTTTGCCTCGGAATGCTGGCGTACTTTGTATCGGAATCGTGGCGTACTATGGAGCGGAATATCCACCAATTTTAGTCACTCAACTTTTTGATCCGGATAATCCTGATTGATACTGGAATTGCTGAAGCAGGCCTCTGGAAGAAAAATAAGAAATGATCAATTTTGATCATAGATAGAGGGAGGGCCTGCGGAACATCCCGACGACCAGGGAGGGCAACAAAGAATGAGTTAACGGCTAGTACTTTTCAACTTGTCCTTAATGTTCAATTCAACAATTATATAATGCTTAACTCCATATTTTTCTCCCCATTTTTCAGGTGGTACTCCATCTTTAGTTAAGTCGCAATAAAATAAATACCCGGGATATTTGGGGTCTTCATATGGGAGAGAATACACCAGTAAAGGGAAAGACTTGTTTTTAGGTACCAATACAAATTTACCATTTGAATTTATGGCGTCTCTTAAACTATAATTATCGCTATTTATTTTTTTATAGGGTCTCAAGGTTTCATATTTAAAAAGATTATAAGAAAAATTAATAGTGTCATTATTTTTCGCTTTTGTCATCAAAGAAAATACTAAGCTGGTGTCATTCTTCCCATAGGAAATTGATTCTGCCTCAGCACCCCTAAGCAATGTATCTACCTTTATAAGATTTTTATTCCAATATTCTCTGGTTGTAAAAGAAAAGTATTGATTTTTAAGAGAGGTATCTCTTGAAGTAATCTTGAAATAATCAATATGTTCTAAACTAAACAGTGCCTTAATTTCTGAAATTTCAGACCCATAAGTTAATTTCAGCTGAGTACTATCCGTTCTTTGTGCTTTTGAAAATTGTATTGAAAAGGCAATACAAGCTAATAAAGTGAAGGTATATTTCATTTTTATATTTTCGTCAACTAACTTGTTTGCTGATGATTTAATCAAGCCGGCCTCTCCTGTCCGGATTGCATTCAGGTATTTTTCGACATTCTTTATTAAATATGCAGATTGCCAACCCGATATCCAAATGGCCACTGATTTATTTTAATTAGTTAATTCCCGTTATCCGGTTCATATTCTCGAAACCGCGGAACCAATTCCTGTATCGACCTTAAACTCCCTGTAAGGGGTTACGAGTAAAGAGAAGTCAGAGAATCTTTTTATGCCCTATCAGAGAGACACAAAAGCTAAAACACTAGCAGTGGGTACAATTATCGTTGCTATTTCATAAACGAGTCTGTCCCGTATGTACGGGATTACATTGAATTATCCGTAGAGCGCTTCGCTTAACTCTATCGGACAGTGGGTAATCGATGGAAACACTACGGACAGATGGGCTGTTTAATCTCTTAAATTTATTCCGGTTAGCTGGGGTCAGCATGCTCCGGAATATCCACTACAGACAGTGGTGAAGCAGAATCACGGTTTTTTATAGCCTCAACGAAGTTTTTGTTTCTCTTAGGGGCAGATAAAAACCTATGATACCCACCTTTTTCCTGCGATTTTCAGACTTTTTTTTTCAGTATGAAACTGTATAAAAAAAATCCCGAATTTTTACACTGCTTCAAACCCAGTTGTCAGTAATATAACTCAATAACTTCCGTCCCTCTCAAGTGATTTAAACAGATTTTCTTTTTATACTATTTTAATAATCAAATCCCAGTTTACACGAACGATGGTTTATGGTAGATGTATAAGTCTTTTCCACATCTAAACCACCGTTTTAGCCGTATTTTAATTATTGTAAAATATTGATAATCAAATAATTAAGTTATTATTTATTCGATTTGCTGGAGACTTCTACTTACTTTTATTATAAGGAAATAGCTGAAAAAATAATGTCACCAAGTATGAATCACCACCGATTTACGAATGAAGGGGGCTTTTTACAAATGCTCGAATTTTACAATACAGCATATCCTTATTTTTTCAACTTCAGATGTTAAAACGACCTTGGCGTAAGCTGGCGCTGTACGTAATGTTTTTTGTAGTTTCTGTCAACGGATCATATGGACAGCAGGCAGCTAATCTCACAATCAAAATAAGCTTATCAAATAGGCTTCCGGCGAGCTATGCCAAAATTCAAATGGTGGACCTGAAAGATTTGACCGTTGTTAACCAGATTGCTGATGAAAACGGAACGGGAATTATTAACTTTGCAAAGACCGAAAAGTTCAGGCTTATTGTCCAATATCTTGGATATAAGGGCTTTTTACAAAATTTTGAGACCTCAAAATTAACAAAGCCGGAACTGGATATTATCCTCGAACCGGCTAAGATTGCCCTCGGCGAAGTTGTAGTCAAATCGAATAGACCATTGATTGAGAGGTCCGGTGACAAACTCATATTGAATGTGAGTAGTATCGTTGAGCTTGGTACCGAATTACCCCTGTTGGAAATCTTGAATTATGCACCAGGGGTGATAATAGACAATGGAACTATCATTTTAAACGGAAAACCCGGAGTCAAAGTCACTATTGATGGAAGAGACCAGCCAAACTTGAGTACGAACATCCTGAATGGTATCCTCTCGTCAAACATTAAGAATATTGAAATTATACAGAACCCTTCTTCTCAGTACGATGCAGCCGGTGCTGCGGGAATCATTAATATCGTCACAAAGAAAAATCTCGGCAAGCTCCTGCAAAACACCACTACCACCTCGCTTACACACGCAAAAAGGCCATCCTATAGTTTATCTAATTCATTGATCGTGTCAACAGATAAACTTTTGATCAATCAATCTCTGTCATTTCAGCAAACCAGGTCCGTTAGCGAGAAATTCTATTCCCAGAATAACAACTTGAGTAATGGTTTTACGAGGCTTACAGAGTTTTCCAACGATTCTATTGACGTTATCTATCCAACAGGCAGCCTCGACATTGACTTTCTCGCAAGTCGAAAGCATACAATTACAGGCGGGGTTACCGCATTTGGATCGCAAAGAAACTCGACTCAATTAAGCACCCAGAATCTTGAGATCAGTGGAGTGCCAAATCAAAACCTTGATTTCTCAGGTCTAACTAAGGCGAAAATTTTCAACAGCGCAACTTATCTGGGTTGACCACAAAGCTGGATACTAACGGTAGTAACAGAAAACTATTTCTTAATTACACCAGCTTTGAAAACTCTTCCAGGATTTCAAATGCAAGTGAAATATTGAATTCCAGAGACTTGACAAATGGTCGTATTAAAAACTCTATTTCACTTTTTACCGCTAACCTTGATTATCTAAAAATATTGAATCGCTATTCATCACTAAGATACGGATTGAAATACGCTATTTCAACTGTTGGGAACTTTTCGGATTATAAGTACTCGGTTGACAATTTGACTAGCCCCGATTTTCAGGATTTTTCATTCAGTGAGGAGATAAGCGCAGGATATTTGGATTATAGCCGTCGATTTAGAAATTTCGATTACACTATCGGTCTGAGAGCTGAGTTTACCGATTTCGAGAACAGCTATAAACAAAACCAATTGGGCGAAAGGGTGATAGAAAATAGTTATTTATCAATTTTTCCATCCTTTAATGTGAACTACACCAGAAATCCTGATCACATATTCAGTTTTTTTGGAGGAAGAAGGATTAACCGACCCCTATACGACTTTCTAAGTCCTTTTATCCAGGTAAGGAACAATTATAGCTATAGTCAGGGGAACCCAGATCTAAAGCCGATGTATGCTTACAACTTAGGTATTTCATATCTGATCAAACAGCAATATTCGGTCTCCTTAAGCTATGCAAACATCGATCAGGTGTTTGCTTCGATCCAATCGTTTGATCCTGTTACTAATAATGTTGTATACACTATAGGAAACCTGAACAGTCAGCAAGACTTGTCGCTATCTGTCTCTTTACCCTTTGTACTAGGCGAGAAAATTAATCTGACTCCTTCCATTAACATATTTTATAATAAGTTCGAATCCCCGGATCAATACAGCCAATTGTCAAAGACGGGGAAAGTTGCTTTCAATACCTTTATTTCAGCACGGTTCAGGCCTACTAATAAGTTCACTTTATCATCTACATTCTACTACTTTACTGGCAGCTATCAAAGTCAGTTACGGTCATTCCCCCGATCTTACTTGAATTTAACTACACGATATTCTTTAATTCCAAACCGGGCTAGCCTGACCTTCACGATAAACGACTTGTTCTACAAAAATAATTATAGAGAGCAATTCAGCTTTGAGCAATCAGCTATTGAAAGTTATAACCGATCTGATACCCGGAGTGTGCAACTGGGATTTGCATATCGATTTGGGAAGCTTAAACCTGAGCGGGAATTAACTTCCAAGCCACAGAATGAAGAAAATAGCCGAATTAAAACGCAATAAGACAATACTGCTGAGGTCCACAGCCTGGTGATGGACTTAATTTATCTCAATAAAGAGGGTAGTTTATCATTTGTGCTGCAATTGAAAGACCTGTCTGCCTGAATCTGGTTCCACATCAGATCATGTGAAACAAATGCATAAGGAATAAAATGCTCGATAGCATAATCACCTATGCAAAGCTTTGAACAGGCATAAAAGCAATTAATCTGTCCTGGTTCCAAAAACGATATTATAAGGCACTAATTATATTTATTAATTCTCATTGTTGCGGCGACCATCACCGTGGTCATTCAATTTTGTAAACAAAATAAAGAACTTAATGAACCGAAAGATCTCTTACAGTGCTATAGGCAGAATTTTGGGAGTTCACCGCTTAACCGTATCTTCATTCGTAAAAGAGGACATCCGATCATGAATTTAAAACCTGATTGATACTGAAATTGGATGAGCCGAGTAATATCTTTAACCAAAATCATGGAGGTTAGTCCTCTACTGTTGTGCCAGGAAATCATTGTGATAATCGTTCTCCGGAAGAAACTCCTTTTATTACCTTGTCTGAGTTAGTTCTTGGATAGAGGGATATAAACTTAAAAAATTGATTTGTCAAATCATAATTTATAAATGCCGGTTCTATACTTGCCTAATAGTTTTTCAGATAATTTTGGAGACCCAATACAAAAGGTTTTTAATCTCGTAAACGATATAAACAGTATATCAGTAGATGAACTGATTATCCTTAATTACGATAATGCCCGTTTTACCCATCCATTTTTTTCGATGGCAATACCGTTGATAATTAAACAAAATGAACGAATTGGAAGGGTAGTTGAGTTGCAGCATAATTTCTCCCGACAGGTTATAAAAGAGTATATGAAGCATATAAATTTTCCAAAGGGAATAGATCCCGGGATTTTACCTCAAGGTCGGTTTCCTGAGTATTTAGCTGCTTTTAGAACAAAAACTTATCTGCCAATAATAAATTTTCCAACAGGAGATGGCTATGAGATAACCCAGGTTCGCGATCATTTTCTTAGTGCTATTAATCAATTACTGATGGAAATTTGTGGTTTAAAGGCACATATGACAACCGCATTAATGTATTTAATCGATGAGGCCGTCAATAATGTATTACATCATGCTCACGATGATAAAGGCTATCTGCTGGCACAATTTTATCAGTCAAAAGGATACATTGATATTGTTATTGCGGATATAGGACGAACACTTTTAGAATCGTACCAAAGTTTAGAAAGATATAAGATGATACTTAGTAACAAAGATGCAATGGAGGCGGCCTTGGCTGGTAAATCTACCAAGAGTGGGAATGTTGATAGGGGTTTTGGAATAAGTACTTCAAAGGATATGCTTACAAAAGGGCTAAACGGGAAGTACTTTTTGTGGTCTGGTAACGTTATTAATATTCATACGTCAGAAAGAAATGAAGTTGTTGACCTTTCTGAAACAATTAACTGGCAAGGAGTGTATTTATGTTTAAGAATCCCAATTGTTTCCAAACCGGGATTTAATCCATACGATTACATAAGCTAATTGTCAAAAGATATTTATATTTATTACCTTTGCATTTAAGAAGGGAGATGTTATGATTACATCAGAAATAAGAGTAAACACTATTTTTCCATCTACACTTGACACCAGAGAGGGTGCAACTCAACTCGCTCAACTCATCAGAGAACAATTAGCTGATAATGCCAGAGTGGATGTAGATTTCAAAGACATTATTTTTATGTCAAGATCTTTTGCGGATCAGTTCCACAAAGATATTATGGCAGGTGATTCGGTGGATATAGTAATAAAGAATGCTGATTTAGGCATTATTGAGATGTTGAAGGCGGTGTCTCAAACTCAAAATAAAAGAAAGCCGGTTAAAAAATCTTATCAGGTGCTTTCATTTAATAATTTAGATATGCTAAGCGATTATTCGTTTGCATGGTAATTATCTTTAGCTAAAATATCAGCCCCTGTAAAGGGGCTTTTTTTATGCCCAATAATTTTCTTACTCTTAAATATTAATTTAATATCAAGGCCAATAAATCACTGTCCGCGATATTAGCCTATACATCCCCTACTCCCAATAAAAGCCGGTATAAACCCACATCATCTGAAATTCGACATTCCTTGCAGAACATGCCGAACAGCAGAGGAAAGAAACAGAGGACGAAGACTATTCAAGAATGGCATTATCCCTGAAAGATGGCGGATTTTTTTCATACCCAATCGCCTACAAGTGTTTAGATGCCATGATTCGTGGAATTGAAGATGAAATCATTCGGCCTAATAACAGCAATAGCTAATTCACGCAAGACTGCGTCTTGATACTTCATATATCGTATTCTTTTTCAGGATTTCAAGCCGAATTTCAGGGTAATATCAAAATTTGAATTATTCTTGGCGAACGATTACCGGAGCTATTTTGTAAAAGAGTCTGTCCCGTATGTACGGGATTTCATTGAATTATCCGTAGAGCGCTGCGCTAACTCTATCGGACAGTGGGTAATCGATGGAAACTCTCCGGACAGTGGGGCTAATAATTTAATTCTTAAACCTTGGTGAAAAATAAGTAATTTAAGTCCTTAATAGGTAATGATTCCACGCAAACACTCCATAGCCGTAATCTCAAATATATTACCAACTACTGGGAGCAGCCCCGTGGTGGTAATGGCAAACGATCTGAATGATTACATCTGTAAGTATGGGTTTCACAATAAATTAATAAATGAACTCCTGGCATATCACTTTTTGACTTCCTGGGAATTGCCCATTATTCCGGCAGCTATTGTGAATATAGATCTTGATCATGTTCCTGTTTCGATAAAAGGTCAAATACTTCAGCCTCGTCATTTTCATTCACCTACATTTGGTCTGCAATACATGAACGAGTACCTGGACGCATCTAATCTATTATTGGGCTTGAATAAAGATTATGGTGAGTTGAACAAGTTTGCCAATAAGTATGATCTTATAAAAATAGCTTTGTTTGATCTATGGCTGGCTAATACAGATCGAAATCATAATAATTATAACCTGCTCATCAATCCGACACCTGGAGGGTATAAATTCCACCCAATTGATCATACAGACATTTTTGATGGAGGTCGCTTAGGACAGCCATTGGCTCAATTAACCGAATTTGATAGCCTGCTCAGCAGTGATTTAGCCAATATATTTGCTCTGAACAAAAGGAAGACAAGTGATTATGTCAATAACTTAATATTAAAGTTTCCTATATTTGTAAGAGAATGTGGCAACCACGTCGATGAAATAGTTAGCGAAATACCCCCTGAATGGTGCGATGATAAGGAATCATTGAAAACCTCAATCATCAGCAGTGTCATTAAGAATGATACCTGGATCAATGATACTCTGTCGAATTTTAAAGAACTGATTCATAAATACATTTGTTAAGCTAATAACATGAAAGCCTTCTATTCCATATTATATTTAAGCATTCGCCCTAATTTGGGCGAGCGGTTAAGCCTTGGCTTGTTTATGGCTGATGAAAATGGTTGTTATTTTTATTACTCACCTGAAAAACTTCAGGTTACCAAATCTCTTTTATCAGAACAAGCATATAGCCTGGTTCGAACCGGTTTAAAGTCACTTGAATCCCTGAGCAGTGAATGTAATAAGGATAGTGCTTTAATAGCACACAAAGCACATTCTTATCTCAAGGAAAGCTATTTCCATTATTTGTCACGATATTCCAATAACCTCTTAACCTGGGATGCTCCAGTTTCGGTTGATTTGATTTTGAACCAAGGAGTGTATAATAAACTTTTCGAAAAGTTTGTTCATTCAATTCCAGAGAAAAAGCCCCTTATCAAGCCGATTGAAAAGGTAAAAAGGCAATTGGTAAAATCTTTAGCTAATTATGTTTCATTTGATGTTGAGCTAACCAAGGAAACGGTATCCGGACTAATTGTACCGGCAAAGGTATGGTTCTTTGGAAAAAACGATCGGGAGGTTACCGGAGAAGCCAAGGATTTCTCAATTCAGGCAGGGCACTTACAGCAACAACTTAATGCACACTTGTTTCTTATTGAGATGTTCAAACAAAGCAAGGATAAAAAAGATGCTAAATTCTTTATGATTGGAGATGAGCCACCAAAATCTTTATCTGAAAACCATGCTTTATGGAAAAGTATCAGGGATGTAAAGAACCTTGATCTTGTTCCTACAGCAGAAGTTCAGCGAATTGAGGAATATATGGCTGAACATGGGGTTGAGCCGGTACTTTAATGGAAAAGCCAAAGTTTTCATATTCCTTGCCAGCTGCGATGGCAACAAAGGATGTTTTAACAGCTAATACTTTTAAACTTGTCCTTTAAACGAGACTAAGATTCTTTTGCATTGAATTATCCGTAGAGCGCTGCGCTAACTCTATCAGACAGTGGGAATCGATGGAAACACTACGGACAGAGGAGTGTCAATTTAAAGTTATCAAATAAATAGATGCTTAATTCGACTTTGGGGTGATTTGAAGCACTCACTTACTGTGAATATAAAAACATTAACAAAACTACCAGGCCCTTTGCTGTTTGGACACACCGGTAATCCCCACCCTATATTTGACCATATCTACGCTTGCCAAAAAATAGTCGGATATACTTTCCACAGTACGAAGATGTTTAAGCCCCCATTGCAATCCCGGCCGGGTAATTTGAAGACAGCCGCCGAGGTATTTGGCTTCCTGTTCATGGACCAGATTAAAATAATGGAGCCCGAACTGGGCACACAGGGCGGCGGACTCCGACGGAACGGTATGCTCCCGGATGATGTGGGCAAGTTCGTGCATGATGTTGCTTTGCTGGCGGAAGCGGGAATGGCGGTCGTTATGAATGATGATCTTTTCGCCATAGGCATTGGGTGTCCACATGGCGGAAAATTTATCAGGGTCGTTCATCCGACTGTAATTGGGGTGATCCGTCTGGTCACCAAAAATTTCGTCGACGGTAAAAACGTCTACCTGAAGGTGTTCGGCCAGTTTGAAGGCGTCCAACGGATCAAACTTGGAAATACCGAGTTCCTGCCGGCATCGTTCGGAAATCCGTTCGGCTTCCGCCATAAAACCGCGCGCCAGGATGGATTTACTTGGCATCGCGTTTTGATTTGGTGAAAGCCATATCGACCATATGCACCATAGCATTGATAGTGTCGGTATCTAGTTCCCGGCTGGAGCGCAACTGGAAAACGATCTTTTCCTTCTCAGAAATGTCCGCCGATTCGATCTTTTCGCCGGTAATGAAGGTATCCGTGGATACTCCGAGCCAGTTGCACAGCCGAATAAATGTCTCTACATCAGGCAGGTTACCCTGCTCAACACGTGACAGGGTCGCTGAACTGATACCGCCGATTTCTGCTGCGGTATCCCTTAATCCGATTTTACCGCGTCTGGATTTCAGCATACTGGCCAGCAGTTCAGAATTTAAGGTGGATTCCATGTGAGTAAATTGTTGAAAAGTTTTATAAATAAGACATTGTTACATTAATGATACAATGCATATATTTGACAAATGAAACATTGTTACGCTGATGATACAAAATTATAATACTTTGAACATATATACAAAATTTATTTAATCATGGAAAATCTGCAACGGTATTTCTTAAGACCAGGCGACCAGCTGGTCGAGGCTGTTTTTGCAACCAGCCTGACCAAGCATTTTGCGGTCTACTTGGGGAGCTTACCGGACGGTCAGGAATGGATCGCCGAAAACCATCACCATACCGCGGGTGTGCGACTCGTTACCGTGAGGGAATATGCAGCTTCCGGTCGGAGTCTGGTGCGGGTCGACCGATTTACCGGGAATGAACAACAAAGACAGCAGGCTGTCAGCCGTGCGCTGCAGCTGGCGGGGAAACCTTATGATCTACTGCTATACAATTGTGAGCATTTTGCAACGGAGGTAACGACCGGTCTGGCGGAAAGCAGGCAGGTCCGGAACGTGATCGGCGGGCTGTTGTTATTGCTTTTAGTGGGTTTATGGCACAGCGAATAATTTAAAGTCAAAGATATGGAACAACTGGCGATCGCTTTTTTGAAGCAGGTATTTTCCAAAGGCGTTGGTAAGCTTTGGGACAATAAGGATGTGGCTTGGCTCTACATCAGGACACTGTTCTGGACTTATCGTTCCAAACAGATCCGCTTTTCGCTGAGCTACCTGTTCCGGATCAGGATACCGGGAACCAATTCTTATTTACTGGTATTGAACCGTCGGATCGCGAACCAGTTACAGTCTGTCGGTGGGGTTTATAAACGTTACGGCGACGACAAACTGTTCGAATCCTGGGGCTTTGTGCCGGATAGCCGGTCAAATGGCCTGGGGGTTGATGATACCAGCGAAAGCGACCTGCGGTTCCGGGTGAAAGGGAAATACACGGTGGATGTGGTGAAATGGTTCGAAGAGGCGAAGGAACGCGAAGTGAGTGCTGAGCGGGAATTCTGTGAGGAGTTACTGGAGACGGGCATTTTGGACAGGGATAGCTTTAAAAGCATTAAATACAAGCATATCCGACGCCATTCACGCAACTTGAAGTGGAGCGAATTTCATCATTGTTACGAGGTGCTCATTTATGATGTGTATGAACTGCTGCCCTCGGTAAAACAGAAGGAGGCATTGCTGGCGCTTGCCGCTCAGCCGCTGGACCTGTCTAAAGGTTTTGCCATTGCCGAATGCGAGCAGATCGAACAGTGTCGGTTCCAGCAAAACGGGTTGCAGGTGGCCAAGATCGGCCAGCAAACCAAACTGATCATTAATCAAAGTTTTTAGTTATGGAAGATATATTTAAACATTATGAACTGCAGCGGGAGGAATTATTAGCCCGGATCGCGCAGCACCTGCAACTGGATGAGACCCGCAAGGCCCGCATGGAATCGGCGTACCGCGCCATCTCGGAACTGTTGGATCTTGACCAAGGCTTTTTCAAAGACCTGGATATCGACGTTTACCCGCAGGGTTCGGTACTGACGGGTACGACGGTCCGCCCCTACCGAGGATGTGAGTTTGACCTGGATATTGTAGTGCAGATCAATGCGCTTTACAGCAGTTTCACACCAACGGAAATCTACAATGCGCTGTTAAAGAAACTAGAGAGCGACGATCGCTATAGTGATAAGTTAGAGAAGAAGAACCGTTGCATGCGCATCAACTATGCCAACGATTTTCACATGGATATCCTGCCGGGCTGTATCGTATTTTACCAGGACAAAAATCTGATCCGTATTCCCGACAGGCTTTTGCGGGACTGGGCGATCAGCAATCCCAAAGGCTTTGGGGAATGGTTTTTGGCCCGCGCAACGACCATACACCGCGAGTCGGTGCTTCAGGGTTACTATAACCGCCTGAAGGTGGAATTACGCGCGAAGATCGAAGAACTACCGAGGGATGACTTTTATAGCAAATCGCCGCTGCAACGCGCAGTTCAGCTGGTGAAGCGTTACCGGGATATTTATTTTTCGAGCACCAATGCCGAATATGCGACCTCCAGTATCGTCCTGACGACGTTGATGGGACTTAATTACCAAGGCGAACCTTCGATCTATGAGACGATCGACAACGGGCTGAACCAGATCAAACTGGCCTATAACCTGGCGATGCAAAACCGCGTTCGGTTTACGATCACCAACCCTGTTAACGACGAGGAGCATTTTACCGACAGCTGGTCGGACGCGCATTACGATCACTTCTACCGCTTTATCGATAAGTTCCACCGAGAGTGGAATGCGCTTAAAGAGGGTTTTGACAAGAGCGGCCAACACTATATCGAACTGTTCGATGAAGGGGTTTACAAGGAGTCCTTGCAGGAACAAATCAAGGTACTGTCCCGATTCTCGCAGTCACCGGTTACCAGTGCCAATGGATTGATCATCGGCGGCAAGGCGTTTACGGATGATGCGGGCCGTATTCGGCAGGATCATGGTTACAAAAACACACCGCATCACAATTATGGGGAATGAGGTCATCGCTGCGTGCCGGAAGGATCACCGGCTTTTTCTGTTTGCACAGCTAGAACTTGTCAGACAAAATTTTCGTTGGCTTAACCTTTCGCTCAAAGGCACTTTGATCAGCGGATCGGGCATGCTGGAAGTGTATGGGCAGCGTTACCAGGTGGAAGTGAATTACACACCCTTTTATACGTTTCGTTTCGACCGTATTTATATCAAAGGGATCGCCTATCACAAGAAGATCCATGTTTATCACGATCTGAGCCTCTGCCTGTATCATCCGGTACAGGATATGCCGCTGTTCAGGACAATCCCTTTAGTTGAAATGATCCCTTGGATCAGCGAATGGTGTGTGCATTACCAGGAATGGCAAAAATACGGTGTATGGTTGGGGAAGGAGATTTCTCACCTATGGTAATAAAATTTGACCGTATCATAATTGGAGATATTTGGATTAACGCCTTTTGTGATACCATTCAAAAAAATTGGACAGTTTTGAAACAATCTGCCTGCCTACTTTTACTTTACTAGCAATTTGCTTGACAATATGAGCAGAATTTCAATGGGATACATTAAAAATATTGCGGGTTTTCGATAGCTGTCCGGTCAAATTTGTATCATTCTTTTTTGGATATTTTGTAACTTAATACCCCTAATAGGATTTAAGTAAAATATCTATGACAGAAGCAGCTGGAATACAGTTTATTGACTCAAAGCCAAACACAAATAATGACATTAAAGTCCTTGATAATCTTTTGCTACGTACGGAGACTCTTCCAGACATCCTGTATTTACGTGCAGCTGAATTAGGATACGAATTTACTGACGAAGATAAAAAACTGATCATAGAGACCTATTCAAAACTGGATGATATTTTAAAAGAGGTCGCCGCATTTATTCACATTAAGTTTCCTGGGTGCGAAAGACATGTGAGGGCGTGGAATGAGATTGACTTCGATACAAAAATTGGCCCAATTAAAATCATAACAACTGATCGCGAACATATTAAAAGAGAATGGAGAAATGGAATGTTCGACCTAAAAAGCTTAATCAAGGTTCTAAGGAATGAGACTATATTGTTAGTCGAGGAAAAAGAAAATATAACCTCCAGTCAAAATAAAAATGAAAATCTCGCTACCAATACTAACGATGTTGTTTCTAGCGATAGTAGCAACGAAAAAAGATCATGGCTTGAAGTCTTCTCTTGGATTGCGGGAATTGTTGGAACAATTATTAGTTTATATGCTTTGTTAGCATAGTAAAAATTGCATTTAAAACGCAATTCTCACAGATGAATACAGACCCCGACACTGATTTTTTCAATAATGTCTTCAATAATTTCATGGAACTATTCTTTCAGCCAGAAATAACCCGAAGAAAAAATTCAGGTATCATAGTTGAACCGTTTACATTGGTAGCAGCTCAAGTTATTTTTCCCCCAGATGGTAGACAGCCCGCAGTCAGGGTAAATGAAGAAGTTCGCGCCGAAATGAAACTAAAGAAAGATATTGATTACAAACAGAAAGATTTTTGGCCAATGAGAGGTGAGGTCAAATCTTTGAAGCTAAACGAGAGCGATCTGGAAGATTGTGGCCACGCAACACTCATTTTGCTCAAGGATGGTTATCAATTAACTTTTGATTTTGTTTATAATAAAGCCGTTAGCACTAATCACTTAAAAGTGGCAAATGAATTTCTAAAGACCGCAAAATTTGCATTGGATAATAAATTAACCTCGTCATTCATCGATAATTCATTTAGTGCAGTTTGAATTATTCTTAGCGAACGATTACCAGTGCCATTTTGTAAATGAGTCTGAAGACTCTTTCACATTGAATAATCCGTAGAGCGCTGCGCTAACGCTATCGGACAGTGGATAATCGATGGAAACACTACAGACAGAGGGGAATTTGATCAATAATTGCGGATAACAATATCCAATTACTATTTTACTTTAATGATGATACCTTTCACTTTTCTCACATATTACAGTAATCACTCGCTAATACATCAACTGGTTAAGGGTGCTATCGAAGATACAATGGTGAGAAGTCTACAGGAAGCGGCAAAATTTAGAGACATTATCAAGAGACATTGTGAAAATGCAGCTTATAACCAAGGTATCGTAGAGTATTTAATAACTCACGAAGTGCCACCGATACAAGAACTATTAATCAAGCGTGACGAGGGGATAAAAGGCAAACTATTTTGGGCTGAAATTCCCTTTACCTTCAAGGGAGCTGGTGCTGCATATGAAGACGTCCATTATAAGGGCAAGCCGACCAGCTATTTCAACTTCTATGCTAAGTTTAAAGAGTTTAACGATATTAAATTAGAGGGTATACTAAATTTCGAACATATGTATTCAACAACTGCCACTACTGAGCTTTCCGGTAAGAAAAGGAAGTTTATGCTCGGGTATATTCAGGAACTTGCAAATAATGTTATTACAGCAAGAACAGTACTAATCGGCGACCGAATTTTGGTCAGTGATATGCCAATCGCTTTTGATAACAGCTATTTAAAAGTGAATATCGAGGATATTGATGAATTTAGTGAAGCTAAAAAAATCAGTCATCGTGATAGTTCTATTGACATCCAGCAAAATAAGAACATCCCGGAGTCCTCAACAAAGCAGTGGTTTTCCGAAATCATTGGTGAAGGCGATGTTAGCAAAGATTGGGGAGGTGAGCAATCTGATCTTTTCACTACCCATTTACACATAGACGGTGAACGGCTGCGCGCAGCATTTATCTTGAAAGGCCCGTCAAAATTTCATAAGATGCAAATGAAAGACCTTGGCAAGCAAGGTGATCAAATTACAAGGCTATTTAATCAACCTGCGGACGTATTTATTTTACAACACTGTCATTATGTTGATCCTTCCGTTGTAAGAACGATGGAAGTGTTTGCATGCGATTTTAGAAAGCCACGTCGTTACTGTATCATTGATGGCATTGATACTCTTCGAATTTTAAAAGCTTATCATAAGATTTGAGAGTAATGCGGACGGTCTAATATCTATCATTATGAAATACGCCTTATTTGGATATACATATCAGCACTATATAGCCTCTCTAATGCTGTCCTTGATGGACGTAGAGCGGAAAATTGATCAAATAGCTCTGGAGGTTGATGTTGACCACAAATTTGATGACATCGCTCTTAAGGCTGGGGGGCAAGAATACTTTCTTCAAATTAAAGATATTGAAGGTATTAGAGTTGATGATCTAATAATAACTACAGATAGCATAAAAATTAATGGCAAGCCCCACAAACTATCTAAGGGGATCAACATATTGTTCTTTAAAAATATTGACCTTAAAACCAACAGTAAGATTTTAGGCTTAAAGGCTCAAAAGATATCCGATATATATTTGATTTCTATAACAAGAGAACAAGTCGAAAAGCGGATATCAACTCTGTATGGAGCAGACTATTACAGACGGCAAGTTATACAGACATTTTTTACCAAAAAGTTAGATGAGCGAATACTGGACATCCATAAACAACATCTGCCTTCTATTACGATATTTGATACACGGCTGATTGAAAAAAATGTAGAGGTCGCAAGGAAAATATTGAACTTTGAAAGTATCCTTCATATAGAAGGCAAACCGGGCGTCGGTAAGAGTCACCTTGTCTCCCATCTTCAAAAGCAATTCAAAGAAAACGTATTATATCGGTTTTGGATATCCAATCAAGACAGGCAATATGAAGACCGTCTGAAATACACCAGCTTTAAGTTGGACTTGATAAAAAAGATATTTTATGATCAGAAAGAAAGATCTGAAGAAGATATCTTTAAGAAACTTGCTGATAATAAATCAACCTTAATAATTGATGGACTTGACCATGTTGAAAATTACCATAATGCCGACTTGGAAAGCTTTATAAACTTTATTGATAAGGCCAAAACATTTTGTAAAGTGATAGTACTAAGCCGTCCGTTAAAGAAACGCTTGAGCTGGAGAAAACAGGTTTTAAGAAACTGGAATGGCAAACAAACTCAAAAGATTTTAAAAGAGCTTTATCATATAGAAGATTATTTCACTTTCGAAAAGATTTATAAACTGACAGACGGGTACCCAATATTAGTTAAATACATTGCTGAGCAATACAAAAAGGAAGGGGTCGTCCCTGAGTTCGTTTCATTAGACACCGTAAATCATTACTATGAACAGTTATTTAAGGACGAAGCCGGCAAAAGGGCATTAGCTCTCTTTCTTTGCTGTAGAGGATATATTATGTACTCTGAAATCCGTATGTTCTTAGGTGACATTGCCGGTAGCATCGTTGAAGAAATTATTGAAGAGCGGCCTTACCTTTTTGAGGTAAAGCTTAATAGGATTTCCCTTTACCATGACAGTCTGATCACTTACCTAAAGAACACTGGAGTAGACATTACAGCGTTGATTGGAAATCTTAATACAATAGTGTTTAACTCGCTTATTTCTGGACAAACCAGGTTTCAATCAAGAGTGGGGCATTTTGACTTGCCACCTGAGTCTATAGTTAAGATAGTCCGCTGGCATTCGTCTATTGATAACTTCAAGACGATAGTTAAACAGGTCATTGACTTTGAAGCTGTTAATGAATTTTATGAACACTTGAGACAATTGCTCTGCAAAATCTCACCCGAAGATTTAGATGTATGCGATTATTATGATTTGGGACTAATACTTAACGTGGTCACCAGAGATCATTTATCCACCTTGAACGGATTTTATTACACTTATGTTAACCTGTTATTGGATCATGGATATACAACTGAGGACGTTACCAGCAGTGGGTATCTTTTTGGCATGCTGGTATTTATTAAAAGTCAAGACGGTTCATTTCTCCATGATGTAATGAGTAATAGCTATTTTGACACGAGCCGATTCTATTCGGACCTTGAGGACCAAATTGAAGTAGAACGAAGCTTTTTCGAAAGGCATTCTCAACCATTCCGGAAAAATTCAATTGACAAGGCACTGGCCGACACAAGGAATTTATCGTTTAAGGAGAATCTCAAAGAAATCTTGGTGAACGTATATCAGCATAATGTTCAGCATGTATTATTTAGAGAGTTGTATAGAGTAGTTGAACAATTTTTAAACGGAGATAGAGCGGAAGCTGCCGCATGTTTGGCTAAAAATATCAAGAGCACTCAATGGCGTGATTATCAATTTTCATGGGTACTCAACGATGTGCAGGTTAAACTTTTAGCTCTGGGGATTAAACCAGATATAAATGAATATTTGAACTTGACACTTTCTCAATATCTGGAGAAACATAAGAACGAAGGTAGCTTTACTCTATGGAGAGAGCTTCTTGACTATTTGCGTTTAGCTCTCTATCAAAAGAAGACAATTGATATAATATCAGTTTCGGCATTCTGGACAAAATATCACCAACGAAAAGATTATTCCTTGCTTTCCTTAAATTATTCCTTGACTTTTTTTGAAGAAAGAGGCTTAATTGATTGGAGAGATTCTATTGTCCTGCTAACGCAAATTCAACAAGTATCTGAAAAGGGCTACAGGGGATTGCTAGCAAGTTATCTTATGCAACATAAGCCGGCCTTTGTTTTGCAAGTGCTTAGCGAATTTGAGCCAGAAGAGCTTCGTATACCCTGGTTCGTCTTAAAGGCTGATTACATTGACGTATTGCCTGACTATATTTACAATCAGGAGATTGGGGAACAGTTTCATTATCATCGCACGAACCAGCAAATAGATATCAATGACATTGAAAATCTTCTCTATTCAAATAAGATTAAAAGATTGAAGAAGGATTTATTGTCTGCTGGATTTACAGTAAGAATAGAAGAACATGACAAGCGAATATCAGAACTTGAAAAGGTTAGAATACCATACTTTGTTTATAAAGACGAGCACAAATATCGGGATAGTAGCGACGGAGAAAGTCAATATAATTTAGGAATACTAAATACGGAGAACGAGTACTTGATTAAAGAAAAACAGTTGGAGCCGGCTGAAGTTGCTTCCTTTGCGGATGGAAACTATACTGCATTGGCTAACCCAGAAATGTTTCAGCAGTTTGAAAAGTCTGTTTTAGCCGAACAGATGCAGCATATTCTCTTTAACGTACTTACCTGCAAAACAACATCAACTGGCTCTTTCAGTAGTCCGCTGATGTTGCCAGGATCAATGTTGAAACTGATTTCAGATAGCGGTGTAAGTGCTGATTTCAGACGGCTTTTCGAAAGCTTCAGCGACTACCTTAAACTTTCGATGTTTGATATTAACTGCGCAACATCGAACAGGTCGAAAGACACTCAAATAACTTTAGTCTAAGCCTATTCTATAGAGCAGAGATTTTGTTGCTTAGTTAGAATTCCGTTTCAATTTTTTAAATACGCTTCCTTTCGGGATGTAGTATATAACTTTTGAACCTCCCGAATACCCCATTCCTGCTTCACCAGTATTGCTGTTGCTTTAATTAAAACATCAATAGGCTCTAAGATATTATCGTTATACAGGCCTAAGTACACTTTTCCAATTAATGGAACTGTCATTCGGGACGCATCATTAAGGACATTCCCGGTTTTATACTGATAAAATCTATTTCCGCTTTTAAACAATAGAACACTATTCCAGTCACTTAAAAAATGGAATTGTACATTATCTGCACCCTGAACTTGATTGAAGTAATTGAGACCGTAAAGAGCTAATGCTGACATTGCTCCGCCCGGAAGCTTTATAGCAGTTTTTGCTGCTGCTAGATATTCCGACGAAAGTACGCCAGTGTTCCGCGACAAAGTACCCCATTTATTCCGGAGCAAAGTACGCCAGCCAGACCGGCCGTTAATATCACTAAGCAAGCGTGATAATATTCAAACCTAATGATTTTTTTTCTTTCTCAGTGACTTGCCCGTAAGGGCTATTCTGTGTGCAGAAGCTGACAGTCTGTCCATGATCGCATCAGCCAGTGTGGGTTCGTCAATAAAGTTGTACCAGCTGTCTACCGGGAGCTGAGAAGTGATCATCGTACTGCCGTTTCCGTACCGGTCTTCCAGGATATCCAGCAGCGCGATTCGCGCGTCATTACTCAGTGCTTTAAGACCAAAGTCATCCAGTATCAACAGCTTGTTTGCAGAGATTCCACGGATCCATTTCAGGTAAGATCCGTCGAGCCTGGTTTGAGCCAGTGCTTCAAGGAACTTGTTCATGCTGAAGTATTGCGTACGGTAACCCAGCAAGCAGGAACTGCGACCCAGTGCGCAGGCAAGGAAAGACTTACCACATCCGGTGGCACCGGTGATCAGTACATTCTCTCCCTTTTCGATAAACATTCCATCTGAAAGCCTTAGAACCTGATCTCTGGTAATTCCTCTTTCTGCATTGCAGAGGATGTCCTCGGGCAGGGCATGGTAGCGGAGCTTGCTTGCTTTGAGATACTTTTGGGTACGGGCATGATCCCGGTACTCCACTTCGGCCTGGGTGATCATGGCGAGTAAAGCATGGACATCCTGCAATTCATGTACAGGCAGCGCCAGGGCTGCCTCATACCGTTTGGCCATACCGGTCAGCTTAAGGCCCTTGAGTTGTTCTACTGTGTTTTGTGTGTTCATTGTTTTTAGATTATGTTGATGGATTAGTTATAAGCTTCAGGTCCCCGTAGATTAGTATGTTCAGGGATGCGGAACTCTATAGTGAGTTCTTCCTCGAGTTGATCCATGTTGTTATCCAGGATCTTTTTGATTGCGCCATAAGTAAACTTGTGGCCTCTGAGACCTCTTTTGCAGGCAGCTTCCATACGCAGGGCACCGTACGCAGCCATCAATCGTAACAGGCCAAGACAGGCAGTATAAGACTGGTCAATAATCAATTTGCTGTCCATTACCTTTTTGAAGAACTCATAGGTGTTGGGGCCGTTCTCTTCTGCTTTCTTCAGGTAATATTCCGGGCTCCAGCCACGCTGACGATTGATGGCCTGATGCCGTTCAGGCATGTGTTCCCTGATGGTAGTATAACCGTGATTGGTAAAGTTCCGGATATGGACTGCAATCCGCTGGCTCTCGCTGTAGATCTCTACGGTATCAGTACAGTATACAATCCGTAC
The DNA here is from genome assembly GCA_036677005.1 of Pedobacter sp. Lineage (GTDB taxonomy): Bacteria > Bacteroidota > Bacteroidia > Sphingobacteriales > Sphingobacteriaceae > Daejeonella. The sequence continues at coordinate 20,414 of JAKFBV010000107.1, forward strand.
TTCTTTTCCAATGTAGCGGTAAGGAACTGAGTAGTAATGCCAGTCTTCACCAACCAGTACATGATAATGCTTCTGCACTTTAGCTTTCGTGTAGTGGCGTATGCTGTACGCGGATTCCGGCAGCGGCTGAAGCAACGCTCTTTCCTGGCTGTCAAATAACTCCTGTCGGGAGAACGTTTTCTTCTGAAAGTTGAGCTGGTGATGCTGGTCTAGTTTTATCCGGATGGCATTATTGAGCTCGGTCAGGCTATGAAAGGTATCGTTACGCAGCCCGGCATAGATGCGTCTGTAAGTGATCTTTACATTGTTCTCCACCGAGGGTTTATCCTTGGGCTTATAAGGCCGGGCTGCCAGCAGGGCGATGTGGTTATGGTTAGCCCATTGTTCCAGCATATCGGTAAATACGGGCTCGTAGCGGCAGCTTTTAGTAACCCACTGCCTCATGTTATCCGACTTCACCGTTTGGGGTACTCCTCCAAAATAGTCTATCGCATTATTCAGTGCCCGGACTACCTGGGTTAATCTGGCATCTGGCAAAGCCTCAACGTAACCGTAACCACTAAAAGGCAGTATAGCCACAAATACCGGGCAGGCGATCAGCTCACCGCTTGAGGGATCCACATAATGCAGCATGTCTCCGGCAAAGTCAACCTCCATCAATTTTGCAGGGTAATGAGCAAAATGCATCACGGCATTATTAAGCCTGATATGATCCTGCAGCAGATCACAGAACCGGGAATACTGAAAGCCTGAAGGATATTCTTTAATGTACTCTTCCCAAAGCAGCAAACGGGTAACACCAGTGCGCTTAAGCTCCATATTGAAGTATTCAATATGGCTGTTAAAATGGATTTTACGGGGGTCAGTATCCTCCGGTACAGCAGGCTTGATCAGTCCAAGAATCTGTTCTAATTGTTCATCAGAAAGCTTGATCAACTCTGTAAAAGGCTGACCGGTCTGCTGAAACTTTTGCAGGTAAAGAGCAATTGTCTTGCGGGTAATCTGGACTTCTTTTTCTATGGCCCGCTGGGAAAGACCCCGGTCAAGGAATAAAAGTATCTGTCTAATCTTATGCATACTAAGTAGCTTATTTGCCATACTGCAGGTGGTTTTAGGTTATAAACCAAACCTACAGTAACGGGCGGTTAATCGCTGCTTAGTGGCGTACTTTGGCGCGGAATAAGTGGTGTACTTTGTGTCGGAATGTCAGTCCCTTACAAACACTGCATCCTTAACAAAGTGGTGTACTTTGCCTCAGAATAAGTGGTAACCTTTCCCTCGGAATCGTGGCGTACTATGGAGCGGAATATCCATATACTGGAGAACGTACCAAAAGAGATGTATCTATGATTGAATTTTGGAAGGAATCTGAAAAGGAATCTTTACGAGGCGCAACTATGATCTATGATCCAAACCATAACTATGATCCTGAAATTAATAAATCATCAAAAGGTGAATTTATAAAACCTCCTCAAATAGATAAGGGACAAAGGGGTTTATTTGATTAATTTTAAGAAACTAATTCTTTTAGAAAGGTTACAGAATTACCTCGAACACTATTTGAAACTCCTTCAGATGGCAATAAAAACTAAATTTGAGTTAACTCAAAAGCATATTCATAACTAATAGCATTTTTATCTTTTTCATTTTTTTTCCAGGCTTCTTCCAGATGGCTCAATTCGACCATGGCATTAGTTCTTGTAGATTTAAATACTTTTGCAACTTTATTTAAAACTTCCAACTCTGCTTCTGAGAATAAACTTGCATTAAACGGCCTGTCTTTCCTTGCTTTAAATTGCTCGCCTATATATCCCTGTGGAAACGTTGTAAAAAGTATATCTATTATATCGTTGGTGGCTAAGTTTTCAAATATACTTTGAAAATTATTGGGAACTGGACCCATTTCAATTGCCTTGTACCTCATTCCGCTTATTGAAAAGCAACTCTGTTTGAACATTAAGAAATCAGCATAAAATAACAGCTTGTTCATTTTGGTTTTGTAAGGCTGAACTTGTGTTGAAAAGTATACTACCATTTCGCTAAACTTATCAAGGTTCGGGTTTCTGTATCCTGAATAAATATCTGCAAGATGGTTTCCCAGTAAATAATTTTTTAAATTGAAATTGAATATACTGCGATTCTTTTCTTCCATCAATTCGCGAGCCCTCATACTGTACTTTGATGTGGTTTTATCATCCAGACAAACACATAATTCTACCATTTCAATAAATTTCGCAGGATCCTCTATCATTTGAATTAAACGCGCATTTGAAACACTAGGCATTTCTCCTGATTCATATTGACGATAACTATTGGTGCCAAATCCCAGTATGGACGACATTTTGCTTGCTGGCAATCCATATTTCTCGCGGATTTTAAAGATTTCATCCGGGAAAGGGATATTGAGTTTATCCCGATATTGGTTATATACCTGATTCATATTCACTTCATCCAATGCTGTGGTGGTGAATTGTTCTTTGCTATCCTGGCATTTGTAATAATGGTAAACAATGTCAAATGTTTCCTTCCTGAAATCAAATGATCTTTTCTCCTTGATCAAAATCATTTCTTTTCCTGTAATTGGACTTTTCATATGGTTTTATTTTAAAGGATAACGCATTTTGTGTTCTGCAAGATGAAATGAAATACAGATCACACTGTTGTTGGTCATTCCCATTGTGATTTTAATGTATATTTCTTTATTCTTAACGGTCTTGCCAAAAACCCACATATCAGAACCTTCGTTTAGTTTTTCTTTCAGAGGCCCTTCGCTGTAATCTTTTGTTTCGAGGGTTTCCAGAACTACTTTTCGTTCGATTGGGCGAAGCTCTAAATCTATCAGCGTTTGCGAATTTTTACCTCTATCATCGCGAAAGAGCACATCCCAGAACTTCATCTTATCTTTGAAGTCTTGTAGGAATAATGCCACTTGCGTTTCTATGTCTTGCATTGGTGGAACAAAGATACTAAATTATTTAGTTAAATCTTAAAGTTGAATATTTTTAAATTAATTCAATATATTAAACTTAAAAGTTTCATTTATGATATTCGACGTTTATATGTCTGTTCGAAGGGGGGAAGGTTACATGTACACTATGCTGGCGGCTTTAGATGATAAGGACAACTATTTAATTTTTTAGAAATCCTCAAAGAATTACTTCCAGCTAGGTATAAACTTCATGCAAAACATGAATAAATTGCTTCTTGAAGATTCCGGAGATACTGAAGCCCTCTTCTGGCATATTACCAATTTTGCCTGTAACCCCTCTTTTGAACCAAACTGTTTGATCGCAAGGAATATACCGTGTAATATGAATTATTTGAATCATTCTTATCGAACGGTCTTAGCGGACGGATTAACGGTATTTTTTTAACGAGTCTGTCCCGTATGTACGGGATTTCATTGAATTATCCGTAGAGACGCTGCGCTTAACTCTATCGGACAGTGGATCGGACTGTGGTGAAAACTACGGACAGAGGATTAATGATTGGAAAACATTACCTTTAGAAGAGAGATTGCTAGAAAATGGTACGATCTCTAAGGTTGCAATAACCCATTAAATTCAAAGTCTGCATTGAAAATATATTTTAAAGATGAATTTTGATAAATTTTTACGTTACACAATTCCTGGAGTGATATCATTACTGGTTTTTTATTTTTTGACTTATTTGACGAATTTAGAAGCCGCCAAAAGACTAAGTGAAAGCGATAGTACTTTAGGGTTTATAGCTGTGCTTGTTTTTGTTTCTGGTGGACTTGGTGCTATTTATAATATTATTTATTGGGCAATCTGTCATTTTTTTTATTACCCCTTAGATCATACCGGTCTATTTTCTTCCATTAAAGATAAACTAATAATCAAAGACAGCGCAGGAAACATTATAAACAATAAAATAAGCAAGCGTGATGCATGGAGCGTGTTCAATACTTATTGGTATTCCAAAACAAGATTAAGATCAAAGCTTGAAGCAATTAATCCTAGGGTTGATAGGCTATCTGATGTATGTCATGGATTGGGTACAACTTTGATCGGATTAATACTAGCCATTTTAGCTTGGCTAATTTGGGATCAAAATGGAATCTGTTCAAATTATTTATCCATAATCGTCGGACTTTTAATAATTGTCTTAACACTATGGAATTATTTAAAATCATTTAAGATGTATCAAGCTTTATTAAATACAACTTTCCTTTCTATACTAGACGAGGATTTAAATACAGAACCTAAAAGGTCAACAATAGAAATTATCTTAATTAAGTAACCTGACTCCACAGTATACATGTTTATAAGTAGAATACCTATGTACAAGTATAATTCTCTTTTGGCAACACTGCAGGGCGAGGATAAAATAAAAGAAATTTCAAAAGTTAAAGGACTATTTGACTACATAAACAAATTAACACCAATCAAATAAATCAGTGAATGGAATAAATTGTACAATGAACAGAAATTAACGTTAATTGAAATTCGATACAATTATAACATGATAAATAAACTATCTAAAGGAATCACTGGAATTGCTGGGGAATATTTTGTAGCTGGAGAACTTTCAAGACGTGGCTTCATGGCTTCCGTGACCCTTAGAAATAATGACAGCATTGATATTCATGCTTCAAAACTTTCTAATAATAAGATTTTTGCTATACAAGTAAAAACAAATCAATATGGAGGCCGTTCTTGGCCATTAAGTAAAAAGGCTGAATTACTAAAATCTGACAACTTATTTTATATTTTCGTTGCACTTAAAGGTTTGACGGAAAGACCAGAATATTTTATAGTATCAAGCGAATATATTGCAGATAGTTTAAAAAATGGACATGCTATATGGTTAGCAACCCCAGGAAAAAAAGGCCAACCGCATCGAGATACAAACATGAGGCAGTTTCAAGATAAAGAGGGTCAATTTTTGGAACAATGGGATTTATTAAGATAAATTTTTTAGGTTCTCCGCAGAGTCTCCCGAGCTAAGGGATAAGCAAGGAAGGGGACTCTGCGGCACACAACCATAGAATTACAGCATGGTCCTGAAAAAAGACACCACTGAGACCAAATTGCAATACTATTATGGAAGAATATCATATTGACTTAACGAAAGAAAAACTTAATGGACCAACTATGGAGCAAATCATTACTCACAACCAGTGGGCTGCAACAGCGTTTGATAAATTTCATAGCGATTCAAAGGCAGTAATTGAATTTAGCATTGACGGCACAGCCACAAAAGCAAATTTAGAATGGGATTCTAAATTTTCTAAAGCAGCAATGAAAGAGGAAATTGATATGGCAAATCATGGAGGTGTTGCAATGGCTTGGTTTATTATGTCGGTGTTACAGGACTACACTTATGTTGAGCAATCGGAAATCGGAGACGGTGTAGATTATCGTTTTAAGAAAGCAGAGCCAGCGGATGATGATTTGAATTTTTTAGATGATTATCACTATGTAGAAATATCAGGCATCTTGCAAGAATCTAGAACAAACACTTTGAAAGGAAGAATAAAGGACAAACACGACCAAATAAACCGAGGAGGAAAAAAAGACAAATCTTCTTCCGTAATTGTAACGCTGTTTAATACACCAACAACTGTAAAAGAAATTCATGCATGAAACCTAAAGTAATACATCAGGAGGCAATGGATTTTTCTTTCAAAGCAAAGCAAGCTTTGGAGCAAGGAAATTATTCTGCTGCTTTTGACTTATACATGGAAGCAGCATCATTGGAAAGTCAGGTTGCAGAATTTTATTTTGATAAACCCGATTTAGAACCAACACGGAGTGTTGTAATTCGTAGTGCTGCTTACCTAAATATAAAAGCAGGACAAATTGAGCAAGCCAAAAAATTTATCTTTTTCGGGTTACTGAATATTCAAGATGCACTCATAAAAGAACAACTCAATAATGCTTTGGAACTTGTTGTTTCATTAGGCAACATGACAGCCGATGCAGCAAGCCGAGAATACAATTACTTAAACCTGTTACGGCAGCGTAGTGTTCATTATGTAATTGAACCTTCTACAATGGCATTTGGGCATTCGGTTAGTTTAGAAATGATAAAAAACTTTTCAGAAGATTATTTGAAATCATTGAAAGCGTATGCCGTTTCAAAATTCAAAACACTTATTGAAGTTGGAAAAGATGTTGAAGAATCATTTGCAAAAGAAGTTGAGAAGTTAGTAAACCCATTGGTTACAGGTTCGGCTTATGGAAGTTTTAAATTTTCTATTGCCAATGATTTTCTTTCAAGAGAAGGCGAACAAAAAGAAGTGTTGGAATTGAAAGCAAATGTGGTTGCCAAATACCACAATGAGATTTTTATAAATCCTTTAGCTGACACCGATATTGAAATAATTAAAAGTAATTTTTCAGAGGAAGAAGTGAACGAAATTTTCAGACCTCTTACAAAAATCAAATCAAACAATTCGCCTTACAAAGTTAGCTATTACGATTCAGAAGATTTTAATAAGAAGTTTGTAAACCGAATAGTAAATAAGCAAAGACAAAAATTGCTCACAGTAAAACCAATTACACAAGAAGATATTGGAGAATTGGAAAGTTCAATCACACACAAGCGAAGTTCAGAAAGTGGAAAGGTTCACAAGACAACAATCATTAAAAAACAATTAAAAAAATACGAGTTTGATATTAAGACAAATCAAATTGAGCCAAAAGAAAATGCATCGTTAATTCTGACAGAAGAAATTTTATTGAATGTGATATTTAATTCTGAAATAGGTTTTACAATTTCATTTGAAGATTTTAGAATTGAACACACCGACATTGTGTATGAAAAAACATTGAAAGGTTTCTACACTGCATTTTATGAGAAGATTAAGTATTTGGCAAACACCCAAGAAAAAAACGAAGAAGAGCAGAAAGATTGGAATGCAATAAATAACCTTATCGGAAATCCTGACGCATTAAAACAATGAAATGACGAACAGCAGAGCTAAAAATACCAGTAAGTATTAAACATGAATGCGTCTAATCCCTTTTTCGTTTTAACACATAATCGCAAAGCCCCAGACAAATCCTTTGAACCATTCTTATGGCCAAACAATCAGTAAGCGAAGAATTAGACAAGTTCAGAGAATACCTTAGAAGCGAGAGCAGCGAGAAATCACGCCAGCATAATTTATACCCTCTTTTTCATAAGCTGTTTAAGGACAAGTTTAAAATTGAGAACGATGCAAAGGGCGCTGACATTTATGTGGAAGGCCAATTGATCATTGAGTCAAAAACAGACTTTTCGCAATGGCTTGAAGGTTTTTACCAGGCATTGCACTACCACAAGAAGTTCGGGCTCACTTATAATACCATTATTGTTGTTGCTCATCAATTTGTTGCCATCTGGAAACTGAATAAGTTACCTGAGTATGCAACCATATTAGCACATACTGCAAATGCCCAACTTGCGCCTAGTGCAGTTGGCAAAGACAATGCCAGGAAAACAACTAATGCAAACAAGACGGAAATTAAAAATGCCTCTTTTTATTGGTTAGAGCCCCGCGACCTTCAAGGCGACCGAAACATTACCACGGAATCGTATGAAATACTAAAGATCCTTAACAACCTTAATTCGGACAGGCTGCAGATAAATACGCACAATTTCATTAACACGATTGAGCGTATGAAACCATTTTTTGAAAATCCAATTGATGCAGTACATGCTTTTTACGCCATAGTTCCTTATTGGGACATTACATCTACCGTTGCTGAAAATGAAACCGGCGAAATGCGTGTCGTTGGTTTTAAGGGTAATCGTATGAGTGAGGAAGTTGTAATCGCTCCAAAACACTTACGAGATTTTAAAAAATTCATTGAAACTCAATACGTTTTTACCAACGAGGGCAGCGGATTGACTGTTGATTATTATTTCAGCCGTTTTGACGAGGTAATGGCAGTCATTGCCCCGGAGTATGTAAAACAACATGGTATCTTTTTTACTGACCGCAATTTGAGCAAGTTTGCACTGTGGTTTGCCAAGCATCATTTTCCCGGAAATATTAACGAAGATTATATTGTATTTGACCCTGCCGCAGGCTCAGGTAACCTGGTAAGCAGTTGGCGGGGCAAGCTGAAACACAAAATAGTTTCGGAATTGCAGCCGGATTTATTGCGCACCATTGAACGAAGGATGAAAGCCGATCCCTTTCATGTGGAATCGGGTTTTACTATCGTTCCTAAAACTTCAGATAATAAAGGCTTAAATTTTATTGATCATCCTGCCGCTGATTACTTAGCTGAATTAAAAAAGGAATTAAAGCTTAAAAATATCAACCTTGACAAGCCGCTTGCTTTCCTGTTAAACCCGCCTTATAAAAATACAGACGAAAAACAGGAAGTAAGAGAACAAACGGAATCGCATTATCAAATTGATCCTTCTATTCTGGCTTTAACCGGTGAAGATGCCGGAAAAGAACGTTACCTCGCTTTTCTCGGCCAGATCCTGGAAATGGCGAAAGTGCAGCATAATGAAAATGCAGCACTAAGTCCTATGGTGATGATATTTACACCTACCTCCTGGCTGATACCCCGGCCTACGTATGTATCGTTCCGGCAAATTTGGGACAGGCATTTTAAATACCATAGCGGGTTTATTGTAACCAGTAACGAATGGTTTAAGCTGGACGGCAAATGGCCCCTTGCTTTTACTATTTGGATGTACGAACCCAATGCAGCCGGAAATGAAAATACGGTTGTAGTTTCCGATTTAACCGGTTTGAGCCGGCCGGATTTAAACATTAACTGGAATGATGAAGATATTAAGATAGAAGCTGATTTAAAGAAGGTATTAAAAGATACAAAAGAGGTGAAACTTGATAATTCCAAAGGTGAAATAAGGGATTCATTACCGGAGATTTTATATAAAGGTAAATTGATTGAGCAACCTCGACTCAATCTATATCGCAACAGAAACAAGAATGAAGAATCAATTAAAATAATTAGTGGCTTTGCACTAAAAGATGATAGACATTTCAGGATCAAGGCTCCTCATGGCTTTACCGATGGAACTTTTGTCGGGTTTATGGATGATACCACACCGGTCAGAATAAAACAAGATCCTTGTAATAGACTTTCAAATAAGCCAGATAGAATTTGGTTTTATTTAGACAATAGAATACTTAAAATTAACCTCTTAAAATGCTTTAACGGCCCAAGTGATAATAGGGGTTTTTGTAGTTACGATTTAGATAGTGCGAAGGCTATAATCTCATGGTTTGCACTTGGTAAAAACATTAGTGGTAAGTATCCGCTATGGGCGAATATGTATGATATTTGGCCTCCAAAAATAAAAAACAATTTGGAAAAATACTGGTACTCACTTTGTTTTGCTTTTGTGCTTGCCGAAAACCGTTGTATAGTTACAAAGTTTGAAGCAAATAACCCGGTAGTGGGAGCACCGGAAGTATTTGTTGATAACCCGCTTTGCCCAGCAAATAAAGAAAGCTTTTGGAGCACTACCCTGGATGCTGAAATTATAAAAGAACCAAATGCCGCTTGTTTATTGGTTGAAAAAATAAAAGAGCTTTACAGCCATTGGAACCTAAATTACTGCAAAGGTCAGTTTATGGAGAATGTGGGCTTGCAAAACGAACCTTATTTTAGATATTTTGATTACGCGGATTTTTTAACCCCGTACAGCGGTCTTATACAAATTAAAAAATACGCAGAGCAGGAAGGCCTGGCAGACTTGCAGGGTATTTTCACAGAAATTACAAAGCTTACCAAAAATGTAAAGGCAGAAATTTACAGATTATTGGTTGAGGAGTTTAAATATTTTGAATAAGACTTTCTCAAATAGATATTCCGACGAAAGTATCCCAGAGTTCCGCGCCAAAGTACCCCATTTATTCCGGAGCAAAGTACGCCAGCCAGACCGGCCGTATCAACACTAAGCAAAAGTGATATTATTCAAACTTAATGATTTTTTTTATTTCTCAGAGACTTGCCCGTAAGGGCTATTCTGTGAGCAGAAGCTGCCAACCTGTCCATAATTGGATATTCCGGAGCATGCTGACCCCAGCTAACGGGAATAAATTTAAGGGATTAACAAGCTTAATCTCTACTGCGATTTGCTGACATTCCGGAGGATGCTGACCCCCCTTTAGGATTTAAGAGAGCCTGTACCGGAGCATACTGACCCCTTGTTTAACCAGGTTTTGGTTTATTAGGTGATATTCTTCACCTAAACAGAACGCTTGATGGCCGGAAAAGCAAAAGTAATGAGTCAGATCAAACAATTATTACGCTTGCATAAGCAGGGAAACAGAAACCTATCAGCAAATCCCTGTAATACGTAAAGTTGATAGCAAAATGGTTCAGGATAATTATATGGAGATTAAACAGGATATTCAGGGATTATTACAGTCAGAAATGGAACGGATATTAAATGACCCTTCATTGCAGCATTTATTAATTAAATAAAGCATATTAATAAAAATAATAGGTAAAACACCTAACTTCATTTGCGATCTTAAGCTCAAATTATTGTAATGTACAGTCAGGAAACATTATACCAGTTAATTTTTACAGAGCAATGGAAGGAGATCCTTGACGCACTTTACTTGCAAAGGAAAACAATAAAAGGTGATACTCTTTTAACACATGCTGGGCAAGTTTTTGAAAATGCTTTCTTTAGTAAAGTAAAAGACTATACCCTTACTGATAGGGCTACTTGTGATCTTCTGGATACACTGTATGTACTCCATCATGGCAAGTTTTACCTATTAACTGATGCTAATTATAAAACATTGGTCATTGAATTAGCGAAAAGAAAGTCTATTAGTGAGGCTATCAATTATGCTAGAATTTTTCCTGAAGAACCTGAAAGTAAAAAGGTCATCCAGCAGTATAAAGATGAAAAACTGGCGACAGAACTAAGCAACCCTAATGTAAAACTACCTGTGAATTGGATCGAAATCTTTAATCGCCTATTTGAGCTAATAAATGACAAGGATGATGTTGCCACCTACTTTTCCGGTCCCCGATTTATAAATGTTGTTAAGGAGGTCAAACCATATCATCCTGATTACACGCAATATATTGACCAGCGAAACAGCGAAGGGAAAAGTACAAGCCGCAAGATTTATTACTACGACATTTTGATTGCCCTCAATGATAATGAACGGACGAACGTTATTCTCCGTTTCCTAGACCTGCTACAGCCATTTAAAGCTGAAAAAGTCAAACAGGTAAGAATATTGATGGGCATGGAAAGTGTATCAACGAAGCAAGATGTATCACAAATAGCTGCTGATTCCCAGGTTAGCCAAAACCCAAAGGTTTTTATTTCCTATTCGTGGGATGATGAAGACCACCAACAATGGGTACTAAACCTTGCCAATCGTTTAAGATCACACGGGATTGATATTATATTAGATAAGTACCACCTTAAAGCGGGTAAAAGCATCACACATTTTGTAGAAAATGGTATCAGGGTAGCTGAGAGGATCATTATAATTTTTACACCGAATTATAAACTTAAAGCTGATAAACGGGATGGAGGAGTTGGTTATGAATATTCAATAATGAATAACACGCTATATCAAAATCAAACCGGCAATGAGAAAATTATTCCGGTTTTAAGAGCAGGGTCAAATACGGAAAGTATCCCGGAATTTATGCAACAATATATTCATCTTGACCTGCGAAACGATTTAACTTTCGATAACAGTTACAAAGATTTGCTTCGTGAAATTTATAATGAACCTTCCATAGTTATGCCTGAACTTGGTGAGAAGCCTCAGTTTTAGCTGTGTGTGGGAGTGCTTGCGTATTCCAGAGCATCTTGACCAGTGATTCCACTGATGCTGACCAGTAAAATGATGCTTGTTTCAATTAAATGACGATAATTAAGCGAGTTAACGCTGGTCAACATTCCGGAATGTCATCTTTTTCGCCCTCTTTAACTGGTCAGTATGCCGTTCCGGCATATTGACCACCGGTTTTTCTTTTTAAAGGTTCTTTGAGGATTAAACCGCAAAACAGATGGCAGCAGAAACTATCCGTATGATCAAACTAAAACAAATCTTTTTACTCCGCTGTTGGGATGTTAGCTTGCACAACCCATACTCCTGATAAAATCGGGGTTTAAAACCCTGGAATTCGACATAATTTGCGGAACATGTCGAATTTCAGGGTAATTTCAAAATTTGAATTATTCTTAGCGAACCATTACCAGTGCCATTTTGAAAATGAGTTTGAAGACTCTTATGCATTGAATAATCCGAGTGCTGCGCTAACTCTATCGGACAGTGGGGTGTAATCTAACAAAGTGAGCCGTACCATATCTCGTCAAGAATTAGAAGTATATTTTTATAGTTCTTCATCTATTTCAAATTTTATCGCTTTTGAATATTCGGCAAGGTCAATCGCCGCCACAGTCCCTATACTCTGTTGGAGATAGCGTAGTAACTGAAAGAAAAAAGACACTAATGACACATCAGATTTACTGAATTCGATATCGTTAATGACCCTAGTGTTATAATAGTCATTGATGCGTTGGATGTAATCAGTAGTCTTCACATCCTCTTCACCTGTATGGTCAATAAAAAAAGAGCCATAATCGACAGCACACCCCATATCTATTCCTTGTAAACCACTTAATGCTTTCAAATGCTTTTCAAGTGTCTCTATTTTTTTTATCGTGTTTGTACTTGCCAATATGCCACCTACTATTTTAGTGAGCGGTCTTGGATCATATTTTTTACCCCTATCAATGATAGCAGTGGTAGTACGTTTTAAGCGTCTGACGCTTTCAATTTTCCTGCCTGCATATTCAATATAACTAATGCTATCACCAGTAGACATAATGGAACCGTTGAGGTCAGGTTTAACCTCAAAGACCGCGTAGACGCCTTCAGCTGGAATATAGTGAATGCCATTTTGTGTTAAGACAAAGGGCGTATATTGTTGGTCGTAAATGACAAGATCGATCTGGTCGCTTAGCTGGCCGCTGCTATCAATGATGATGGCCTTATCGATACAATATCGATTGGGTAAATATTTCCGTAACCACTCAATCCAGGTATCTTCCAACGAGTCTCCTTTCGAACCCGAATGCAAAATATATTCCCGGTTGGTGCTTAACTGGGCAGACATTTGGTTTTGGAGGCCTGAGAATAAATCCTTCAGTTTAATTTTATTGGTCATCTTAGTAGTAGGTTTCTTTAAAAGGTGCTGTAGGCATTATGGATTTAGTGATGGCTATTGCCCTTTTGGGATCCACAGGATTATTCGGATAAGCATCAAGTACAAAAGCTGGAAGCAGGCGTTGCACTAAATCCGAGAATGTAAAACCATATGTCAATCCTTTTTGTGCTCCGGTTAACCCTACGATTTCATCAATGTCTTTTGTTGAAAATCCAAGTTCCGCTAAGGGCTCATCTAATACCAGATGACGAGATTCATCATTAGGCCTGATGAAGTAAACGATCTCTGCGGCTCTTCGTTTAATAGCAGGGTCAAGTGAATTTGGTCTGTTGGTGCACATAATGACTGCAGCGGGGTATTTCCCGTTGCCTAAACTGTCTATCCCCCTTATAAAGGCATTGACCCCCGCCTTATCTTCGTGATGCATTTGATCATTTTCCCGCGATTGCGCCAAAGCATCTGCTTCATCAACCAATAATATCACCGCACCCCCAGATTTGCCTGCTTCATTCTTTAATTTCTTGGCCCGCTCTAACGTATAACCAAAAGCAGCAGTGATGAGTTCTGTCATTTGGCCAACTCGCCCATTGCCCCTAGTGGCCAAACTTAAAGGATATAGGTCTACGTCTATCTTTTCCTGCCTTGCAACTGCATCTCCTATAGTATAGGCAAGCTCCGATTTCCCCGAGCCAACATCGCCTGCCAAAATTATCAACGGCGGCCTGCGAGTAACAAAGTTCAATATTCTTCCAGCTCCTTTATGGTAGGTATTGGCCCATTGTTTAACCCCGTTGGGGTTCACCAATAAACTTAATATTTTTTTAATCGTTTCTTTCGTGCCGTCAAGACCAATCAACAATTCCAAGCGGCTCTGCATATCTGGATCTGGATAGCTAATAATTGGCTCAAACAATTCCGAGAATGATGGTTTATTATTTTCCATTTAGTAATTTTTAACTGATGAACGGTCTAATGATCTTCCTCCAGAGGAATAGGTTTTATCAGAACTTAAGTAACCGACAAGTCCTGGGGCAGGTGCGCCCGTACGCTTGAAGGGCAGAGAATTTTGAAAACTATCCTGGTCAGCTGAAGCCAGATTATAGTAAGCAGAATTCTTGATTAAGTAGGATGTAAAATATGCCCCAGAAATATTGGCGTTTGGCTTGATATTGCCTGGATCATCATCTCCATTGATCATTCCAGCTAAATCTCTAGTAGTATAACGAAGTGTTGGTTCTATCCATTTCTCATCTTTCTGAAAACCATAAGTTACTTCTGATAAGTAGCCTTTTTTCAAAAATTCTATTAGTTCATTTTCATAGTCAGCAATTGTTGAATCGCTGGGAGAACCATAAAAACGTTGGATTCGTTTTAAATCAGCCACCACCTTCGATGCCAGGTATTTAGCATGTGTTAGTGTGAATGTTTGTGTTCCAGAGGTCGTAAAACTAGTGCTCATATTGATTAAATTTGAAATGAAGGGCCAAAAACTTTTTGCCAGTAATAAACAGTTTTTTCTTTAGTAGTAGCAGTAAGGGCAGCATCAATGGCATCTCCTGCATTTAAGGCTGCCTCAACAATGGCATCCGCTTGTTGGGTAGTGTATAATATTGCCGCGTTATTTTTGGGGTTAACCGGATCGATGATCTTTACTCGTTCGGTAAATAAAGGAACCTGTGATCTTGAAAAATAATCGGTGAACGAGATGAGTTCCTTCAGATCACTAGTAGCCAAATAGGTGAAAAAATTTTGTAAGGCTTCTGGATAGTCAGAAAAGTCCTTTCCATCATCCAGCAACTTTGACATCACTAATTCGACCATAAATGATTTAAACTTAAAATTGCTGTTTTCTGCCTTCATATTTTTTACCCATTGTTTGGCAAGGCGGATGACTTGTGCAAAGTGTATCGGTTTTGACGCTTTGCGTTTCCTGATAAATTCCAGATGCCTGGGAATACATGTTTCTAAGAATGAACCATCATCCTGGCTAATCAATTTTCCGTACCAATCGGGATTGTTATCGTATATAATCGGCACAACATCTACATCCAAACCTGACCCTTTGAAAGAAATAGTTACAGAATAGGTTTTAGGTTGCACTTGCTCAGGCTGAATATTTGGGAATGCTTTACGTAATCTTTCTGCCAAGTAATCTAACAGCGCCTTTGTATCAGAAAGAGTGTCTGAGCAGGTTATATAACATGCCATGTCGATGTCATTCAAGTTTCTCAAAGCGGTGCCTTTGGCTAGGCTGCCTGATAATTGATTTTTTTTTAATGTATAGTCAGGATGTTCAGCAAGATAGGTAGTCACTCTGTCACGTACTCTGCCAGCCTGAGCCCTGTATTCATCGGCCCATTCTTTTGGTAAGTTTACTTTGTCCTTTGCGTATTGATTTATATCATTATGATTTACGTGCTCTCTGGCCATGGAATAACAATTACAATATGAATAATAAATGGTGATATTTTTATTACATTCACCTTAACCTATATACCTAAATGTGTGAATCATCAAATTACAGATGAAGAATCACGCTTTTTTGTTATATCTATACAGACTTTCACAATGACAAGAATACCGCTAAGTGAATCGCAAGTAGGTAGTGAATCTGATGATTATCTAATTGAGCTAATGGGGCTCAAGACAGATTTTCCTGACGAGGCAATGGTAGCATATGGTAAAATTTATTTCCGTTATTGGGATATAATGTTCACCATTGCCAAGCAAGTGACCAGGGATGAGGATATCGCCGCGGATTTATTATCAGATACCTTCAATATGGTGTATAACAAAGCTTCAACGTTTAAAATTGGAAAAGTACGTAACCCAGCTAATATTCGACTTTCCATTCAGAAATGGATGACGACCATCATGGTGCGAATTTTCTACGACCATTTCCTAGATGATGCGTATAAAAAGTCTTCAGATGCCGGAGAATTGTCAGAGTCTTATATTATTGAGAAGAAGGTTATTGGTAAATACGTCAGTGAGGACTATGATGAGTTCATCGAGCAATTAGAGATGACTGAACAAAATGAAGTATCAAATATCGAATTTCCCGCTACTGATGTGGAGGACTCCAAAAACCTTTCAAAAATCAGGGATTACCTGAGTAAGTTGCCAGACCGGGATCGGGATATCGTTCTGTCAGTTTATAATTATTATATTCCTGGTAAATATACCCCGGCCGCTGTCCTGGACGATCTTGTAGAAAAATGGGGAACAACTCGCGAAAATATTCGTAAAATCTTAGAAAAGTTCCGTAAAGCAATCAAAGAAGAACTGCAACCAAAAATGTTTATTAGACAATAATCCAGATTATGAACAACGAAATTGACAATATGCAAGATCTGTTTGATGATAACATTGGCAGAGCATTAAGGCAGTTGGGATTTGTCTTCCCGAGGACTGCTGCTGATTTTAGGAGAATTGAATATGACGTTAAGGATAACAAAATTGTACAACCGGAACGTTTGAAGGACCCTACCAGCTTTTTGAGTAAAAGACATTTTAAAGGTGCCGTTAAGTTGAGACAAGAAGATGAGCAAGTAGAATATAACACGAATCTGGCACAAGCTGCCCGGCAAGGAAAACTGATTTCTGAAGAAGTTAAAAAGAAAATGGCTGATGATAAGTTGAAATCAAACAAAAAGAAAAATGACCCCTGATATATGCTCTCAAGAAAAAAGGAGATTGAGCTTTCCGAATTAGCCGAATCAATAGCAGACTATTACTGTCCAGGAGGAACCGTTTATCCAGCTCAAATTGCCGAGAGGACAGGAATTTCCTATTGTTATGGAGATTATGCTGAAGCATTTGACGGATTAATAGAGCAGGAAGACAGCGCCTTTCATATTTTCATAAATACTAAAAGAAATGCCGCTGACCATCCAAGGTCAAGGTTCACCTTTGCACATGAATTAGGGCATTACTACATCGACGAGCATCGACGAGTTTTATTAAGCGGCAGAGCGCCGTCTCATCCATCTTTTACAGACTTTTCTTCTAGAAATCCTGTTGAACTTGAAGCGGACCATTTTGCTGCAAGCCTCTTACTGCCCGAAAGCCGAATTAAGCAGGATTGTTTAAAAAGACCATTTAATTTTAAACTTATCGAAGACTTATCCGCAAAATACCAAACAAGTATTACCGCCACCGTACTTAAATTAATGACAATCGATAAACATCCTATTATGCTGGTATGTTCGGTTAATGGAAAGGTAAAATGGTTTAAATACAGTCATGATTTTCCATTCAAATGGCTAAAAAAACCTTCCGGATTAGTACCTCGTTACACACTGGCAGGGGCTTTCTTTTCAAGTAAGGAGAAGTTTAACGATGAACTTCCTATTACAGCTAATGATTGGTTTGAAAATGTACGGGACAGAGATGTAGATAGGCCTTTTTTTGAAAAGTGTATTTATTCTGACAGGCACAACTTTGTTTTAAGTATCATTTGGGAAAATTAAAATATTTAAACAGAATAGTGGGGCCTCAATCAATTTTATTGATTAATCATTTATAGAATTACGCTTGTTGCCACTGTTACAGATTGTTTTGTTAATTTTAGGTGCCGGTCAAACCAAATTGGTAACCGGGAAGTCAACCTACCGTTCCCTCATTCCTTTCTCCCTTTCCCCCGAAAATATTTATAATTGAAAAACCAATTATGAATTCCAATAAAACTCTACTGACACAAGCGAGATCAGTTCACAATTTCAATAATTTCATATATTCCTACACATTGGATCAATGTAAAGAAAACCTGAACAAGTTATTCGATCATGTTACAACAGGATCTAGTGATGAGGTTGAGAAAGTGGAATTACTTGATTTTTTAGAATCTTTGGAAGAATTATTACCAGCTCTATACGAACTGCACAAATGGAAAGATCCTGATCACGAAAAGGTAATTAATGAAGTCACCTTCGAGAATAAACATTAGTATTCCCCTTACTCTCATGCTTCCTTATCTCAATTAAATCCGGCATTCTCTTTAAAGCATTTGAAATTGAAGTGCCACTATATGTCCATCCAAATCTCTCAAAGAAAGATTTTATCTGGCTAATTTCTTTTGGCTGATCTATAAAATCACTTTTAAGAAGCTTGAATTCTATAGCATAAACAATCTCTGGAGGGCAATTTAATATATGTGAGAATTCACTATGCTTATACAATTTGCCCAACTTATCCCTTAGGTTGACATCGGGCTTAAAATATTTGTTTGATAGATCATTAAGAGAATACTTTGTAAAGGAAGTTATACTTTCTAATAGTTTAAGGTTATAACCATTTTTGCCGCTTTCAATATTAATTATACTCGCTTTAGAGAGTCCTGTAACGATAGAAAAATTAAGCTGTGATAGTCCAAGCGCTTTTCTTATCGACTTAACATTAGCACCAACAATATTTATTGCCAATTCGCTCATACAAGCAATTTGGTGTGTATAATCATTTCAATTTGACCATGAAATTTTTATTTATGAAATAATTTTTTATATTTGATATAGATAGTTGGTATTAATTAGAGTCTTGCGGCTACCTTCTCACGCCGTAACGCAGGGCAGCAGAATAATACCCATGTCTATGTGTAGATGTACTATATTCGTGCATTGAAATAGATGTGGGACCTGCTGTAATTCCGTGTTACGTAAGGCGTGAGAACTTTAGTGTAGCCACGGTTTGCAGGTCCCACATTTATTGTACTGCTTACCTCAGGACTCATATGAATAATGACATATGAGTACACCAAACCGCCAATCCAAACAAGAAGCAGCTTTTCAAAACCTGCGAAACTTCTGTTCCTCCTACAATTTCATGGAAGCCGATGAGATGCTGAGCCGTGTGTTTACAGTCATGCTGGGTGGATGCTATTCCAAACAAAGCATGCACAACAGGAAACGCCTGCTTGATTATTTCGAAGCTTTGGAAGAGGTGCTGCCAGCGATTTATGAGTTGCAGGAGCAGCTCGCCGGGCCACAGAACCAGGAAGGGGAGGAGAACACCTTTCCCGACAAGGTTTCTGAAAATCACATCTACGCTTCCTTCAAGCGTCACCCGGAATGATTGCGGCTTCCGCCGCAATGACAGAGGCATTCACACAATGACAATCATTGTCCTGTCATCCCGGCGAAAGCCGGGACTTTTCTTAAAACTACTAACCAAGTAAACACATGAAAAAAACGATACAAACCATCGTCCTGGCCGCGCTTTGCCTTTTTTTAAGCAGCGTCGCCCGGGCTCAAACGGCAGCCCTGAAGATCGGGGATACGGTACCGGATATTACGATTAACAATATCATTAATTATAAAACCACCAGTGCAAAACTTTCTGATTTTAAGGGGAAGCTGCTGATACTGGATTTCTGGGCGACCTGGTGCTCACCCTGTGTGGCCATGATCCCTAAAATGGACAGCCTGCAGAAGGCTTTTGAGGGGAAGGTGCAATTTATTTCGGTAAGCTATCAGGATGTAAAGACGGTCAAAGTCTTTATGGACAAACTACAGAAGCAGAAAAAGGCCCTCTACTCTTTGCCCGAAGTAGTGAGCGATACGGTATTGCATGCCCTTTTTCCGCATACCACCCTGCCGCATTATGTATGGATTGGTCCTGAAGGAAAAGTAAAGGCCATAACAGGGTTTGAAGAGGTTAGCGAAAGCCGCATCAAAGCTGCTCTTGAACAGGGTAGTTTTAATACCATTGCAGCAAAAACGGATGTGATGCTCCCCTATGATAAGGCGAAACCACTTTTTATAAACGGCAACGGGGGCGAATGGCCTGGTGTACCTTATCATACCCTGTTTACCCCATTTAAGAACGGCCTGCCCCCCGGTTTTACCGTTCAGAAAGCAGGAAGTAATAAGGGCTTCAGGGCAGCCCTGCGTAATACCACATTGCTCTGGTTCTACTCCATGGCCTATGGCGAAGGGAAGCAGTATTACGGGCCTAAACGCATCCTGTTAAACGTTAAGGACCTTTCCCGCTTTAGGTTTCCCGACAGCCTGCCTAAAACCAGATTAAACCAGCTGCGATGGCAGGAAGAAAATACCTATTGCTACGAGATCATCCTGCCACCCCGGATCGCCTCTGAGGCCTATAAATTTATGCAGCAGGATTTTGAAAGACTGATTCCGCAGTATAGTGCGAGCGTGGAAAAGCAGAACAAAACCTGCCTCGTGCTTTCTGTTCTTCCCGGGGGATTGAAGCTTAAAACCAGCGGGGGAGCCTCCTCATCAAACTTTAACGTGTTCGGCTGCAGGATGCAGAATGTAAGTCTTGATCTCTTCTTTTCAAGGCTCAATACTATTTACCTGCAGAAACATCCTTATCCCATTATTAATGAAAGCGGCAGCAACAGTCCGGTTGATCTGCTGGTCAATGCCCCCCTGCATGATGTGGATGCTCTGAACAGGGAACTGGAAAAATACGGCCTGAAATTTATTTCAGCCGAGCGGAGTATTGATATGCTGGTGCTGAGCGACCGGTAAACCATTTTAAAACCTAAAACCATTCAATATGAAAAGATATATCCTATTCATCCTGCTGCTTGCTGCCTGTTTTTGTGCAGAGGCACAGAACCGCCTGAGCGGGAAAATTATTGCTGCCCGCGACAGTTTGGGGCTTCCGGGAGTCAGCATCCGGGTAAAGGGGACTACCCTGGGCACAAGCACTGCGGCCGATGGCAGTTTTAGCTTCACTATTCCTGCAAGGGAAGTGATGCTGGAAGTGTTTTATATCGGTTACCTGAAAAAGGAGCTGCCAGTGATACTGCCCCTCAGCCGTGCTCTGCTCATCGCCTTAGAGGAGGATGCCGCCGAGCTTCAGGAAGTGGTAGTGTCCACCGGTTACCAGGAGATCCCCAAAGAGCGTGCTACAGGATCATTTGTACAGCTGGATAATAAGCTCCTTAACCGGAGTGTGAGCACCGATATCCTCTCGCGCCTGCAGGATGTAGTGCCCGGACTCGTATTTAACCGGGACAGCCGGGGAGATACGGAGCCGATCAGTATCCGCGGGCGAAGCACCATTCTCTCGGCATCATCGCCACTCATTGTGATCGATAATTTCCCATGGGAGGGGGACATTAACACCCTGAACCCGAATGATGTGGAAAGTATTACCGTGCTTAAGGATGCGGCTGCGGCTTCCATCTGGGGGGCCAGATCGGGTAACGGGGTAATTGTGATCACCACCAAAAAAGGAAATTATAAGCAGCCTGCCAGCATCAGCTTTAATTCGAACTTTAATCTGAGCGCCCGGCCTGATCTGTTCTACCAGCCGGCACTAACTACGGCCGACTATATCGAGACCGAAAAAAGGCTGTTTGCCGGAGGTTTTTATAAGAGCGCCGAAGCCTCGCTGGTTAAAGCGCCATTAACACCTGTTGTGGAGCTGCTCATAGCCAAACGCGATGGCCTGCTCACTGCCGCGGAAGCCGATGCGCAGATCGAAGCGCTTAAAAACCGTGATGTGCGCAACGATTACCGTGATGAGCTGTATCGCGAGGCCCTTTACCAGCAGTATGCCCTGAGCATCAGGGGAGGGAGCGAAAGTCAGAAGTATTTCGTTTCGGGGGGGTATGACCGGAATTTAAGCAGCCGTATGGGCGATATCTACCAGCGCGTCACCCTGAATGCAGGGAATACCTATGCACTTTTTAAGAACAGGCTGGAACTATCGGCTGCAGTATATTATACGGGGAGTAATGCCCGGAATAATGCGGTAGATACCCGTGATCTCTATATGAGTCCTACCCAGCCTCTTTACCCATACGCCCGTTTTAAGGCCGATGACGGGACTCATCTAGCCACCATTAAAACCTACCGGAGCGGCTTTGTGCAGCAAGCTGGAGCAATGGGTTTACCCGACTGGAAATACCGGCCTCTGGATGAAGCCGGATTGAACGATAATAGTACCCGGCTGTCGGAAACACGGATCAGTACGGGGATGAAATACAGTTTTTCCGCCGGATTGAAAGCCGAGCTTCTGTACCAGTACAGCCAGGGTATGAACGAGCTGCGCGATCATAATAGCCCTGAAAGTTACTATGCCCGCGATATGATCAATAACCTGACTGAGATCAATGCCAATGGTTCTTTTACCCGTCCAATACCCGCTGGAGGAATACTGGACAGGAACAGCGGGAGATCGATGAGCCATGACCTGCGGGCTCAGCTGAACTACAATAAAATATGGAATAAGAACAGCCTTGCTATACTGGCCGGTTCTGAGCTTCGCGACAGGAATACAAACGGAGCCGGTTCACGCCTGTATGGCTATGATGAGGATCATGCCAGCAGTGCACTTGCTGATCATATCTCTTCGTTTAAACGTTTTGTTTACCCGGCCCAGCTGATGACCATCCCGGCACTGAATTCGCAGTCGGATCTTTCAGATCGCTTTCTATCGTACTATAGTAACGGGTCTTATACTTATCATTCGCGTTATACGCTCTCCCTAAGCGGCAGGCTCGATCGCAGTAACCTCTTCGGGGTGTCGGCCAACCAGAAGGGAGTGCCCCTGTATTCTGCAGGATTATCCTGGAACCTGAGTGATGAAGGTTTTTATAAGATAGCCTGGCTGCCCTATCTTAAACTCAGGCTGACTTATGGTTATAATGGCAATGTGAACAAAGATGTTTCGGCCTATACTACTGCATCATATAATAATGGTAATTCGGCACTGACCCGGCAGCCTTATGCTATTGTTCAGAACCCGCCCAATGCCGATCTGCGCTGGGAGCGGGTGAGGATCATCAACAGCGGGATAGATTTCAGCGCCTTCAGCGGGATATTGTCGGGAAGTTTAGAGTACTATCGTAAAACAGGTATCGACCTGATCGGCAGTTCCCCTTTTCCTCCCTCGAGTGGTATTTCAAGCTTTACAGGTAATTATGCCAATACCCGTGGCGAGGGGGTAGATATAATGCTCAGAACCCGGAACAGGAATGGCAAAGTTCAATGGAGTACCGATTACCTGTTCAGCTACAGCCGGGATGAAGTGAGCGCCTATGAATTGAAGGGAACGGCGCTCAGTTTTCTTGAAAATACGGGCGGCCCGCTGGTAGGAAAGCCTCTCTATGCGCTTTACAGTTATGAGTGGTATGGACTTGACCCTCAAACGGGGGACCCAATGGGGTATTTAAATGGAAATCCTTCTAAAGATTATACAGCAATGCGTACGGCAGCAACACCCGAAAACCTGCGCTATCACGGCTCCTCGAGGCCGCAGATATATGGCGCCCTGCGCAATACCCTGGCATGGAAAGACCTCAGGATATCTGCCAATATCAGCTACCGCCTGGGCTATTATTTCAGGAGAGGCTCCATACGCTATGCTTCAGACCAGGGGCTGGCCTCAGGGCATGGTGATTACGCCCTGCGCTGGCAAAAGTCAGGCGATGAGTTAATCACCGCTGTTCCTTCGGTTCCTGCCGCTGCCAATACCAACCGTGATAATTTTTACAGGCTTTCTTCCATACTGGTAGAAAAGGGCGATCACATACGGTTTAACGATATCAGCATGGCCTATACTTTCAGAAAAGAAGTATTCAGGAAATTGCCGCTTAAGAGCGTGGAACTCTACTTGTATGCAAATAACCTGGGAGTGCTGTGGAAAGCAACAAAGAGCGGTTTTGATCCCGATTATCCGCTGGCTGTTTCAGCACCGGCACGCTCGGTGGCATTTGGTTTAAGAGCGGGCCTGTAATCCTGCAGATGGTTTAACAATTTTAAAAAAGAAGATATGAAACCTGCTTGAGCTTACCTCTCACCAAACGACATGAACTTAGCGAAACGATCTCCGGAACGCCGCTGAAAAACAGTAGAACAATGTGAAAAATATAAGCAGGCAGACTCATACAAGCTTCATTACCACTAAAAAATAAATTATAAACAGATGAAAAAATATTCTTTTATTATGATACTGGGCGGACTCTGCCTGCTGTCTTGCGAGAAAAACTTCCTGGAAAAAAAGCCGGATAAAAGCCTGCTTGTACCCCTTACACTGGCTGACTTTCAGGCCTTGCTGGATAATACCGCGATCATGAACTATACCCCGACGCTCCATGTGATTGCCGGCGATGAATTGACAAGCACCGATGCCGGCTGGAATGCATGGAGTTCGGCCGGGCAGCGGAATAGTTATACCTGGGCAGAAGATGTGTACGAAGGAAGTTCTGCGGGCGACTGGAGCATCCCCTACCAGCAGGTGTTTTATGCTAATATTGTTCTGGATGGTTTGACAAAAGAAGGCCTGGTGCAGGGTGATGGCTATAAACAGGTAAAAGGAAGTGCCCTGTTTTACCGTGCCATGGCCATCTGGAACCTGGCGCAGATGTTTGCCCAGCCTTTCGATAAAAGTACAGCAGCGCAGGTGCCGGGGATACCCTACCCGCTGGGACCTGAAGTAAGTGGGCGTCCGGGCCGTACAACCCTGCAGCTTACCTATGAACAGATACTCAGCGATCTGTTCGAAGCGGAAAATCTGCTTCCGCTGCAGGCTTCCTTTAAAAGCAGGCCTGCAAAGCCCGCTGTTCTGGCCATGCTGGCAAGGGTATATTTGAGCATGGAAGATTATGTACAGGCAGGAGTTTACGCTGATTCCTGCCTGAAGCTGAATAATAAACTGATCGATTTTAATACCTTAAATACGACTTCAACAAATCCATTCCCTGCCAGCCTCCCCAATGGCAACGATGAAGTATTGTTCCATTCGGTCATGCTAAGCTATACCTTCCTTTCCAATGCCTTAACCTCTGTAGAAGCCGGGCTATACAAATCGTATGCGGATAATGATTTAAGAAAAGCACTATACTTCCTGGTACAGGGACCGGTTATCCGCAGAAAAAATGGATATGGCAGCCCTGCAGGGAATTTCTCTGGTCTGGCAACGGCAGAAGTGTACCTGATGCGGGCTGAATGCCTTGCCAGGGAGAATAAGGTACAAGATGCGATGGATGATTTGAACGCTTTGCTGGCCATGCGATGGAAAAGGGGAACATTCAAACCGCTTACGGCAACGAATGGGGATGATGCCTTAAAAAAAGTACTGGAAGAACGCCGGAAGGAATTACTTGCAAGAGGCCTGCGCTGGTTTGACCTGAGAAGGCTGAACAAAGATTCACGATTTACTCTGACCATAAAACATACGATTAAGGGTCAGGAATATATTTTAGTGCCGGGGGATAAGCGGTACACTTATCCTATACCTGATAATGAGCTGCTGTTAAGCGGTATTGAACAGAATCCCCGCTGAGGAATATGGGAAACTGCCGGGCCCATCCCGGCAGTTTTTAAAAACCTGGGTAAAGATCAGTTAATACTGAAGATACCCAGGTCGGTATCAGTCAGGTCTTCCGGTTGAGTAGGAGTACCCACATAGGTGCCTGAACATATCACCTCTTCGCTGAAATCACAGCGATAGGTGTTCGCAGCCGGAAGCGGATCATCATCCCTGCCGGTATAGCTGCTCAGGTCAACCATAACCCCATTGTCATTTCCCCATTTATTTGGCTCTATGGAGTTAAAGCTCTGGGTAATAAATGCGACACTTAAACCAATAAGTATCACCAGAAATGTTACTTTTTTATTGTGCATAGCTGCTGCTTTTTAAATCAAAAAACAGTAAAAACTTTCTTTAATAGCTTACTCTTTTAAGGGTTTTCAGCGTATCCCGTATTATGCCGCATCAGATGAGCGGCATTATTTTTTCACCTCATAGCGCCTCCTTCCCTTATAATTAATGAATAATGCCGAAAGCGTTAAACTTAGAAAGATCAGGTTGAAAACAAGATGGGCTTTCCAGCTCATTTTTGCCAGAATACCACCGCATGCACAGGGAACACGGCCAAATATTCCAGTCATTAACAGGATGATATACCCGCTAAAGAGGAGCAATAATATAGCAGACATCATCAGCCCGTAAAACCTGCTTCGTATAAATGCAAGCATCACGGTAGTACCCAGTTCAAATAATGGGATTAGAAACACCAGAGCGAGGGCCATCTTCGTTCCGAATACCTGGTTTTTAAGCTGCCATACGAATTCAGTAAAATCAAGTAGCTTGCTCGCTGCGGCATATACCCATAATATGATAAGCAGATAAGAAATTATCTGAATGATGTTTCCAGGTTTGAAGGATGGTTTAAATGAGGTTTGTATGTTATCTGATGTTTGCATAGATCTAAGTTCGGCTGCAATCAGGCCTTATTTTATGCCAAATGGCACAAAATGAACTTTTATAAAAGCATCCTGTAAAGCGTTCGCCGGCTAATGCCGAGATAGGAGGCTACTTCATCGGGATAGGCTGATTTTAATAGTCCCGGGTAGCGCTCAAGCAGTTTTTGCAGACGAATGGCAGGGCTGTCATATAATAAAGAGCGCAGACGCTGCAGGCTTTCTTCCTGGTAGTGGGCAATGATCCCTTTGTACGCTCTGGACAATGAGGGTATATTCCGGAGTTCCCTGAGGTTTTCATAGCTGAGTGAGAGCAGGAGACAGTCCTGCCGGGTAATCAGGTTTTCAGGAGATATTCCCTGCTGAATGAAAGCAGGCAGGGAAACAGCAAATTCACCCGGGGGGCAAAACAGAGAGGTGTGCTGTTCGCCATGTTCCAGGTAATTTCCAATAACAAATCCTTCTGAAATGAACCAAATCTTATTCGGGGGGTGTCCCTGGCGCTGTAAAAGTTTACCAGCCGGGAATTCTTCTTCCTTAAAAAAGGACTTCAGCAATTCTTTTTCCTCCATGCTGGGAGAACAATACGAAGCAAGGGTTTGAAATAGAAGGGAGCTTTCCATAAAACGGTCTCCATGATACGCGGCCTGGTGTCTTTTAACAAATTTCTTTTGTTATGCAGACAAATTTTGTCGGGTTGAACTATTTTCTTTGTGTATATAAACGCGCTCTGAACTTTTTGGCCCCATAAAATTGAAACTGTTAACAGGGTTTTTATGGACCAGGAACAGATATTTCAAAAGCTCATTGAGCTTGAAAGGGCACAAAAACGTATTCAGCGCTCGCTGGATATGCTGCTTGAACGGGGCGGCCCGAAGAAATGGCTGGATTCCTGTGATGTGAAGGAAATGTTCCACATCAGTAAATCGACCCTGTATCGGCTTAAAAAAGAAAAGATCCTGAATCCGGTAAACCTTGGGAAGAAAGATCTGTATAAAAGGGCGGAATTGGAGAAAGCAATAATGAGAAAGGATATTGGTAAATTCAGAAATTGACAAGGTTAGGAAATAAACGAATTTTTTATGTCTTTGATTTAGCCTTATGAAATGCAGTTTTAATGAGTAGTCTCATAGTTCTTTTAACTTCTTCCCTATCATTTGGATTTCCGATATTTATCCCATACAAACACTTTTCCGAACCTTGTAAAATAAGGTAATGCAATCCGGCAGACAATAGAGCATTTAATGCCCTGAGATTGAAATCACTGCCCTTAAAATAATCATCCGTTTGTTTGAGAATTTTTTCGCTTACCTTCTCCCTGGCAATGGAAATATTTTTCATCGCCTTACAGCCGCATAATTCACCAATAATAAGCTGTTGCATTTCAGGCTCATTAAAAAATACATCAAATTCATGTTCCAGGATACCATTGATGTCTGCTTCAAGATCGGCTGAGGTGTGGTTTACATGAACCAATGAAGAATCTTTGCAGTAATCTTTTTCCAACACATAGGCTTCAATAAGCTTGTCAAATGATCCAAAATACCTGTTTACTACCGTTGTTTGTACATGAGCCATGCGGGCTGTTCTACTAATATTCAGTCCGGAATAACCATTTTGCCTGATGATTTCACTCACCGTGAGGATGAGCTTTGCTTTAGTTGATTTCTCCTTTTTTTGCCTGGCAATTGATGGTGTATTCCTGTTATGGTTTTGAATTTCTTTTTTCATAGGAATGATTTTCAGGGTTATACATTCCAATTTACTTGCGTGCCATAATGAAAGTGGTGACATTCGAAAATATTTTCTTAACATACGCCTCAAATGTCAACCAGGCTATATTCCCATTCGCCTACAGAAACTTGCGAACTTATTTTATTCATTGACCGCAGTTCTGAGGCTTTATTTTTCACCAGAAAAGTCTCACTATACCTTAATACTATTCTAATACTATTCTAACTATAGAAAAGTACATAGTAAAATCTACCATGAATTTCAGGTTTCAAGCCTTCCATTTCTTCGCATGTTAACAGAACTCTATGGTGTCAAATGAGATCATAAGCATTCAAATGAGATCACTACCATCTGATTGTTAGAAAGGTACAAAATACCTCCTTACGTTTGACCTCAAGCACCGCGTACCGGTACAGATGAGGAGGCTTGAATTTTATTATTAACCATTTTATTTTTTTTCAATTATGGCAAAATCTAAAAACAATGTGGTCACCCACGGCCTGAGCGGCCTGATCGGTGATCTGCTGGTTTTCCGCCAGAGGGCGAATAAAAC
>JAKFBV010000108.1:0-26162 GCA_036677005.1 Pedobacter sp.
ATCCTCGGCTAACAACCTGCTCGAATGTAACTCCTTGTGATAACATAACTCCTCGTTTTTAAGGAACCCACAATTCTCATTCCGGTTTGTGTAAGCTTAAAAAGCGGTCATGCAGGTTTCATCTGTTTATTTTTTGTTTATTAATCGTGATGAAGCGATCATGATTTGATAATCATACCCTTGCGGGTTTTGGCAAAATCATGATGGTTTCATAATAATGAACATTTATTAAGGTTAATTACTCTTCCAGATCAGTTCGATCGATCCGGTAAATTTCAAATTCTGGTAATCGACGTCAGATAAATTCATAACAGTTCCATCGCAGTTGTACAGGACCGGTACCCTGTTGATATTCGCCTCACAGTTGGAAATAATAAAAACGGTTTGTTTATTATAGGCAGATCTCGAAATGCTATAGCACTTGTTTAGAGCGTTTAAGCGGCTGATCTCCTGATTGAGCCAGGAAAGTTCATTCTTCGGGTCATTCCCACCGCATAAACTTCTGGACTTCTCACAGGAAATAACCAGGGTAAAAACAAACAACAGTGCTGAAAGCATGATTAATTCAGTTTTCATGACTATTTTTTTGCTGTGTTAAAATTCAGTTTGACATTTATTCCTGATGCACCGAATTTGAGATTTTCAGTACCCAGTCCGCCCAGCGGGTATTTTACAAAGGGCTCAATAGTAAGGCTTTGGCTTTTGCTGAGTTTGGTATTAAATCCAAAGGATATATTGAGGGTGCGCATCAGATCGAAATCCTGCAGCTTTCTCTTTATTTCCTGTTGCTGATTAGCGGCTGTCCCTGCCAGGGTGTTGAAATTATTATACTGAACCCCGTATCGTTCACTGAGATAGGTTCCTGAACTTAAGCCGGCAAGGAAATAAGTGGCGTTTTTTTCAGGATTAAAGAGATATTTAAGGTTTAAAGGAATATCCAGACTCAAAAGCTCAGCCTGATAGTTACTGATAGCAACCAGGTTTCCGAATCCGGATGGGTTAGAATTCTGAAAGGATCCGTATCCATTTGCAGGTGCATTCTGATCGTATGTCAGGCTATTTTTACTCAGGTTAAGGCCTGTGGAAATTTTCAGATTTTTACTGATCTTGAAATCAGAGGAAAATCCGGCACCCACATTTACATTACTTTCACTCCCCTCGGCATAATTTATGAATGAACCGGCATAAAGACTGAGCATATTATTTTTGTTTTTGCCCTTTTCCGACCTGGATTTCTTCTCCGCAGGAGATATGAGCTCATTGTTTTTTTTGCTGATATTTTGATCCGTCTGAATTTCTTTTGCTATACTCAGGACCATTGAATCAGAATTAATAAGCTGCTTATCAGGGCTTTCTGGCAGTTTCGCGATGGCATTTTCAGAGAGGGAAACAGAATCTTTGTTTGCAGGGGTCAGTTTGCCTGAGCTTTGCGAAAAAGCAGGAGAACTGTTAATTTCCATTGAACTTGTTTTTGGAATTGCAGATCTGGCAGCGGCGGCAAATTGTTCAGGCGGCTTTACATTCACCTCTTTCTTTATAGCCTGATCATTTGCAGGAACGGGGCTTTTTATTTTTAAATTTTCTAATTCCTGATCAGGTTCAGCCTGTTGAGGAACAGCAAGCGGGCTGTTTTTGACGGCTTTAAATTCCTGATCTTCGCCTGGCTTAAACAGCCAGA
The DNA here is from genome assembly GCA_036677005.1 of Pedobacter sp. Lineage (GTDB taxonomy): Bacteria > Bacteroidota > Bacteroidia > Sphingobacteriales > Sphingobacteriaceae > Daejeonella. The sequence goes on from JAKFBV010000108.1 coordinate 1,679, forward strand.
GTCCCGAAAGGATCAGAAATATGGCAGCAGCAGAACTGATCCAAAAGAACAAGGGTCTGATTTTGGATTCAGGGTACTTCTTACGCAATTCCTTCCAGCCCGATTCAGAGGAAGGGTCTTCATAATCCTCAAAAACCTGACGGAATTTATCTGCAATTCTCTGATCTTCGGTTTCTTTCATACTGTTTGTTCTAAGCTGATGGCTTCCCGTAATTTTTCTTTGGCCCTGCTTAAATTTACACGGGAGGAGCTGGCCGGGATCTGAAGTTTACTTCCGATCTCATCGTGGCTGTACCCGTCTATCTCATACATATTAAAAACCACCCGCTGCATAGGAGGCAGTTTATCCATTAGTTTGCAGATATCACGGGCATTCAGATTGTCTAATGCCAGGGCCGGATAAGAAACTTCTGAAGCATTCTCCAGGCCGGTCTGATATTGATGTTTCCTGTCTCTTCTCAGCCGGTCTAATGCCGTATTGACCACTATTCTGCTTAACCATGGTTTTAGATTCTGCTCATTTTTAAAGTCCTTTATTGATTTGAATACTTTTATAAAAGAATCATTGACGACCTCCATGGTATCATCCCGGTTAGATAAATATCTCATTCCAACACCCATTGCAAAGCTGAAGAACTGCTTGTATAGCAATTCCTGATACTTTAAACTGCCTTTTTTACACTCCTGAATAAGCTCCGATTCAGGAATGCCGGATGTTTTTGACATGTATCAATTTGTTCTTTTCAACCTGTATTGGTATAAACCAGGCATCATTCCCGGTTTTATTGCGCAAGTTTTGCAATTTTCAAATTTTCGTGTCAAAATTAAGCTGTCACTTTTAAATTCATAAATGAAGCGTCCATTCAAAATAAGATTCCAGTCGAAATCCGCTGTCCAGACATGTTTATCAGTGAATTCTATATCATCTTTATTTATAAGAATAAATTCACCTGAACCTCCTGCAGGGATCCTTGAATCAGATCCGGTGGAAGTATATTCCTTTTTTAAAAGGTTCAGGGAAATGGGCTCCGGACTTTTTAAATACCTGGTATCACCCGGCCGGATGTGATAGAAGTAGCCCTTGTAATTGCCATCCAATAAACTTAGATTCAACTTGTCGGAGCATGCTCCCGAAAAAAGTAAAAGTGTAAACAGTAAAGGTAATCGTACGTGTTTCATTATAGATTATAGATTGTTTTATATAATGAATACGCAGATGATGGAAGAAATGATACATGGCTTCGAAAAAAAAATGATTTCAGGGAGAAAGCCGGCTTCAGGAAATAATGAAAAAGTTAAGAGTCATTGCTGTCCTGTTAAATTTAAGGAATAGCAAGAAATCTTTATTTACACTTTTAAATGGGGTGCATTATTCTAAATTCGAAAAGCAAGCCCCCCATAACCTTGCCTCCCTCTATCGCCGGGATGGCTCGTTGTTATTCACCGTTTTTTATTGTTTTATAAAGGTGTTCATGCTTTCGCCGCTGAAGGGCGGCTCAGGTTTGTAAGGCCAAATTAACCAATCCCGATAGCAATCGGGACTTCAATCCCTAGGTGCCTTTGGACACTAGACCCCGCAAATCAAAAAATCCCGCACGTGCGGGACTGCTTTTGGGAGATATCAGGAAATGAAAGCATTCCGGGTATGATCCCAAAATCTAATGCTCGCAGGTGCAATTTGAAAGTCCTTGCAACTCTTTTTTGATTTTGCCGGCATAGGTCCCGGTTTTACACCGGGAGAATCGTACTTCGGATCTACCTATCTGATATGAACGGTCTTTGGGATAGTGTTTTGGGTAACACCCGTTCATCCCGCATGTGCGGGACCGGTATTGCCGATTGCAGTGACCGGCCTTCCGGGATTTGGCTTAGAGGCGCGCTCATTGCAATTGCATTCATAAATCAGTGTGGTTAAGCAATCCTGAGAAGCAGGTGTCACCTGCCAGATATCAGTGATTTTTCGCTTCATTCCAGAAAATGTCCATTTCAGACAAGCTCATGTCTTTCAGGCTTTTGCCGAGCTCATGGGCTTTGCTCTCCAGGTATTGAAACCGTTTAATAAATTTTTTATTCGTTTTTTCAAGGGCATCTTCCGGATTAATATCGATGAAACGGGCATAATTTATTAATGAGAACAGCAGGTCCCCGAATTCGCTTTCTGCTTTTTCCTTATCAATAGCTGTATTATCGGCGGCATTAAATTCATCCCGGAATTCCCGCATTTCCTCTTCCACCTTTTCCCAAACCTGCGACTTCTCTTCCCAGTCGAAACCTACTCCGCGTGCTTTTTCCTGAATTCTGGAAGCCTTGATCAGGGCCGGTAATGAAAGGGGTACACCCTCCAGTACAGATTTATTACCTTCTTTTAACTTTAACTGTTCCCAGTTTCGCTTGACATCCGCTTCGTTTTCCACTATGACATCACTGTAAATATGCGGATGGCGGTGGATCAGCTTTTCGCAGATACCGTTCAAAACATCCACAATAGTGAAATCATTGCTCTCTGATGCAATGCGGGTATAAAAAACCAGATGCAGCATGATATCTCCCAGTTCTTTTTTTATCTCATTCATATCTCCTTCAAGAATGGAATCAGACAGTTCATAAGTTTCCTCTATGGTGAGATGCCTGAGCGTCTCCATGGTCTGTTTTTTATCCCAGGGACATTGCTCCCGCAGCGTATTCATGATCGTTAAAAGGCGCTCAAAGGCAGCTGAAGAGGTATTTGCAGAAGGGGGGATAATGTTTGCCGGCATTTATTTTAATTATATGCGCAAAAATAGGGTTTTTGTTTTTTACAATTTTACAGCCCTTAACATTTCACGTTTGCCTGGTGCTCCGGCTGCTTTTTCAATTGAGAACCCCAGGTCCTTCATTGTTCTTTTAAGCTGCCCGGTTATCGCATAGGTTACAAACACTCCGCCTTGCTTTAAGAACCGGCTTATATGCTTCAGGGATATCGGATCCCACATTTCAGGCTGATGAACTGCCGAGAACGCATCAAAATAGATCAGATCAAAAAGCTTCTCTGATGTAAAATCCAGCAATTTTGTATGGGCAACAGCAAGGGAACATGCTGAATTTATCCCAAGGGGATGATCCAGGGCCTCCGTATAATTATTCAGGAATGATTCCCATAATTCTCCGGAGATATACTGCTGGTACCCGCTCTCACCGATCAGCCTGTGTTTAAGCGGATAAGCTTCGATCCCTGTATAATCCAGAACGATGTTATTTTTTGAACAAAAATCGGCGGTAACCAGAAAATTCAATCCCGTTCCGAAACCAACTTCCAGAATTCGGACTTTTTTTTCTGCATGGCCTTCCAGGAAGAACCGGAGACCGGAATTCAGGAAAACATGCAGGCTTTCCTGCAAGGCACCATGTCTGGAATGATAATGTTCCCCAAGCTCCTCATTAAAAAGGGTTTTAGAACCATCGGAGGTCAGGACAAAATTTAAATGATCCATATATTTTTGAAGGGTAATTACTCCACCCTGGTGCCTCGTTCAACCCAGCGGCTCCAGGCTTTGTCAAAGGTATGGATCTCAGAGGTCTGAACACCATTTTGTTTGTAAACCGGTTGGCCCTGATTGACCCATTCAAAAATACCTCCGTAAAGATTGAATACATTTTTATAGCCTGCGCTGATTAATTTTTCGGCAATTTTTTCACTTCTTATCCCTACCGAGCAATACAGAACAAGGGTTGCATTATACGGAATATCATAAATTTTTCGCATGTCAAACCAGAAATATCCGGTATTCCTGGCATTCTTTATATGGCTGACATTAAACTCCTTTTCCTCACGGGTATCAAGCAAGTATAAGTTCTGTTTGTCAAGCTTAGTGAAATCCTCCACGGAAATAAGTGGGATAGTATGCTGGTAAAGGCTGTCGAGCAGGAGTTTGAATTCCGGGTTTTTGATCTGTGCCTGTAGGTTTGAGCTTAACAAACAGACTAGTATCAGGTAATATTTACGCATTCTCTAAATTTTCCTTGATTAAGATTAATGTGAACTGAATATAAACATCAATTTCTACAAATTGTTGTATAAATATCCAATGGCCGGGCATGGAAGAACGTTATCCCGCCAGTGAATAAATTAAAGGCATTCAAAATCAGGCATATAAAACCGTGGGGAAGGGGCTGCAATTTTGAAATATTTTTTCATCGGGTGCACAAGTTCCGTTGATCGGGTTCAGGTCTATATCAATTCCGGAAGTTCTGGGTTACGATGATCCCGTAAATACCGCCATCCATGATCCCAATTCCAACCCGTCCGAAAGATCTGTGGAGGATATTTGCTTTGTGGATCGGCGACTCCATCAGGCCGTTATGTGCCAAATCAAGATTTTGAGCCAATGCAATATTCTCGCCTGCTAATCGGAACCGGAGCCTGTCCTTCCTGATTCGGTCGAAGGGACTATTGCCTTCAGGGGTATAATGAGAGAAATAACCTCTTTGAAACATATCTTTTGAATGTTTTCTGGCTACCTCGGCCAGTTCATCGTCAAACTTCAATAGTTCAAGGCCATGTTTTCTTCGTTCAATATTCAGCAGATCCAGCATCCTGTTCTCCAAATCTCTTCTTTCTTTTGCCTCAGTTGTTTTAAAGGGCAGAGAAACCAATTCTTTGTCTTTCGGATGAACTGTGAGGCTTGTTCCAAATTTATAACCAAGATCATGTAGAACTCCGGGTATCCCGCCTCCAGCCCATCCGGGCCGATTTGTCAGGGTTCGGACTATATAGCTTGCTTTTGCTGCTTTGCCCGCTTTTCCAACAGGATATGCCAGAAGAAAAAGTGATAGGAGCAGCGCATAAATTAGTCCGGAGAACAGGCCCGGTAACAGACCGGCCATTTTATTGATCAGGTGATCATGCCTGTATGCCGGTATATTGTCAGATAATGTATCACAAAATACAAAGATGATCCGGCTGCAGGCCGCCAGGATCAGGATGAAACTGAGCGGTCTGAACCACAGGTCAGAAATATTGAAAAGCTGATGAAACAGCAGGGCTAAATAATGAGAAAGAAAGAGCGCTGCTATGAAACTCCCCAGCCAGATCAGGATTTCAATGACCGAATCGATAAAACCTCTGCGCCAGCCATGGTAAACAGCAAGGCCGATCACAATAATCAGGAGGAGGTCGATATAGTTCATAGCTATTAACCAGAGTTCGAAATTAAAAATACATAAGATATTAAAAATAAGATTTTGGGCGTTTAAACACGCTGTCCGCTATATCTTTTTGGCCTCAAAAAGCCAAAAAGGATGTCGCTTCCATCGTTAACGCAGCCAATGCAATAAATATCCGCCTGTACAGAAATATTGCGGTAAAACAATGATCGAACTCAGGTTATTATCTAAAAAGCCCTCAGTTTGAAATATACAAACAAAGGGCTTTCATTCAGCTTTTTATTAAAATATTACCAGAGCCTGATACGGTCTTCCGGTTTTTTGTACAATTTATCTCCCGGTTTAATATCAAAAGCATTGTACCAGGCGTCCATATTGACCGGGGCACCGATCGTGCGGTATGGTCCCGGAGAATGCGGATCAACAACGATCAATTGAGCGGCCGACTCATTCAGGATATTTCCCTTCCAGACCTGAGCCCATGAAAGGAAAAAGCGCTGATCCGGGGTAAATCCATCAATTTTGACATTACTCTGCCCTTGTTTGGTCATTTTAAATGCTTCATAAGCTGCATTTAAGCCGCCCAGGTCACCAATGTTTTCACCAAGGGTCAACTTTCCATTTACATGGAGGGTATCGAGTACTGTATAGGCATCAAATTGTTCCTGTAATGCCGTAGCTTTTGCCTTGAACCGGGTTCTGTCCTCATCAGTCCACCAGTTGCGAAGGGTTCCATCCTTGTCATACTGGCTGCCCTGGTCATCAAAGCCATGGGAGATCTCATGCCCGATCACGGCACCGATACCTCCATAATTCAGTGCATCATCCGCATTCGGGTCAAAGAAGGGGAACTGAAGGATCCCGGCAGGGAAAACGATCTCATTATTGACCGGATTGTAATAGGCATTTACTGTCGGAGGGGTCATTCCCCAGCGGCTTTTATCCACCGGCTTACCCAGCTGGCCGATCATTTCAGAATAGGACCATGAACCGGCATTCCTGAGGTTTTCAAAGAAGGTTCCACGGTTGATCTCCAGACCATCATAGGTTTTCCATTTATCCGGATAAGCTATTTTTGGGGTAAAGGCATGCAATTTATCCAGCGCTTTTTGCTTTGTGACATCACTCATCCAGTCGAGATTCTTGATTCTGATCTCATATGCCTTTACCAAATTGCTGACCAGTTCCTGCATCCGGGCTTTGGCTTCGGGCTTGAAATGTTTATTGACATACAATTGCCCCAGAAGGTCGCCGACGGTACCATCTGTTAACGATGACATCCGCTGCCAGCGCGGAGTTTGCACTCTCTGACCTGTAATTACCTGATTATAGGCAAAATTTGCATCCACAAATGCCGAACTGAGGTAAGGAGCTGAAGTTTTCAATACGTTCCACTGCAGATAGGTTTTAAGGTCATTTACAGGTGTCGTACTGAGCAGATTGTTCAGCTCTGTAAAGAATTTCGGTGAATTGACCAGTACAGTATCTTGTCCGCCGGCTTTCATTAATGGCAATAAGTTTTGCCAGTTCAGATTGGAAGTGGTTTTGCTCAGATCAGCAAGTGAGAATTTATTATAGGTTTTGTAGGGATCCCGCATTTCGACCCTGCTCATTTGAGCAGCAGCAAGAGTTTTTTCTATATTGAATATGACCTCAGCGTTCTTTGCGGCATCGGATTGCGATGTTCCTGAGAGTGTAAATAAGCTGCTGATGTATTTTTTCAGAGCTTCCTGGATTGCAAGACTCCTGGCATCGCTCTTGAGATAGAAATCACGGTCGCCAAGGGTTGTACCTCCCTGAGAAAGCTGTGGAACAATATTTTTGACATATTTCCTGTCCTGTCCAACAAAAAACCCAAAGAATGGTGAGCCCGAACCATTAGTCCTCATGACAGCGGCATGATTGATCACCCCATTCAGATCAGTAATTGAGCCTGCTTTTTCCAGATCAGCCTTGATAGGTGTATAGCCCAGCTTTTCGATGGTCAGGCTATCCATGCCTGCTGTATAAAAATCGCCCACACGTTTTTCTACCGATCCGGGGGCTGCCTTTTTATTGTTGGCCGATTCAGCGAGTATGGTCTTTACCGCATTAATATTGAAGTCGCGCAAAAGATTAAAACTTCCCCACCTGGTTTCCTTTGCAGGAACAGGATTGTTTTTTATCCAGGTACCACTGGCATAGTTATAAAAATCATCGCCTGGTTTTTTACTCAGATCCATACTGGATTTATCAATAAAGACCGGCTTATTGACCGGCTTTGAATCATGCTGTGCAGAGGCGTGCATGCTTAATAAGCATACTGCCGCCGACAGGAATACTTTATAATAATTAAGGTTCATAAAAAATTGCTTGGTTAGAAATACAGGAAGTAAAAATAAGTGATATCGGGATTAAGAAAGAATTAGATTTTTAAAATCTACTTGTTGAACCAGGAAAAAAGGCGTCCTAATTTCAGATAATCAAGAAAAAAGCTTGAAATTTTACAGGAATGTATGAATTTCATATGCATATGGTCAATTATATATAATAACTGTTTTGTAATAAAAATATTGTTACAGGCTGGAATGCAACAATTAATTGTTGCCTGAATAGCATATATTCCTGCTTTAAACCGGTAATTTTTAAAATACAGATCCTTTGAATTCAAAAAATACCTCTCAAAAACGTATTTTTGTATTTGATTTTCCCCTTTAGCAAATGAGCATTCCTAAAACGTATAATCCCAGGGAGACTGAGGATAAATGGTATAAATATTGGCTGGATAAAAAATTTTTCCGGTCTGTTCCTAATGACAGGGAACCCTATACGATCGTCATTCCTCCGCCCAATGTAACCGGGGTATTGCATATGGGCCATATGCTTAATAATACGATTCAGGATGTATTGATCAGAAGGGCACGTATGCAGGGAAAAAATGCCTGCTGGGTACCGGGTACCGATCATGCTTCCATTGCAACTGAAGCTAAAGTGGTAGCCATGCTGAAGGATCAGGGAATTGATAAGAAGGATGTCAGCAGGGAAGAATTTATGAAACATGCCTACGACTGGAAGGATAAATACGGGGGGATCATACTGAAGCAGTTAGAAAAACTGGGTGCATCATGCGACTGGGACAGAACCCGTTTCACTATGGAGCAGGACCTTTCGGAAGCGGTCATTGATGTATTTATTCATTTGTATAAAAAGGGCTGGATCTATCGTGGTATCCGTATGGTCAACTGGGATCCCAAAGGAAAAACAGCTGTTTCGGATGAGGAGGTAATTCGTAAGGAGGTCAATCAGAAATTATATTATATCAGATACGCTATTCAGAATCCTGATTCCGGCTATCCCGATCACCTTACTGTGGCTACTACCCGCCCTGAAACGATCATGGCTGATACAGCGGTCTGTATCAATCCGAATGACCCGAGGTTTAAACATCTTAAAGGCAAGCGTGTTTATATCCCCTTGATCAGCAGGGATATACCGCTTATTGAGGATGAGTATGTGGATATGGAATTTGGTACAGGCTGCCTTAAAGTTACACCTGCGCATGACCTGAATGATTATGAACTGGGACTGAAACATAAGCTCCCGGTCATTGATATTTTAAATGATGATGGTACTCTGAATGAAAATGCAGTGATCCTGGTTGGAGAAGATCGCTTTACGGCAAGAAAGAAGATCATCCCCATGCTGGAAGAAGCCGGGCATCTTGATAAGGTTGAAGATTATAAATCGCAGATTGGCTTTTCTGAACGAACTGATGCCGCTATTGAGCCCAGACTTTCTATGCAATGGTTCTGTAAAATGTCTGAAATGTCTGAACCTGCCTTAAATTATGTGTTGAACGGGGAGGTGAAGCTTATTCCTGAAAAGTTTGTCAATACCTATAAACATTGGATGGAGAATGTGAAAGACTGGTGCATCAGCAGGCAGTTATGGTGGGGACAGCAAATCCCTGCATGGTATAATGAAAAAGGGGACTGGGTTGTTGCCAGAACCAGGGAGGAAGCAGTTCTTGAGTTTAAAACACAGTTTCCCGGCTCCCATCCGGGTGAGATCAGGCAGGATGAGGATGTAGTGGATACCTGGTTTTCATCATGGCTCTGGCCCATTTCTGTGTTTGACGGTTTTAAGGATCCCGATAATGCGGATATCAATTATTATTATCCTACAAACGACCTGGTTACAGCCCCCGAGATACTTTTCTTCTGGGTAGCCAGAATGATCATGGCAGGCCACGAATTTCGCGGGGAAGCCCCATTTAAAAATGTTTACCTCACGGGAATAGTAAGGGATAAACAGGGCCGCAAAATGTCCAAATCATTAGGGAATTCCCCTGATCCGATCGGACTGATCGAGAAGTACGGAGCTGATGGTGTCAGGGTGGGTATGCTGCTTTGCTCGCCTGCAGGAAATGATCTGATGTTTGATGAAAGCTATTGCGAGCAGGGCCGGAATTTTGCAAATAAGGTATGGAACGCTTTCAGGCTGGTAAAAGGCTGGGAGGTTGATCCTGAGCTTAAAAATACCAATCAGCAGGCCATCAGCTGGTTTGAATCGGCATTTAATCAGGCATTTGCCGAGATTGAGGATAACTATAAGCAATACCGCCTTTCGGAGGCCCTGATGGGGATCTATAAATTAATTTGGGATGATTTTTGCGCCTGGTATCTGGAAATGATCAAACCGGCTTATCAGCAGCCCATTGATCAGGGGACCTACCGGATCACCATTGAGTTTTTTGAACGGATATTAAAGCTGCTTCATCCCCTGATGCCTTTTCTAACCGAAGAATTATGGCATGATGATCTGTTTGCTGAACGCGGCGAACTGGAGTGCTGTATTATTGCTGCTTATCCTGTTTCTGGCAAGATCAATGCCGGTCTTTTAAATGATGTGGGTATTATTAAGCAGGTGGTTTCGGAGATCCGGAATATCCGGAATACGAAACAAATTTCGCCTAAGGAAGCCCTGCCACTGAAGATTAAGATTAATTCTTCTTTAAATTATCAGGAGTATCTGACTATAATTTTTAAGCTGGCGAACATCAGCGAATCGAAATTTGTAAATGAACCTGTACCGGGAGCCAATACCTTCATAGCAGGTAAGGACGAATTCTTTATTTCGCTTGAAAACAATATTGATGCGGATGCGGAAAAGGAACGCCTTGAAAAAGAAATTGAGTATCTGCGGGGCTTTTTACGGTCGGTGGAAGCTAAATTATCCAATGAGCGTTTTGTTCAGAATGCCAAAGAGGAAGTAGTTGAAAATGAGCGAAGGAAAAAAGAGGATGCCTTGTCGAAGCTGAAAATTCTAGAAGCAGGGCTTAAGGTACTTTAGAATCAACGCTGACAGGGTTAGTAGTATTTCTTTTTCAGCCAGAAGGCAACGTTCACCAATGCGATAAGTGCCGGTACTTCAACAAGAGGTCCGATCACGCCTGCAAAAGCCTGACCTGAATTAATTCCGAAAACACCGATAGCGACTGCGATGGCCAGCTCAAAATTATTTCCTGTTGCCGTAAAGGCAATGGCGGCATTCTTGGAATAAGCGGATTAACCCTAGCGGCTGAGCACACCTGCCATAAAGCGGATTCCCAGGTATATTCCAATTGAGGTGGCAATTTGGCCGATGCTTATATCAATCTCTAAGCCCTTCATCCCGAATACGGGAAGCAGCAGGGTAATAAAAACATAGGCATAGACACTGTACAGTAAGACCTGAAATATGCTGTTCAAGGCAACCAGACCTGCTGCATATTCCCTGTTCCCTTCGGCCAGCTCATTCCAAACGATGACCATAGCGATACAGCGTGCCAGTCCGATGAGGATCAGGCCGATCATATATTCAGGTTTATCAGGAAGAAAGATTAAGGCCAGGCTGAACATCAGAATGGGGCCGATCACCCAGTTAAGAAGCAATGAAACACTTAAGACCCGGGTATTTTTAAAGACTTCGCCCAGGCTTTCATATTTCACTTTGGCAAGCGGCGGATACATCATCAGAATCAATCCGATGGCTAAAGGGATATTGGTTTTTCCGCTTGAATAAGAATTAATAAAACCTGTGGATGATGGGATGAAATATCCAATGCCAACTCCAATGGCCATTGCAAGGAAGATCCAAAGGGTGAGGTATTGATCCAGAAAGCCAAGTTTTTTCCGGTTTGCTGCCGGAGCACAATTATTTGCAGACATTCATCATTCTAACAGGTCAATAAAGTTCTGATCTTTTCCTTGATTTCCCAGCGTTTTTTTTCATTCCTGATGACATTCAGGTTCACAATATGAATTTTTTCAGAAGTATGAACCCTTAGCTCACAAAGTTTTGTACTGATTTGAGTAATGTCCCGGGCAGAAACCTGCACGATCTCTTCATTCTCTGTATCGAAATAATTCAGAGTATTATTACGTATTTCAACGAAAGGCACTTTTTGTGTTTTACGAAAGAGGCCAATAATAAGAAGAAGGAACAGGATACTCAGAATTAAGTTGAGTAAAATGAGCGTGACCGAGTAAAAGTAAAAGGCCACAGTCAGGGTATTTAACAGTAATAATGTTAGGAACACGGTAGAAAATTTCCAATAAGGAACATCACTGCTTAATGGACGATAATGGTTGATGTTATATTGATAGGTCATAGGTATATAGGTTTAGGTTCCTTTATTACGTATAGTTACCTGAAAAAGTTATACCTAATATGCCTGATGTTCACATCCTTACTAACAACAGCCTCCTCCGGGTTTGCAGTATGCTCCCTGTACAGGTTTCTGAGCATATACACTGATGCTGAAAATCCCCGTATTCCCCGATTTAAATGCTGAAAGTTCTTCGGCAGAGAGGTAGTTCACCAGAATATCGTCCGGAATAATGATCGCCTTTTCCTTTTGTAATTTAATGTTACTGAAACCGTTCGTTTTGATCAGGTCCAGATAGCTTTCCTTCTGAATAGCGCCAGAAACACATCCTGCATACATTTCTGCGGCATTTTTTAGCTTCTCAGGCAGATCTCCCTGTAAAACAACATCCGAAATACTGAAATGCCCTCCCGGCTTCAATACTCTGTATATTTCCTTAAACACGTTATTTTTATTTGGAACAAGGTTCAGTACACAATTGCTCACTACAACATCTGCGGCATCAGAGCTTACCGGAATATTCTCAATATCCCCCTGGCGAAACTCTACGTTATTGAAGCCAAGGTTTTCTGCATTTGTCCTGGCCTTACTGATCATGGCTTCCGTAAAATCTATTCCGATTACTTTACCGCTTTCACCGGCTTCCTGTCTGGCAATAAAGCAATCATTACCGGCTCCCGAACCCAGGTCGATCACCAGGTCTCCTTTTTTGATCTCAGCAAATTGAGTAGGCAAACCACAACCCAGACCGAGGTCTGCTTCAGGTTTATAGCCCTCCAGGCCGCTATAATCATCGGTCATAATATTATAAACTTCTGTGCTGCATCCGCCGGCACCACAGCATGAAGTTTCATTGGTGGTTTTGTCCTGCAAGGCGATTTCACTGTACTTTTGTCTTACCAGTTCTTTGATTTCTGCTTCAGTTTTCATTATGTTTTATTTTTTTATATTGTAATATTGCGATGTTTTTATTCAAAAAATTTTAACAGCAGCTCAGAGGCCCTTTATAGGATGTGATAAAGTCACCGGTCTCTTTTTCCAGCATTTTCCAGGTTTCCGGATTGATACAATAACAAACGCTTGCCCCTTCAATAGTACCCTGGATCAGTCCGGCATTCTTCAGTTCTTTTAAATGCTGGGAAATAGTGGCCTGCGCCAGACCAAGCTCATTGACCAGATCGCCGCAAATACAGACATTGCTCTTCATTATTTGCTGCAAAATAGCAATTCGTGCAGGGTGAGCCAATGCTTTAAGCAATTGGGCAAGATGATTTTGCTCCCTTGAAAATATTTCCGATTTCGTTAATCCCATAATACATTGCAATATTACGATTAATATTTTATTCAGGAAATTATTTTTTTATTTTATGAGATTTTAATTACAAATGCAACAACATTAGGAATCCGCGGATAGAAATATATCAGGGATACCAGGTTAAAGAAACTGAACAGGAGGATCATTTTTCTTGCCCGCTATGCTTGTTTAGATAGAACAGGTCAGACAGCCCGTTTAAGTTTAATTATCCCAAGTACATGCATCAGTTTCATAACCGGGTAAACGGGATCGATCTCAAACCATTTGGCTCCGAAGTTTGCACTGTTGGGATACCTGTGATGGTTGTTCTGAAACAATTCTCCCAGCATCAGGAAGTCGAAGGGGGTTGTATTTTTTGACTTATCGTTGTTATTGAAATTGGAATACCCGTATTTATGTCCGCACCAGTTTACAATAGCCCCATGCAGCGGCCCCATCAGGTAATGAACGGGCAGGAGCAGGTAGAGCCATTCCGAACCTGCCGGAACGAAGGCGATATAGAACCAGGTATAGGCTGCTCCGAAAATAAGCCTGGAAGCAATGGAAGAACCGATCCGGTCAATGATAGACCATTCCGGATAATATCCCTGTAAGCGTGCTTCAGGATCCCTGGAACGTTTTAAATGATCTCTGAAGGTTATAATGGTGGCTTTCATCATCTGAAATACATCAGTAAAAAAATGAGGGGAGTGCGGATCTTTTTCGGTGTCACTGTAGGCATGATGTTCCCTGTGCATCATGGCATAGGCACGCGGATTTAAAAAGGATGCGCCTTCAAAGAAATACGCCATCAGGTAAAAGATACGTTCCCAGGTCTTTGACATCGTAAACATCCTGTGCGAGGCATAGCGGTGCTGAAAAAATGTTTGAAAGAACAGGGACAGGAACCAGTGGGCGATAAAAAAGATCAGAATGGCCATAAAAAATCAAATGGTGTATAAAAACACAAGTAATGGCCACCTAAATGAAGATGAAATAGAACGAGTGAGCGTTAATCAGACAAGGAAGCAGGAAAATTCTCCTGATTGCAAGTATTTGTTAGATAACAAATTAAATGCCCCTTTGTTTCTAAAGGTAGTATATTCTGAATTATTAATAGCATTCCGGCCATCTTAGTCTTAATTAAAATTCCTGAATATCAGATAGCATACTCCGGCAATTCTTCAACAAAGCGGTAGGAACTTTTTTCGAAATCAATTTCACAGCAAAAATGCTGCAAACCATTGCTCACCAGGAGCCATTGAACCCGGTGGATAAAATTATACCTTGCGATCTGATCGAAGGTATCCTGTGTGATCTTAACGGATGGAGCTTTACATTCTACAAGCAGAATTTTTTCCCCGAGATTATTGAATAGCAAAATATCTGATCGTTTCTGCAGACGATTTAATTTTAAGCCTCCTTCAAGTTTGATCAGTGAGCGTGGATATCTTTTATCGAGGATAAGAAATTGAACCAGGTGCTGCCTGACCCATTCTTCGGGGGTGAGCAGCAGGAACTTTTTCCGGATCTCATCAAAAATATAAGTGCCTGAGCTTTCCTCTTTGATACGCAGCGGGTAGGAAGGGAGATTTAAGGGTATCGGGTCAAACATTTCGGTAAATTTCACAAAATCATTTTAATCTGCGCAATTCCGATGAGCTTAATTTAATTTAAAGGATCAGCGCCGAATTCTATTCTTTAAAGAATTGCAATATTTTGTAATTTCGAAGACATAAATGAATATCAGCGACCTTGTAAAAGACCTCAAAAACCGGAAGTTTAAGCCGGTATATCTGCTCCATGGGGAAGAATCTTATTATATCGATCAGATCAGTGATTATATTGAAGAAAATGTACTTACTGATGCGGAAAAGAGTTTTAACCAGAGTATTTTTTATGGCAAGGATTCCGATATCATGAGCATACTGAATGCCGCCAAACGCTATCCGATGATGAGTGAGTACCAGGTGGTATTGGTAAAGGAAGCACAGGAATTGAAGTGGGGAAAGGAAGGTGATGATGATAAGAAATCAACTGATCCGCTTTTAAGCTATTTCGAAAACCCCCTTCAAAGCACTATCCTGGTGTTTTGCTTCCGGAACGGTAAATTTGACAAGCGGAAAAAGATCTATAAAGCGATAGAAAAAAAAGGGATAGTTTTCGAATCTGCGACTATTTATGACAATAAAGTTCCCGGCTGGATAGAAGGCTTTGTTCGTGAAAAAGGCTATTCCATACAGGCGCAGGCTTCTGCACTGATGGCCGAATACCTGGGCAACGACCTGTCGAAAGTAGCTAACGAACTGGAGAAACTGATGCTAAATGTCAGACAGGGGCGGGAGATCACGACCGATGATGTGCAGAATAATATTGGTATCAGTAAGGAATATAATGTATTTGAGCTGCAAAATGCGATTGCCCGTAAGGATGCCTTTAAAGTAAATCAGATCATTAATTATTTTGCGGATAATCCGAAGAATAACCCCATTCAGCTTATGCTTGGGGCATTGAATTCTTATTTTACTAAAATATTAAAATACCATTATGCCAGCGACAGGTCGCCCCAGGGCCTTGCCAGAGAACTGGGTGTGGCCCCGTTTTTTGTAAAGGATTATGAATTTGCAGGCCGGAATTACAGCAAAGAGAAGGTGTTCCGTGTGATCAGTTATTTAAGGGAATGTGACCTGAAAGCGAAGGGTGTGGATGCAAGCGGAAATACGGAACATGGCGAACTGATGAAAGAGTTATTATTTAAAATCATTCATTAATATGTTAAAGGGACTTAGAACCATTGTTTATCACGTTTCAAATCTTGAAGCAGCTAAAATGTGGTATGCAGAACTATTTGATATTGAACCATATTTTGATGAAAGCTTCTATGCGGGTTTTGAAATAGGAGGCTATGAATTGGGGCTGGATCCATCGGATAAGGAGTATTCTGCGGGTAACAGCAGTATTACCTATTGGAATGTGGATCATATCGATGCCGCTTTTGAGCGGTTTAAAGCCAGGAAAGTAATGATTCATCAGGAGATCCATGTTGTAGGGGAAGGGATTCGTCTCGGCAGTATCTGTGATCCTTTCGGGAATGTGATCGGGTTGATCGAGATCAGCTCGCATTAATATTAGATTCCTCGCTAGCGCGCGCAATGTCATTAAGTTAAGGAAAATAATGTCACCCCTCCAGGGTTTTGTTTTTAAGGTGCTTTATTTATCTATAAAAATATCACCCCTTCAGGGTTATGAAAATCCCGAAGGGATGATATTTTTATAGAAATCGAAAATTACAGATTCTATTAAAACCCTGAAAGGGTGACATTCTCTAAGACAATGGATTAACTTAATGACATTGCACGCGCGCTAGTGATGGTTGTCCTATCTTCAAGCCCGCCAGCCAGCCAGGGGAAGGGGCAGTTACTTCCTCCCGATCACATGCAGATTGATCACACTCGAATGCGGAAAACCAAGTGTATTTCCGGGACTGACTTCCAGAAGATTGCGCAGATAAACATCGATGATCCCATTTACTACCCTGGTTTTTGTCTCCATAAATTCAGGCTCAACAGCGACCAGAAATTGCTTGAAATGCATTTTCCCGGTATGATCAACTGTTACTGAAAAGGAATACTGAAAGTCCTGGTAGGCCTTATCGATGTTTATCCGGTATTCCGGATAAAGGTACTCTTCCGAGCGGTTGATATGCCCTAAATAAGGGTCCAGAGCCGCTTTTAGCTTTTCAACCCTTGCTATTTTGCTCCTGCTTTTCAATATAACCGGGTTTCTGGCCGCAAATGCACTGTCCGGATTGCTGTTTGCCTGTATCGCCCGGTATTTGATGAACAGGCTGTCTTCAGGACCTGGTGCTTTCAGAATGGAAGCCTCTGTATGCAATACGTTTTTAATATAATCATCCGCATAGAGCGTCATATAAATAGTCGAGAGATCTTCCTTGACCACCCTTGATTCAAGGGTCATGACCTGAAATACCAGGCTGTCCTTACTTACATGCTTCACCCGGAACCAGTCGCGGGCAAAATGAAACAGGGCCTTATGGCTGTGGAAGATCCTGTAGGTCATGTACTGCTTCTTCTCCGGACTGTAGATCCTGACCGAATCATCCGCGTTGAAGTAGATCTTCCATTCCGGTTCCAGCTGAAATCCCTGTTCGTTGAATGAAAGGCCGTTTTTAAATGTTCTGCGGACTTCGGTGTATTTTATTCCTTTGATTTCAGTAAATACCGGATCCGGTTCTTCGTTCATATTCGTTAAATAATAACAGGATGAAAGCAGGAGGGAAAGGGCCAATAGCAGCGTAACAGTGAAAAATTTCATCGGGCTGAAATTATAAAAAATATTCAGATGTAAACATTCAGGATCTACAGGATTTTACCGGCATGCATCCAGTTCTTTAAGTTATCCATCCATTTATCCGCAATGGTTTTATTATTCATGCCGAAGCCATGTCCGCCGCGCGGGTAAATGATCAGGCTGCTGTAGATCTTAAACTTTAAAAGGGCCTCAAAATAAGCAATACTGTTGGCCACCGGAACAGAGGCATCATCGCCTGCATGGACTAAAAAGGCGGGCGGGCTCTGCGGTGTAACCTGCAGTTCATTGGAATAATGTTCGAGGGTTTTAATATCCGGGTTCTTACCCAATAAGTTCTCCCTGCTTCCCTTATGGGTAATGCCATCCATAAAGCTGATCACCGGATAGATAAACACCGAAAAATCAGGCCGTAAAGAGATGTTCCCTGGATTAGGGATCAAAGTCTCATTAAACCTTGTGGATGCGCTTGCTGCCAGATGCCCGCCGGCCGAAAAGCCCATGATACCGATCTTTGCGGGATCAATATTCCATTTTTCCGCGTTTTCACGGACCATTCGGACGGCCCGCTGTGCATCCTGCAAGGGCCCTATGGATTTATCCGGCATAATGGTATCATTCGGAATACGATACTTCAATACAAAAGCCGTGATGCCCCATTTATTCAGTTCCCTGGCTATATCAACTCCTTCATGAGAGGCGGCCAGGATCTTATACCCGCCACCAGGACAAATAATGACTGCTGCACCCTTATCAGAGGATTTCTCCGGTTTATACATGCTAAGGCTGGGGATGGAAACATCGCTGATACGTAGAATCCCATCCTTACCCATCTCGGATCGCTCTTTGTCAGGTGATGCTTTGCTGTTCGGGATTTCGCCGGGATAGAGAGGGATGGTCAGCTGTGCATTCACAGAATTAATAAAAAGCATAGCCATGAAACAAAGAGTTGTTACTGAAAATTTTAACATGTTTTCTTTTAAAATTTTGGGTACGATTAATAAATAATTTAATTGGCAGATCCTCCAAACTAAATTCCGGTTCTTCAGGCATTCCTCCGCTGATTAATTTAGCAGCAATCAGAATGTCCCCTGAATCAAATCCCTTGTTTGCTCTCTTTTTTTATTCGCTCAAGGTTTTTAACTTCTATTTTTCCATTGGTCGGGATCATATTTTGCCAGACCCAATTATAATGTTCAATCACTTTCTGAGCATTGATATGAGGTCTGTCGCCCGTTGTATGTCCGTCTTCAACTACCGTTATGTGATAGTCTTTGGATAATGCGGATTGAATGCTCGATTCCACACAAAAATCAGTGGCACAACCCGTTATAAACAATTCGCGGATACTTAATTCAGTCAGCCTGGATCTAAGATTTGATTCATAAAACGCGTCATTCGCATATTTCTCGATCAGCATGTCCGCTGATTCTACTTCTAATTCGTCCAGCAATTCCCATTCTTCTGTCCCGGGTATAAATTCCTTTGTTTTTGTCCCATTGTGCTGAATAAAAATTACAGGAAAGCCTGATTCTCTGAATATCTGGGCAAGGGCATTGATCCGGCTTACCACTCCATTTGTGTCAAATCTGGGACTCTTCGATGTAAAAGAGCCTTTTTGCATATCAATTATTAAGAGTGCTTTTCTGTTTTCCATCTTCTGCAATAATTTTAATGAAGCCCCGGCTGTTAACCGCACTTATTGTTCCTTTCCGGGATGATAAGTCGATTTCGCTCTTTTAAGAACATCTTCACGATAATAAGCAACCGTTTTAAACTCCCGGTCTGCGTATCGCTGCGCCTGGTCATCAAAATGAGGAGATTTGGGGTTGCTGCTCTGACCGCCGGCCAGCATTGTTTTTGCCCTGACCTTATCCCCGAATTCTACAACAGCTACAAAGCTATTGCCTGATACTCCGTACTGACGTTTGGTATTTTCGCCTTTCCTGGTGCCGAAAGAAGCCAATGCCCCCCATTCCCCTGATGCCATACCTATAGGAATGCTTGGCAGTGCATCATTGAAATTCTGATTGATCTCCCCATCAATGCGCTGGTAGCGATTGAATTCTCCCCATGCGGTATTGACCGAACCAAAATCATTTTTCAGCACATTCAAACTTTCCGAAAACAGTGCAATACGTTCTTTGGCTGAGGATTTTGAAGCCATATACTCCACTCTTTCCATCAATTGCAGTCCGCCGGGTACTTTCCCTGATTTAATATACGTATTCAGGTAATATTGACTGATGGTCATAGCCGCTGATTTCTTTGAAACTGTAAAATCCCAGCTTTTCAACAGCTTTACTGCGGTCTTCATGTCCGGGTTTCCTGCAGGATTGCTGTCATAAGCTTTGATCAGCCCTTTGATCAATTCTTCTGCACCCGGGAGGTAAGGGTCGTAGGCGAGTTCGATCAGTTTGTCGAGGGTCAGGTCTTTGGCTTTGCTCAACAGGGATATAGCATGGATCCCCCGATAATTTTCGGGAGAGTAAGACATATACCGGGGGAAATCTTTCTGCTTCGGACTGGATTTTCCTGAACTTGTAAATGGTGTTGAATTACAGTTCTGGATCCATCCGCTTGCCGGATTTAATAAAAATATATTATCCTTCAGTTCGTGCAGGCCTTTCCAGTCTGTTTCGGGATTACTGCCGTCAACAGGCATTTTAAAATCGAATTTGCTATTCCTTTTCGGGATGAAATTTCCATGATAGTAGGCAATATTCCCATCCGCATCGGCATAGACGGTGTTGTTGGATGAATTGGTCCGGATATCCATCATCCTGTCGAACTCCTTCTGGTTCTGGTTCTTTGTCCGCAAAAAGGATTGCTCCAGCGCCTTTACCGGATCCCACATCATAGCCGTGGTGATCCATTTTTTGTTTGCTGCATGAGTTACCGGTCCGTGATGGGTACGGTAGCTCATAAATTTCTTTTCCTTGATGCCGCTTGGACTTTTATATTTCAGACTGACCTCCATCGAATCGACAGGCCTTAATTCCCTGCCATACTTATATGAGGTTCCCTTTTTATTTCTAACGATAGTTTCTTCGAACTCATCCATGATATCTACGTCTGATGTGGTATGCATCCAGCCTGTTCTTTCATTAAATCCCTGGTAAACGAAAAACTGCCCCCAGGTTACGGCGCCGTAGGCATTCAGGCCCTGTTCGCTCTGTACATGAACTTCCCCGCGGAAAAAGAAGGAGGTATGGGGGTTAATGAGCAGCATGGCATCGCCCGATCTGGTTAATTTACCCGAGATCGCAAAACCATTGGAACCACGGGGTTCATTGTCTTTGAGAAGGAGGGATCCCGTCATGATTTTCGGGATCATCGAAGCGTTTGGTTTGCCATAAAACTCCCCGATCTTTTTAATGGAAACCTTTTCTATATCTCCGCCTATGGATCCTTCACTAAAATACATGGGCATCCAGGGTTCAAAGTGGCGCAGTAATTTGGGTTTGACCTCCGGATGCTGAGCCAGGTAATAGTTGATTCCGTCAGCAAAGGCAAGACAGAGATCTTTAAGCCATTGGGGACTTTTCTGATAGTTCGCTTCAGCTTCTTTCTGTGTCATAAAAAGATTGGCCCGCAGGTCGCTGTACAGGG
The DNA here is from genome assembly GCA_036677005.1 of Pedobacter sp. GTDB lineage: Bacteria > Bacteroidota > Bacteroidia > Sphingobacteriales > Sphingobacteriaceae > Daejeonella. The sequence goes on from JAKFBV010000108.1 coordinate 22,684, forward strand.
CGCTTTCACCTTCCAGTTCAGCCAGCCTTCCTGTTGCCCAGATGTAATTGCGTTCCACACGGTTAAAATCATCCTCGCATTGGGCATATAATAAGCCGAAAACAGCATCAGCATCTGTTTTTCCATAAATATGGGGTACGCCAAAATCATCCCGGATTATTTCAGTTTGAGATGCATGCTTCTCCCAGCGCTTTTTTTCTGCGGGGGCATTATTGCCCGGCCCCCGGCTGGTACAGCTTGTCAATAAGATGATCAGGAGGATGTAAATGCGGTTCATGAGCTTTGGATTGATGGCTAAATATACTGCTTTTGCTCAAGCGTTTGCTTTCCGGGGCTCAGCAATCTTAGAGGTACCTAATCCCTTAAACAGCAGCCAAAAGCTCAGTACGATTTCGAAGAGAACCATCGGCGTATCGAACCACCACAGGTTAACGATCTTGTCGAAGTTGGGGAAAATGTAGAAAATGAAAGTGCAGGCCACACAAAATGCAGACGAAATTATGCCGGAGACTGCCAGTGCCCGGGGAATATAGCGGGACTTCAGCCAGAGGTAGCCTGAGAGGGTAGAAGCGAATGCACCAAACAGCAGAGCAACGTAATAGTAGTCCACACTGGAAGCGAGACGGAGCCTCGCTAAAGCCTGCAATTGATCCCCGTCCAGTACCCGCAGGTAATTGGTGTCGCCCAGGAATCGCAGCGCGTCAAAGAGATTGAGTGTCATAATAAGCCACATTAAAACCCAGATAAGCCTCCAGAATGTGGCTAGTAGAGTAAGTCCTTCACTGACCGGTTTGAAAATGACGTAAAGCGCTGTCAGAAGTACAACAAGGCCTATGCAGTAAATGAGATTGCCGGCGATACCGATCCGAAAGAGCTGTTCGTGTGTCAGAATATTCCGGGCGGTTTCCGTGGCATCGTTCTCCACAATCAGAGGGTCGAAGATGCCAAAATTGACGGAGACCAGGATTGCGAACGTAATCAGATAAGCAAGTCCCGCGACCCGCGCAGCTTTGCGTTGTGATTTGTTGATGCTGCGGCTGGTCATTTTTATTTTGCTCTGATTGTTTGTGTGTTACAAGTTGGCCTCCTGTCCACCGAGTAGTTGAAACGCTTTCCTGTCAATGGTTTTGGTGTCTGCAATGCAACTGTTTTTTGTTTGTCGTGGGATTGTGCGGTTGCCTCTATTTATTGTCATCATTCTCCTTTCTTTCTAAAACCTGATAATAATAACTGAATGGTTTGTTGAAATGAATTACTTGTCTTGGTTTTGATTGAATCTTATTTTCTTCCTCAACTACTGGCTCCTTTAAATCTTTCACAAGGTCATAATAAAGTCTATTCCTATTTCTGTCTAGTTGTTTAATTTGTTGAATAGAATATGTATTCATTGCCAATTCCTTAAATCCGTTTTTCCAGCATAAATCATTCGAAACAGTGTCAAAATTCTTTAAGGTAACTCTACCGACCGACATTCCAATTAGTCTATGAATTGCAGATTCTGTTACTGAGCCTTTGCTTTTTCTCATTCTATATTTAACCGCCTTTCTTATTTCATCTATAACCTCACTTTGTTTTTGCAATTCTTTATGAAATGATTTTTTTCGAACTCTTACAAAACCTTTATTATGCATCTCATAACCAACAAAACCAATCCATGGGAAACCTTCATTCGAAATAGAATCCCATTTGTATGGGCCCTTTGATTTGCCTTTCCAAAATGGTGCTAAAGTTATTTCTGGTTGACCTTTTATCACTTTCGTTCTTTTCTCCGATAAATCTTTGTCCAGCTTGAAACCATGCGGGACTAATTTCAAGCCTTTTAATACATTAATATAATTCTCTTTTGCTACTTTGCAAACTTCAAGGTCTGGATGAATAATTAGCATATCATCGCAAAATCTTGTGTAAAAAACATCCGTTTTTAAAACTTCTTTATCTGCAACGTTCAATACAATATTTGCGATAAGTCCCGACAATGCACCGCCTTGCGGAACTCCAATTCTTTCTGTATCTATGTTTTCATAATATTCCAACTCTTTAAATCTATCTCCTACCCATTCAAACTCTCCTTTAGGAATAACATAGCTCGACCAATATGCCAAATCAGATTTTGTGGGAACATTTATATTGAAAGCATAGCAATCAAGAAATTCAAAGAAAATATGAGAAGGTTTACCAAAATCAATTGAAGGGAATGCACTTTTAGATTGTTCAATTAATTGGATAAAAAGTTCTTTAATAATTTTATGATTGACTGAATCATAGAATTTTTCCATATCGCATTCTACTACCCATAATGGGGAGTTTTGATGTTCCAATCTGTATTCCAAAATATCTTTAATACAATCATGATGGGTTAGTATTGCAGTGCCTTCTTTATTTATTTTAGAACGAAAAGCATAAGAACAATTTTCAAAATATTTATCGAATAGTCTTGTTAGATATTTGTTTGTTATGCTTAGTATAATACGGTCTTTAAGTGAAAATAAAGAAATAGGGCGACATTCATTTGGGCCATTCAATTGCTTTTCCTTTTTTAGTTTAGGATATATTATTGGAGAAGCAACTTTATATGACCCTGACGATATTGAAGTTTGAATATCTAGCAGAAATTCATCCAATGCAATTAGCCAAGGCTCATTTGGTGACTTATTCCTAAAAGATTTTATTGTTTTTAAAAGTGAATAATAATTTCTATCAGTTGCAGAAAGTGATTGCTTCGTTTTTTTATTAATTCTAGATTTACCACCAAGAACCACCCATTTTTTCCTACTAGGGAATAGCTTATTTAATTCCGTTAAAAATTGATGCTCGTATTTGATAAATTCATTAGAATTTACTTCGTCAATTTCAAGATACTTCTTTGAATCGTTTACATGATAATTGAATTTGTCTGAATCAGTAAGCAAGTGAATAAGATGTTTTTTATTGCGACCATTTGCAACCTTTGCCCTAAGTTTACATAAATATGAGACTATTGCATCACCTGAAAAATATGTTTCAAATTCTTTCATTGTTCATTATAAAAAAAAGAAGGACGGGGTTCCTGTTATTGGCAATTAAGCCGCATTCTGACAAAGATACTGACATAAGTCGCTTCACCTTTTTAAGTCCTCTGGCAAGTGAACAACCGTATTTGAGGATGAAACTTGCGATAGATTTTCATCAACCACCTCGGAACCCCTATCCCTCTGTTTTTTTGTTATATAACCTTTTTCGTTTGCAAAATAAACTATTGAGCTAAACTTCACTGCTCCGTTTCTTGATTCATAACAGTTAAGTAAAAAGTTTTTGCAATTAACTTCATTATATTTAGTCTTGTCAAGTGAACTAAGTTTAAGAAAATACTTCTCTCCAATTTCATCTGTATAAAAATTTGACTGAATAGGGTATTATTTTAGTACAGACATACAAATTCCCCCACCCAACAAAAATGTTGGAAACAAACAAGCTGCCTAAAGTAAAAACAGGGAGACTAA
>JAKFBV010000109.1:0-2146 GCA_036677005.1 Pedobacter sp.
GAGAGATCTCCCACAGCTATTCGACATGTTCTGCAAGGCATGTCGAATTTTAGATGATGCGGGTTTTAAACCCGCTTTTATTAAGAGTACGGGATGCGCAGGCTAACATCCCGAACAGCGGAGCCCCAAAAAGATTATGAGGCAGAATTACTTGAGGTGAAAGTTGCGGATTTTAAAAAGGTCAGGAGCAAAATAACGGTATTGATTGCCTATCCGTGTGCAGGTAAGCTTCTTGTTTACACGTAAGGCATACAGGGTTCTCACACAAACCCCAAGGATCTTCATTGTCTCTTCGGGACTTAGCCAATTCCTGGGATCATCAGCTTCTGGAGGACGCTGGACTTCCTTTGAACAAAGGACCGACTGCACGCAGGCTGACCCATCAAGAGCCGCTTGCTGGTTCTTGACAATTTGTTCCAGGAGTTCTATGATACGTTCCAGTTCTGACATGGTATAAAATCACTACACAAAAATGACTAATACCACGCTAAAATGTTATTCACAGCATGAATAAGTTATTCAAACTGATGAATAAGTTATTCATGAGTAAAAATTACCTTTTAAAAACCTGCGGAAATCCGCTTAGAAAAACTGGATAAATTTTGATTTCAGATCAGCATATTTCATCAGTTTGAATTGGAAAAATTAGGTCATGAATAACTTATTCATGCATGAATAACTTATTCACGAGGCTCATAAAACTGCGTTTGGAGGCTAAAAAAGGAATATTTAAGCCAATAGAGCGGAAAAGCCTCTTCCTGAGGGTATTGACAGAGGATATTTGAATGATTAAATTCATTTATAAAACAAACGCTCTATGTAAAAGAAATCAATTCATTCATCTGCTACCTAAATGTCCCCAACATGAAAAATTTCAACTTTGGCGAGAATCTGCGAATGATTCGGAGCTACAAAAACGTTTGCCAGGAAGGCATGGCTGCAGGCCTTAAGATCTCCCAGGCCTCCTATTCAAGAATCGAAGCAAGCCGGGAATTACCGGAGCTTCAGGTAATCAATCAACTCGCCGAAACGCTGGATGTCAGACCTAAAGATTTATTATCAGCGAGATGGTATGCCGAAGCAGTGAATGGCGGTTCCGAAAAAAACAAACGGTCGGTAGCAACAATCAACCACACGGGCCAGGTCGCCTATGGGATTCTGCTGGCAATCGCTGCCTGGGACTCCACTTCAGGGGCGGCATCGGGTGCACAGACGGAATCCATAAATGCGGTACTTTTAATTGGTGCTTGCTTAGGATTGGGTGCATTCTTTCTTTACCATTTCACTGTAAAGCATGTAGAACTGGACCTGGAGGATGACACCTTAATTGATGTTAAATGAAGGGATAGGAGTCCGGTTAAACCCGCTTTTATTAAGAGTACGGGATGCGCAGGCTAACATCCCGAACAGCGGAGAGAATCCTGTTTTGCTCCTTTGAATTACTGAAATGAAACAGCAATACTCGTTGTTAATTCGCATTATATCTCGTCCTGAAATAGCTATACAGGTTAATGTTCTATCTATCGGGCTGAAGCCCGGAAACGAACAAACTCGATAACCCCTAAAGCTAAAGTCTATTGAGCGACCAGTTGCTTCTGATATTGAAATGATTGAATAAAAAATACTGAGCGCTGGGATAGCCGCATCGCTCAATAGCCAGGTGCTTTAGCTCCGGGTAAAGATCCGGTTTGCAGATCGGGCTTCAGCCCAAAACCTAAGCGACCAGAACAGAACAAATACTGGTGCTTCAGCGCCGAAATACCGATAAATAATCCACATCTACCATTCCCTAATCCGATTTTTTATTTTTCTAAAACTTTCAAATATTGTAGTCTAAATACCTGCAATGTCATTTATAAAAATAATTATCCATGGTGTATGGAGCACAAAAAATCGAATTCCATTTCTAAAATCATAGGAATTCCGGAATGAACTATGGGATCACATTCGTCATAATTCGAAAAAGAAAAATATCTATGTAGATACTATAAACGGATATGATGAACATTGCCATTGTCTCATCTCTTTAAAAAACGATCAATGTATTAAGGATGTTCTACAATTAATCAAAGGAGAATCTTCGAGATGGATAAACCTGAGAGGGGGATTTACCAATTCGTTTGCATCAAAATTTGAATGGCAGGAT
>JAKFBV010000110.1:0-30664 GCA_036677005.1 Pedobacter sp.
TAACAACCTGCTCGAATGTAACTCCTTGTGATAACATAACTCCTCGTTTTTAAGGAACCCACAATTCTCATTCCGGTTTGTGTAAGCTTAAAAAGCGGTCATGCAGGTTTCATCAGTATATAATTTGTTTTTTATCGGTGATGAAGCTTGCATGAGCTTATGTTCATTTCGTTGTGTGAGAGGTAAGCTCATGCAGGTTTCATACTGTTGTATTTATTAGTAAATGGTTAAATAGTCAAGCCGGGAATGAATTGAGTTTGTTCTAAAATCCTATTAAAGTTACGATTAAATATTTTTAAAAATCTATGCTTATACCTGCAACCCGCATTTGACCACCATCAGGCTAAATTCAGAAGAATGTTATCATTCAACATTTATTTTCTTTAAATTTTAAAAAAGGAAACCTATTTGGCTATTTACTCGTAATAGTATATATATCAGCTATTCATGAGATATGAAAACTAAACTAGTTACCGCGGCATTAATTCTCTCAGCAAGCATCATTTACTCACCCTATGCAAATGCCCAGGATACAAAACTTCCTGTAATGTCATTCCGATCCGTAAATTTCATGGCCATTAATACAACACCTGCAGGCAGGATTGAAAGTTATATAGTAAATGACAATGAAGCTTATAGTGCCGATATGAATGAGGCAGCTGCTAAATTGAACAGAAGAGCTTTATATATGGTTTCTGAGCAATTTGTCTTTGACAACCTGAGTACTCTGAAAAAGGAATTTTCAGTAGCAGATATTTATTTTGATCTTGATGATGCCGGTATTCGTGCTGACGCCATTCCGGTATTGGACAAGCTCGTTAATCTGATGATGGAAAATCCGGGGATTTATGTTGCAACTACCTCCTATTCTGACAGCCGCATGTCTAAATACAATGAAAAACTTGCTTTAAGCAGGGCACAGGCTGCTAATGCATACCTGGTCTCCAAAGGAATTCAGGCAGAACGCTTACTTATCGAAAAACATGGAAGACCGGGAATGAGCAATCCATGCAATAACGATCCATCCTGTACCTTAGCTGTACAGCAGCTGAATAGAAGAACTGAATTTAATATCATTTACAATGGTATCAATCTGGCTCAGACCAATTAAGAACCTTGAATAACCTCTATCTATGCTTTCCGTGTTAAAACGGAAGGCATTTTTTTTACATATCAATTTTTACCCGAACAATTATATGGCATTTTGATGCCTTGCTCCTAGCTTTCAGGAAGTTATGGATGAACTCCATGAAGCGATTTAAAATTGTTTGAACTATTTTAAAATATATTTGCCACAAATGCCGAAAATCCTATCTTTGCAGTCCCTTAACAACTGAAAAGCTCCGGCAATTCCTGTTAAATGTTCGGGGTGTAGCGTAGCCCGGTATCGCGCCTGGTTTGGGACCAGGAGGTCGTAGGTTCGAATCCTGCCACCCCGACAAATACCAGTTCATCTGGATGCAAAAGCCTCTAAATATCACTATTTAGGGGCTTTTTTGCGTTTAAGTAGTTCTTCTAAGTACATACTATTCCTCCTGTCATGCGAACAATAAGGTGAACAGATTTCTTTTTTAGATTTGTTCACCGGAAACAGTTTAAATAATTGATTTACAAGTAATTGCATTAATAATATTTAAACTGATTTGTATCAAAATGAACTCCTTTTTTGGTTCTTCCGGTGAACTGTTTGGACAAATTAGTTCAAAACGATTTATGTAAGTATTTAAAAAAGGAAAAAATGAGAGCAAACAACACCTTCGGGGTTCATTTCGTATTGAGAACGAACCGCGGTAAAAATGGAAAAGCAGCAATTTATGTGCGAATTGTTGTTAACAAGAGTCGTAGTGAAATAGCTTTAAAGAGACTGGTGGATATTTCAGATTGGAATCCATCGAAAGGCCTGGCTAAACCTAAGAGCGAAAGTCTTAAATCACTTAATAGCTACTTAGAGCAAACCAGAGGTCTTCTCTCTTCCTATTACCAGGAATTCCAACTCCAGAAAAAACTGATCACAGCAGATGGGTTAAAAAATAAGTTCATCGGTATAGAAGAACAGGAACATACCTTATGCACTTTAATGGAGTATCATAATCTTCATATGAAAGAAGTGCTGGCAGCAGGCACCATCAAAAATTACTTCACTACGGTTCGATATTTAAAGGAATTCGTTTCAAAACAATTTAAGAAGGAGGATATTTACCTTTCCGAGCTTGATTATCAATTCATAACAAGTTTTGAATACTTTCTCAGGACTTATCAGCCTACAGACCATCACAAGGGTATGGAAAACAATGGGGTGATGAAGCATCTGGAAAGGTTTCGGAAAATGATTCGTTTAGCTGTAAAGCTAGCTTGGATGGATAAAAATCCATTTGAGTTCTTTAAGCTTAAAATGCAAAAGTTCGACCGGGGATATCTGTCCAATGAGGAACTTTTGGCGATTGAGCAAAAGGAATTTGATATCCAACGAATTCAATATGCCAAAGATCTGTTTGTGTTCAGTTGTTATACAGGAATGGCTTATATCGATGTAATGCAGCTAACGCCTCACAATATTATATTAGGGATGGATGGCAATCACTGGATCAAGACCATACGGGAAAAGACAGACACCTCAGTCAATGTTCCTATCCTTCCTAAAGCGGCCCTCATTATAGAAAAATACAGAAATAACCCCCGAGCAATAGCCAGAGGTACATTATTTCCGGTTATATCCAATCAGAAACTGAATAGTTACTTAAAGGAGATAGCGGACTTATGTAAAATTGAAAGTCATTTAACCTTTCACCTGGCCAGACATACGTTTGCGACCTCGGTAACACTTTCAAATGGTGTCCCTATCGAGACAGTTAGTAAGATGCTTGGACATACGACCATCCGTACTACACAGATCTATGCGAAGGTAGTCGAACAAAAAGTTAGTCAGGACATGTCAGCCCTACGGGAAAAACTTGAAATAAATTCTAAAAAGTCTGAAAAACAATTAAGGAGGGCATAATATGATTCAGGTAACAAATCAAAAATTATACAAGGCCATTAAATCCCAAATTGAAGAATCTAGGCAATTTATAGTTCAAAGAGTAAACTCAGTATTGGTCTATACTTATTTTCAGATCGGTAAAGCGATAGTTGAAGATGAGCAGAGTGGTTTACAACGAGCATCCTATGCCAAGCAAACTCTAAAGCAGCTCAGCAAAACCCTTAATCAGGAATTTGGAAAAGGGTATTCGGTTGATAATCTGGAAAATATGAGATTATTTTATCTGGAATTTGGAAAATCCGAGACAGTGTCTCGGATTTCTGAAAGCCCATTTAAATTAAGCTGGTCGCACTACGTTGAGCTGCTTAAAATTAAAGATACAAACGAACGCAAGTTCTATGAGTTAGAAAGCCTCACCAACAATTGGAGTATACGTGAGTTGAGAAGACAGTACCAATCTTCATTATATGAACGGCTAGCTCTTAGTAAGAATAAAGATGAACTTTTACGCCTTTCAACTCGTGGACAACTTCTCGAAAACCCGGTTGACGCAATGAAGTCTCCCTATATTTTAGAATTCCTTGATCTGAATGAAGATCATCGTTATTCTGAAAGCGATCTGGAGACGGCCATAATTAATAAACTTGAACAATTCATGCTCGAATTAGGAAAAGGGTTTCTATTTGAAGGAAGGCAAAAGCGGATCACATTGAACGGCGATCATTATTATGTTGACTTGAGCTTTTACAACCGGCTCCTCAAATGTTTTGTTTTGATTGACCTGAAAATTGGCAAGCTTATGCACCAGGATATTGGACAGATGCAGATGTATGTGAACTATCATGATAGGAAGATAAAGCTCCCGGAAGAAAATCCTACAATTGGGATTATATTATGCAAGGAAGAAAACAAAGCTGTGGTTGAATTTACTTTACCGGAGAATAACAAGCAGATATATGCGAAAGAATATAAATTGTATTTGCCTAGCAAAGAAGATTTAAAAAAGCAATTGGAGTAATGGTCACTCTTTGTTCAGACTGATTTTTTGATACCTATAGGCGGTCGGCCGAAATCCATTAGTATTTAAGAATTATCAAAATACTCTAGTTACCTGATAGGGCCTCAGAATTCCACCGATTTGATTAATTAAACAAAGTATGGGTCGTTTCCAGACCCATACATTTTTAAGAGTTACAAATAAATGGAGCTTTATTAAAATATGTTTCCTCAGAAAGTTGTTTAATCAGGAAAACAGCAATGTTGCCTGCATCTATTTTATTTCCCAAACAATCATCTAGGTTGACACTAACATCACCTCTACCACTATTGAAATTGATAAAAGGCACTCGTACAAGAGTCCAATTGATATTACTTTCCACCAAAAGGGTATAAGCTTTTTGTCTGTCCTCTTGAATTATTGGAAAGTTGGATTTCATCCAATTAGTTGCAATAATCGTTTCAGGCCCTTTATTATCAAAAGGAGTGTCAATATTGACCCCTGCCACCAAAATATACCGCATTACGCCATAATATGACATAGCATTTAAAATATTTCGAGTCGCACGCTCAGCAACTAAGGGTTCGCCTGGGCGTTGGCCAATAGTACTTATTACAGCTTGACAACCATCTATCAGGCTACTCACTATTGTAAAATCAATAGCATCTCCTTGAACTATTTGGATTAAAGGACTCTTTATTTCGAAGTTTTCTGGATTTCGGAGAAGAACCTTAATACTATACCCTTTTTCGATTAACTGAGTAATGAGGTATTTTCCAGTTCTACCACCGCCACCAAAGACGGCTATCTTTATATTCTGATTCATTGTTTCTTGTAAAATTTGTCAATATCTATTTTAAACCTAAACATTCCGCTTAAGCCGTTTACAGAATCGAACACCGATTCTATAACAAAGTCAATATTTTACAAGACAATTCTAATGGGACAAACATATATAAAATTATGGGTTCGTTCTATAAATACCCAAGATTAGAATAAAAACTGTTCCCATTTAAGTAATGTCCTCGTCCACCTAGAAAAATTGGCTACATGCGGGATGAGTTATAGCTCTTGTTGATCAAGCGGACTTTGGGCTTTTTTTGGTAAGCCATCCCCCTCCAAAGTGAATGAAGGTGTCAAGAGACCATGGAATAAATCGGACTGAGGTACGAAGGAGAATTTATGCTGTGAAAGCTCTTTACTAGTGAAAAGTAACGGGAGATCTTTGCTTATGCAAAAGAATGTGATACTGACAAAAAACACCTACCTCATGTGCAAGGTGTGAAATTTGTTTTCTTACTCCCCCCACCTTTGTGGTTCAACTAAATTTTGAACTATGACAACAATATCTCAACAAGGAAAAGGAGTACTGTCTCTCATCCCTACCCGAGACCAGTTACTTACCCAAGGTGATCTGGCAGAATTCAAGGATGAAATGCTGGATGAATTTAAACGCATTATAAAAGAATGTATTGGGGAGCCCGGTAAAAAGTGGTTGAAATCCTGTGAAGTAAAAAAGCTATTAGGTATTTCTCATGGCTTTCTTCAAACTCTACGTGATTCAGGAACACTTCCATTTACTAAAATCGGTGGTGCACTATATTATGATTATGAAGATATTCAACAGATGATGTCAGCCCGGAAAAACTTGAAAGATGAGTACCAAGAATTCAGAAAAACCAGCTAACAATGAACGTAGAAAATTTCATACCAACTCATTCACAGGTACGGATATATTTTGATCAAAAAGGTTTTAATGAAGCCGAAGCAAATAGCTTCTATCACTTTTTTGATTTGAGTAAATGGGTTGGCAAAAAAGGAGCTCCGATTAAAAACTGGCGAACCAAAGCTTTAGAATGGATGTGGCGTCTTCAAAAAAATCACCCTTACCAAAGAAGCAAAGCTAAGATGATTATTAATGGGAAGTATCTGTGAATTCAATTGCTTTAGAAGTTCCCATGCAGGATCAGACCGCCTCGTTGAAGCAGTCAGCAAGATGTACGTTTGTCTGACAAACGGATCTTGCCCTCCTTCCACAGTCAGTTGGGACCAGTGAAAAAATCCTCCGAAGTCGGATTTTCAAAGAATAACATATGAATAAAAAGACAGAAGAAAATCGCTCCCGCCGCATTATAACCCGACTGAAACCTGAGGAATACAAAGTGATCCAGGACCGGTTCAAAAAAACTATGTTTCGAAAAATGAGTGAGTACAGCCGGAACGTTTTGTTAGAGAAAACCATAACCGTCACTCACCGTGATAAGTCTATGGATGAAGTCCTGGAAGAACTTATCCTGCTCAGGAAAGAACTCAATGCCATCGGTATTAATTTCAATCAGGCCGTTCGGAAACTGAACAGTGTGGAGGGTATGCCGGATGCTCATATATGGCAGGCCATGATTGTAGTTCTGAGAGATAAACTGGAACCTGCCATCATCCAAATTAAAGAAAGAGTAAGTGACTACGCAGATATATGGTCGCAAAGATTATCAGTGGAAAAAGTTTGATTGGAGCCTTAAACTATAATGAGAATAAGGTAAAAGTTGAGAAAGCAGAACTCATCTATGAAAACGGTTATGCAAAAAATCTCTATCAATTATCTTTCAATGACAAGCTGCAAAGACTAACTGACCTTGCTTCCAAAAATGAGCGGGTCAAAACCAATACAGTGCACATCTCCTTAAACTTTGCAATAGGAGAAGAATTTACCAAAGAGAAGTTAAATGAGATAGCAAGCGAATATATGGATCGTATTGGGTTTAGTGATCAGCCTTACCTGGTCTACCGGCACCAGGATGCCGGGCATCCGCATGTGCATATAGTCAGCACCAATATCAAAACATCTGGCGAGCGGATCAGCTTACATAACTTAGGAAGGACGAAATCCGAAGAAGCCAGAAAAGCAATCGAGCTCAATTACGGATTGATTCAAGCATCCCAAAAGGAGTCTATTCAAAAACAGGAAGGACAATACTTAACAAAAGTTGAATATGGTAAAACCGATACAAAACGGGCAATAACCAATATTGTTAGCGAAGTAATTCGGCTTTATAAATTTACCAGCCTGCCGGAATTGAACGCCGTACTAAACCAATATAATGTTGCTGCTGACAGGGGATCAAAAGAATCCAGAATGTTTTCTAAAAATGGATTGGTCTACTGGGTGTTGGACAACAGGGGAAATAAATTGGGTGTACCTATTAAAGCCAGCAGTATCAATGGTAAGCCCACCTTGAAAACCCTGGAAGAACAGTTTCATCAGAATGAAATCCTTAGGAAGCCTTTAAAGGAACGGGTTAAGCAATCAATTGATTCGGTATTGATGACAAAAGCAAGCAAGGCTGGTTTCCAAAAAGCATTGCAATCCAAAGGTATCCAGGTTGTTTTTAGGCAGAATGAAGAAGGCCGCCTATATGGGATAACATTCGTGGACAACCAGCTAAAAGTAGTTTTTAACGGGAGTGACCTGGGCAAGGCGTACAGTGCTTCAGCCATGAATGATCGGTTTATGAACCATAAACCTAGTTTGCCAACAGGTTCATCTGCTCAAGACCAACCTGCCAGCAAGGTGAGTAAGTTAGTAAATCCAAGTACCCGCATTCTTCCAGAAAAGCAAATAGGTTTTCAGACAATCCTGGGTGATCTCCTGTATACAGAACACCCGGAGACTACGGCATTCGCAGGTATGATCCAAAAGAAACGAAAGAAAAAACGTAAACGATTAACAAGTTAAAATGGCTACAGGAGAAAATGAACAAGGATTGCGCAAGATCATGGATTTTACCCGGTTATTAAGCATAGCTATACTAGTCATACATTTTTACCTATTTTGCTATGCAGCTTTCAGGGAATGGGAATTAACTACTTCCATTGTGGACCGGATCCTCTCCACTTTTTCAAATATGAAGATTTTTAAGACGATACTGGCTTCCAAGGCAGCTTCGTTGCTACTCCTTGCAGTTTCTCTTCTGGGAGTGAAAGGGAAGAAAGATGAAAAAATTGAAAAGGGAACCGCAATAGTTTATATCCTGACAGGATTGATCTTATTCTTTATCAGCCAGTCGATGCTTCTGATGCAATTTTCGGTATCAATTAAATCCGGCGCTTATATAGGGGTTACTTCTTTAGGATATTTCCTGATCCTAACAGGAGGAACATTGCTCTCAAGGTTTATCAAGTTAAGTCTTCAAGGAGACATTTTTAATAAACTCAATGAAACATTTCCGCAAGAAGAAAGGCTTTTAGAAAATGAATATTCAATCAACCTTCCGGCACAATACAACCTGAAAGGGAAAACCCGTAAAAGCTGGATCAATATTATAAACCCTTTCCGGGGATCACTGATTTTGGGCACACCCGGTTCAGGCAAGTCCTATTTTGCTATCAGGCATATCATCACCCAGCATATTAAAAAAGGCTTCAGTATATTTCTCTATGATTTTAAGTACGATGACCTGACCCGTATTGCTTATAACACACTGCTGAATAACAATAGCCAATATGCTGTTAAACCAAAATTTTACGTCATTAATTTTGAAGACCTTTCCAGAACACACCGGTGCAACCCGCTTGATCCGGCCAGCATGACTGACATTACGGATGCTACCGAAGCTTCGAGAACTATTATGCTTGGGTTAAATCGGGCATGGATCAAAAAACAGGGTGATTTCTTTGTCGAGTCACCGATTAATTTCCTGACTGCTATTATCTGGTTTTTGCGGAAATATCAGGACGGAACCTATTGTACCTTACCTCATGTGATTGAATTGATGCAGGTGGAATATAAGTACCTCTTTGCGGTACTCCTGCGAGAACCCGAAATCGAAGTATTAATCAATCCTTTTATTTCAGCCTGGCAGAATGAAGCTTATGATCAATTAGAGGGCCAGGTAGCAAGTGCCAAGATCAGTATGGCCAGGTTATCTTCACCTGCTTTATATTACGTGTTATCAGGTAACGATTTCACCCTGGGGCTGAATAACCCTGATGAACCAAAGATCATTTGTATGGGCAATAACCCTCAGAAACAACAGGTTTATGGAGCAGTATTGAGCCTGTATATTTCCCGTATGATCAAGCTTGTCAACCAGAAGAATAAACTGAAATGCAGCCTGATCTTTGACGAATTTCCAACTATCTATTTTAACAATATCGACAGCCTGATTGCAACAGCCCGTTCCAATAAGGTCGCCACCACTTTAGCTGTGCAGGATTACAGCCAGTTGAAAAAGGATTACGGCAGGGAACAGGCCGAAGTGATCATGAATATTGTTGGCAATATCATTTCAGGCCAGGTAACTGGGGATACAGCAAAGCAATTGTCCGAACGCTTTGGCAAAATCATACAGGAGAGGCAGAGTGTTTCCATTAACAGTTCGGACACTTCTGTCAGCATATCCACTCAGCTTGATTATGCCATACCGGCATCCAAAATATCCTCCCTTTCTTCTGGTGAGTTCGTAGGTATGGTAGCGGACAATCCTGATAACAAGATTGACCTGAAAGTATTTCACAGTGAGATTCAGAACGATCATGAAGCGATCATGCAGGAAGAAGCACAATATCAAGAGATTCCCAAAATCCGAACCATCGATTCGGAAATTGTCCAGATCAATTATTTGCAGATTAAGCAAGATATCCAGGAATTATTAGTTAGTGAACTTGGATCAGCAGCTGAAGACAAAAATTCAATCCAGGATATGTCAAATACGAGTGGAGTGGGAATTACTAAGGGAATGCGGTTGTAAGCACATATATTTTTAAGAAGTCCTATGTACAAAAAGGGGGACTAAGGCAAATACCAACTGGTGGTAATGGAACGAATCATCAAGTTCAAAGAATCTGCAGGGCTATTACTTCCGAATGGCAAGTATTTACGGAAAGCTGAAAGAGCTGGATAGCTGGGTTCGCAACCGCCTAAGGTGCTGCATCTGGAAACACTGGAAAAAGCCTGAGCGAAGAAGAAAGAACCTTATTCGATTAGGTGTTGACCATGATCATGCTTACGCATGGAGCAGAACAAGGAAAGGAACTTGGGCAGTTGCTCAAAGCCCTATCTTAATTACGACTGTTACTTTGCAACGATTAGCAAAACGTGGCTATGAATCAATGCTCGAACATTACTTGAAAGTTGCTCCACAACTTAATGAACCGCTGTATACGAGACCCGTACGTACAGTGGTGTGAGAGGCGCACCTCATCGCTTACAAGCGGTGAGGCCGCCTACTCGATTATGCCTTCGTTGTGCTTTCCTGTCGTCCGTGCGAAGGGTTGGCATTTACTTTTCAGGAACAATAAAGAGAATGAATTGGATTGATGTCATTTTCATTTTTGTTTGAGTTTATGGTTCAGCGAGTAGCTGAATGTAGTTCCCATAACATTGTTGTATTTCCAATTACCTAATGATTTTTTACTCATTAATCTGTAATAAAATTCAATTGTAATGGTAGCATTTATTGGTGTGTTGATTCCCGCTGTAAACCAATTCTGATTTAAAGTATTTGTATTGAATGAATAAAAAAATTCGTTGGAAAGATAAGGAGTAAACTTCTTTTTGGAAATAAGAATTGGTTTCCTGATATCAAACTTTTGCCTCCATCGCCAATAACTTTCTTCTTTAAAAATTCTGTATTCAAATCTCGGGAAAATGCTGAATATAAATTCTTTCTTTGTATTGAAACTTATCACAGGAACAATTTCAATGCGGTTTTCCGTATGCCATTCTATCTCCTTTTCTCGTTCGTACAGATAATTTACTTTTATTTTAAAATGATTATTGAATTTGTAATGCACTGCAAGTCCATAATTGTATAGGGCAAAAGTCTTAATATTATTTGTTATTCTTTGTTCTGAAGCAAAACCTACAGTAAAAGGTTGCGAGAAGGGATATTTAATTTCTGCCTCATTCCAATATTGCCAGGTATTTTGTGCCCTTAATAATATTGGCAGAACCGAAAAGAAAACAAATAAAACGATTCTTACCATTCATTTATTTATTTAGTGTTTGCTACCCACAGGCGTTTTGGATTTTTACCAACGGGAATGGTTGCTGTCACCAGCCATTTTTCAATGTCTATGATACTTGCATCATTGGAAGAAGTGTTGCTCACAATGGCGAATTTGCCATCGGGGGTGAGTTCTATCCAGTTCGGATTCTTTCCAACATTTATGTTTTTCAAAATTTTATCGCTTGCCACATCAATGGCCGTTACATCATCGGAAAACTGGCTTGTGAGATAAACCGTTGTGCCATCGGGCGAAACACAAAGTCCGTGAGCTGCTTTTCCTTCGCTGTCAAATTTTGATGTAGGCGGCAATTGCACCCATGTAACGATTTTATTTTGCTCTACATCAATTTTTACAAGCCCGTGAAACCAACGAATGGTAAGATAAATAAATTTTCCATCGGGGGTTGTTGTCATCACTCTCGGAAAACCGAAAACCGGAATTTCCGCAGCTACTTTCATTTCGTCCAGATTGATTTTGACTATTTTATTGTCGCCTTCGGATGTAACCCAAACAGTTTTTCCATCGGGCATTGGTAACACTATGTGCGGATTTCTTCCAACGGAAATGGAGTTTACGAGTTTCCATTCGGAAGTAGAAATAACATCTACTTTGTGTTCGGCATTTATGGCGGTTAAAATATATTTCCCGTCCCGGCTGAAACTCAACTGATGCGGTACTTTACCAACGGAAACAGTCTGCGTTACGGTGTTGTTGGCTGCACTGATTATTGAAACCGAATTGTCGCCCTCATTGCTCACTGCAATCCAGTTTCCATCGGGCGAAACGGCTGCCCCATGTGGTTTGTTGCCTGTTTTTATGTCGGCTATTTTCTGATTTTTCTGAATATCGACTACTGAAATAAAATTGTCGCCGAAGTTTGTTATGTATGCCTTTGGTGTTTGGGCAGAAGCGATAATACCAAAGAGGACAAATAAAATACTGTGAATTGTTTTCATATTTAAATTGTTTTAATAATTAATCCGATGACTGCTGCAATTAAAATGATATAAGGCTCTTGAATTTTTTTGATATAAATTAATGCGATAATAGTTGCTACTGCAATAATTGCAGAGGTAATGTCTGTGATGCTGCGAATGCCAATGATGACAACTGCACCAACTAAAGCGCCGATAATTGATGCTGTGATACCATCGACAAATGCTTTGATACTTGCATTTTTTGCATTTTTTTTAAAGTAAGGTGCAGGAATAACCGTAAGCAAATAGCAAGGAAGAAAGGTAGCCAATGCTGCCACACATGCGCCGGGAAAACCTGCAACCAAATATCCGATGAAACCAACGGTGATTACAACTGGGCCTGGTGTTATCATGGCAACAGCTACTGCATCAACAAATTCTCTTTCGGTTAACCATTTATATTCAATTACTGCCCCACCATGAAGGAATGGTACAATTGCAAGTCCGCTTCCAAAAACAAACGCACCTGCTTTAGTAAAGAACCATGCAATTTGCCCAAGTGTATTCCACTCGAATTGCCAAAAGCCGATTCCTGCGAGGAAAATTGAATTTGCTGCTGACGGTTTCTTTAGCCATTCAGGCGGTGCTTTTATATACATATAGATAAGTCCTGCGGCAACAAAAAGTAATACCTCTTCTGATTGTGTAATAACGGTAACAGCTAACCCTACAATGTATAACAGCCACAGCAGCCATTTTTCTTTGATGTGTGCAACATTGATTTTACTGACTGATTTTGTTGTGAGTTTGTAACTACTTAATGCAATGATGCCGATAACAGCTGCCCCAATCCCGTAAAAAACAGCTTGCATCCAAGGAAGCCCGCCGTATAGTTTGTACGCCATCCCCAAAAGTAAAACCATAATGAAGGATGGGATTACAAAAGCAAGTCCTGCAAGTGTAGCACCAAGAATTCCGTAATGAACAAAGCCGATATAAATGCCCAACTGTGCAGCAAGAGGCCCCGGAGCAAGTTGCGCAAGCGCTAAACCTTCTTTGTATTCTTCTTCGGAAATCCATTTGCGTTGTTCAACTAAGTCGCGGTGCATGTATCCAACCAAAGCAACGGGGCCACCAAAACCTGAATAGCCCAGTTTCAGAAAATATGAAACTAGCAGGCGTAAACTATATTTCGGTTTTAATTCTGTTGTCATAATGGCAGGTCATGATTCCATGTATGGCATTCATCATAAACGTATTTTGCCCAACTGTAAAGGGCATCATATATTTTCATTCCTATTTCCAGCATTTCAGAATCACTGCTGTAGTTATATGAAAGACCGGCTGAGATAGCCCAAAGCCCGGCAGACTGTTGTGCCAAACCAAAACGGTTGGTATCAGCGCCTCTTACTATTGTAGCTATTTGTAATAACGCAGGGTCTGTGATGCCGTGCATTTTAATGATTGTATCAAAGGTGCAAAATTCGCCTTGGTGCGAATATTCTACATTAGGAATGTCGAAGGGAATTGCACCCAGCTCTTTAGCTTTAGTTAATACCATTTCTGTTGGAACAAAAACAAACTCAGCTTCCTTATCCAAAAAGTTCTTAATTAACCAGGGGCAGGCTATACGGTCAATTTTTGGTCGTTCTCTTGTAATCCATTTCATATCTCTTTTATTTATATATGCAAATTAACAGAGATAGATTGCGTGAAAATAGAATGGTATTAACTATTTGTATGTAGTTTACTTTCTAGGATATTTTTTTTGAAAGTTGAAGGATTTTGACCTGTATGCAGTTTGAAAATCCGGGTAAAATGGCTTTGGTCTGAAAATCCAGTAAGATAGGCTATTTCAGTGAGCGTATGATTGGTAGAATGAATAAGCTGAATGGCTTTCTCTATTCGAAGTTTTCTGATATACTCCCCAAAAGTAAGATCGTCAAAATATTTCGCAAATTCTCTCGAAAGGTAGGCGGGGTGAACATCCAGATTTTTGGAAATATCTTTTAAGCTAAGGGCGAGATTGATGTCTACCTGGTCTTGTATTATTTCCTTCAACTCCTTAGCCCATGAGGGGATTTTCTTTTTTAAACCGGTCTTTTCCTTTAAAAATTTATTATAAATATCAAGCAGTAGATTTTCAAATGGGCTTTGGGTGTGCTTTTCCTGCTGTAGATATTTTGCCCAGCTATAGAGTGCATCATAAATCAGCATCCCTTTTTCCAGCAGTTGGTGGTCGTCAGCAATGTTATAAGAAAGCCCGGCAGATATTGCCCATAAACCACTGGCTTGATTGGCAATATCATGCCTGTCTGTGTCAGCGCCACGTACAATTACAGCAAGTGTTTGAACAGCAGTGTCTGTAATTTTATACTTCTCAATGAAGTAGTCAAAAGTGCAATGATGGCCATAATGTGTATGTTCTACATCGGGCACATCAAATGGAATAGCATTTAACTCTTGTGCTTTCGCGATTACTTTATCAAAGGGTACATAAATTATTTCTGCCTCCTTGTCAATGAAACGTTTAATTAGCCAGGGACAGGCAATTCGATCAATTTTAGGTCGTTCACGGGTTATCCATTTCATGTTTTAAAAACTAATACTAAATTATTGGTATGAAAAAATTGGGCTTGTCAAAGTTACAAAATTGCATATCTCAAAAAGCCCAACAATTAATTATCTACCACTAGTTCTATTTTAGGTAAACCATTTCCTGATTGTTTATAAATGGTAAATGTTTTAAAAATTGTTATTTGCGAGTTAAATAACTGTCAAGTTGCACAAACCTGTCAATGGAGCGGGCGGGGGGCAAAAAAACAGCTCTTTTGCAAACTTGGGTTGTGGGTGCGGTTGCGCAAGTTTGCAAATGTGCTGTTTTGTGCGTGGGCTGTTGATCGGAGCGTTCCCTAATGCGCCCAAAAGGCGCAATGCGCGTGGGGCAAAAAAAAATAAAACCCCTTGCAGAGGGGTTTCCAAAAGCATTAATCCAAACTCTATTTTTATTTATAATCATTTTCAAGTTAGCGAAAATGTGTCAAAAAGCAGCGTTTGGCTTGCACCTACTTGTATATACTGATGACAAAACCATCCTAATCCACCCAGATCCGCATGTATTGCGGCTGTTTTTGTCATCCTTTATTAAATATGCTTATTGTTATTTAGATATCCAAATCATCAAACGGAACTGAATATTTGCAGATTAAGTAAGATATTCAAAAATTACTTGTTAGGGAACTTGAAACAGAAATTAGCATCATAAAGACTTCCAATCTCAATAAAGTACAAAGGGAGATTATGAGAGGTATTCAATTATTATTAACCACTCAGTAGAAGCTTTATTCGATAACCCATTGATATTTAATATGCTATGGTACTGTTTTTGCATCTATAGTCGCTTGTATCAAAAAACTACCTGGATTAATACTATCATCTCAAATTCAAATCTATGATAAAGGCAGCATACAATGACAAAAACCTGGTTGTAGGCATACTTACTGATTCCTTTGAAACCAACCAAAGTGTGAATTATATAGTTAAACAGGATAAAAAGAGGGTTAAAAGGATTAAATCGCTGATGGATTATTCTTTTGAAGTCTGTTATTCATATGGAGAAGTTTTTTTGTCGGTGGATAATAAAGCATGTGCGTTAATCCTGTTCCCGGATAAAAAGAAGACAACGCTAAAGTCCATATTGCTGGACGTAAAATTGATTCTTTCGTGTGTAGGTTTAGGTAATATTAGTAAGGCCCTTAACAGAGAATCAAAGATTAAGGCGATTCAGCCAAAGGAATTGATGTATTATCTATGGTTTATAGGTGTTGACCCGAAGCATCAAAATTCAGGAATTGGGACTGAGCTACTTGAAGATGTAATTAAAGATAGTAACCTCATGGAAAGACCAATCTATTTGGAAACCTCAACATTGAAGAATCTACCCTGGTATAAGAAGTTTGGATTTGATATATATAATGAACTTGATTTAAGTTATAAATTATTTTTCCTTAAAAAAGAGGTAGGTATAACCTAGGTTTATGTTGGTTTTCGGAACAGAAATGCATATTGTGACATTCAATTTCATTGCGCTGGAAATTGCGATGGTTTTCTATCAGCTTATTTACACTTTATCGAGGCCTGAGGACAAAAATAGGATGTGGTATATGATCCTCCTGTTTTTACTTATTGTATATAATATCACTGGAGGGCTGTTTCCTGATCCGCAAATCAATATTCCAATAGTTACCCAAAACATCATTGCTTATGGGAGCGGCTTTTTAATGGCTGCCTATTTCCCATATTATTTTTATAAAGGTTTTGACTTGCCGAGATTGCGGCTTCACGCATTATATGGAGTTCAGTTATTTCTTATTATTCCTTTTCTGGTCTTTTTTGTCATTGTATACTCCATTAATAAAAATCTGGATCTTGCAATTAAATACGGAATTGTTATTCCTTTTTTTTATTCTATTGTTGTTCTTTGGGCTATTCTGAGAGCTATTCGCTTGAAGTATAAGGAAAATAGTAACAGGACTAATTTTATTGAGGTTATAGCAGTTTATTGTGCTGTAATCCCTTGGGCTTCTATGACAGTTTTTGCTTATTTCCAAGTTGGCCAATTGATTGAAGTACTCTTTACAAATTTTGGTTTTTTGGTGATCACCATTATTTTTATCTCCAGATCTATAACCAAAGCAAGAATTGAATATGAGCAGTTAATGGAGTTGAATACAACTAGTATTAGGCCTTTAACATTTGACCCAAACTGTAAACTCTACCAGTTATCCAGTAGGGAAATCGAAATTGCGCAGTTGATCCGACAAGGTTTTAAATATAAATTGATTGGAGAAACCTTATATATTTCAGAGAGAACAGTAAGCAAACACGTTCAGAATATTTTTGAAAAAGTGCGGGTAACAAACAAAGTAGAACTCCTTAACAAATTGGATCAATAATACCTCAATCACCTTCTCTTATCAAAAAAGGTCAATTTTTGACTGTAAAATACGTCTTTTTACGTATTGAAATACTATAAATCACGTATTCTTTCGCGTTGCAAAAAACCTCAATTTCGGTTTGTGCAATTATATTTAGGCATAATCTAAAGTCATTAGCTTTAAAAAAGACAAAATATGGTAAAACAGATACTCAATTTCTGCTAAAGTGTATAGCAAGTATGCCTTTACAGGCAGAGCAGAAATATTAGTAAAACTAAAACCTATGAAGTCATTTACTGAACGCTTATACCAGGCACTGGAAAATCAATTAAATGGGGTTTCCATAAATCAAGGATCGGAATGTGATCAATTAAAGGCCGCTATTAAACTTTGCAAGAAAGCAATGTCTAAGCTGAGAAATTACGTTTCGAGCTATTTAATTGAAAACATTGAGGACGAGGTTTATTTTTTCAGACAAATGAAACCCCCATTTTACAGCAAACTCATCTACTATATCAGCATTTATAACTTCCAGATTAAGAAGCCAACCGGAAGTGATGATACTGTTAAGGAGTATATTAATTCTGAATTAGCTGATTTAAAACGCTTCTTCGATCATAATCAGGCATTTTATCAATATTACCGTTCCGGTGGTAATGAGCTGGATCACCTATATTTCACAAGGGGTGGTTTTGATGTTTATGCCGAGTTGGAGGACTTTCAGGGCGATGAAATGTTTTCAACCAGTCATGATTATAAACTCTCAAAAATCATTGCCAACGAGAAATTTCAGGAATACCTTAATGTACAACTTGGCAGACTTGATAGGGACGCTGCACCTGTTAATGAAGCACAAATTATATGGACCAGTAATCAAACAGACCTTGTTGAACTGATTTACGCCCTTGTAGAAGCCGGAGCATTTAATAATGGTAATATAGATATTAAGAACCTGGTTATGTATTTTCAGAATGTCTTCCAAATTGATCTAAACCATTATTATCATAAATACACCGACATAACCAACAGAAAAAAGGAACGTACCGTGTTCATTGATAAACTGAAAACTAGCCTGCTGCGAAGAATGGATGACAAATTCGAATTAAAAGAGCCCAGACAGCGTAGAATTGGGTTTAATTAAAAGAGGCTATAAAAAAAACACCTACCTCATGTATAAGGTGTGAATTCTAGATTTCCAGTAACCCCACATTTGCCTTCACTTACAGCAATAAAGCAGTAAGATTTAAATGAAGGAATATGTTAACATCCATCAACTGGCAGCAGTATCTGCTGGCCATCACAACCCTGGGAATAGTATATTATGCTATAATTCTGTTCTTCTATTATCGTGTTGAGCTGATTGCAATTTTTTATCGCAACACCAGTAAGCAAACTACTCCTGAACCATCACACTTGAATCAACATCCTATCCTTGGGGATATTAACCAGGAATCAACCCCACCCCTATTCTTATCTGAAGATCTGCGATTCAGTGAAACTACTGATGAAAACTAAGCTAATTACTTAAAGCAAATTGTATGAAAACTATATCAAATTTTGTCAGGCTACATAGCCAGTCATTGGCCACGATAGCTTCAATTGTAGTGATGTTGCTTATAACCGTAACTCTTTATGCCCAGGACGGCAATGCCGGAATCAAAGAAGCTACCAATAAAGTAAAAGGCTATTTCCAGACAGGCACTAACCTGATGTATGCTATTGGTGCCGTTAGCGGTTTGGTAGGTGCAATAAAAGTTTACCAAAAATGGAATCAGGGGGATCACGACACAGGCAAGATGGCATCCGCATGGTTTGGAAGTTGTGTCTTCCTGGTAATTGTAGCAACAGTACTTCAGTCATTTTTCGGGATTTAGGATGGCAAGCGTGTACCACATTAACAAGGGTATTAACAAGCCGATTGAGTTCAAAGGATTGAAAGCTCAATATATCGCTTATCTGGCAGGTGGCCTGGTGCTGTTACTGATACTTTTCGCATCCATGTATATCATCGGGATTAACCTGTTTATCTGCCTGTTTATAATTGTAGCTGCCGGGACTGCCTTGTTTATGATCGTGTACCACCTGAACAACAAATATGGCCAATACGGTCTATTGAAAAAGGCAGCAAAGCGTTACATACCCCACTCTATAAAATTCCGATCCAGAAAAATATTCATTCACTTAAAAAAATCTCCTCTGCCGGAGAAGATATAGGAGGATTTATGGCAAGTGCAATAGAAATAGAAAAAATGCTGCCCATCTATAAGATCGAAAAAAACTCAATCCTATCTATGTTTGGAGATATAACCATTGCTTATGAGGTAACGCTGCCTGAAATATTTACGCTATCTGATAGCGAATATGAAGCATTTCACCAGGCATGGATCAAAGCGATCCGGGTACTTCCCCAGCATAGCTGCTTTCATAAACAGGATTGGTACATAGAAGATACTTATAAGGCGGATTTTAACAGCAAAGTCCAATTGGCTAATTCAGCAACCAGCTTTTTATCAGGAGCCAGCGAGCGCTTCTTTAACGAAAGGCCGTTTTTAAAACATCAATGCTATATCTTTTTGACCAAGAAACCACAAGGAAGGCGAATGGCAAATTCGGCTTTTTCAAACCTGTTCAGAAAATCAATTATCCCTCAGCAAGTTCTGAAACAAGGTTTTATTGATGATTTTACAGATAAAGCCAATCAGTTTGAAAGGATCTTGCAGGACAGCAGCTTTGTAAAATTGAAAAGGCTCAGCGAAGACGAGCTTGCCGGAAATCAGCAAAAAACAGGTTTACTGGAGCGTTACTGTTTTCTTTTGGACGAAGCAGAAAGACCTATCATCCGGGATATTCAGCTGAAAGATGAACTAAAAATTGGTAATCAATATTGCCAGCTATATAGTCTTTCCGAAACAGAACACCTGCCAGCATTATGTGGTTCACGGATTAATTACGATAAATATAGTACAGATCGTACCAAGTGCAGCACCGGTTTTGCTTCACCTCTTGGACAAATCTTGAACTGCAATCACATCTTTAATCAGTACATATTTATTGATGATGCTGCAAAGACGCTCAAGCAACTGGAATCTAAGCGCCTTCGTTTGCAATCGCTTTCTGCTTATTCACGCGAAAATGCAATCAGCCGCGATGCCACACATGATTTTCTGAACGAAGCGATCAGTCAGCAGCGGTTACCAGTAAAAGCTCATTTCAACATCCTTGCATGGACAGACAATCCGGAGCTTAAAAAAGAATTGAAAACATTGGTATCCTCCGCATTGGCTCAAATGGATGCCAGTCCGAAGCAGGAAACTGATGGCGCACCGCAAATATGGTGGGCAGGATTGCCCGGAAATGAAGCTGATTTTCCAATGAACGACACCTTTGATACGTTCGCAGAACAGGCTTGCTGTTTCCTGAATCTGGAAACCAATTATAGATCATCTATCAGCCCGATAGGAATCCGTTTAGGCGACCGCTTAACCGGTAAGCCCGTTCATGTGGATCTATCTGACGAACCGATGAAGCTGGGGATCTGTACCAACCGTAATAAATTCATTCTTGGACCTTCCGGTTCTGGAAAGTCTTTCTTTACCAATCACATGGTCAGAAGCTATTACGAACAGGGAACCCATATTTTGCTGGTTGATGTTGGCCACAGTTATAAAGGCTTATGTGAACTGGTTGGTGGTTATTATTTTACCTACGATGAAACTAACCCTATCCGCTTCAATCCTTTCTATATAAGCAAAGGAGACCTACTGGATACAGAAAAAAAGGAAAGTTTAAAAAGTCTGATACTGGCTCTTTGGAAAAAGGAAGATGAAGTCCTGGAAAGGCCGGAGTATGTTGCTTTATCTATTGCGCTTCAAGGGTATTATGAAAAGCTTTTGCAAAACCCTGATTTATTCCCTTGTTTCAATACATTTTATGATTATTTAAAAATTGAATTTGCAGCAGAACTCAAAGCGGATAATGTAAAGGAAAAGCACTTTGATCTGGATAATCTGCTTTACGTCCTAAAGCCATTTTACAAGGATGGAGAATTTGGCTATTTGCTGAATGCTACAGAAAATCTGGAACTGTTAAACGAGCGCTTTATCGTTTTTGAACTGGATAACATTAAAGACCATCCGATCCTTTTCCCTGTAGTTACGCTCATTATCATGGAAACTTTTATCAGCAAAATGAGGAAACTGAAAGGTATCCGAAAAATGATCCTGATAGAAGAGGCCTGGAAAGCCATAGCCAAAGAAGGTATGGCAGAATACATCAAATATCTCTTCAAGACAGTCAGAAAGTTTTTTGGTGAAGCTGTAATCGTAACGCAAGAAATTGAAGACATAATCAGCTCACCAGTAGTGAAGGAAACGATTATCAATAACTCCGATTGCAAAATCCTCCTGGATCAATCAAAATACCAAAACAAGTTCGATGTTATTCAGGACTTGCTGGGGTTAACAGAAAAGGAAAAGGTGCAAATCTTATCTGTCAACAAAGCAAACGATCCAAAGCTGAAATATAAAGAAGTATTCATTAGCCTGGGTGGTCAGCTAAGCAAGGTTTACCGGACTGAAGTAAGCCCCGAAGAGTATCTGGCTTATACCACAGAAGAAACAGAAAAGATAAAAGTCCAGCAATACACAAAGAAATATGGCAGCATCCAAAAGGGCATTGCCATACTCTCAAGGGAGAATGAGGAATAAATCACTAAAATTTAAAAAGAAGGAGTGCTATGAAAAAGTTTATGATTTTAATGCCAACCAGCCTGATTGTGCTGATGGTATCATTACCGCTTGAACATGTTAATGCACAAGTTGCCGTGCTGGAAGTGATTAAAGCCGGAGTAAAGAAAGTAATTAAGGCAGTGGACCTGAAGATCCAACGGATGCAGAACGAAACCATCTGGTTACAAAATGCGCAGAAGGTGATGGAAAATCAGCTTTCTAAGATAAAGCTTACCGAAATATCAGACTGGACGGAAAAGCAAAAAGAACTATACAGCAAGTATTATTCAGAACTATGGAAGGTTAAAGCTGCCATTACTTACTATAATCGAATTAAAGAAATCACAACGAAGCAAGTGTTTCTGGTAGAAGAATATAAAAAGGCATGGAACCTGGCCAAACAGGATAAGAATTTTAAGCCTCAGGAACTGGACTATATGTACAACGTGTATAGCGGGATACTCAAAGAAAGTGCAAAAAATCTTGATGAAATTTTATTGGTAGTTAATTCCTTCAGAACGCAGATGAGTGATTCTAAACGGCTGGAAATTATCAATTCAGCTGCTGACCGTATTGATGAAAATTATTCTGACCTAAAGCAATTCAATAATCAGAATATTCTGATGAGCGTACAGCGTTCAAAAGGTCAGCAACAGATTCGGGACGTTCAAAAACTCTACGACCTTCAAACCGCCTATTAATATGAAAACCTTATTAATTATACTGCTTACTGCAATGGCTACTGTAACCAGAGCACAGACATGGAATGAGGTCTTTAAGCAGAAGGAAACCCAAAAGAAATACCTTATCCAGCAAATTGCCGCTATGAAATTATACGCTGGTTACCTGAAAAAGGGATACGACATAGCAAATAAGGGTATTAATTCTATTAAGGATATCTCAAAGGGTGAATTTGATTTACACCAGTCCTTTTTTACGTCTTTGAAAATGATTAATCCTGCTATTGCCGGTAATAGTAAAATAGCCCAGGTGATTGCCTGGCAAGTGACTATTTCAAAAGGCCTGCTTGCTCTTAACAGTAGAACCGAACTGCCAGCATCCGACAAAAGCTATATCCGGCAGGTTAGGTTAAAAGTTATGAAAGAATGTGAACAGGATATGGAAGAATTACTTCTGGTAATTACTCAGGGCAAACTGGAAATGAAAGACGATGAACGGATTAACCGCCTGGATAAAGTATATGAAAGCATGAAGGATAAATATCAGTTCACTCAATCCTTTTCAAACCAGGTCAAAACGCTTAGCCTCCAAAAAGAACAGGAAGAAAGAAATAACGAAGCATCGAAAAAGCTTTATGGGTTCAAAATTAAAAGAAGATTATGAAAGCATCTTGGATAATAATAGTAATGCTGATTGGGACAACCACCTTTTCGAGGGCACAGTCTACAGAAATACAGCAATTGCTGCTGAATTACGAAAAGCTTAATCAGCTTAAAAATATCCTTTCGGATATGAAAAAAGGCTATAAAATAGTTAGCAAAGGCTATACTGCCATTAAGGATATTTCACAAGGTAACTTCAATTTGCATGAAGCCTTTATAGATGGATTGATGGCTGTTAATCCTGCGATCAAAAATTACAAAAGGGTAGTTGATATCATCAGCTATCAGAAAAACATCGTCAGAGAATACAAATCGGCCTTTATCCGTTTCAAGCAGAACGGAAGTTTCAGCCCGGATGAAATTGAATATCTGGGGAAGGTTTATGGACAGCTTTTCAATAAAAGTATTCAGAACCTGGATGAATTGGCAACCGTCATAACTTCTTCAAAGCTGAGTATGAGTGATGATGAACGCTTGCAGGCCATTGACCGGATTTTTGCAGATACCGAAGACAAGCTTCAATTCCTGAGAGATTTCAATAAACAGGCAAATCTCCTGGCCATTCAGCGTAGCAGGGAAAAGCAGGATGTTGCAACTATGCAGCAACTCTATCAGGAAAACCAGTAAAACAAAAAATCATGAGAAAACTTAAAATTTTAGCCGTCATTCTGATGGTTGCGGGGATACTCTTTCCCGAAATTTCAAAGGCGCAGGGCCTAGCGACCGATGTTCACGGCCTTCAATCTGTGCTGGATCAGGTATATAAAGACATGATCCCGCTTTGCAGCAAACTAATTGGGGTTGCAAGAGGGATAGCCGGTTTTGCAGCTTTATGGTATATCGCAGCAAGGGTTTGGAGACAGATAGCAGCGGCAGAACCGATTGACTTCTACCCCTTGTTGCGTCCCTTTGCTTTGGGCATGGCCATACTTCTTTTTCCTGCCGTATTAGCACTGATGAATGGCGTATTACAACCTATTGTAAGTGCTACAGGCGGAATGGTGAAGGATTCCAATAAGGCGATTGCAGCTTTATTAAAGAAAAAGGCAGAAGCAGTCACGAAATCTGATCCCTGGAAAATGTATGTAGGAACAGATGGCAGTGGCGACCGGGATAAATGGTATAAATATACCCATCCTGAAGGTTCAGAGGAAGGCACATTCGAAAGCCTCGGAAATGATGTGAAATTCTGGATGGATAAACAGAGTTACAATTTCCGGAACACCATTAAACAATGGATGAGCGAAGTTTTACAGGTTCTTTATGAAGCGGCCGCTTTATGTATCAATACCATCCGAACCTTTTATTTGGTAGTTCTGGCTATTCTGGGGCCATTGGTTTTTGGCTTTGCCGTATTCGATGGCTTTCAGCATACTCTTACAGTTTGGATTGCACGATACGTCAATGTGTTTCTATGGCTGCCGGTAGCTAATATTTTCGGTTCCATTCTGGGAAAAATTCAGGAGAACATGCTGAAACTGGATATATCGCAAGTGCAAAGCGCAGGTGACACATTTTTCAGTTCAACCGATACAGCTTATCTCATCTTTATGGTCATTGGAATTGTAGGCTATTTCACAGTTCCCGGAGTTGCCAATTACATTGTTCATGCAGGTGGAGGAAATGCCCTGCTTCAAAAAGTAAATACCATGGTTAGCAATTCCTCTAATGGGTTGATTTCTTCCGGGGCTTCAAAATCAGGAATGATGGCAGATGCATTAGGTGATCAGAGAGGAAGAATGACTCAGGGAATGTCTGGATTTGCAAACTCTTCCGGTTACTTCAATAATGGCAAAGAAAGTCCATCTAGCCATCAGGAGGAAAGGCTTTCCGGCAAGTCCTAATCAATTTCATGTCTCACAACTCAAATCTCTAAAAATGTTCCATCAACTCAAAAATATAGACACCGCTTTTAAGCATATCAAGGCTTTCAGCATTATCATGATCATCGCATGTGTCGTGATTTCCTTATTCGCTCTGGTAAAAAGCTATCAGGCAACCAAAGCCGCACAAAACAGGATTTATATTCTGGCAAATGGTAAAGCTCTGGAAGCTTTTTCTGCAGGCCGTAAGGATAACATACAAGTTGAAGCCAAAGACCATGTCAAAACCTTCCATCAGTATTTCTTTGGCTTAGACCCAGATGATAAAGTAATCCAGGCTAATGTAAGTAAGGCGCTGTATTTAGCTGACCGGTCAGCTAAATCCCAATATGATAACCTGAAGGAGAGCGGCTATTATTCAAACCTGATAGCTGCCAACATCAGCCAGGAAATCAATGTGGATAGTGTCGAGCTCGACATCAATCAGTACCCCTATTTCTTCAAGTGTTTTGCAACGCAAAAATTGATTAGGGCAACATCAACAGCAAACAGGACCTTAATAACTGAAGGGTTTTTGCGCAACGTCAGCCGATCAGACAATAACCCGCATGGCTTTCTAATCGAACGATGGAAAACCATCAGTAACAGGGATACCACTTTGCAAAATCAATAGCCATGTTTTTAATCAAAAGAAAGAATAAACACGAAAAGGACTTTAATCAGGATGTTTTAGCCCTGCGGATTGCTAAGCACATCATCAGACTACAGGTTTTTATAGCTAATTATTTAAACTCAAAGGCTGCTCATTTTTCACAGGATCAGAAGAAAGGGATTCTGATAAGCATCTGCGCAGTATTTGGAGGTATCAGCCTGTATATCATTCTTAAATCAATTAATTAAACAATTTAAAACAAGCTTTAAAAAGCTAAGGAGGCGTTATGAAAAAACAACATTCAGCAGAATTTTTAAGAAACAGAAAGTTTTTAATGGTATTGCCGCTTTTGGTATTACCCTTTCTGACCATGGCATTCTGGGCATTGGGTGGAGGCAAAGGAAGCCATAATCTAATTGCCGTTCAGGATGCACAGAAAGGTTTCAATACTGAATTGCCGCAAGCAAAGTTTAACCCGGATGAAAAACAGGATAAGTTCAGCATTTATGAGTCTTCGGCAAAAGATACGCAGGAAACCAATGCTATCTACAGCCAGCTTGCTTTTTCGGAAAGCGGAGAAGGACTGACCGATCCTAATGAAAATCGTATTAATGAGAAGCTGGCTCAGATCAATTCTGAAATAAACAGGCAAACCTCCGAAGGTAGCCCCTACTCCTCCGGGAGAAGCAGAACTAATGGTTATTCCGGGAACATGAGCACAGATGTAAACCGGCTCGAAGATCTGATGCAAAACATGCAAAGTGGAAACGGGGACGATCCGGAAATGCGGCAATTGAATACCTTACTTGAAAAGGTGCTGGATATCCAGCATCCCGGAAGAACAAGGGAAAAACAAAAAGAGGCATCTTTAAATAACGCAGAGGGTGCATACGCTGTACATGTGGCAGATGGTAAGGAAAGTAAGCCAAGCCTGTTCGCTATGGCAAAGGACATAAACAGTAAGTACGCGGATTATGTTGCCAATGCCATACAAGCTTTAATTCATCAGGATCAGGAAATTGTATCTGGTTCGGTGGTAAAACTTCGCTTGCTGGATAGTATTTATGTCAACGGAACGCTCATCCCAAAAAATGAATTTGTTTATGGTATCGCCTCGGTTGATGCTGAGCGCCTGAAAATCGAAATTATTACACTTCGCTATCGTAATTCTATTCTACCCGTAGCCCTTTCTGCTTATGATATGGATGGTCTGGAAGGCTTATATATACCAGGGGCAATAACAAGAGATGCTGCTAAAAGCGGAGTGGATGATGCCATTCAAAGTTTGCAGATCATGACGATGGACCCTTCTGTTTCGGCGCAGGTAGCCGGGGCAGGTATTCAGGCAGCCAAAGGCTTATTCAGCAGAAAGGCAAAACTTGTACGGGTGAAAGTTAAAGCCGGATACCAGCTTTTACTTAGAGATAATAATCAAAAGAATAATTAAACATCAAGATCATGAAATCACTAAAATTAACAACACTGCTTTGTCTTTGCTTTGTACAGGCAGTGGTATTCGCTCAGGATACAGTATTTGTCAGCTTTGATAAAGTTACCTCAATTGCCTTTCCATCAGGTATCAAAGATCCAATAAACATAGAGGGGGACATTATAACCACAGTCGTAAAAGATAATACACTTGCTCTGAGAGCCGCTGAAAAAGGATTTACAGAAACCAGGC
This sequence comes from Pedobacter sp., assembly GCA_036677005.1. Lineage (GTDB taxonomy): Bacteria > Bacteroidota > Bacteroidia > Sphingobacteriales > Sphingobacteriaceae > Daejeonella. The sequence continues at coordinate 27,066 of JAKFBV010000110.1, forward strand.
TCCAGCTAACCACTGCCGATGGGAGTGTCTATGATTTTCCGGTGGTCTATTCTTATGGTAGAGCAGGCAAGCTGATCAGGATTTCCGAAGGTCCCCGACCGGAGGAAAAAGCGATACCGGTGAAAGTAAATGCAATTGAATCTATCAGCCAGCGTATTGCGAAAAACAAGAAGTTTAATCGGGTAACCCATGATAAAAACAGCAAGATGAAATCAGCTTTAGGAAACATCGCTATTTCAGGGAATACGCTTTTTTATAAGATCCGGTTAAGCAATCGCTCAAATATTAGCTATGATATTGATTTTATCAGGTTTTATGTCCGTGACCTAACACGAGCTAAACGAACAGTTACCCAGGAACAGGAAATATATCCGGTGGGCTCTTATGGATTAGATACTCCGGGTATAGAAGGAAAGGATAACGGTAACCTTGTTTTTGCCTTTAATAAATTCCCCATAACCAGGGATAAAGCACTTTTTATTGAAGTGTATGAAAAAAATGGTGGGCGGCATTTGTATTTAAAGGTAAAACAATCTGATATCGAAAACGCCAGGGTAATTAAGTAAAACTTGTTTATATGGAAATTATAAAAGAGAAAGAAGCAGAAGTTTTCGATTTCCTGGATAAGGAATTAGCATCAGGTAAAAAGTGGCTTGTATATGAAGCCGGCTCTGTTATTAAAAATTCCCATGAATTGCACTGTTTTAAAAATCCACCTGGCGCAAAGCAATATGCTCATGATAATACCTCCGATTTTGACAGGATGGTAACTGAATCTATAAGAACTTTTTTAGAAACAATTAACAAAAGCAATATGAACACACAGAATTTAGAATACCTGCAAACCAATTTAAAGTATTTTGGTTTCGGAGACAAGCTGAATGAAGCTTTGGAAAAAAACATCAAAGACGAAAAGGCGGAATTTCAATTGAAGGTCGAGATCCCCCATTTTAATAATAAAATGGATTATACTCTTCATTTTAAAAAGTCCAGCCAGTCGGATATGTATTTCTTTAACCGCTACGATGCAGCCTTGCAGAATGGTAAGCCGGAACTGGATAAAATACAGGGATTTTATGTGAACAAGGGACATGGTATAACCGCTAAAGAAGCATTCAACCTGCTTGAAGGGCGTTCGGTATTTAAGGAAATGGTTAACAAAGAGGGAGAAAAGTATAATGCCTGGTTAAAGCTGGATTTCGAAAATAGTGACCAGCACGGCAATTATAAAATCAAGCAGTTCAGCGATCAATATGGTTTTAACCTCGAAAAAACTCTTGCCAACTTTCCGATCAAAGAGCTTAGTGACCCGGAGCAGAAAAAACAACTGCTTAGCTCCCTTGAAAAAGGCAATGTTCAGCAGGTAAGCGTAAAGAAGGATGATAAGGAAGCAAAATATTATATAGAAGCTGTGCCACAGTTTAAGAATATTAATGTTTATGACCAGAAGATGCATACGGTCAGAAGGCAGAATATTCAGGATTTGAAAGTAAATGAAGGTCCGGGGGAAAGAGAAGGCCAGAAACCATCTAAAAAGCAGGAGCAGAAAAATGATGCAGAAGATAGTCAGCCGAAGCAAAAGCAATCAAGAAAGCGGAAACTATCCGTATAGTCCTTTAAAAGATGGCCCGCTTTTGCGGGCTTCTTTTTTCCTGATTTATTTTCCACTCACAACACAGTAGTGTTAAATACGTTAAATTAACTTATAGTAATCCTGCCTTAATTTATCTCTTAAAGCCGTTATTATGAAGAAGATTATGAATTTATGCATGGCTGTTGTTCTTTTTGCAGCCTGCTCATCTGATAAATTAGATAGGGATAAAGCCTTGCAACTTATTCAGGAGAAGAAACTTTACCCAAAAGTTATTTCTTATAATGTGTTTACTGCCGACCCGGTTTATGCCCGAAGAATGCTGGACGCAGGATTGGAAAGTTCAGGTTTGTTAACCGTTCAGCGTACGCAGAAATTGATGGATGCAGGTAAACCTCTGATTACCTTTACAGATAAAGCTAAGCCGTATTTATTGCCTCAAACGGATAAAGAGGATAAAATACAGCTGGTGAAAATTGCAGATGAAGTTTTAGAGGAAGTAACTGGTGTTCAAATACTGGAAGGTGATAAACGGGCCGTTGTAGAATATAAGACTTCTTTTAAAAATATTACGCCGTTTTCTCCGCTATCCCGCTTAAAGCTAAATGAGAAAAATATTCATAAAGCTTATTTTTCGCTCTATGATGATGGGTGGCGGTTGGAAGAAAAGCCTGGAATGGAGTTCTTGAGGAAATAGATCGGAATTTGGGGCCATGGTGGGTGACCATCGGTTGCTTTTTCTTACGTCTGTCCGAACAAGCTAATACATTTTTACCGACACTTGTCTTTGTAAAATATTACATTGCAATATGGACAATACAGAGGAACGTTTCAACAAGTTTATACAGCTATTCAACACAGTTGAAAACAAGCAAACTTACGACCTCTTATTTGAGAGGTTTGACAACGGTATGCCCAGTGGAGCCTTCGGAATTATCAGACATGAAATACGCAATTGTTTAACCTATGGAATGTTCCAGGCTGCGCTAACGCTCACAAATCACTACATGGAAAAGTTTTTGAAGGTAGCATTGATAAATTCGGAAGTTACTTTTATGATGACGGATTTCCAGCTGTTCAATGAACAAAGGGAGGCAGCAATAAAGAAATTTGGAAAGAAAGTTTTATTTGAAAATATAAATTCATCATACGAAAAAGGCATTATAACTGAAAATGAAAAAACGGCATTACTTGAATTTAAAAATCGATATCGGAATACTTTTTCTCATTTTGACCACCAATCTCTAATTGATGATAAGGACGTTCAACTTCATCAATTTAGTTTTACCCAGCCTGGGCAGATCTCCAAAGGAAAAATCAATGCCAAAAACCTCCTTTTTGACATGGGACACGCTGATGCAGATTTTGCTAAAGAAAATGCGTTATTATACTTCCTTGCAATTGATGATATAGCAATGCGATATGAATTAAAGCAAAGTCCGAGAATGGTGGAGATATTATTAGAACATGGATTTGATGCCATTAAGATTTTCAACCAAATAAAGTTTGTTGGTAATCCAGAGCCATTATAGAACTTACATAATGATTTTTAAAGTTTTGTGTTTCTTAATTTAGGTTTTAAGCACTTTTTGCCCCGTAGGAGCCGCACGCAAAAAACGCCCCTTATTTATCGCATCAATGAACAAGGGGCGTTTCGCCCCCTATCCGTAGTCTTAAGCGAAGCGTGACTACGGATTATCCAATAAATTGGGGTCTCTGCCCCCATTCTCTAAATCTCCATTAGACCAAAACAAAAACGGGAAAGTTGACTGTTTAAAGTCACTTTCCCGTGCAGTACCCCCGGACGGAGTAATGTCGAACCAGTTTAAGGAAGATTTACTTAAAATCGCAGCTATACCACTCTTATAGTGCATAAAACTGAAATGTATCCGCCCGAGCAACTACATCTTTTGAGTTTCGATTAATTTCTTATAATTCTGGGGGTACAGGTCGCGAATGTTTTTGTGATTAATGCTCATGACATTCTGCAGGGCATATTTCAGCCACT
>JAKFBV010000111.1:0-9580 GCA_036677005.1 Pedobacter sp.
ACATTCTTGCTGTTAGGTCTTTTAGGGTCTTTATTCGTTTTGGTTTCCTTCTTTCTTGTTTAATCTCCAAATAGCTCTTTTGAATTACAAATTCAGATAATAGTCGAGCGTAGTCTGGAGACTTCGCTCAGGCAACCGCCCATTCTACTCCCAAAAATTTAATTCACTTTAATCATTTCGAATTTCAATCCTCGAACAATTCGTACTGTACGAAGTGTGCGAGTCATACGAGGTGTACGATTTTCAAATATGATTTCCTTTTAACGATCAACCCAATTTCAACTTCAAAACTTCTTTAATCATAAGAGCCACTTAAACACTTTTTACAGGATTTTATTTATTTGCTACCTTTTCCAGGGCCAAAAATAATGGTCAACCACTTAGAGTAGGAGACCATCAATGAGTTGTTTTGATCGTTTTTTTCAAAGTGAGTCCAAAGGGATTTTTAGCTTGAATTTGTAAACGTTTCCAGCCTTGAACGAACTGCAATCATAAGGAGAACAATCCCTCCCCCCGTTAACAAATACATAGGTACCATTGGCTTCCTCTTTCAAAACGTTTATTGTAAAACGGGAATATTGTTCGTTGTAAGGAACCACTAAACCAAAGTGTCCCTGACTATCCGTTTCAATCGTATCTTCTCTGATAATACTAGGAAGTGTAAGGAAAGAAGGAGGCTTCTCATAAACACTGACTAATAGAGTGACTCCTGGAATTTCACTACCGGTTGATAAATCAACTACTTCTCCTGAAAATACGGTCGGATCCTCCCTTTCGCAGCTCTGAATCAACAACATACAAATTATCCCCAAAATATTTTTGACTAATCTATAATTCGACTTCATCTTCTATAACTTTATTTATTAAGAATTATTTGATTATGACCCTTTCTCTAAAAACATTCATTTCAGTTTGAATCTCTAGAATATAAACTCCAGGTTTTAATTTACTTGTATCAAATACTAGCTCTAAATAAGAATCTTCCATTCTCCCCTCACCAAGGATAATTCGGGTGCCTACATTGCTGTGTATTTCAACTAAACTAATTAAATATGAAACTGGTTTGTCTGCCTCTAAAGAAACGGTCAAATTTAAAGAAGCCGGGTTTGGCCAAAAGTGCATTCTCTCTTTTTTATTCTCTGTATCCATTCCTAACCTAATTTTATCCTTGATTTCTGTTTGAATTTGGTTTTGGACTTGAGATGGAGAAATTCGTTGAATAGGACCTCCTCCTCCTCCTCCTGAACAATTAGGATCAGTTGAAGGATAGACATTAAGAACTCTGCTTCTACTAGTTGAAATATTTGAATAAACACCTCCAGAATAAGTTCTTATCAACGTAATCGTATAGGCTCCTGGAGCAAGCCCACTTAGGAAAATCTGATCTGTACCGCTTGTTCCATATAAGAAATTGTTGGGCCCAGTAACCTGCCAATTGTGAAAATAAAGATTATCAATAGCTGAACCATTTGTTACAGAAAAACTCAGACTTTGATTGGGACACATATACCATTGGGTTGAATTAAAATTAGGAGTTGGAGGTGGTGCAGCTATTTGATCACAGAAACTGCTCGTTGTTCCAAATTCCGAATTAAAAAGATTGACCCATAACGTCCGTGTTGGATCATTATCTCTGATACTAAGTATATGAGTTGTATTATCTGGTGTACTATAGATTGATTGAAATGGTGTCCAGGAATTGGTTTGGTACTCGGAAATCGACCTGTTCAAATGTGACTGCGTCGTCTGAGGTGCTGTGGACGATATCGAACTGAATAACGGCACGAATGAAAAATCATCTCTCCCGTAGGAAGTCAGATTACTATAAATAAATAGACCTCGAACGACTTTATTGAAATAAGCCCATCCATCAATAATTTCGTCAACACCATACTCATCTGTACTCATTTTTCCTCCTGGAACGACATCATAATTGAATCCATTAAAGGAATATGTGCGATCCTTAATAGTAGTAGGTACCCCGCCCACTAGAATCCAAGCTGAGGATACAGTGGTAGAGGAGTTCAAATCATTGGTCCTAATTTTAATTATAGCGTTAAGTATACCGGAAAAGGCTTCGAACTTAAAGAGCATATCCCCAGGACTAAAGCTTCCTATTGGACTTTGGGCAGTACCGTTATTGCTGCCGTTTACCAAAGCAATATTTTTTATGTTGTTTTGATTGGGAAAACCTATTTGGGAAAAGGTATTCTGAAGAGTTGTAAAATCAGAATGGGGATCTTGCCCTTTATATCTTAGGAGCATCTGTTTTGATGCGGGAGCGTTGAGAGTAGTAATTGCATCATTTAAATCTCCCTGAGCGATATTAAAAATGTTTATTAAATCAACATCATTAAGGTCCTCGATTAGTTTCTGATATCCCACAGGCATATTTGCTCCTAAAAAGGGAGAATCTAAACTAATAAACTTATCTACACCATGAATCACATTATTCATTTCCATTGTCCTTAAGCAATATCGTGCTACAAGTCCTCCCATACTTTCCCCAATTACAGCTATAGGATAGGATCCGGTTTTTTTTGACTTCACATCTCCTAAAAGTTGTTGAAGAACAGCAGCGTTGGTCTGAATACTTGCCCCGCCGTCTGCAAAGCTCAAATAGATTACATCATAGCCACTGGCTTTCAATAAATTTTCAACGAATAGGTATCTGGTATGAATATTCGAAATTGAAACAGAGTTTAAGGGATCAAACCCTTCAACAAAAATTACCGGTTTATCAAAAATCTTATCGCAGCCGTTGTATAACCAAGCCTGTCCACCAGGCAATGATTCAATCCTTCCTGAGGCCATCTCTTCATTTCCCAGCTCAAAAACAAAATCGGGCTCAGTTTCATCTAATACTGAAATCAAAATTTTGGAATACACTAAATAGATTTTCTTGCCCTTGGTATACCTTACAACTATAGACTTCTCGCCTTGTCCTTCATAGGCAACATCAACAATACTACCCTTTTTCACTTCAAGGAATCCATTCCCATCAGTAAAATCAATCTCAATCTTTACATCTTTAGACTTTACAATGAAAAGTTCATCAGGAAATTCAAACCTGACATTTCGGCCTACAATTTCTTCCTGCATTGGAGAAGCTCCAACTAAGGTAATGGTTTCATATTTTTTTGAATCGGTTCTTCCGCTGGAAGCAGTTTTTAAATTTTCATCTATCTCCCAAGGTTGAAGCCATTCTCCTTGAGCAAATGCGAGACCAAAAGCAACTTTATCATTTCTAGAACGATACTTTTCAATCACAGCTTGAGCGTCAACCTTAATTTTCTCTTTACCTAAAGAGGATTTAACAAGTCCAATATAGAAGGAATTCCATTCAAGGGTGGACATAAAGAAAATCTTAGGTTCGGAAATGTTTGAAGAACTATCCTTCATTTTATCCATAAATTGCCCTAACAAAAACCCCTTGTTTAGAAAAAAACCAGTCCTAATTGTTTCAGGCTTAACACTATCTAGTTTCTGAAGAAGATGAACTAGCACTTCTTTATTCTGAACTTGTGCAGAAATTTGCCAAGAAATAGATAAAAGGAAGAAAGAGAAAAGTAAGCTTTTGAATTTCATAACATTCTATTAAAATATGTAAATAAAGAATAATTTAACCATACTATTTAACCTTAATAATTAATTAACGATCCCTGAGTTTTCAAATAAAGTGCTGCCTGTCGAATATCCATATAAAAAAAAATTTCCAAAATACATCAAGCTGAATGGCGCTTCCTTTTCTGGCAAAAACATTTGCCCAACCAACTTGCTGAAAAGTGAAAAATAGAGTATTTCTTGATCTCTTATTTAACATGTTTCGACCTTAAAAATGATGTATTTGAAAAGTAACATATTACAAATATACATTGATATTAAGGTGTAGTTCAAAAACATAATACTTATACCTAGTCCTAACATATTCGTTCTACTTCCAGATGAGATACCAGATAGATACGTATTCTTATCCAGTCCAAATTTGATTCCATAATCAAGTAACCTGTTTTAAAAGTCAATATAAAGAAATACAAAAATGGACTCCTGATTTACCAAGTTTTTCTAGTATTTCAGGAGAAAATTCAAAATTTGTTTGTTCAGAAATTTCTGAAATGAGCCAAATTGAAATATTATCTTTTACGATACATATAGACTCAAGCTGAACAAATTTTTCCTGAATTAGATCAATAATTTTATTTAGACAAAACCAATAATCATAATCCAAAGCACACTTGAATTCAAATGTTCCGCTTTGCTCATTATCTATCCATCCTAATCCTAGAATGGAACCAATTTCCTTATGGTTGTCTTGATTTAAAGAAAATCTAACACTATAGTAATTCATAAATTAAAAGATAAAATCAAATAATGTTGAAGAAGTTTTAAACGACTTACTTTTGAAAGGATCATTTTTTGCCCCATTTAAAACTATAGAGATACCATTTAAGCTTATGTCTGGATTAGTACCTACTATCTTAGAATAATCTCCTGCTTTAACCAGTATTTTAGGTTTAAATATTCTGTGGAAAAATCTTGAGTTAAACGCATATTTCCCGAGTTTAATTATGTTATCACCTTTCATTAAAGGTCCCCCCAATCAAATCTGGAAGAGTTCCCCCTATTGGCGCAAGCCCTAGAGGGGAATATAAAAAAACAAAACTCATTCCTTTGCTCAAACCATAAGAGTAGTGAGGGGTCAAACTGGATTTTTTAATCCGTTGTTTCTTTTAAAAGTTCAAGTGCTTCATTAATATAATTAATACGATCAAATTGCGGATGTTTACTTTTTGATTTTGATAATTCAATCAACTTTTGTTTCTCTAATATTTGAATTGCTTCAAATTTCTGGTTGTCATCAACTTCAGGAACTATGGATTCTAACACTAAATACGAATGATCATAAACCTCAAAGTTACCTGTACAAATCATTTCCGCAAAATCTAAAAAATAATTCTTACAATCTAAGTCTTGTAGTGCATAGATGAAAGTACCTCTTTTATCCTTAAAATTTGGATTTTTTATATAATTCATAAGTAAGGGAACAGATTGGTTTACCTCTAGGTCAGCAAATCCCATAGCTATTTTATTTAAAATAGTTATCTCTTTTTCTACTTTAAATAATTCCATCAAATCTACTATCTCTTTTTCACCTCCTATTTCAATCAACGATTCAATTATATATAATCTACTATCTAAATTTTTTGTCAAAAATTTTGACACTTCTATAGAATTCATTTCTCTTTATATTTAGTTCCCTCTCTTTCCAGACTTTGGTTTAGACCCAGATGGCTTACCAAGATCTACCCATTCCTGTAATATTTCTGATGGTGAAACGTCAACGCCTATATCACGTCCTCCATGCTCAGCTTTTCCACCTCCATTATGCCACCAATCAAATAATTCAGCAGGGAGTCCATAATCTCTATCTCTTGTTTTTCTTTTTCCTCCTTTTAATTTATCCTTTGCATGTAATACATATTCAGGTACCCCTAATCTTTCCAATAATGTAGCAATTGCATTTGAGGTTCTTTCAATGTTTAGTCCAGCATCGTATGATAAGTAGGCAGCCCCAATGGATATTGCTCCCCAAGTAACAAAAGGATTTATTATTATTAAAGAATATAATTCTATAAAAATTTTGGCCTAATCCTTCAGATGTTGGATTAATTATAAATTATCAAGTGTAAACAAATGATTCCAAATGATACTTATTTTAATTTTTCAATCATCTTGATAACATTCAAGAAAATAATCAAAATTATGGAAATCAAATTTGAAGGTAAGAATTTTATTAAGCTCAAATGCTATTTGCTCGTCTATTTCATATGAATTATACATTTCTGGATCATCGATTGGTGGAGAAAAGATTTTCAATAGGTATTCTTTATCAATGGAACTAACATCGATTTCATTGATGAGAACCTCTGTTAATTTATGATAATTTGTTATTATTCTAATAATTTTCATAATCAGGGATTAATTGTTCTGCCTGGTACTGGTGGTTTATATAGGCTTGGATCTGAAGGCTTAGCAGAACCTCTGTGATTACCCCTTCTATCGTATACTTCTACATCTCCATGTTGAGAATCCCATTCTAATATATCTCCATTTGGAGTTTTCCACCTAGCCCTGCCTCTTTTTGGTTTAACTTTTGTCGCTCCGGGAAATCCTGGTAAAATTCTCGGAGGCGCAGTATAATTATCAATATATGGACTTCTAAGGAAATCAGGGTTAACGCCCAAATTCTCTAATCCAATAGCTATAACATTAGTTGTTGTTTCAATATTCATTCCAACATCAAAGGATATTAAGCCCATGGCTAAAGGAATGAAGGAGGCCGGATTGGTTCTTACTAAAACCAAAGCCATAACTGAAGCCTTATCGAATTTTGGTGCTTCTACAACAAACTCGGGCAAGGATGCACAACCATCACAATCTGTATCTCCTGATGGTGCAACCTCCTCCCCATTAACAACACTTTTCAACAATGGATCCCCTGGTTCGGTATCAGCGGTCATTGCTGGTACCCCCTGTACTGAGTACGCCTCCATTCCATCCGGATCAATAAACCTAAGTGGGTTGTTCAGTGCATAGTTATAAGGAGATTGTCTCCTTGCCTTTTCTGCCAGAGGAGTAATGGAACACTAATTGGAAGAAGTTCAAATTATTCGAAGTTTACAAAAAAACGATTTTAGACTGAAGCAAAAGAAATTGGAGATATTGAGTTGCTTAAATCAACGACTAATTGTTATTGCATAGGAATAAATTGAATAAGTACATGCAATTCTTCTTTTTCATCATTAAAAGAAAGCCAAATAGTCTCAAGAGAGTTCGAAGAATCTGATTGAACCACAGTAAATATAATTTTATTATTGTTTGACGTATACCAATTTAATGAATCCAAAGCCTCAGAAATTTGGTCAAAGGTGTTTTTATTAAAATTTATGACATCAAATTCAATTATCGCTCTATCAATATTATGCCTGGCATTAATAATTTTATTTGAATCGGCAATTATACTACCTACGCTTGTTTGCTGAAATACTTGATCCTGTGAAGATTCTACCCATGGATTACAAGACATACAAAAAAGAAGTAAAATAACTATGCTATTCTTCATTTTATTGAATTAATATTGTGTTGGAAGGGTCTTGGGCCTGTATTTCTGAAGAGCATCAATAAATTGACTTCTATTATAGAATTGAGCCTGATTTCTTCCAAAAATATTTGCTTTTTGATCACTCATTGAATCTTGATAAGTATCATATTTTGGCCATCTCATATCAAGAACTTCTCTAAGGTTACTAAGTTTTATAGCCATCCAAAGCCCCCCTTCGCCCCTTGAAGCAGCCAAAAAGTTGGCTTTGGCATGAAAGTATTTATCTGAATTAATATGATCTGCTTTCCTCATTTCTAAATACGTTTTAACAAAATCCCTTGTTCCCCCGGATGCAGCCCAAATAAATTCAGTACTATTGGTTAAATATATACTATTGGTTCTTGGTTGTGTATAGTTGAAAGCAATATTTCCATATGTACTATTAGTAATATTATTAGCGTACCATCGATCAGCAGCTCTTCCCAAAACGCCGGGCCACCATCTAGGAGCAATTACCGTAAATTGTTCTAAATTCTTACAATCCAAACAATCACTTTTATTCTCATTTGTCTGAGATTCTGTAGGCTCAGAATCTCCCTTTTTGTTTGGGGAAGTCTGTTCTTTTGTGCTTCTTCCTTGCCCTCCAACAAAATTCCCGTTCCCGTCGTCAGCTACATATCCATCAAAGACGACTCCGCCCTGTATCGAATAAGCCTCCATCCCATCGGGATCAATGAACCTAAGTGGATTATTCAGCGCATAATTGTAAGGTGAATGCCTTCGCGCTTTCTCCGCCAAGGGATCCGTTACAAACCATCTACCTATTGCCGGAATATAGAGCCTCGCTCCGTAATCATACATGATTACCCCGAGTCCGCTGGTGAGTTCCTTACCGTTATAAAGATAAGGATTCACCTTGATACCTCCATATTGATAACCTAGCCCGGATAATTCCACTCCCCAAGGATCATAATGTGTTTCCTGCACGATGAGCGGACCTGTACTGAGGATTCGGAACTGATCAAACCATACGTTTTCAGATGTCTCGTTGACCAAGAAGGTCTCGATATAACCATCCTTTTGGATCGCGATCTTTTGGATCAATTCCTCGTGCTTATTTCTGGCATTTTTACTGAGCACGACCTTTCCAACCTCATATCGATTGCTATCCGCATCATAGAGTGCATAACCCATATAGGCTTCCGGGGCTGGCTTTTGCTGAAGTTCTCCGATCACCAGCGCAATCACATTGGCGATGGCAATTTCATTTATTCCTCCCGCTTGTAGGTTTTGACCATATTCCGTGAGCTGTTGAACCAGTTTCTTATCTATCCCCGTGCGGGCAAAAGCTGCTGGGCTGAGCTTCATTTTCTTAGGATCTACATACTTCCCGAAAACGCCGATCTCTACACTGTCACCTTCTTGCACTTCCTGTGACCTGGCTGGACCGAGAATTCGTCCCCGATCGGCATTGAGCCAGGCGGTGGCATAGCCTCCGGGGGTTTTGTTGTGTTCGGAAGCTCCCTGACGGGATTCTCTGATGTTTTCAAACAGTTCCTCTTCTTCCTCCGCCTTATCCGGCTCCATCGTAGCGATGCGCAATGCGGAGACCGGGGCGCGGACCACCTGCCTCACGTTGCCCAAATGGTCTTTGATAAAGAACTCGTATTGGAAGGCCGAATTTTCAAATGCGGCTCGTCCTTCTTCGTGATTAATATAGGAGATGTTATTGTTTTCAAACACAAACTCACCGACGTAGTCCACCGTAGTCACCGTGGTGCCGTTGGTATTTACCTGCCTTACCTTTGTACCCTCTGCATTGTACCAATAGTCCAATCTGCGCCCGGTACCGCTGAAAACGATAGAAGTCGGTAAATTGAGGTGATTATAACTGATCACGACACTGTATTGATCAGAATTACCCATCAAATTACCGTTGGCATCGTAGTTATACGTACTGGTTCCCAGATTTTTATAATCTTTGGCAAGGTAGGTGGGTGAGGTTTGGTAGTCATACACGTAGGTCAGCTTGTTGCTGTGTGTAGCATAAGAGTAAGCCAAATTATCCACCAATGCCCAAATACTCGCCGTCTGTTGGTTTACCCGCTGAAGGGTGGTGATATTCCCATTGGCATCGTAGTTTACATAGCCTATGTTGTATCTGCCGTCTTGGCCACTAGTACCCGGAACAGTGTATAAGGCATCTTTTATCCGGTTATTAGGATCGTAGAAGTAATTGTATACTCTTTTTGTATCATCCTGACCTTTCCAATCCACCTTTGAAATGTTTCCGTTGTATTGAGGGGATGTTCCTCCGGATTCATAAAACAACTCTTGGGCAAAAACCTTGCTGGAGGAGTTGCTTACCTGTGGATCATTGATTTTCTTGATCCAACCCCGGATGTTGTACGTAAAATTCATGGCTGCATCTCCGGCCACCGGGAAGGTCTTGTTGGTCAGGTTGCCCAATTGATCGTA
>JAKFBV010000112.1:0-114886 GCA_036677005.1 Pedobacter sp.
AATGGTACAACAACAAATTCTTATTATGACGCTTATGAATATGATCACTCATAAGACAAATATAACGCTTACTTTACTTACCCAACCCCGAAGCAAAGCTTCGAGGAATTCTTTTGATTAAATCCCCCTTCCAGGATCATCATATCATTTCCGTTTTCACAACTTGTAAAATAAATGGAGCAGGTTTTTTACTGAGGCTAGTACTTTTTTATACTCTTTAAAGTCCTTGAACTCATCAAATATAAAGTAAATCCTGAGAGAATGGTAAGCAGCCCGAAAATGGAAAAGGTTCTCAATAAAATATTTCCGAAATTATCACGGCCATTATAATCCATGGTATGCATCATCCACAGGAAATCAAAGATCCGCCATTTATCATTCCTTATTTTTTGGATGGTCCCTAATTCAGTTGAAACAAATACTGTGGCATTTGCCGGATGCTTAAAGCTCACCGCGTAGGCTGGTAATGGGTTTTCCCGGTATTCGTGATGAGAGGAAGTTTCAATCAGAAGTTTTACATCTCTGACCGCTGCTCTTTCTTTAAATCCTGCTCTGGCTATGGCTATGGCTTCAGATCTGTTCAGCGGACTTCGCAGATCTCCCCTTATCGCATCTGCCAGCTGAATTTTATACTTCGCTTTGCCGGAGTGCTCATCATGGTTTCTTATAGCTCCCGATACGGACATGAAATGAATCTGATAATAAGGCTTTCCTGAGATCTCGATGAGTCTCATATCATAAACAGAGTCAACCTGCTGCCGGCTTTTCAGTTTCTGCAATATAATAGCAGGGGAGATAAAATCTAGTTTTCCTGAGATCAATGGAGCCGGATTTCTATTGAGATCGCCATGGATCTCGTCCATATCGCTCCAGCTGAAATATATGCCTCCTATGGTCCAGAACAGGAATTGTATCCCGAGGATCAGACCGAGATACCGATGTATCCTCCTTATATTATAATGAAAGCTTTTTGCCATTTTGACTTTTATTTTAGCATCATAATATCCGCAAGTCGATCATCCCGGCTATAAATATCTTTACGGAAATTGATCCTTCCCTCCCTGTCAACAAAAGCCGTTAAATAGCCGATAAAAACGGGCACTTTATCTGCCAGGGGAATAAACCTTTGTTCACCAGCATTCATAGCAGCATTAATTTTGTCATCATCCCAGGCCGGATCATTACGCAGCAGGAACTGAGCCAGCTTAAAGGGCTCGCTTATCCGGATACAACCATGACTGAAAGCCCGGGACGATTCATTGAACAATGATTTGGCCGGGGTATCATGCAGATAGATATTGTAACGGTTAGGAAACAGGAATTTAACAAGCCCGAGCGAATTAGATGGTCCGGGTCTCTGTCTTATTTCAGGGAGACCATCCCGGTAACCCGTAATCTCCATATTGTGTTTATTTAAATAGTTTCCGTCTCTTCTCATATCTTTCAATACTTCCTTCCTCACTATACTGGGCGGAACATTCCAATAGGGCCTGAACACGATATATTTTAACTCTCCGCTAAAGACAACCGTGTTATTTATCGCCTTCCCGACAACTACATTACAGCTCCATAATAGTTTGCCGGAATTATAAACATGCAATTTAAACTCGGGAATGTTGACCACCAGGTAATCACTTTTCGGGCTAAGCGGAAGCCATCGGCTGCGTTCCATATTCACCAGCAGCTGCTTGATCCTTTGATGATAGGGAACATTCATTTCGGCAATTGTAGCCTTACCAAGAACCCCGTCGTCCTTCTGTCCGTGTCTGAACTGGAACTGCTTCACAGCATTCTCCAGCTCCGGATCATAAACCAAAGCCTGGTTATCCCCTTTCAGGTCGCCGAGATCAGAAAGCCTTTTCCTTACCTGTTTGATAACCTGGGAGCTATCGCCGGGCCTGAATGATTTATTGCCACCCTTAATTTCAAACCATTCGGCACTTTCGTCCAGTTCCCTGTATTTAAGCAGATAGCTTCTTAAAAGCTCATACTGACGGCTTACAGGTGCACTGACGTTTTGAAGCTGACCTGGCTCAGTCTCTAAAATACTGTCCAGGTATTCTTCGTAAGAAACCCTTTTCCTGGGCAGATACCAGTTTACTTTTTTTGAAACGCGGGTATCCATTCCCTCCCATACCAGATCCGCAAAAGCGAAATACTGAGCTGTCAGCATTAGCTCGAGCTTTATTTTGAGCGGACCGGAAGCCTGATCAGGGTCCCCATTAAAAATCAAAGTATCCAGTGTCTGAGAATAAGGCAGTTCTTTATTGATGCCATGGTTCTTCAGGTTCATCACCCGGTCGGTAAGATTAACGGCATGTTCGATCAGGCCCTCCTTATCAAACCAGGCAAATGCCATTTTACGGTGACTGTAAAAAGTGCGAATACTTTCCCCGTACTTTTTAAATTTAGGATAATGATCAAGAAAACTACTGATCTCCAGGCTGTCAAAGCTTGCCTTTGTTTGTGAACTGAAACTGCCGGGTATGGTTTTGTTCCATTCATTTTCGGCGGCATTCCGTATGGAATCCTCTCTGACCTTTGCACTGTCCCTCCTATCCTGCCCGCATCCCTGAAAAGGGAGCAAAATGATCCAGGTAAGCAAAATCAAATAAGCTGCATTTTTAAAATTCATCTGAAACATAGATTGTTTTTTATTGTACCGGCAGCTGCCTCTCCTTATTAAATAAACCCTCCTAGTCCCTCAAAACGGAAGACAGCATCAATGGTTTTACCCCCACAACAAAAGTCACCCTAACATCATCGCTGGTCTGCAAAGTGCCCATCCAGGTTTTCTTAGGTGTAACCCCGTAGGTGCTGAGCTTTAAATTATGGGTTCCTGCAAAGGTTATTGAACCATCATTGATCAGGGTGGCTATCAGATCCATTTTTATAACCTGAGTTACACCCGCAATAGTGAGATTACCGCTTGCTTTGATCAGATACTGGTCCTTATCATCCCATGGTAAGATCTCAGATTTTACATAATGGAAATAAATTTTCTCAAAAGGATAAGATTTCAGGGTTCTGTGAGCAATCCGGTCCATATACGTGTTCGGACTGCTCAGTTTTTTGACCGGAACCGCAAAACTCAGGGAATTAATGGCTTTCAACTGCCTGTTGACCAGGGTGATCTGGGCCTTACATTCTACACTGTCGGTCTTCATCTTCCAGTTATAGTTATTGGTATAGCCGCTCACCTCTATCTCACCAGAATGAAACACATAAGTTTGCTGCTGCCCCATTATCAATAGGGAAGGCAATAAAAACAATATTGTCAGGCCTGTTTGCCTTATTTGTTTCAGGCCTGTTTTGATTTTCGTTTTCATAGCTAATATGTTCCTAATTTACAATAAATAGCTTAAAGGTTAAGGCTTTCATTCCTGCAAAGCCAATAAGCCGCTCATGATTTTAAACTGGATTCAAATAACCATCTGAAAGGCTTAATCCTTTCTTCGGGCTTTAAGCCATGGCGTTTTATACTCTGTTTTTTTATCAGTTCAACAGCCTCCTCAATGGAATCGGTTACCAGGAAAAGATCATGGTCTGAATCGGATATGGTACCTAATTCTTTCATCAAACGGGTATGCTCGATCAATTTCTCATGGAAATCCCTGCAAAAAATGATCACCGGAAAATTCCCGATCTTTTTTGTCTGTATCAGGGTGATCGCCTCAAAATATTCATCCAGTGTTCCAAAGCCTCCAGGCATCACCACAAAAGCATAAGAGTACTTGATCAGCAGGATCTTACGGATAAAGAAATATCTTATTTCCACCCATTTATCCAGATAGGCATTCGGGAATTGTTCTGCCTCCAGTTTGATGTTACACCCAACCGATCTTCCTCCCACATCTTTCGCACCGCGATTTGCCGCTTCCATTATTCCGGGTCCACCGCCTGTCATTATGGTAAAGCCCAGTTTGGCAAACTCTGCAGCTGCTTTCCTGGTCAGCTTATAATACTCATGATCTTCTTTAAAGCGGGCGGATCCGAAAATAGTGATGCAGGGTCCAACAAAATGCAGGGCCCTGAAGCCTTTTATCAGCTCGCGCATGGTACCCAAGGTAAAATAGAATTCCTCCCACCTCGATTGGGGGCCACTTAAAAATTTGATCTCGGATATTGAATTGTTTGCTGGTACTGCCATATTATTTCCTGAACTGTTTTGGTTTTGCCTGCAGCAGGAATAGGTCCTGGCTATTACCGTCTTTTGCCCATTCCATACTCATGGGGCTGCTGTAATAATTTTCCAGGGTCATACCCCAGTTAGCAATTGTTAGTATCTCTTCATCATTTAGGACAAACTTCCCGCGCTGATCTTTGGGAGTTTCCACTTCCACTACCTGCCGGTTTCCTTCCACTTCCCTACTTGTGATCATCCTACTTTTACTGCCCATTTTCTTTTGAATGATCGACTTTAGCCCCTGGGGAAGAGTAGGTTTGTAAACAATAAATTCATCCGGACTGGTCAGTTCTCCAAGATTTTTTTCTCCAAGTCCCCAAACTCCAGAAATATAGATCACATCCATAAAACCGCTCACCGGGTCGGCTGTATAGGCCAGACCTGAACATGAATTATCTGCCCTGACCATACTTTGCACAGTAACAGAAATTGCAGTATCCATATTTAAGGGGTCTTCCATGAGCGCCTTGTCTGAATACAGGGAAGCAAAACATTTCTTCACTGATTCGATCAGTGCCTTTTCTCCCTTTACGTTCAGGAAGGTTTCATGCTTATCTTTTATTCCGGTGTGAAAAGGGCTCTGACTTATGGAACTGCTGCGAACTGCAACTTCAGGTCCGAAATCCTCACAGAGATTGAGGTACTCTGAAATAATTATATCATATATATCACCAGGAAGCCTGGCTCCCAGGATCAGGTCCCTGGCCTTCTGCCCTATTTCAGCAATATTTGAATGCTTCTGGGTATTGATCTGATTAAGCAATTTCTCATGAACCCCATCAAGTTTATTATATTCGATAAAATGATGGAATGCACTTGCGGTAATTGCAAAACCTTCAGGGACTCTGATATCCCGGAGTGCGATATGTGTAAATATCTCACCCAAAAAAGCATTCTTTGCTCCAACCTGATCAGTATCGGAAACAGAAATGTTTTTTAGACTTTTAACATAATCTTTCATAATCTTAGAATTATTGTTGCTTATGTATCCTGCTTCTTGACTGAATTGACCTAAATTTAGAAACCGATTCTATCTTTACGAAAGTGCAATAATTTTAGCCCTTTTTCCATGATGGCTGTTATCAATTATAATGATTTAAATCATACTCTAAAAATATTAAAATTACAATTTTTACATCATGTATTAAGGGATAAAGCCGTCTGTATGGAATGTCCATTAAATACAAGAAGCTAATTTCTCCAATTTACCTTCAGAAATAAAAACTCTATGCCTGAAACAGAAAACTTCAGAGATCATATCCCATCTATAACCGATACCGGAAATAAACGAAAATGGATGTATCCCCAGATCATAAAGGGTAAACTATACCATTACCGGGATATAGTAAGCTATGCACTATTACTTCTGTTGTTCAGTGGGCCCTTCATAAAAATAAACGGAGAACAACTGATCCTGCTCAATGTAATGGAACGGAAATTCGTTTTTTTCGGAGTAATATTCTGGCCACAGGATTTTTACCTCTTTGTTCTTGCCTTGTTAACCTTGATGGTATTTATTGTCATGTTCACCGCCATTTTCGGAAGGGTATGGTGCGGCTGGGCATGTCCGCAGACCATATTCATGGAGATGGTTTTCCGCAAGATAGAGAACTGGATAGAAGGTGATTATATTCATCAGCAAAAACTGAACGCAGCCCCATTAAGCTGGGAAAAGGTTTTTAAAAAGACTGTCAAACATGCTGTATTCCTCCTGATCTCTTTTTTTATCTCGAATATATTTCTGGCTTATATCATCGGTTCAGAAACCCTGATCAGGATCATGACGGAGCCTCCAGCACAGCATCTTTCAGGATTTATATCCATCTGGGTATTTACCTTTGTTTTTTATATCGTTTTCTCCTATATCAGGGAGCTGGTTTGTACCGTAATATGCCCTTATGGAAGGCTACAGGGCGTTCTGCTTGATAATCAGAGCATGATCGTAGCTTATGATTATGAACGAGGGGAGCCAAGGGGAAAGCTGATCAGGAACACTGAACAGCATCTGGGCGATTGTATTGACTGCAGGGTATGTGTTCATGTTTGTCCCACCGGGATAGATATCCGCAATGGTACCCAGTTGGAGTGCATTAACTGTACAGCCTGTATCGATGCCTGCGATATGGTCATGGAAAAGATAAACCGCCCAACACGCCTGATCGGTTTTATGTCTGAAGACCAGATTACAAGCAAAGCACCCTTCAGGCTAAGCAAAAAGATGTACGCCTATTCTGTGGTCCTGCTTATTTTAATAACGGTTTTAAGCAGCCTCCTGATCAGCAGAAGTGATATAGATGTTACTATATTACGAGCAGGTGGCACACTTTATCAATTAAGGAATGACGGAACGGTCAGTAATTTATATAATGCAGAACTGGTCAATAAAACCTCAAAATTGGTTAATTTTGAGATGAGGGCCAGCGATCCGGATGTAAAAATTCAGTATATCAGGAAAGAGGATAAGATCAATAAAGGCGGCAGTATTAAGGTAACCTTCTTTGTGATCAGGCCTCAGAAAAGCATCCATAAATATAAATCAAAGATTGAAATTGAAATCTTTTCCAATGGAGAAGAGATCGATGAGATCAATACAAATTTTATAGCACCACCAAATTAAAAGATGAACTGGGGAAAAAAACTGGTTATTGGAATGGCATTATTTATTTCATTCATTGTTACATTGGGAGTACTGATGATACGAAGTGACTCAGATGATCTTGTCGATACAGATTATTATGAAAAAGGCATAGGATACGATAAAGATTATAAACGCAAGAGCCAGGTGAAACAGGATCTGGCGGAACCGGATATCCTTGTTGAAGATCATTTAAAGATCATTTTCAGGAGCCCTGCATCAGGCAGTATCCGATTCATACATCCCTCCGACAAAGATATGGACAGAACCCTGAATATAGATTCGGGAGCAGGTAATCAGGTAGAACTACCCTTGGCGGAAATGGCCAAAGGGCATTGGAAAGTTCTGCTGGAATGGGAAAGTGGAGGAAAGGCATATCTCTATGAAAAAGAGATCATGATAAATTAATTGTTTTTAAATCTTATCTTTTTAAGGTATTAAAGCCTATTTATACCAATGAATTATTACGAACTTGCATTTTTTACCGGGCTATTTGGCAGCATCCATTGTATCGGAATGTGCGGACCTCTGGCTTTTGCAGTTCCAAGTTTTCATCAGCAGCGCTGGCTGATCATTTTCGACAAGCTGGTATATAACCTGGGCCGTACACTGACTTACACCCTGCTGGGCCTGATCATCGGTTTAGCCGGCCGGCAGTTATGGTTAGCCGGTATGCAGCAATCCATTAGTATTTTAACAGGTGTCCTTATCATATTTGCCGCGACCTCCAGACTTTTAAAGATATCTATGGGGAACGGGACATGGTTTTCCGGAATTGTGCAGCCATTCAACAGATTGCTGGCATATTCCCTTCAGCATAAGGCGGGACATCTGATCACGGGGATGCTCAACGGTTTTCTACCCTGTGGTTTTGTATATCTGGCTATGGCTGGCGCATTAAATACAGGAAGCGTTCTGGGCTCAGCTCAGTATATGTTCTTGTTTGGAATGGGCACACTTCCACTTATGATGGCTGCTATGGTAAGCAGCGGATTTGCAGGCCCTTCCATCCGGCAACGCATCAATAAGGCTATTCCTTTTGTGATGCTGGGTTTAGGCGTATGGTTTGTATTAAGAGGATTGAACCTGGATATACCTTATTTAAGCCCGCCAAAAGTGGAGACAGGGGTTGAGGTTTGTTTCCGGGTCGGAGCCCGGAATGATTACGGATTAAATCCGTAAAGAATAAGCACCTATTCTATTGTTAGTCCCTGTTCAGGTAAACGGTTGCGGGTCAAGCCCGCTAGGAAAAATTGTCTATTAATGTCATTCTGCGTCCTGACTGTCATTGCGGACTTGATCCGCAACTATCCCGCCATACTGAACAACTGGGTTTCCGGCTGTTCGGCCCAAAGGCGGGCATCCAGGGTCATACAGATATTCCTCAGAAATCGTTTCCCTAGAGGGCTTACGGTTAATCTATTCTCCCCGATCACAACCAATCCATCCGCTTCAAGTAATTTAACCCGCTCAAGTCCTGCCTTCAGAGCTTCTTTTAGCGGCCTGGTATTATCCCAGGTGGTTTCTCCCTTACACATCAGGTTTAAGATATGTTTACGGATCAACAGGTCTTCTTCGGTTAGCTGGTGACCCTTAAATACCGGCAGTTGACCTTTATTGACCAAATCAAGATATTCTTCAACTTTCTTGACGTTCTGGGCAAACGCGAACCAGCTGTCGCTGATCGATGAAACTCCCAGTCCAATCATCAGCTGGGTGTACTGATGCGTATAACCCATAAAATTCCTGTGAAGTTTTCCGGAGCGCTCGGCCTTATACAGGCTATCTGTGCTTAATGCGAAATGGTCCATACCGATCTCTTCATATCCCATTTCAGTGAACATCTTACGGCCAAGTTCGTACAATCTTTGTTTTTCACTGACTGATGGCAGATCTGCTTCAGTAAAGCTTCTTTGTCCTGGTTTGATCCATGGAACATGGGCATAACTATAAAAAGCTATACGGTCAGGCATGAGTTTTTCAACCTGCCGGATGGTATCACCAAGCCCCTCATAGGTTTGCAGCGGAAGGCCATAGATCAGATCGTAATTAATTGATGAATAGCCTGTTTCCCTGGCCTGTTTGGTAACCATTTCAACCTGCTCAAAACTTTGCATCCGATTAATGATCTTTTGTACTTTAGGATCAAAATCCTGAATTCCCAGGCTGAGACGGCGAAAGCCAAGATCATATAAGGTCCTGAGGTGCTGCTCGGTCGTATTGTTGGGATGTGCTTCGAAGCTGAATTCCGCATCCGGATGAAGATCAGAACCGGCTGTCAGTCCATTGATGAGTAATTGAAGATTTTGTGCTGCAAAGAATGTTGGTGTACCTCCTCCCAAATGGATCTCCCTGATCAATGGTTTTTCTTTAAAAATTTCCCTGTACAGTGCCCATTCCTTTAAAACCGCATGGATATAGGGATCTTCTACCTGATGATTACGTGTGATCCGTGTATTACAGCCGCAATAGGTACACAGGCTTTCACAAAAAGGTAAATGAACATATAAACTGATCCCATTACCTGCATTGCTCTGATCGAAAGAAAAAGCAACTGATTCTTTCCATTTATTGATATCCGGCGGGGCAGTATCCCAATATGGAACGGTGGGGTAGCTTGTATAACGCGGGGCAGCCACATGATATTTATCAATAAGATGCTTTAAATTCATAATTAAGATTTTTGAGGGTGGAATCCGGATTTTTCCGGAGCCTCTGTACAGGTATCCGCACAGACACAGGCTTTTCCTGAACATTTACCAGCTTGCCAGTTATCCAGATTAAGGATGGTCTTGTTGGCTATTTCCCGTAATGCTTCATTGGTTAAAAATGCCTGATGGGGAGAAATTATCACATTGGGAAAGGACATTAACTCTTCCAGAAGGGTGTCTCTTTCAGGATCTCCGCTATGGTCGTTAAAAAACAGGCCCTTTTCAAATTCATAAACATCCAGACCGAGATACCCGATCTTTCCGCTCCTTAATGCCCGGGGGATGTCTTTTGTATTAATAACCCCTCCGCGTCCCGTATTGATCAGCATTACTCCCTGCTTCATCTTTGCAAAGCTTTGCTGATTTATAAGGTGTTTTGTTTCGGGGGTTAGGGGAATATGCAGGGAAATAATATCTGACTCTCCTAAAAGCTGATCCAGGCTCTTCTCCTCAACATCATTCAGATCTGATGGAAAATCTATATCACAGCCCAATACCCTGCAGCCTAATCCTTTAAAAATTTCTGCCGTAGCCTTTCCTACATGCCCAAGGCCGATAATCCCAACCGTTTTACCAAAAAAATTAAACCCGACATGCTCTTCGATCCTGAAATCAAATTCCCTGCTGCTATTTACAGTCGGAACCAGTTTGCGGCTCAGCGACAAGGCCAGCAGAACAGCATATTCTGAAGTCGCCCGGGGCGAGTGAAATGGCACATTGGCCAGTTTGATCTTTCTTTTCCCCGCGGCTTCCCTGTCAATATGATCGATAGCAACTGACCGGGTGGCAATAAATTTTATACCCAGATCGGCCAGTTTATCAATAACAGGTTCAGAAACATCATCATTTGTAAACACCAGAACAGCTTCTTTACCCTCAGCATAAACAGCTGTCTCAAGACTTAAGGGATTGGAAATTAACGTAATATCGTGTTGCTTTTGATTGGCACGCGCCAGAAATTCCTTCTCAAATTCTTTAATACTATAGGCAACAACTTTCATTACTTCAAACGTTTGGTTCAAAATTACCTTTTGTTATCTGAATCCGTAATGAGTGATATCATAAAGAAAAATGATCTTTGTCAGTTTTTCATCCTTTGCAGCTTTAAGCTATCCACTATTTGAATGACACTGCCCTTCTTTTCGATAATACTCTCATCCTTAAAATCGCTTAAAGTACGGCTAACGGTTTCAGTAGCCATTCCTGCCATTGAGGCAAGGTCATCCCGCGAAATCCGGATCTGGGTATTGTTATCATCAGAAATATTTTGCTGTTTTGCTAGGCGTAACAAAATCTCAGCCATCCGTTTTCTCACCGAATGGTAGGCCAGCTGGAGTAATTGTTCTTCCTTTTCGATCAGGTTACTGGACAGGATCTTTATAAATTTCTGACCGATATCGGTATAATTATCCAGTAATTGTTTTACAGTATCCTTAGGTAGAAGACAGACTGTGGTATCATCCACTGCCTCAGTAGTTTCATTATACTGATCGCTTGAAAGCATAGCCTGTATTCCCAGATATTCTTCCGGTCCATACATGCCTGTTACCAGTTCCCTGCCATCTTCACTTAATTTGATGGCTTTAACACGTCCGCTCAGGATAAGGTAGATTCCCGAGATAGCATCACCTTCATAATAAATGATCTGTTTTTTCCTGACGAGTTTTACTTTACGATCAGAAATGATACTTTTTAATTCATCCAGGCCCTGATTCTGATTAGCAAGATTCTGGAGACTTTCGAATGATTTACTGTAAAAAGCCTCCAGCTTATCCTTTTTCAGAAATCTCGATTCGATGGTATTGAGCAATTCAATATCATCAAAGGGCTTGGTCAGATAATCATCAGCACCCATTTCCATACCCTTCCGCATATCCGCTCTTTCGGCTTTTGCTGTTAGAAAAATGAATGGAATATTGGCTGTTTCCGGGTTTTTAGACAGCAGATATAATACCCCATAGCCATCCAGTTCGGGCATCATAATATCACAAAGGATGATATCCGGCAAATGGCGCTGAGCAAGTTCTACACCTATTTTACCATTATCAGCCTGCAGTACCTCGTAATCAGCAAGCTCAAGTATTTCGACAGAGCTGTCCCTGATATCTTCATTGTCTTCAATAATTAGGATCTTCTTTCTCATAGAAATTTATTGTGGAAAATTTAATGTAAAAACAGTTTTCTGCTTAACCAAACTACTGAAATTTACTTTACCTCCCATTAAACTGGCATAGCGCAGGATAATATTCAGCCCAAGTCCGGTTCCCGGTATGTTACCGGTATTGTTTGCTCTGAAAAATGGCTCAAAAAGATGTTTATGATCGGTTTCAGGTATGCCAATACCATTATCACGTACGGTAATGATGCATTCCTTATCTGTTAGTTCGGTATTAAACTCAATGAAGGTATTCTCACCGGAATATTTAATAGCATTCGAAATTAAGTTGACTATACAATTCCGGAGTAAATTCATATCGAGCAAAACCGTACTATGCAATCCGGTATGCTGATAAATAATATTCTGATCCTTCTTTGCCATCATCTGCATCTCTTCGGTTATTTCTTCAGAAAGTTTTACGATATCGAATTGAGTGAACGTGGTTTCGATCTTCCCAGCCTCCAAACGTTCGAGTGAAAGGAAATCATCCAGAATGGTGGTCAGGTTTCCTACAGAATTCTTGATTTTGCTTACATGTTTTGAAATATTCGCCCCTTCTGATTGCTGCTTATATTTTTCTATCAGGGATGCCGACAGTTGTATGGAGCTAAGGGGAGTCCGAAATTCATGGGAAGCCATAGATACAAAGCGGCTTTTCAACTGATTGAGCTCCTTTTCTTTTTCAAGGGACTTGCTGACAAATTCCTTGGCTTCCTGAAGCTCAGTAACGGATTTTTGCAGGGAGTTCGTTCGCTCCTCAACAAGTTTTTCAAGCTGGGAAGCATAATGCAGTATCTGCGCTTCAGCTTCTTTTTCCTTACTCAGGTCATGAATAAATCCGGCATAAATGGTTTTTCCTGAATATTTAACCTCATTTACGCCCAGACGAAAAGGAAATTTTGTACCGTCTTTCTTAAGCCCCTCCACATCACGTCCGGTACCAATAATATGGGGTATTCCTGTTCTTTGGTATCGGGCTATATACTCATCATGCTTATCACGGTGAGGGCTGGGCACCAGCAAAGAAACATTCTTTCCAATTACTTCCTCCTTAGTATAACCGAAGAGAACACAGGCAGCCGGGTTAATTGACTCAATATGAGCACGATCATCAATCGTTATGATCCCATCAATTGCATTTTCAATAATAGCATGTAATAAAAGACCATTGTCCAGCATACAGCAAAAATACTCATTTGATTATAAAATAAAGGGATACTGTTAGCTGCAATTTAAATGAATTTAAATACCTCCTAGGTATCCAAAGCCAGATAAAGGCATGCCGCCAAACTTGCCCCTATCATTGGTCCTGCTACCGGGATCCAGGAATAAGCCCAGTCGCTTGAACCCTTCCCTGCAACAGGCAAAATGCTGTGCATGATGCGGGGGCCAAGATCCCGCACCGGGTTAATGGCATAACCTGTTGTTCCTCCAAGAGAAAGTCCGATTGCCCATACCAGGAACATGACCGGTATCGCTCCTAATGAACCCAGGCCGACAGGAGTTTTTGTATCGCTTATTTCTGCACTGGTAAAATAGAATATTACAAATAGCAGTACAAAGGACCCAATAATCTCACTCGTGAGGTTGGAAAACGTATTTCTTATTGCAGGACCTGTGCTAAATGCAGCCAGTTTAAGTCCCTTATCCTCTGTAGCAGCAAAATGATCTTTATATTTTATCCAAACAAGCAATGCTCCAAGCATTGCCCCAAACATCTGTGCGAGCATGTAAGAAGGCACCTGAGCCCACTCAAATTTTCCTGAAATAGCCAGTGCAATGGTCACTGCCGGATTGAGGTGGGCTCCGCTGAATGGTCCCGCGACGACTACCCCTACAAATACACCGAGTGCCCATGCCGTAGTAATTACGATCCAGCCGCCTCCATGGCCCTTGGTTCCTGTTAAAACCACATTCGCTACTACTCCGTTACCTAATAAGATCAATAATGCCGTTCCTATGAATTCGGCTACAAATGGCGTCATACCTGAAGATATTAATTTTTATAAACTTACATTCGCTTTCGCAGCCTTAATGGCGCGATTCCATCCGTTTAACAGTTCATCATGATTTTCCAGTTCAGCCGGCTCAAAAGTCCGTTCAACCTGCCATTGTTCAGCAATCTCTCCAACACTTCCCCAAAAACCGGTCGCAAGTCCTGCCAGGTAGGCAGCCCCCAGGGCAGTCACTTCGGTAACTTTTGGCCTGATCACTCTGCACTTCATAATATCGGCCTGGAACTGCATTAAAATATTATTGGCAGTGGCTCCCCCGTCAACTCGCAATTCACTGATCGGAGTACCTGCTTCGGCTTCCATAGCCTTTAATACATCCATGGTCTGGTAAGCGATGCTTTCGAGGGCGGCACGGGCAAAATGTCCTGCATTGGTACCGCGTGTTATCCCTGTGATGGTACCCCGGGCATGCTGGTCCCAATGTGGGGCTCCCAGTCCGGCAAAGGCCGGAACCATATAAACACCCCCGGTATCCTTAACTTTTGCGGCCAGTTCTTCTACCTCTCCCGAAGATTTGATCAGGCCCAGTTCATCCCTTAACCATTGTACCACCGCACCTCCTATAAAGATTCCACCTTCAAGAGCATAGGTTACTTCACCATTGATCTGCCATGCAATCGTTGTCAGCAAATTATTCGCTGAAATAGTTGGTTTTTTACCAATGTTCATTAGCATGAAACAACCTGTACCATAGGTATTCTTAACCATTCCTACTTTGGTGCACATTTGCCCGAACAGGGCAGCCTGCTGGTCACCGGCTATACCTGCAACAGGAATTTTTGCAGCCAGAATATTCCCGGCTGTCTCGCCGAATACTTCACTTGAGGATCTTACCACCGGAAACATGCTTTCGGGTATATCAAACATTCTGAGCAGTTCTTTATCCCATTGCAGTGTGTTGATATCAAAAAGCATCGTTCGGGATGCATTGCTTACATCAGTTACATGTGTTTTTCCACCCGATAACTTCCAGATCAGCCAGCTGTCAACCGTTCCGAAAAGCAGACTGCCTGTTATGGTTTTTTCACGGGCACCTTTCACATTTTCGAGTATCCACCTGATCTTGGTGGCAGAGAAATAAGAATCTATGATCAGCCCTGTCTTCTTCCGGATCATATCCCCATGCTGTTTTCTTATGGAATCGCAATAATCAGCAGTACGGCGGTCCTGCCATACTATGGCATTGTATACAGGAAGCCCGGTATCCCTATCCCAGACAATTGTAGTTTCCCTCTGGTTGGCAATCCCAATAGCATGAATATCCTTTGAAGTAAGCCCTGCCTTTACAATAGCTTCTGTTGCAACCGACAGTTGAGTTGACCAGATCTCCACCGGATCATGCTCCACCCATCCCGGTTTAGGATAGATCTGTTCAAATTCTTTTTGGGAAATAGCTACAATGCTGCCTTCACGGTTAAATACAATAGCCCGGGAACTGGTTGTACCCTGATCAAGGGATAATATATAGTCTGCCATGAATATCTAATTTATCAGTAAAGTTTCTTCCTCCTCCATTATTGGTTCCGGTAAGTATTGACAGGCAATTAATTTAAACGCTTTTACCTGCTCGTGAATCCATTGTTCACTCTTTTGACTTTCATGAGCCATTAGTTCAGCAACCATTGGGCACATTTCAATAGCAGCCTTCGCATCAATAAACAACATTCTCATTCTTCTGGCCAGTACATCTTCCACAGTATAGGCCATTTCATTACGCACAGCCCATATAACCTCAGCCTTTATATTTGGATAAGCTGGGTGTAACCGATCTCCCAATTCCGGAATTTTCAGTGCCAGTTTTTCAACATGAGGCATATCGGTTCCGTATATAGAAAGATGGCTTGATGAATGAAGAGTTGTTGAGGAATGAATTTTCAAATCTTTAGTTATGCCTATTTTATTCTCTAAATTACTCGTTTGAATGGCAGTATCAACAGTCTCTTCAGACATTTTTCTATAGGTTGTCCATTTCCCACCGGTAATGGTTATTAAACCAGATTTTGAAACCATTAATTTATGATCTCTTGAGATCTCTTTGGTCGTATTTGTATCGTTTTTACCCGGTGCTGCCAATGGGCGTAATCCTGCAAAAACACTTAACACATCTCTTTTATCTACTTTCTTTTTAAAATATTTTGATGCCGTATCAAGAATGAAATCTACTTCTTCTTTAAGCGCTCTGGGCTCAAGACTATGAGTTTCAATTGGAGTATCAGTTGTTCCAAGCAGCAATTTAGAATGCCATGGCACAGCAAAGAGCACCCGATTATCAGATGTTTTCGGGATCATTAATGCAGAATCACTATCAAGAAACGAACTGTCGATCACCAAATGAACGCCCTGACTTGGTCTGACCAGTTTTTCAGCATCAGGTGTATTCATCAATAAAATATCGTCCACAAAAACTCCTGTAGCATTAATAATAGCTTTCGCCCGCAGCAGGTAAGTAGTATCGTTTAGCATATCCATTGCCTTTACACCGGTGACCTTCCCTTGTTCATTTTTAAGAAGGCTCGTAACCTTCACATAATTCAATACATTGCCTCCCTTTTCAATACAGGTTTGAGCAATATTGACTGCAAGACGGGCATCATCAAATTTACCGTCAAAATAACTTATAGCACCCACAAGAGATTCGTCAGCCAATCCCGGTATTTTTTTTTGCACTTCTTTACGTGATAAAAATCTGGACCTGCCAAAACTGTATCCTCCGGCAAGCCAGTCATACATCTTTAAACCGATAAGATATTTAGCTACTGAGAACCAATCGTAGCATGGAATTATAAACTCCTCCTTAGTAACAAG
This sequence comes from Pedobacter sp., assembly GCA_036677005.1. GTDB lineage: Bacteria > Bacteroidota > Bacteroidia > Sphingobacteriales > Sphingobacteriaceae > Daejeonella. The sequence goes on from JAKFBV010000112.1 coordinate 16,511, forward strand.
ATGTGCGGCATTGACCTGTAAACGGCCTCTTTCCTTTAAAGCCTGATAAACCAGAGCAATATCACCCTGTGCCAGATATCTGACACCTCCATGTACCAGCTTGGTACTTCTGCTTGATGTTCCTTTGGCGAAATCTGACTGCTCCAGCAAAAGAGTTTTAAATCCACGTGATGCAGAATCGAGCGCTGTTCCTAGGCCAGTTGCTCCACCCCCAATTATAATGAAATCCCATTCAGATTCTGACTCTAAAACACTGCGATCTTGTTTACAATATTGCATAAAAGTAATAATACGAAATAATACGCAATTATAAATAATCCTATTGAAACCTTTCCATCATTAATAAAAAATATTCAAACTGAATCCATCTGTTAATCTAACTGATTTTTCAGATATTTTCTCTATTTTGCATGTACCTTAGAACACCCATTAAATGAGCAGTTTAGCCGAGAGACACCAATATATTATTAAAAAGCTTCAAAAGGAGCAATACATTAACGTGGTAGATCTATGCAGTGAATTGAAAGTTTCATCAGTAACAATTCGAAAGGATTTAAAGCTTTTAGAAGATAAAAATTTGCTATTTAAGATCCATGGAGGTGCGACTCTGAATAATCCATATACGGTTGACCGCTCAGTAAATGAAAAAGAACAGCTACAATCAAATGAAAAATTGAGTATAGGCCAGGCCGCTGCTGCCCTTGTGACAGAAAACGAATCCATTATCATAGCATCGGGAACATCTGTTTTGGCTTTTGCTAAAAGCATTCCTGTAAATTTACCCCTTACAGTGATCACTTCGGCATTAAATGTAGCTCTTGAATTATCCCGCCACCCTTATACAGAAGTGATTCAACTGGGCGGAATGCTCAGAAAAAGCTCATCATCAGTAATGGGACCTTATTCTGAGTCTATACTTAAGGATTTTTTCTGTAGTAAGCTCTTTCTGGGTGTAGATGGAATTGACCTGGAATTCGGATTGACAACCACCAATATGATGGAAGCTCACCTCAACCGGCAGATGATCAGTATATCCCAAAAAACCATTGTTCTGACCGATTCAACTAAATTCGGAAAGAGGGGTTTCGGTAAAATATGTAATATTGACGAAATTGATCATATAATTACCGATAATGGTATTTCTGAGCATGTGGTTAAACAACTGGAAAGTTCAGGAGTAGCAGTTACTATAGTTTAAGGATGAAACGGGAATTAATTTATTCATAAAAGCACAGCATAAAGAATGAATATTGGAATTATTGGCCTTGGAGATATGGGCTGCATATATGCTAAATCTTTTATTAAGGCGGGATACCAGGTTTACGGATGCGATCTGCCCCATCGCAGGGATGTGCTGGAAGCAGAACTTGGGCCCTATGGGATCAAAATTCTGGATGATGGCAGGGAAGTATCCAGGATCTCTGATGTGATATTCTATTCTGTTGAGGCCGAACGGATCTCTGAAGTGGTCAGCTTATACGGTTCTTACACCAAATACGGCGCTATTGTAGCCGGCCAGACCTCCGTGAAGCATCCGGAGATCGAAGCTTTTGAGAAATACCTTCCAAAAGACACTCATATTATTACCTGTCATTCCCTGCATGGTCCGGGATTTGATCCCCGCGGACAAAAAATGATAGTTATTCCTCACCGCACAAGCAGAGAGGCTTATCAGCGAATGACCGACCTGCTTTCAGAACTCGGGTCCGTAATCAATGAGATCCCCGATTATCATGAACATGATAAAATAGTTGCTGATACACAGGCGGTTACCCACATGGGTTTTGAAAGCATGGGCACAGCATGGAAGGAAGCAGGTTTCTTTCCATGGGAAAATGCTTCCTACCTCGGAGGGATAGATAATGTGAAGATCCTGATCACTTTACGGATATTCAGTTATAAGGCGCATATTTATGGTGGCCTGGCCATCCTGAACCCCTATGCCAGGCATCAGATCAAACGCTATGCAGTATCCGAGTCAGAGTTGTTTAAACTAATGATCAAAGAAGAGGAAGCGGCATTCCGGAAACGTCTGTACCAGGCGAGGGACTTTATTTTCGGTAAGGACCATAAACCAGTGATGCTTAATGAGAAAGTGATGCAGGAATTCTCACTGTCCGCAGAACCAGAAAGCCGTAAACCTAATTCACACCTCAGTTTGCTAAGCATGGTTGATGCCTGGTATCATTTGGGAGTAAACCCTTATGATAATCTGATCTGCCAGACCCCTCCCTTCCGTTTGAGACTGGGCATAGCAGAATACCTGTTTAAGAATGAAGAGCTTCTGGAAGAATCAATAGAAACTGCCCTGTTTGATAAAACGATACGGGGTGATGATCTGGAATTCCATTCAGCCGTTCGCGAATGGTCATCAATAATTGGATACGGCGACATGGAAGGCTATAAACAGCATTTCGAGCAGGTAAAAAACTTTTTTGCCGGAAGACTTGACCAGGGAAGAGCCCAAAGCGCAGAACTCATCAGGAAGCTTGAAATGGAATAATACATGAGGGGTTAATATCACCTGTTACAAGTTTTCAATAATATCCTGGTAAGCCCTGCCAATGGGGACAGATACTCCATTAACATCAACTCTTTCTGCCGTGTATGACTCAATCTTGCTAATTGAAATTATAAAAGACCGATGAATCCGTTTGAAGAGATTTGCAGGTAAAAGATCCTCCATTTCATGAGTACTCATTTTTGAAATGTATTCCTTTTTTGTTGTTACGATTTTAATGTATTCCCGTTGACTTTCTATGTAAACAATATCTGCGAATAAGATTTTCACTTTCTTTTTTTGCACATTCAGAAACAAATAATCTTTTACCCCGGGGCTTTCATTTGGCTTCTGTTTTTCCTGCCCGTCCGGCAGTCGGGCTCCATCTGCTGTTCTGACCTTATTGACTGCCATTAAAAAACGTTCAAAATCAAAAGGTTTTAACAGGTAATCATTTACGTTCAGATTAAATCCTTCTACAGCGTATTGATGGTAAGCGGTTGTAATAATTACAGCTGGCGGATGGCTAAGCGTTTTTAAAAAAGCCATCCCTTTTAATTTAGGCAGATGAATATCTAAAAAAATAAGGTCGGTATGATGATCACGCAAATAGTCAATGGCCAGAATAGCATCTTTAAATGTTGCCTGTAATTCCAGGAATGGTACCTGCAAAATATAATCCGATAAAACTTTTGCTGCTAATGGCTCATCCTCAATTATAATACATTTCATATCAGACATGGCTTGCGAGATTAATCTTTAAAGTTGTGGTAAACACAGACTCGCCTTGTTCAGTAATAAGATTAAAATCTGTATAGAGCAGTTCCAATTGACGTCTGAGGTTAGAAAGACCAATATTGCCTTTAACACCTTCCTGTCCGGCAGGCAGGCGCTGTTTTTCGGGAAAGGCTTCAGTAGAATTCTTCACAAAAAACGTTAAAAGACGTTTCTTAATCGAAAGATGAATATCGATAAAGGGTTGATCTCTGGTTTCAGAAACACCATGTTTGAAGGCATTTTCCACTAATGGGATCAGCAGGAGAGGCGGTAAAGCTTGTTTCATGTCTTCAATATCATGGTTAAAATTAATATGTAAGGATTCATCGTATCGCAATTTTTCAAGGGCAATATAGTCACAGATAATTATCAGTTCCTGCTCTATACTTATATAAGCTCCACTGGCTTCGTACAACATAAAGCGTAATATTTTTGACAGGCGTAAGATTGATTCAGGGGCCAGGTCGCTTTTATCCCTTGCCAATGAATAGATATTGTTTAAGGTATTGAATAAAAAATGGGGGTTCGTTTGCGACTTGAGATAATTCAGTTCTGCTTCCTGTTTTTCAATACGCAGCTGTTGTGCGGCTTGCTTTAATTTTACATGGTCATAAATATGCCTGATGATCCCATAAAAGATAAACGATGTGACACTGCCTTCCATTTGTGCAGAAACCGCCTGAGATACCTTTGAATAGCTTGCAAACTCAGTATGAATATTCATCTGAATTCCTAAAGATCTCCAGACATAAAGGCCGTAAGACATTAAAAATACCTGGAAGGCTAAAATTAATAGGGATCTGAAAATTCTTTTCCAGCTTAGATTAGCAATGGTATATTCAAAAAACAGGTAATTGAGAAAAATAAGATAAACGGCCCGCCAAGACTCATTCAATGCTCTTGGAACAAATTCTTCGGGGTGGTTTGCTAAACTATTAAGCACCCATATCAATAGATAAGCGCTTCCGATCCATAGGTAAAGTTTAAAATGCTCTTTATTGATCGATATCTTCATTCTGTAATTTATGAGTTAAATGTCTGCAAATCTTTCCCTTTTTCATTTTGCTTCTCGATAAAGAATTGTGGTAAGCCGATAATAGAAAACTCAGGCAACGAAAATTGAAATATTAGCTCCTTGAATATGCATGTTCAAATTTATGACCCTGATGGATTTATTTCGTTGGCCCAGCTACGTTGTTCGTTTACCATAATCCGCTGTCTGTTGACAACCGCTTCAGGTCATGCTCTAATTAAATATCTTGTATAAGAAATGTTTGTATTCTTCGATAATTCGGTTTTTAAGATATCCTAATTCAAAACTAAACTACCATTTTAATGAAATTAAACCTCACAATTATGATTACAGCAAAGTCTTTACGAAAAATTCCCTTCATCTGCTTTATTATATTCTTAACAATTGGAATGTTCAACCCCTGTTTTTCTCAGAATGTCAAATTATTATGCAGGTATTCATTTACGTACAGATAAGGAAACAGGTCTCCTGATGGGTAAAGAGCTGGGGAGATATATTGTTGAAACCTGGTTGAAGAAATAAACACCTCTTATCAATCGTCTGTAACTATTCAGCAGTAAATCGTCTTAATAATAAACAAGGAAAATGAAAAAATTGATAAAATTTGGAGAAGATGTAGAGGGGTATAATATCCCTGTATTAAATGAAAGAGAAATAAGAGCATCAGCAGGCATTCTATTTCTAGCCACGTTCATCTCTTTAATGCTGATCATATTTAAAGACAATTTTTTGCCCATAAAGTATGTAATAACGTTGTTCTTTACTGATTTCATTATACGTGTATTTGTTAACCCTAAATTTTCTCCTACATTAATAATGGGGCGATTGATAGTTAGGAATCAAGTCCCTGAATATGTTGGTGCTCAACAAAAAAAGTTTGCCTGGATAATTGGTGTTGCCCTGTCTGGCACCATGTTCATTTTTATGGTAGTAGTAAATTCATATAGCCCAATAACAGGTATTGTATGTCTGATTTGCCTGATATTCCTGTACTTTGAAACTGCCTTTGGTATTTGTTTAGGATGTAAAGTTTATTCCTTGTTTTATAAAGAAAAAGCTCAATACTGCCCTGGTGAAGTTTGTGCCGTAAAATCAAAACAGGATATTCAAAAAACATCCGGTGTACAGCTGCTTATTGTTCTTGCATTTATCGGATTTGTTTTTCTTACAGCCTTTTTATTTAACGATAATTTCAGTAAACATCCAATTGACCTGTTTAGGATTTTTACTACTACAGGATCTAAATAAAAAACACATTGAAAGGCTAAACTTATAAAGGCTGACACGGTTTTTATAGTGACTTACACCTAAAATTATAAATTGAACAAATGAATTCAACTAATAAAATGGCGAAAGCCGCAGGATTTCTTTACCTGATAATGATACTCGCAGGAGGGTTCGCAGAAGCATTCGTTAGGGAAGGACTAACCGTATCTGGTAATGCAATAGCTACTGCACACAATATCCTGGCTTCCGAACAATTATATCGTTTTGGTTTAGTCGCTGACCTTGTCACCCTTATCTGCGGTACTATTTTGTCACTTATTTTCTACATTCTGTTTAAGCCGGTGAACAGGAATCTTTCTTTACTTGCATTAATATTCTCCATCGTAGCCAGTGCAGTTATGGCTGTCAACCTGCTCAATCAGCTTGCACCTTTATTGCTCCTGCATAACACAGCATATTTAAAAGTATTTACAATGGAGCAGTTACAGACACTTTCACTATTTTTTCTCAATTTGCAATCACAAGGCTATAACATCAGCCTTTTATTATTCGCCTTTTATTTTCCAATTATTGGATGGCTTGTTTATCAGTCAAATTTTCTGCCCTGGATTCTGGGCGTTATTTACACCATGGCAGGTTTAGGTTATTTAATCAATAGTCTTGCGTGGTTTCTTTTTCCTCACTTAGCTGCATATCTTTTCCCCTATGTTTTACTTCCGGCTTTCATAGGAGAAACTTCTATGAGCCTATGGCTTATATTTAAAGGAGTGGATGATCAAAAAACTTCAGAGATTCAACAACGACACTAAAATCTGCTGGTAGTATGCCAAACAAACTCTTTACTGAAAAAAAATAAAATTACTTAAATGGAAAATAAAGTGTATTCACTTAAAAAAACAGCAAGACTTGCCGGCCTGTTGTATCTTATTTGGGTAATAACAGGCATCTATGGCCTTATTTATGTTCCATCACAAACGATTGTACGGGGTGATGCTGTTGCCACTGCCAATAAGATCCTCGCCAATGAATTTTTATTTCGAACAGGTATAATTAATGATATTATTAGTATTACCATTGGCATTTTTTTGGTATTGGTTCTTTATAGGTTGTTCAAACAAGTGAACGGGCATCAGGCTAAATTGATGGTCATATTGTTGAGTGTGACATTTCCGGTTGCTTTTATTATGGATGCATTCAATATTACTTCCCTTATGATTTTAAAGGGAGAAGCATTGAAAAGTTTTGAACTTAGTCAGAGACAAGATCTGGCAATGTTATTTCTTAAAACTACTGACTACGGAATGATTGTATTAGAAATGTTTTGGGGGCTTTGGCTTATACCATTTGGTCAATTGGTTTATAAGTCGGGGTTTATTCCTCGTATAATAGGGATATTTCTAATTCTTAACGGTATAGCTTACATCATACATTCTTTTACATATCTGCTTATTCCCGACTACCAAACTCTTATTTATCAATTTGCAATGCCGTTTTGGATTTTAGGAGAAATTTCAATAACGCTCTGGTTCTTAATTAAAGGAGTGAAAGTTCAAAAAAATACAATTGCTGGTGGCAATTTTGACAGAACCTTACTATAACCTAATCTGACAAATAAAAACAGCCCGAAATGTTAGAATTTAAAAAAGCTGAAATTAAAGCAGATAGTAAATGTGACCTCAATCATATTTTAAGTGATCCGGAATCCTCTCCTTTGTACTGTGTACTAACACTTAGATTTTTTTGTTTTCATGAGTCATACATTTCATATTCCGGTTCTTGGGCTTGCCTATTCTGTTGATACCCCATTAAAAGTTGCCCGTTATGGCATCAGTTCGGTTGTCTCTATTGTAGATGATATTTTAATTGAACGTATGCGTCAGTTATACGTGGAAAGAAACAATGAGGCTTTTATTCCGATCAACCCAAAGGAGGAGGATTTCCGAAGCAGGCGAATTACTGCCTACCTGAACATGATAAAATACCGGGTCGATGAGCAGTTCGAAAAGCTTCAAAATGAACCTTTTGATTCAGGTAAGGAAATAAGCAGGTATTTTGGATTACTGCCTGATACATCCCCGTTGAAAATCAAATATGAGAAAATGCTCCATGAGCCTGATGAAGCCGGACGTATTGCCCTACAGAATGAATTACGAAGCGAAATGCAGAAAGGCGATATCCAGGTCAATATTATGGCCAAGGTTGACCGCATGAATGTGAATGCCCATGGAGAACAGATATCGGATGCATTAACCGCATTGAAAGGTTTTGCCGAGAGTGAGCTGAGCTCTTCTGTCGTGTTATCGGCGGGAATGAACCCCCGTCTTTACAGTTACCTGGAAAGCTTTGCGGATTTTTTTCCGGATTCATCCGGTCAGTTCAGGAAGCGTGTCATTTTAAAGGTCAGCGATTTTCGTTCAGCATTGATCCAGGCAAAATTCCTGGCAAAAAAGGGTATTTGGATATCAGAGTTCCGTATCGAATCAGGGCTAAACTGCGGCGGACATGCCTTTGCAACAGAAGGTTATCTGCTGGGTCCGATCCTGGAAGAGTTCAAACTTAAAAAACAGGAGATGATTGAAGAGTTGTTTGGGATTTATACCCGGGCTCTGGATGAAAAAAATATTAAAATAACAAACCCCCCTTCACTGAGGATCAGTGTACAGGGCGGCATCGGCACTGCTGATGAAAATAATTTCCTGATGGATTATTATCAGCTCGATGCTACTGGATGGGGCAGCCCCTTCTTATTAGTTCCCGAAGCTACTAATGTGGATGAGGAAACTTTAAACTTACTTTCAACCGCAACAAAGGAAGATTTTTACATCAGCGGATCATCACCTTTAGGGATCCCTTTTAATAATTTCAGGAAGAGCAGTTCAGAGAAACAGCGTCTTGAAAGGATTGCAAAAGGAAGGCCCGGCAGCCCATGTATAAAAAAATACCTGTCCTCCAATACCGAGTTTACCGAACAGCCGATCTGTACCGCATCCCGGGAATATCAGAATCTAAAGATCAAACAACTGGAGGCTGAAGGGCTTCCGGCAGATAAGTTTCAAACGAAATTTGAAGAGATCACTGAAAAAATATGCCTTTGCGAGGGACTTGCAGTATCTGCTTATTTGAAAAATCATATACTGCGGCCAAAAGAAAGCAAGGCAGTAGCCATTTGCCCCGGACCAAACATTGCCTATTTCAGCGGAAAATTCTCTCTGGATGAAATGGTGAGCCATATTTATGGAAAACTGAATCTGCTGAATGATGTGGATCGCCCCAACCTGTTTGTCAACGAACTAAATCTGTATATGGAGTACCTGAAAAAAGAGATCAGCCGTCAGCTACAGGAGATGAACGACAAAAAAGCCAAATACATTTCTAAATTCATGGAGCAACTGCAGCACGGAATAGATTATTATAAACAGCTTATTCCAAATATAACTGACCAGACCGAGGTTTACAGAAAGAAAATGTACAATGAACTGATGGAAATCGAAGAGAAACTTCAGCATTTAAATCCAAATGTTAAGCAGTGTGAGTCGGGAGCGTGAAGCCAAACCTGCTATCTGCTTCGAGCTGTGGAACTTAACGTATATTCATTTTAAAACTATAGTTTGTTTCAACGCCTCAATTCCACTCATCACCCTGCTTACCACACAATGAATGAGGTTAAATTCAAAAATATCTTCTACTGTATATATTTTTTCTATTTCATTTCTTAACATGGATTTAGCCCGGTTAAGCCGCACCTTAACATTGGATTCGCTTATGTTTAATGCTTCTGCTGTTTCTGTTGTATTAAGGCCATTTATTACTCTTAATGAAAAAACCATGCGATATTCAAATGGTACTTGCACTAATGAGTTCTCAATAACATGCCTTAACTCACGGTTCAGTACCATTTTATTAGTATCAGTATATTGATGATCCGCATACATGGGTGTTGATTTTTCGTCAATTTTATTTGTATTTATCATTTCATTCTTAAAACTAAGCTTTTGTTGTTTCTGAAAACAATTATTGAGCATGATTTTTATAATCCACGTTTTGAAAGATGAACGATTTTCAAACTTTGATAAATTCAGGTAAGCACTGATCAATGTTTCCTGTACCAGGTCTTGGGTATCCTCATGGCTATATCCATAAGATCTGCCTGTTTTGTAAAGGAACGGATTGTTTCTTCGAATTAGAATTTCAAACAAAGCTGCTTCTCCGCTAAGAATTTTCCGTATTACTTCTATGTCAGAAATTATTTTAATCCTTTTTGTGCTGAGCATTTCCTTATTTCATTATTTAAACTTTTTCGGAAATTGTTTGGTGATACCATCGGCAAGCATATCTGACATTTTTAGAATTTCGTTGTGCACTTTATCATAAGCTATTATATCAGCATCGTAATCTTTTTTGATGCGTTGTACCGCTTCATCAGTTGTTAGTTTGAGGTGGTCGTTCATCATCATTTTCATTTCGGCTAATGCCCAATTCGGATTTGCTTTGCTGAGAAATCCGGAGATTTCATCCGCGTTTGCATACCATCTTTTATTGGATTCATTAAGAGTAGTAGTATTTCCGGCTTTTGCCGCTTTAACTACTTCGGCCGCGATGGTAATGTGCTGGTAGAGTAATTCAGTTAATTTTTTTCCGGCTTCTTCTCCGTAGTATGGTTTGATAGCGTTGCCAATATCGACCTGGTTATGGAGGAGGCGTTTTACTGCCTGGTCTGCTCCTGGAAGTTCGTCAACAAGACAGAGAATAACGTTACGGGTCCATGTAACATGGTCTTCCCAAAGTTTGCGCATGTTTGTTTTGAGTGTGACTGCACTTACTACTGAAGTATTTTTTGTGGCTTTCATTTTCATTTGTCCGAATGATGGACTTGAAATAAGAACTACTATCAGCAATGTGATTGCAGAACTAATTTTTGTTGCTTTGTTCATTTTTTTTTTGTTTTAAACTGTTACTAAAGCTTTGTTCATCTAAAATTCTTCTTTGATGATTAATTTTTCATCTACATGCAAATTGGCCAACTGCTTTTCAATTGCCTTCATCATGGGCGGGGGGCCGCATACGTAGATATTCTTGTTAAGGCCATTCATGTTTGCTTTTAGGAAATCTTCGGTAATTCGTCCTTCTGCGTACCCATCTACTTTTTCATCTGATAAAATGTTGATAAAATTTTTACCTAATACCCTTTTAAGTTCTTCTTCGAGTATAATATCAGCTTTTGTTTTATTGGCAAAAATGAGCTTGTTATTACCTATTTCATTTTTTGACTGAAGATGCCTGAAGATGGAAATAAACGGGGTAACTCCTGCGCCACCTGCAATAAATACACCTTCGCCTTTGTAACCAATATCGCCAAAGACCTCATGCAAGATCAATTCATCATCCTTTTTAAGTTGCAGAATATGGTTGGTAAGGCCTTTATGGGAGGGATATGTTTTGATCGTAAACTCGAGGTAATCATTCCCTGGAAGGCAAGTGAAAGTGAAAGGCCTTTTTTCATCCTTCCAACCGCTTTTGTTTATGGATACTTCGGTAGCTTGTCCAGGCGTAAAGTGGTACTCCTGTGGTTTTTCCGTTACAATTCGCAACACATCATGAGTGACTTTATCAATTGATCTTATTTTTACAGTATGTTGTTCCATATCAGTTTTGCTTTTATGACTTGCATTATTTTCCCGCCAATGTAGTTGTAAGCGTTAACAGGAAGATCGTTTCTTCTTTTGCCAGCAAACGATGCGGAATACACTCATGCAGTGCCAGCATTTGCCCTTTGCCCAGCGCAATAGATTCCTCATCCGTATTAAACAGCATTTGTCCTTCCAGCACTTGTACGCTGATCATTCCGTCTGTTGTATGTTTAATCATTTCAGCGCCTTTATGCAGTGCAATGAGTACAATCCGCAAGCCGTTTGTTTTGAAAACTGTTATGGCATTCCGGTCACTGTCTTTCCATGTCTTCTCCTTCCTTATCTGTTTGATAAAAGAGTGAAGGTCAATTGTTACCAGTGGTGCATCCAGTGGACGATCTCCTTGCGGACGTTGTGTGGTAGCTTCATTAAATTTTTCTTCCATTTATAAAGGAAACTTATAATGATTTAAGATATTCAACCAAATCCTTTTTCTCTGCTTCGCTTAAAGCGAGCTTTTTGAAATTGTTGTAATGATTTACCACATCCATTAATGTCGCAAATCTACCATCGTGATAGAAGCCGCCTTTCATGTGTGTCCATAAACCTTTTAACCCTTGTGTAACATAAGATGAATCGGGACCTCGGTTCGCTTGAAAATCATCAATACCAATTTCAGAGGCTTTATGAGTATTCCATCCGGGTTCTGTGAATAGAGGCGGAACATGGCATGAGGCACATTGCGCTTTTCCAATAAAAACAGCTTCACCTCGTTTTGCAGCTTCCTCATTAAACGAGCCCTTGGGCGCTTTAGGAGCAGGCATGGCTAATTGATAAAATTGAAGTGCAGCAAGTTTATCGCTTACTTTATCATTTTCAGTTGTGTTGCGTTTATTACCAAAACCAGCCTTGGATGCCACCGGATATTGTTTGGGATTCATTAATCTTCGATCGTAAAAATTTCCCTGTCCCTGCATTTGGAGATTGGCAACATAAGCATTCCAATAGGTAACATCACCCCATCCTCCTGTCCAGGTATGCTGATTCTGCCCTGCGTGCCCGAATGCTTCAGGTATTAAAGTGGCCGCTGATTTCCCATCAGGGCGAAATGCCTTCCCATCTACATTGAGCTCGGCATCATATTTTCCCGGACCCCAGCTTGCAAGAACTTTTTTTACTGTCGCATTATCAACTCCAAGGAGTTTTTCATAGATGCTTAGATCAGGAGCCATTGCGACAATTGCCCCAACATTCAAATCTCTGTTTGCCCATCCATCCAGACGACTACCAATACCTGTAGGACTATTCACTGTCGAGTGACAGGATGCACAAGTTATTCCAATGGAATTCAAATTTCCTTTACCATCAAACTTCCCAACTACTCCGACCACTGCGTTTAGTTTTAATAATTCAAGTGTAACCAAAGGGTCATCAAGAAATTTCCCCTCTTGTATTTTCTTTTTTAAAAATTCAGGCAGTATAGTCAGGTCAACTTTTAACCCTGCTGCTAAAGCATCTTTGGGAGATAGACCAGCTCCAATGCCACCGTGTTTTGAATCGGCTATTGCTTTATGCAGTTGAAGCTTATCCGTCCAAAAGACTTCATCACCAAATGTATCAAAGCGAAAGACAGCCTTTCCTTTTTCCATCAGGTCCTTTGCATTAGCATTTATGCTTGAATTCCAAGCATCAGGATTGCCAGATTCATCCTGTTTTTCCCTTGTTTTTTCGTCTGTAGTGCATTGCATAAACTGGCTTACTGAAACAAAAAGTACAAGGATGCCAATGACGAGTGTTGTTCTGGCGGAAGTAATTTTCATGGCTCTAAATTTAGTTGGTGGAGGGGTTCAATATTTTAATACAACATTTTTTTTACTGTAATGTTTGTTTAGAAGTGTCGCGTTAAATTCTTGAACCGGTCTCTGATAACTCCATAGAGTGGGTGAGAAATGAAAAGGTTACAAACCAAAAACTAATGTCTTAAATATGATTGTAGTCATACAATAAAAGAAAATTTGTGAATAATTTGTAGGTTAATAAAACTAAACGAAAAATCATGAGAAAGATCTTTTTAGCATCATCTGTAATCGGCTTTTGCGTAATAATGGGCTGCAATAGCGGCCAGGAGCAAAGTACCGGCACACAAACGACCGTTGAAAACCAGGGTGCCGGACAGTCGGCTGTTCAGGATGACGTGTCGCAAAAAAATGTTGTTCAGGTAGCCAGCGGAAGTGCAGACCACTCGACATTAGTCGCAGCCGTTAAGGCCGCTGAATTGGTGGATGCATTGAGTAATGCAGGTCCCTTTACCGTATTTGCACCTACAAATGCCGCATTTGACAAATTGCCTGCCGGAACAGTGGACAATTTATTGAAGCCTGAAAGCAAGGAAGACCTTGCCAATATCCTTCAATATCATGTTTCTCTTGGTGTTTTTAAGGCAGAGAGTTTTACCGATGGTCAAGTTATCGGCCAGGTAAACGGAAATGACATTACGATCAGTGTAAAGGATGGAAAAGTGCTGATAAACGGAACAGCAAGTATCGTTGCATCCATACCTGCTTCAAATGGATTAATACATGTTATTGATGTGGTATTATTGCCTCCTCCCGCTCCTCCAGCTAAATAAAATTAAAAAGGGGATTTTCGGATACGGGAATCCCCTTTCTAATATTCAGATAGTTCATTACTTGTTGCTTTTTCTACCTTCCGAACTCCGATTTCCATTCTGGTGCTCCAGCACCTTCCCCCTAATGATCCCTGATATACTTATTGCACGTTCTTTGGCAAGTTCAGCTTTTGGGCCTTCAAACAGTTCATCAACAGTATGAACAAACAATTTATTCCAGCGATCAAAATGTGTTCTGTCGAGAGGGCTGATATGGTGCAGATGCTTATGAAGATTTACCGGATTCCCTTCATAAGTCCCGGTAAATAAAATGACGTTTTCCCAGAAGGCATACATCAGTGGCAAATGAGTTGCCCAGTTTACCCTGGCAATATCCTGAAATATAAACCCCAGCTGTTTATCAGCCAGCACTTTTTCATAGAAAGTGTTAACCATCAGTTCAATATCAGCCAGATTTCCTATATCCCTTTTCAATTTCAATCGATTTTTAAAGTTTCAGCAATTTCAGCTAAGACGGCTTCACTGCAATTATCCTGTATCATCGGGAATATCTGTCTGTCTTCTTTCCGTATATGAACCTCCATCGCTTTCCCAAGCTGATCAAGATACCGGACCAGGTCAGGATGTTTATCGATCAGGCCGAATAATCTATGCAATTCATGATGCTCTTCTGCCATTTCCTTCATTAACTGATCCAGCTCTGCACTAATACCTTGTACAACAGGAATTATTTTCTCCTCTTCAGCAAAATGTTCCAAAAGCTCTTCCCTGTAAAATTTCAAGGCATATTCTGCCTTGCCTTTTGGATCAAGCGGAAGTTCTTTGTATGGAGGCGCATCCTCCTGTAATAATCTGGCAAGAATCAATGCACCGTGATGATCTCTTGACAATGGAATAAGTGAGGGATGTCTTTTCATAATTAAAGATCTTTTGTATTAAACTTTCTTGTTGAATACCATACGGGCAATACTATCCAGCTTAACAGAACAAAAAATGAAAATATTAAGCCATTAACTGCCCCAAAAAATTCTTTAAATACAGCTCCTGTATATCCCATCATTGCAGATACATCGAGCTGTAGCAGGATCAGGATACGGCTTAGGTCGATAGGGTTTAAAGCGCTTAATCCAATCATAGGCTTCTCCATGGGATAGTCTGCAAACTGGAACAAAATGAACAATACCAGTCCATCGAAAAGCAATGAAAAATATAACCATAACATGATGGCTGCCCCGATACCCTTTGCTTTATCCCTGGTTTTTACGGTTGCCAGAAAAGCTATCGCTGCAAAAATAATACTCAGCAAAACACCCGTTAAAATCATGGTAAATCCGATCATGTTTGCCTGGTAAATTAGAACAGGAATACCGGCTCCGATTAAAAAAGCGATTGAAAGTGAAGAAGCCAGTCCCGTAAAGAGACTTAACCAGATCGATTTCCTTTTCAGGGGCTGACTTAGCAGCAGCTCGATAAATTCAACCGAATTATACATATAAATAGTAGAAAAAATAATACTCACCAGGGGTACTACGATCAGGATAATATTCAATAAGCTAAGTAAACCTTTACTGCTGTTATCCTCCAGGCTGAATACACTGAACGATGCAGCCAGTAAAAAAATAGTATAGATCACCACAATTTTATTGCGGAGAATATCCGTGATCACATATTTTATAATCTTATTCATAATTACTTATCATTACCTGGGCAATAGATTTCACTAATCTATCCTCTCCGGTATCCATTCTCAATTCCTCAATACTTTTGTGGAAAATGATTTTTCCCTCCTGCATATAAATTATCCGGGTTACCAGATCATCAAGGTCACTTAGAATATGGGAGGTGATCAACACCAGTTTTCCTTTATCTTTTTCGGCAATAATTTTTTCCTTAAACAGTTCTGATGCCACAGGGTCGAGTCCGGCGGTTGGTTCATCCAGGATCAGTACCGATGGGTTAAACAAAAAGGCAAGAGCTGCACTTACTTTCTGTATAGTACCGCCGGACAATGTTCTCATTCTTTTATTCATCAGGTTATGCACCGAAAATGCCTTTATTAAATCTTCGTCCAGTGGCTTGGAGGTATTCCTGATATCTTTCATCATTCCCAGCACCTGCCCGATGGTCATGTTATCAGGATACCGGCCAATCTGTGGCATATAACCTATTTCTTCCCTGTACTGCCATTGATTATGTATATCCCTGCCATGAAATGTGATTGAACCACTATCAGGTATCACCATTCCAAGGATGGTTTTGATCAGCGTAGTTTTGCCGCAGCCATTAGGGCCGATCAGGGCAATACATTCTGATTTATCGCAGATAGTCGATACATCATCCAGGGCTTTCAATTTCCCAAACTGCTTGCTTATTTTATTTACGGTGATCATGGTATCTTTCATAAACATCTAAAAAGCCTTTTTCATCATAGGCGCACTGTCTTTCAAATTTTCGGGTGTGAGACTAGGCAGTATTTTTTCGGTTTTGTCAAGCAGGCTTGTGATAAAACTCCTGAACAAAATCATTGCCGGAGGATATTTTTCAACGATCATGGAATACATACTGACCGGCCGGTAAGGGATATCACCGATCTTATCCTTATTCAGATCATAGCCATCATATTTATCCCAGTAATTATTTTTAAACCGGTTGAGCACCAGGGATCCGCTGGTTCCTACATCAAAGGTATTTCCTATGAAATTATTCAGCTCCAGCACTACATCTACGCAGCTCGACTGAATTTTCAAAGCCCATCCATTATTTTCAAAAACATTCCGCTTCATGTAGATCCGGTTCGCTCCTTCCATATAAATGGCACTTGTATTCCTGGTAAAATAGTTCCCTTCCATAAAACCGTCTGATATTTCTTTTAACAAAATACCATGTGAGGCATCTCCCCAGTTCTCTTCAAAGTAATTACTGAACATCCTGATCCTGTTTGAATACATAACAGATACACCGGAGCCATTGTTTCTGAACACATTGTTCACATACATATCATCGTTCGAAAACATAAAATGTAACCCATAACGGATATTGTTTTTAGAGATGTTTCTCCAGATGACTGAATTTTTCACGAATTCAAAATAGATCCCGTCGCGGTGTCCGGCAATCTTATTTCCGATGATACGCAGGCTATCCCCTTTCCAGCAGTGTATTCCATTACCGCTCTGCTGTTCTTCCGTCCCAATGGCAGTAAGACGGTTATTTTCTATGCTGCAATTAATTCCATTCTGAATGTATATTCCGAAAAATGTATCTTCAAGGATATTATTCCTTATGCTAACCCACTGACTGTCATATACTTTTATTCCGCTCAGGTCTTCCAGACTTGAAATACCGCTATGTATTAATTTAAAACCATCCACCACTACCCTATCGGCTTTAATTGAAATTATCTCATATTTCCTTTCTCCATCCAATACAGGATAATTGATCCCTATCAGAATAATGCTCTTTTTAATAATAAGATTTTTCTCTCTGTAATGCCCAGCCTCTACCCAAACGGTATCCCCTTCTCCAGCTGCATTGATGCCTGAAAGAATACTTTTATAAGTATGTTTAGCACCTACATGGATGCTTGCCGCGGATGCACTATAATAAAAGAAAAAAAATATTATAAAAAGATTAGTTCTCACTTTTGCATTTCCTCCCAGGTAATGGCATTTCCATAGAACGAGGGTAATGCCTTTTCCAAACTGTCCGGATGACGGAAAGCGGCAATATTCCCATTCATCGGGCTCTTAAGAGCAGGGCTTTGAAGAAAAAAGGCCTTATCGACGGCGATAAGATCATGAGGAGCATTAAAATCAACAAAATATACGCCTGAAATATTGCGGGAATCAATAGCGTCTGACTTCATAAAAGCCAACACACAATGCTGATCGTCAAACTTGTACAGCTTGCTTTTTTTTGTAACTATTTCTGCCCCAAACCTTGCATCACTGATGGTCATTTTACAGAAATCACAATTGTCTTTCCCCAGGCGTATAGGTTCGGGTTTTGTACTGCATGAACTAAGTAGGAGTGCTGATAATCCAACGATAGCCAGATTTAGAGCACTTTTTTGATTATATCTTTTTTTTTCCTTATTCCATTCTGAAACGACGAAGAATAAAAGTCCCATACCGGCTCCGATAAATATCCAGCCTCCGATATCCGGAACTGAATAAGCGCCGAAGTTTAGAAGTTGTTTAAATCCGATCAATGGGGGCTGATAAGCCATCCCCGGTACTATGATGGCAGCATTCGGATCCAGATTATGTCCGTAATCATATTCCCACCTCCAGAAATCAACCATGGCGAGCACCCCGAATGCCAGGTACAAAGCCAGTAAAATATACATCAGTTTCCTTCTGGCCAAAATAGCTGTCAGAATAAAAAAGGCTGCAAAAAAAATGATTATACCGGGAAGCACCTTAAATTCGATAAAGTCATCCGCATGAAGGGTCTTCATTCCAATGTAATGATTAAGCCCGTTAATAATTTCCACATTCCCGGCTAATTTATTAGCATAAATCAGCAAATTTAAACCTTCGGGATATTGGGGAGCGGTAAGGTCGATCCGCCATAATGGAGTAAATAATGCCAGAACCAATGAAAGTCCGCAAATAACAAGTGCAGCACTGCTTGATCTGGCAATTTTATTATTATTCATAATAAATTGATAAAGAAAAAGAGATGCGGATACATTAAGTTTCCGGCATCTCTCCTTCTGTAAGTATTATTTCTTTACCGCACCTGCCTGAGCGGAACTATCTGATTTTGGTAAATTTGTACCAGTACTAAAACTGATAGGCACATTACTGCCGGCAGGTGAAACCCTGACATATCCTGACATTTCCTGGTGCAGCGCACTACAGAAGTCTGTACAATACATCGGATACATACCTGCTTTTTTAGGTACCCATTTCAGCGTGCTTGTCTCACCCGGCATGACTAAAAGTTCGGCATTCAATGCCCCTTTTATTGCAAAACCATGTGGCACATCCCAATCCTGCTCCAGGTTGGTGGTATGGAAGTAAACTTCATCACCTACCTTTATACCTTCAATATTATCAGGTGTAAGGTGGGAGCGCATCAGGGTCAGATTGACATGAACTTTATTCCCTTCGCGGAATACTTTAGTAGTACCCTCACCCTTGGATACATAAGGATGCTTGTTTTCTTCGATCTTAAAGAATTTAACAGAATTATCCTTGATCACACTGGCTGCAACAGCCTGTGCATAATGCGGCTCTCCGATAGTTGGATAGTCTAAAATTAATTGCATTTTATCTCCGCTGATATCATAAAGCTGGGCACTTTGAGACAATTCCGGTCCTGTTGGCAAATAACGGTCTTTAGTGATCTTATTATAAGCAACCAGGTATTTACCTGTTGGTTTTCTGGAGTCTCCGCCTGGTATCATCAGGTGACCTACAGAATAATAAGTAGGAACCCTGTCTAATACTTTCAGGTCCTTTACATTCCATTTTACAACTTCACTGGAAACGAACATGGAAGTATATGCATTTCCCTTGTCATCAAATTCAGTATGCAATGGGCCAAGACCTGGTTTTTTAACTTCACCATACAAAGCTGCTTCATACTTAATTACCGGAATACCATCATACTCACCATCAAAGGCTTTATCAGCAATGGCTTTTTGAATTTTGTCAAAGCTGAATACCGGTATCAGAGCCGCCAGTTTACCACTGCCAACGATATACTCACCAGTCGGATCAACATCACAACCGTGCGGAGATTTAGGACAAGGTATCATATAAACCAGTCCCGGATAATCACGGACATCTAAAACCGTAACACTATTTTTAATAGTTGAGGTAGCAGTATGAGTGCTCTCATCAAAACGGTTGCTGGCATATTTAACAGCTTGTTTACGGCCTTTTCCTGATTTGATCAAAGCCTCAGCCATTTTCCAGTTAACCGCCATGATAAAATCCTTATCACGCTTGGATGCATTTACTTCCAGTAAGGTATTGGCCTGTTCAGTATTATAAGTACTGAAGAAGAACCAGCCATTGGATTTACCTTTACCAGCATGGCTTAAATCGAAGTTTACGCCGGGACCCTGTAATTGAAAGGCAATATCCATATTACCATTATTTTTATCAACGCTGATAAAACTGATCGTTCCTTTAAAGTTCTCTTTATAGGTATTGATCGGAACGTCGCCATTCTTATCATCTGGTGGGATACTGAACCTTGTTCCTGCAACGATGTACTCAGAGTTTTCGGTTATGAATGGTGAAGAGTGATTACCACCACTGTTCGGAAGTTCAAGAATTTCTGCAGTACGGAAAGTTTTAAGGTCTATACGGGCAACACGCGGAGTATTGTTTCCGTTGGCAAATACCCAGCGGCCATCAATTTCTCCATTGGTTTGAGACATGGACACGTGATGCAGGTCATCCCATGGAACCTCACCATGGGAGGTATTCAACATCGGTTTAGTTTCTTCAGAATAACCCCAGCCTTTTTCAGGATCTACTGAGAATACAGGAATCACCCGCAGCAGCCTGCCGCTTGGAAGTCCGTAAACAGATAATTGACCACTGAAGCCACCCGAGACAAAATTGTAGTATTCGTCAAATTTTCCGGGTGCAACGTAGGTTTTTGCTGCCGCATCTCCACTGACAACAGAGCCGGCATCTTTTGGCTTACAAGCATTCATGCTTACTAATAATGCAAGGGCAGCCATACCTTGTGCATATTTTGAGTTTATCTTCATTATTTGATTGGATATGGTATTAATAATTAGTGATTTGTTCTTATTTTTTTCAAGAAATAATGATAAAAAAGACCCTTATAAGCATTATTTTGAATGCTTTTAGAATTAAAATAGAATCTTTAAGTATTCAATAATGTTGAAATAATTCCTATTTCACCCCATCATTTTTACGCATAAATTCAAGCAGGTTTCTTGCGTCATCATCCGACAGGTTTTGATTTGGCATGCGGACCAGACAGAGTTCAAGCTGTGCCTGGACTTCAGGATCTTTATTAATCATTACATCAGTATTGGTAATGAAGTTCATAATCCACTCCGGTTTACGGCGCTGAGTAACGCCGGCCCATCCTGGCCCAACAAGTTTTTCAGCGGTCAGTTTATGACATCCTCCGCATTTTACCTGAGAGATCTGTTCTCCAAGGCCTGCCTTAGCTGCATCCAGGGATGAGCCAACATCAACAGTGGTAAATTTGCCTTCACCTCTGTGCGGATCATAAGCAGGATTACCATCTTCGGTCTTTTCTTCTTCATGCTCGCTACTTTCTTCAGTAGTTTTCCCGGAATTACCGCTGCCTCCGCAAGAAGCTGCAACAACTATAAACAAGATAATCATACTCAGGGCAAGATTTTTTTTCATATTTCTGGATTTAGATTAAGTATTAATTTGTTATACAATTTTAGGCAAGGCAGGAATTTTATTTTATGCGTTCAATCATAAATGATAAAAGTCATATATTTGAATAAGGAGAGTCACAATTTAGATAACAACCGGGCATTATTTTTGTTTATCACTCTAATTTAATTAAAATGATTGATATTAATTTATTACTGGCCTGGGGGGCAACCTATAAAAAAGTAAACTCTAATGAAACCATCTTTAGTGAAGGTCAGCTATGCAATTATTACTATCAATTAATCAGCGGCAGTGTCAGGTGGATCAATATCGATTCTGAAGGAAGGGAATGTTTACACAGTATTGTAGAGTCAGGCGAATCTTTTGGTGAATTCCCGCTTTTTGACGATGGCCCCTATGCAGCCTCAGCTATTGCTGAAACTGAAAGTATCCTGATCAGACTTTATAAACCCAGTTTCCTGGAATTACTGAAAGAAAATAATGACCTGCTTTTTGCCTTTACAAGATTACTGTCTAAAAGGCTTAGATTTAAATACTCCATTATCCAGTCTTTCGGCTCACACCGCCCTGAAACCAGAATAACTAATCTGATAAACCATCTTAAATCTGAGAAGAAAAACTTTTGTTCCGACTGTAATCAGCTTAAATTAACCAGGCAGCAAATAGCCGCAATGACCGGACTCAGAGTCGAAACGGTGATCCGGACCATGCGGCAGATGCATGACAGGGGAGAAATTGTGATAAACAGGGGGAAAGTGTATTGCACAAATATGATTGAAGTCATAATGTCCTGAGCTTATCAAAGCTATTTTTGAAAAAAAATGCATGACTAAATTTTTATCAAGATGGCTTACCGTATCGTTTCTAAATCTCATGCTGGTAGCCAGTCTGGGCTTGGTTCTCCGTTATAAAATAGAATTCTTTCTTCCATTCATTGATCAGAAATATGTCCTTCACAGCCATTCTCACTTTGCTTTTTCGGGCTGGGTCACTCAAACCTTTATGGTCTTGCTGGTTTACCATCTCAGCCTGAAGATCGGATCGCAGATCATAAAAAAATACCGATGGCTTCTGTATGCTAACCTGATCAGCGCTTACGGTATGATGATTTGTTTCATCATACAGGGTTATGGGGCATTCTCTATTACATTTTCCACCCTTTCTGTGCTGGTTTCATACCTTTTCATTGTCCGCTTCTGGATGGATTTGAACCGGATAAAAGAGAAAACAACCAGTATTTTATGGTTTAAAGCGGCCCTGGTATTCAGTTTCATTTCATCGCTGGGTACATTCGGACTTGCCTATATGATGGGCAATAAAATCACAGACCAAAACTGGTACCTGGCTTCCATATATTTTTATTTGCACTTCCAGTATAACGGCTGGTTCCTGTTTGCCGGAATGGGCCTGCTGTCTGACAAACTTGAGATCATCACCGGGGCGCGAAAGAAACTTTACTATGTTTTCCTCTTATTTTGCTTTGCCTGTGTACCTGCCTATTTCTTATCCATATTGTGGTCACCTATTTCAGGAAGTATTTATTTTCTGCTGATAGCGGCTGTAATTGCTCAACTGGCAGGCTGGGTGATCCTGCTGAATGTGATCATTAAGAACAAGAGTTTGATCAGCCCTTTATTTTCAAAGTATGGAAAGATCCTTCTCATCCTGTCTGGCATCGCCTTTACTATAAAACTTATCCTGCAATCAGGCTCCATACATCCCGAACTCAGTCATTTATCTTATGGATTCAGGCCGATCATCATCGGTTACTTGCATCTCGTTCTTTTAGGGGTAACAAGTATTTTTATTATAGGATATATAATTTCTTTTAAATTAATTTTAATAACCAAAAAATTAATAGTTGGAATTTTTGTCTTTGTTGCAGGTATAATAATCAATGAATTATTACTGATGGTTCAGGGTGTGGCAGCATTAACCTATACCGGCATCCCCTACATAAATATGATGCTGCTCCTTGCTGCAGCTATCCTGTTCACAGGTAACCTGATCATTTTCCTGAGCCGTATAGAATCCCATTCTGAAAATTAAATGCGGAGGCAGATATATGTATGGTAAATATTTTAAAGTTTAACTAAAATACATTAATTAAAGATGATTTAATCTTTAATTAATGTATTTATTGTATTTTTATTCAAAATCACTGATTTAGTGGTTTGAGTTAGAATTTTAATTTAATTATTTTAATAAAAGAAGTATGAAATATTTTTTTCGATTATTATTTGCCTTTTTGATTCTAATATCATCCTGCAAACAACCTGACTATACCAGGACCTTTAACGATGCGGCTTTATACCGTCAAACAGTTAAAAAGTTAAATGATATCATTCTTATGAATGCTTTCGCGCCATGTGTGGCATCAAGAAATTATGTTTATGCAAATATTGCAGCATATGAAGTGATAGCAGCAGGAAATAAAGAGAATTACATATCATTATCCGGACAGATAAAACATCTTCCTGTAATACCTGAACCCGATAAAAACAAAACAATTGATTTTCATTTTGCTTCCTTGCTGGCATTTAGTAAAGTAGGCAATGCAGTTACTTTTCCTGAAGGTAGCATGGATGAATATGTCAATAGTTTGAAGCAGAAGGCTTCTGATGCAGGTATGCCTTCAGAAGTTCTCGAAAATTCAATTCAATATGCGAATCTTGTTGCTCAACACATTTTAGACTGGAGTAAAGGTGATAATTATGCTCAAACAAGATCTGCCCCCAAGTTCTCTGTAAGCAATGAAGAAGGACGATGGATTCCTACCCCTCCAATGTTTGCTCAGGCGTTGGAACCCCACTGGGGTGAGATCCGTCCGATGGCATTGAATTCTGTTGAAGAGATCAGTTTACCACCTGATCCAACGCCGTTCAATGTTAAAAATAAAGACAGTCAGTTCTATAAGAATGTCATGGAAGTTAAAACTATTGGTGACAATTTAACACAGGAACAAAAAGAGATAGCAGATTTTTGGGATGACATTCCCTCAAAGTTAAATGTTAGCGGACATTTAAGGTATTCGACTAATAAATTCTCGCCAGGAGGCCACTGGATGAATATTGTTGGTATAGCTACTGAAATGAATAAGGATGATTTTAATTCTACTGTGAGTGTTTATACTCAGACATCCATTGCCCTGTTTGATGCTTTTATCAGTTGCTGGTACTTAAAGTTTAAATATAATTATGTACGTCCCGAAACGGTTATTAATCAATATATCTCTTCAAATTGGAAACCGTATTTAGAAACTCCGCCTTTCCCTGAATATACTGCAGGGCACGCGACTATTTCTTCGGCTGTAGAGAAAATACTCACCAATGTTATAGGAGATAATAAAGCCTTTAAGGATTCTTCCCAGGTAGAATTTGGCATGAAGTCCCGTTCTTTTAAATCATTTAAGGAAGCAGCTATAGAAGCAGGTATTTCAAGAGTTTATGGCGGTATTCATTACAGGCCATCCTGCGATGAGGGGTATAAAAACGGGCAGGAAGTTGGGCAGTTTGTTTTAGACAGATTGAAGTTTAAGAAAAACAAATTGGTGAATGTAAGTCATTAATCACTTTGAAAATCTAATCTAATACCGGAAATTAATGTCCTCTCTATTAGCCTTAACTGGAAGGCAGGCAGAAAAACTCAATTAAGATTAACAACCCCGGCAATTCTGGGTGCACCTAAACAATGCTTTTGATAACAGTATTTCACTAAAAGGCCTCAATTTTATTCATCATGTGGTGTATTCTCCATGATTTTAAATATATGCAGTATGTAGGGAAACAAGGCATCCATACTTTCCTGTGCCCCTCTTGTGGAACCGGGCAATGCCAGGATGAGTGTATTTCCCTTTAGACCGGCAAGGCTTCGTGAGAGCATAGCGTATGGCATATGTTCCTGTCCGTA
Organism: Pedobacter sp.; assembly: GCA_036677005.1. Taxonomy (GTDB): domain Bacteria; phylum Bacteroidota; class Bacteroidia; order Sphingobacteriales; family Sphingobacteriaceae; genus Daejeonella. The sequence continues at coordinate 41,580 of JAKFBV010000112.1, forward strand.
ATTTCTGGCGGCTTCTGCAATACCCGGAATTTCACGGTCAAGCATCGGGCGGATGGCTTCGGGTGTAACGTCCCTTGATGATAAACCGGTGCCGCCGGTGAGTATGATCAGATCTGTTTTGCCATCGTAAAGGGATTGTACCTTTTCCTGTATGCTTTTTATTTCGTCGGGAACAATGCTGTACTCTTCAACCGGAATATGCAGGGCTTCAAGTTTGCTGATAATGGTCTTGCCTGAGCTGTCTTCTTTTTTTCCGGTAGAGATACTGTCTGAACAAACAATCACGGCGGCTTTAATAGTACGGTTTAATTGATCTGCGAATTGCGATTTGCCTCCTCTTTTGCCGATCAGTTTAATGCCGGTAATTTCAATCCCTTTATCTATCGGTTTCAGCATATCGTATATGGTTAGGGCTACTACCGAAGCTCCATGCATGGCCTCGACCTCCACGCCAGTTCTGTATATGGTATGAACTTCGGTTTCAATGATAATATCCAGCCCTTCAATAGTATGCCTCACCGCCGCAAACTCCACCGGAAGGGGATGACAATCGGGAATCATATCGCTTGTGCGTTTAATTCCGAAAAGACCGGCAATGCGGCTGGCTTCGATCACATCCCCCTTGGGAACGGTTTTATTTATAACTGCATCGATCGTTTCCTGCTTACTCACCCGTACAATTGCCTGTGCAATAGCCGTACGGTATGTCTTTATTTTATTGGTTATATCAATCATAATTGTGGATTTTATTTAAAACTACTGAATATTGAATGGCAGACAGGGCATAGATGAGAAAGACGGGTAAGTTTTCAGGTTAATTTCTATTTTTATGATTACTTTTTGCATTGTCAAAATCGTATTGGGTATTGATATTTTGGAATAGTTGATCATTAAACAATTTATTATTATCCACATTTAGTTTCAACAGTCTAAAATAAGTAATCATATCATGCAGCCTGACAATCTTTTGTTGAACAAGCCCTTGCCACTTTGATAAACATTCTTTAGCATAAACACCGCACAGAGGCTCCGCTTTTTGGTGATGTACCGGCAATGTTATCTGATATTGAAAAGAGTTTTGAATGATAAACTCAATTGCACCAGACCTTATAAATGGCATATCGCAACTCACTATAAAATTATGAGCGGCATTGGTATGCTCCAGTGCTGAATAAATTCCACCGGCAGGACCAATTCCTTTAACAAGATCTCTGATAACTTCTTTCCCAAAAATATCATAAGCAGTGCTGTTGCCAACAACCAGCACTTTATCCACAACCGGTTCGAGTTGTTCAATGACATGTTGAATCATTGGCTTTCCATTGAACAACATCAAACCTTTATCACTACCCATTCGGGAGCTTTTTCCCCCTGCGAGTACATAAGCGTTCACACCGTTTCCGTTATCAGGCATCATTCAGGTAATCTTTATCAATTCTACCATATCACCCTTTCTGTAATATTCCCTTTCTTCGTCCAGCTTAATGAGACAATCCGAAATGGCAAAAGAATTCATCAGGTAACTTTCCTGATCGGGCAAAACAGATACTTTATCAAAGTTCATCTTACCTTTCAGAAAATATGTCAGCCCGGATTTCTTTTTATAATCCTCAGCCATTGGCATTTTACATTTATATAAATATTCTCTCCGGGTAAAACAGCTGATGGCAGGCGCAATATATTCATAAAAACAAATAAGAACAGCCCCCGGATTTCCGGGCAGGGCAAATACGAGGGTTTGATGATATCTGCCAAAATAGAAAGGTTTTCCTGGTTTTTGTTTCACCTTGTGAAATATTTTTTCCACCGAGCATTTTCCCAGAGCGTTTGCTGCAAAATCGTAATCACCCACCGATATCCCTCCTGTCAAAATCAGTATATCAGCATCCAGACTATTTGTTATTGCCTGTACTATTTCTTCTTCAACATCATCAACAAACTCAACCGAAACTGGGGAAATACTCAATTGATTTAGGGCTGCAACAAGTCCGAAGGAATTTGATTCAAATGTTTTTCCCGAAGTTATTGTGCTTCCCGGTTTGATTAATTCCTTACCGGTTATAATAATTCTGACCAGGGGTTTTTCATACACTCTTACTTTATCAATGCCAATACCGGCAAGAAAAGAAATGGCCGGAGCTATCAGAAATTGACCTTTATTCAAAGCAATTTCTCCCTTTTTTGTTTGTGAGCCTTTCAAACGAACATTACTTCCTTTGGTAAGTTGCCCGTCATTTATAGCAATAGTATTACCGTTTACAATTACTTTTTCCTTCATTACAACCGTATCAGCACCAGCTGGTAAGGGGGCACCTGTAAAAATACCGACTGCTTCCAATGGCTTCAACAAATCGGAAGAATATGTTCCTGCCTGTATTTCACCTGCAACATACAATTCATTTTCACCATTCCAGCTATCAAAAGAAAAGGCATAACCATCCATTGCCGACTGATGAAAAAGAGGCGTATCAAAAGCAGCAATAACAGATTCAGCTAAAATACAACCATGCACATCAGACAATGGCAACAGTATTACTTTTGCAGAATTGCAGTTATCGATGATCAGCTTTTTAGCTTTCTCTACATCAACCATCTTACAGTTCAATAATTATTATTAAACAATTTTTCTTGTTTTTTCCCGGCAATACGTTTCAGCATATTTCTGAAAATGAAAAAATGGAAGGGCAGCATAGAATACCAATAATTACGGCCTAATATTCCCCTTGGACGGAAAGTGGCTGTTTGTTTTAAAATGCAGCGGTTTTCGTTTTGCACAATTGAAAATTCAAGCCATGCTTCCCCCGGCAGCTTCATTTCCGCAAATAAAAGCAAACGGTAATTTTTACGATCTGCCAGAAGCACTCTCCAGAAGTCAAGTGCATCACCGGGCTGAATATCTATTTTGCTTCTTCTTCCTCTCCCTATACCAACACCACCTAAAATTTTATCCAGCAATCCACGAATTCTCCATAGTTTGTCAGCATAATACCAACCCTGCTCGCCACCGATACCAAAAAAACGATCAGAAACAGCTTGCACATCCCCCTTATCGATTTCAATCCACCGGCGATCTTTATAACAGCCATTGACCGGCACTTCTATATATTGGTTGATATCTAACCTGCTAAGGCTGCTTGATGCGGCGTCTGTCCAGCTTGAGATCACCATATTTTGCTCAATGCGCTCAAAAGCCATTTTAATGGCTTCACGGTAAGAGATCAGTTCCTGGGGAATAATGTCACGTATAGAGCATTCTTTACAAACCACATCATTTTTCATACTATACACCAGTTGCTTTGCAATACTGATATTAGCGGAAGTCGCCATATACAACCAGTAGGTAGAAAGCATGGGAAAGGAGATAGGTAATGATATGATATATCGTTTATAATTACGCACAGCAGAAAATTCCAGCAGCATCTTTTTATAAGTTAATACATCGGGGCCGCCAATTTCGAAGGTTTTGAAAAAAGTTCTTTCGTTCATTAGACTCCCATGCAGATAGTTGATCACATTTCGAATGGCGATCGGCTGACAGCGGGAATTCAGCCAGTGGGGAACAATCATTACCGGCAATTTTTCTGTCAGGTCGCGTATGATCTCAAATGATACACTCCCTGATCCCACAATGATACCTGCTTCAAAAATAGTATAAGCAATTTCTGATTGCTTAATCACATCCTTCACGGCCTTTCTTGAGGATAAATGTTTCGATATTCTATCTGTATTACTGATCCCACTGAGGTAAATAATCTGCTTTACCCCGGTAAGGGTAGAAACCAATACAAAGCAGCCGGCGGATCGTTTTTCATACTCTTTTAGGGTCGTAAAAGTATCTCCGAGGGAATGGATAAGATAATAGGCTGCATCAAACTGCTTATTATTAAAATTCAATACTGCATTTTCGGGATTCAGAAAATCAAATTCAATGATGCTGATCTTATTCAGCAGGTCAGGTGAAGGTTGAAATCGTTTACGATCTCTTACCACACAAGTAACCTCATGGCCAGCCTCTACTAGTACCGGTAACAGTCTCATTCCGATGTACCCATTAGCCCCGGTAAGTAAAATACGCATATTTTAGTCTTTTTTGATCACCCGCCTATATCAATCATACTCCTGTTATTTATTTTTGACACATCCACAATTTCATAGATAGAAGAAAACTGTCCTCCAAGAGATTCTTTTTTTCCCGATATACAATGCTTAATTAAGGGAACTATGTCCCGCCCGTTTCTCAGGGCGCTCAAAATATCCGCTTCATTTGTTGAAAAGAGGCAGTTTTTCATTTTACCATCAGCAGTTAATCGCATGCGATTGCATCCACCGCAGAACGGCTCGCTCATGGTACTGATAAAAGCAAAGGTTCCTTTATGATCCGGTACAAAATATTTTTTCGCGGTATCGTGTTTCTCATCGGGCAATTTCAGGAAATCAAAATTTGAAGAAATCAGCTGAAGCATTTCATAGTAAGAAAAAACCTTTTCTCCACTCCATTGATTTCCTGCAAAAGGCATAAATTCAATGAAACGCACATGTAGCGGGAAATCTCTCGTCCATCTAACGAAATCGATCAATTCGCTATCATTTATATTTTTCATGACCACCATATTGATTTTGACATGAAAATTATGCCTGAGCAAAAGATGAATGTTATCCCTGATACGATTGAATTCATCCCGTTTGGTGATGGAAAAAAAAACCTCTCTATTTAGTGAATCCAGGCTCACATTCACAGATTTTATTCCGGCATTTTTGAACGTGTCAAGGTATTCATGAACAAGGAAGCCGTTAGTGCTGATGGCAAGTTCAACAGGATATTTGGACAGTCGTTCAATAATATCCCCGGCATCTTTTCTCACTAGCGGTTCCCCTCCGGTGAGGCGAATTTTTTTCACCCCCTCTTTTACAAAAACAGAAACGATCCGGTCGATTTCTTCTGCCGTCATCCGCGGCATACCAGTAAAATAACCTTTAGGCATATCCAACGGATTACAATAGCTGCAACGCAGGTTGCATTTATCTGTAAGGGATATCCTGAGATAATCATGTACCCTGTTAAATTTATCTGTCAGCATACTTTACTATTTTACAGCCGAACTGAAAAATATTTATTCATTTTATCTAACATCAGGTTAAAGTCATCAGCACTGAGATATTTTTGAGCGAGTGGAAATGCTACATTTTCTTCTCTAAAGATATGAAGCCGCAACAATTCAACAAGTGAATTGCCTTGTTCAACAGCCATATCCACAAGAACAGCACGAGAGGTGGAATCCGTGAGACGGGATGATACTCCCATCAGACTAAAAGTTAAGGTGACCAGCTGCATCATCTTTATGTGATCGTTTTCCAGCATATCCACCGCCGTCTCAGGAATTTCCCCTGTACTGTGCTCTCCATTTTCAAGAAGACAATCGTGCAACAGGGGGAATAATATTCTTTCTTCTTTCAGATTGTGAAGCACGATCTTGTCATCCAGGAATTGAAAAAATTCGCCAAGCTTCGTATTTCTTTCTTTATTAATTCCTTCTTTTCGAATCTCCTGAAGCGTATTTTCGAACTCATCAAGTCGCTCCAGGGTATTTTTATGTTCATCTGTAAACAATTGCAATACCGGGTGTAATTCATCATAGGGAACAGGACTTATGCCCGGAGGCTTATATGCATCTGGCGGATCCATAGGAGAATAAACCGGGTCTTCGTCTGCGTCTTTCTCTACAAATCTTTTGATATAATCTTGTTCTGAAAAAATATTATTCATGGCTATTTTATTTAGAAATATGATTTATTTTAAACGTCAACTTCTCTATCATGTTATATATTATACCAACGACCATGTCTGATTTACACCTCGTATTAACTAGGCCTTTCGCATCCCTTACAATTGTAATAGTGCCAGTTAATCCAGGTAGCTACCAGAATAAAAACAATCAGTCCGTAGAAAAAGGAGTTTGCATTTCCGGTACTGGATATAATTGTCCCGATACATATTGCAAAAATGAAAGGACCATAAGCCGCTATTGCCGAAGTCCATCCGATAACACCGGCCGCTTGTCTCGGGTTGTGTCCAAAAATAATTGGGAACTGCCGAAATGTTGATGCATTACCTATCCCCGTAAAGAAAAATAGTCCCAGCATTACGGCCACAAACATTGGAAATTGTTCCATTCCAGTAGGTGATACCAATCCCATTGTTAAGAGCATAACGCAGCCGGCAAGCAAACCTAAACCCGTGATAGTGGTGAGAATGGCTCCTCCTGTTTTGTCCGAAATAAAACCAAACAGTATCCGGCTTGCAGAGCCGATGAGTGGTCCGTAAAAAGCATACTTCAAAGGGTCGGGCGCACCCTCAAAATTACCGTAAAGTGATTTTATCATCATAGGAAAAGTAGCTGAAAGTCCGGCAAATATTCCAAAGGTCATAATATAGGTGAGGGTACAGAACCAGGTGTGCTTTTCTTTAAAAATATCTAATTGTTCTTTAAAAGATGCTTTGATTGGAATACTGCGCAGATACCGCCAACACACCACGGTCCAAATGGCAATAAGAGGGATATACCAGAATGCGGCATTTTGAAGATAGATAGGAGTAGTGCTGATTGGTTCCTTAGAAATGGGATCAAAATTAGTAAAGGTTTGAGGTCCACCATATAGAGCCAGGCCAAGTAAGGCGGGAGTCATGAACTGAGCTAAACTCACTCCAAAATTTCCAATGCCAGCCTGAATACCAAGTGCTGTTCCTTTCAATCGCTTAGGAAAAAATAAATTGGTGGAAGGCATGTGCGAAGAAAAATCGCCTCCGCCAAAACCTGCAGAAAATGCAAGCATCATAAAAACCCAGTAAGGGGTGTTCAAATTCATCACGGCAAACCCGAATCCTATACAAGGAATTATTTTAATGGCTTTTGAAAAGGTTATGACATGTCTCGTTCCGTAAATGGGCAGAAGAAATGTATGAATTATCCGAAGCGTTCCGGCTGCAAGCCCGGGCATAGCCGCCAGCCAGAATAATTGGTTTTGCGTAAATTTAAATCCAATGCCCGGCAGTTTCACTACTATTGCGCTTACCATAAACCAGGTTGCGAAAGAGAGCGTCAATGAAATAGTTGTTATCCATAACGTTCGCCATGCAATTTTTTTTCCTTCTGCTTCCCAAAAATCATTGTCTTCAGGATTCCATTTTGTTAACCATGTTGGCATCTTACTATCTGTTTTTAATGTCCGAATGTTGATTCAAATTTTTCTTTTGTTTGCAGTTCGACTTTATCCCTCATGTGCATAATAGCCCGGTGCATCCACCATAAACATATCACTGAAACAAAAAAGAGGAATATCCACATGCTTGTCCAAAGCCCCGTCCCCTTCAGCATATAGCCAAAAATGATGGGTGAAAAAAATCCGCCCAATCCTCCAAGCATACCAACCATACCACCCACTGCACCAACATCATTTGGAAAATAAGTCGGAATGTGTTTATATACAGCCGCTTTTCCAATTCCCCAAACTATCCCGACCAAAAAAATTAAAAATGTGGCTATCCAGATATTCGCCTGAAAATAAATGTGCGTAGTCCCTTTTGCTATCAATTGTTTTTTAGCAACCTGGTCGCCAACTTTTACCGTGGGCACCTGCCATGTTTTTTTTAACGGAAAAACAGAAAATCCTTCATCTGATCTATTCTTTACCGGCGCAACTGCAAGAGGATATTTCACTGCATCAACCTTTATCAAACTGTCAGTAACAAGAGTAACCCTTCCCTTTCCTTTGGCGGATATGCCTTCGCCCGGAGATTCAATTTCCATTTGCGGAACGATAAGCATAAAACAGATCACGCAGGAAGCAATAAAAATCCAGTACATAACTTTTCGAGCTCCGAGCTTATCAGACAACCATCCGCCTAATGCACGGATGAGTCCCGACGGCATACTGAAGATGGATGCAAGCAATCCGGCAGTCACCAACGAAACAGAATACATATTGAGATAATATGGTACCAGCCATTGCGAGAGGGCGACAAAACATCCAAAGACGAGGTAGTAATACAATCCAAACCGCCAAACCCGAATCTGTTTCAGAGGAGAAAGCATTTGAACAAAACTTTTTCCTTTTGCGGTTTGTGATTTTTTATTTTTTGCAAAAATCAAAAAAACGATTCCCATAATAACCAAAGCAGCAGCATAAATTTGCGGGAGTTCGCGCCATCCTTCCAGGTTAGTTCCATTGTCAGTGAGTTTTTTCAACAGAGTTGGAGCTACCAGCGTGGTAATTCCTGCCCCGAAATTTCCCATCCCAAAAATTCCAAGCGCCCGCCCCTGCCACTCTTTAGGGTACCATAATGAAGTAAATGCAATGCCAATGGAAAATCCTACCCCAGCAATCCCAAATCCGAAACTACACAATGCAAAAGCAACAAAACTATTTGCGTAACTCATTAAATACATCGGAATTGCACACAGAAAAAGCAAACCGCCAAACATCCATTTGCCACCGTATTTATCCGTCCAAATTCCCCCGTGAAGACGAAAAATGGAGCCGCTCAATACTGGAATTGCCAGTAGCCAGCCGATTTCCACAGGAGTCCATTTGAACAATTGATTATCTACGAGAAAAGAAACCAGGACACCATTGAACATCCAAACGGCAAAGCAAACGGTGAATGCAAGTGTGTTTAGAAAAAGGATCCGGTGGGAAGTTACTGTTACCTTTTGTTCCATAGCTTTTATTATTTTTTAGACGATGTAAAGAGGTTCGGCTTTATTATTAATTGAGTCCATCCCCAGGTATTCAACTTAGTTTTTGAACTTCCCGGATTAAGCAACTCAAAGGTTGAAGAACCGGAAAGAAATGAAAATCCGGCTTGAAATGTAATGATATCTGATACCTTATATCTTCCCATCAAATCTGTTTCAACAGCAAGATATTTCTTCAATGATGTAGTATTCGAAACCACCTTAGCCATGGAATTGAAAATATGGGTAATCAGTTCAGCATTAAACCGGTTATTTTGAAAACGAATTCCGCCATAATAATCTGCCAGGCCAACTTTATTGTTCCATCTCCCTCCGACATAGAAATAATCCATGGTACCATTAAACTTATGATTTGTACCATAAAATGGATTAAAGGAATGATTTTTACCATCTGTTTCATCCATATCAGTGCCTGATAGCCATTCCGCACCTACAACCAAAGAAACTATTTTTGATGGCTTACCAATAAGTTCAACTCCCATATTCCAGGAATCAACTTTTTTATATCCAACAGTTTTACCGCCCTGGTAATACCCTTCTGCATTTATTTCAAATTTGCCTTTAGAGAATTCGAGCCTGCTGCCGGTAGTTTGACTGAATGCAACTTTGCGGTTACCAGGTGTAACCGACAGTGATGGATTTACGGTGTACTCTAATCCATTATTCAGAAATAAAAAACTGGCATTGATATTTTCAAATTTTTTATTCAGCCAGATAAACTGCAATGATTTATAGTTATTGGCGTCATAAACATCTTTTACAAGAGTTTCAGATTTTGTATTTAAGCCAAGTCCAGCATGAAACTTGATTTTTTTGGCGCTGTCTTCATATTTCATTAATGCTGCATCGAAACTGCGGGCTTGTTGTACCCAATCCACATTTCCTAAAATGCGGAAATTGTCATAGTTAAATTCCTGACGACCTGCTTTGATGCTAAACACATTTGACAACAATAGTTCTCCCCAGAATTCGTGCACACCAAAATTGTTTTTGTCACCAATGTTTAACTGATCTGTTGCACCCCAGTTTCTTACATCCTGCAGTGAAGCTCCCATGCGAAGTTTTTGATCGGGATTGGCATAAAATAAGGAAAGCCGTGAACGTTGTGAAACAAAACTGGCAGCCTGATCTAATGCGTCTTTGGCGAGTCTCATTTGACCAAAACCATTTCGATATTCATACCGGGGTTTTATTTCCGCTTTTATTTGAAAATCCTGTGCCTGCGCATGTAATACATTTATTAGGGTAAAAGCATAAAAAAAATATTTTTTCATGATTGATTTACTCAGCCTGCATTTTAAAATTCATCCTTCCCGCACCCGGAAATATTTCTGAATACCTTACCATGTATTTTCGCCCGGGAACTACAATACTGTCTTTTGAAATAGGATGAAAGGTGTTACAGCAACGGAATTTTTGCCCCTTCACTTCGTATTCAAATTCAATTCCTGTGCCTAAGGCAAAAACGGAGCAATAGCCGAGTGTTATTCCGGGTACATAATCCGGATTCTTCAGAAGTGCCGCCTCAATCCGGTATGCATTATAGACAAAAATGATTGAAGCCGAAAGCAGGGCGAAGAGGACAAAATTGATCATTTTCCTTTTTGTGGACTCTTTCCCGAAAAGCCGGTACAGGTTGTATATGATCCCCAAAGCAACAACGATCAACAGAATAGATTTTACAATCTGGCTGGTAAGCAATTCTTCATCGGTTACAATGTTAATCAGCATGATCAGGTATTTTTAGGTCGCTGTAGCGACCATGGTGTCCGGGGACTGCGCACTTTTCTCCTGCTCCAGTACCACATTACCTGTTGATAGGGGCGCCATATATAATTTATAGGAGGGACTAAAAAATGTATCAGGCGGGAAAACGGAATAATTCCAATAATCACAAATGCCCCGATAATGTGAAGCTTTACGGTCCAGGGAAGAAGAGCTACTGCTGCAGTGTCGGGTTGCAGGGTAAAAATCGAATACAGGTATGGAGTCAGTATGGAAGAAAACCAGGAAGAACCCCAGCGGAAATTATAAGCAATCCAAAGTCCGATAAATGTCTGGAAGATCAGCAGCAGGTAAATTACAAAGTCCATTTTATTGGTTACAACCTTGAGACGGGGTGTTGTGTACCTTCTGATTATAAGGTTCACCAGGCCTATCAGCATACTAATTCCAAAAACAAAGGCGGTGATCTCTAAAATCATCAGCCGGAGGGGTTGACTGTTCCATGCCAGTACACTATTTGGGAACAGAAAAGCGATCAGGTGACCAAAGAAAAGAAATAATACGCCCCAGTGGAAAGGTACTGATCCGTAAAATAATTTTCTGCCTTCCAGAAACTGGGACGAAAGCGATGAAAACTGAAATCCTTTATACGTATATCTATAAATAGAACCAACCAGAAAAACCGCCAAAGCGATATAGGGCAGAGCGATAAGAAGAAAGTTATTAAAGATGTCCATGATACAAAAGGTTTATGAATTAAAGTTTTTCAATGTTCATTTCTGTTTCAATGTTTCGGGTATAATCCGGTGTTGAAGGACCAGCAGAACTACATGAGCAGGACAAGGATTCATCCTCACAGGAAGGAGCAGCAACATCTTTTTCTTCCCTGCCGGGCGAAGAAACAGTACGTTCAGGTTCATATCCAAAATCCTTTTTCAGGGCGGTAATTAATGCCTGCAGTAATGTTTGATAAACAGTTCTAAAATTCGTTGAATAATCTATTAAGGTCTTGAGATGTTTTTTATAAACTTTATCCTTTTTTTCAACTTTTTTAGGATCAAATTCCTCCAACATTTTTACCACTGCCGGAGCTACAAGCCTATTGGCAATCTCCATACGCATAACATCGTCTTTCATTTTTGACAGAAGACGCATAACATTCGGCAAATGATCAGACAATTCGGTATGGCAAATATTCCCCGCTTCACGATGTTCCATATTCAGGTTAACAAGCAATTGGCCGCGTTTATAATCTTCTCCAAAAAGAATGAATCCTATGTCTAAGGTTGTGATTGCCTGAATATCAAACGACCGAAGAAAGAGTTCCTGTAATTCTTCAAGGGTGGAGGACGCAATAAACTCCATAAATGGTTTCATCACCTCAGCTGATTCTGGAAGATTAACAGAGAGATATGCATAAACATCTCCTATTTTTTTAAAATGTGATTCATTTTCAGGATAGAAGAAGAGATAGGATAATAATTCATAGTCGGTCAGTGTATCCTTTGACGGTGCTTTCTTTTCTTCTTTGACTTCTGCTGTAGCTTCCATAGTACGATTTCTTTACAATTAAATTTATAGTCCTCTTCTCACTTTACTTTTAATCCCAAAACCAACTTCTCCTTTTGCATCACCGGTGAAGTCCATCATTTCAATTGCCTGTTCACGGTGTGCCGGAGGAATTACGAAACGGTCTTCAAATCTAGCCAGAGCCGTAAGATGAAAAATGCCATCTGCCATTTCAGCAGTTAATCCTGCCTCTTTCAAAGTCTTATCCGCTTTTTCATTGCTTACATCACCCACAGTAACTCTTCTGCGATGAATGCGTACAGCCATTAATTTTTTCCATTTGTCTTTGATCATTTCCTCATCTCCTGCACTGAGCATATTTGCAAGATATTTTAGTGGAAAACGGACCTGGTCAAGAGTTCCCCATAATTCTTCGGTACTGGTATCATAGAGCCAGTTATCATCCCAATATTTCCCGATTGGATTCATCTTTTCCGCCTGGGCACTATTATCTACCTGTTTTAATGTTGCCATAACAGGAAGCAAAGGCGGAACATAAAACAACATTGGCAGGGTCCTGAATTCAGCATGCAGGGGCAATGCAAGTTTCCACTCTTTTACATACTTATATACAGGCGAGAACTGTGCCGCATGAATAGTTGAATCGGCAATACCATTCATCTTAGCGGCCCGGATCACTTCTTCATCAAAGGGGTCGAGGATAATATCAAGATGGTTGTTAATCAGGTTCTTCTCCTCATCATTCACTGCCGCTTCAATTTTATCGGCATCATAAAGCAGAACTCCCAGATAGCGGATCCTTCCCACGCAGGAGTGCATACATGCAGGCACTAAGCCTGCTTCAAGCCGCGGATAACAAAGAATACATTTTTCAGACTTTCCCGTATGCCAGTTATAATACGATTTTTTATACGGACAGGCTGTAACGCACATGCGCCATGCCCGGCATACTTCCTGATTGATGAGTACTACCCCGTCTTCCCCCCTTTTGTAGATGGCTCCTGAAGGACAAGCGGCAACACAGGCTGGATTCAGGCAGTGATTACAAATTCTGGGCAGATAAAAAAATGCCATTTTCTCTAATTGAAACATGACCTCCTGTTCTGCGGCAGAAAGATTTTGCAAATTCGGATCGTTACGAGCAAAGTCAGGGGTTCCGCTCAAATCGTCATCCCAGTTCGGTCCCATTTTTATATCGATCGGTTCTCCTGTAATAAGTGAAACAGGCCGTGCTGTTGGCTGATCATCTCCTTCAGGCGACTCGATCAGATCCAGGTATTTATAGGTGAAAGGTTCGTAATAATCGTCAATAACAGGAAGATTAGGATTATAAAAAATATTTGTCAGCCCGCGTCTTTTACCCGCACCTTTCAGTGAGATTTTCCCGTTTTTCTTTTCCCATCCACCCCTGTAAATTTCCTGATCTTCCCATTTGGTAGGATAACCTGTGCCGGGTTTAGTTTCAACATTATTCCACCACATATATTCTGCGCCCTTGCGGTCAGTCCAGATATTTTTGCAGGCGATAGAACATGTGTGGCAGCCGATGCATTTATCCAGGTGAAAAACCATCGATATTTGTGAGCGAATATTCATGTTATTCTGAAGTTAAAGGTCTAGTATTGCTTTTTAGAATGTATTTTAGGAAATTCAGAAACTGTTTAATAAACTTCCAATAGAGTTCAATTGCCTCATTCCAATTTTCTATTTCTTGTAGCTTATGCATAAAATGTTGTTTATAATGTTATCTCAATACTCATATCTCATATCTCATATCTCATATCTATCCTACCATTCCAGTTTATCCATTTTCTTCACGATCACATGAGTATCACGCTGTGGTGCAATTGGCCCCCAATAATTAAAATGGTATGAAAACTGTCCGTAGCCACCACTCAGATAATTAGGCTTGAGATGAGTTCTGGTAACACTATTATTTCCTCCGCCTCTTCTGCCACCCCGGAGTTGGGATTTTGGAATTCCGACTGTTCTTTCAACCGTATGATACACAATACAACTACCGGGAGCGACTCTGGAACTCACACATGCCCTGGTTACATAAACCCCATGGTCATTATGTACTTCTACCCAGTCATTATCCTTGATACCCAATGTTTCTGCATCGGTTTCACTCAACCAGCAAGGTTCGCATCCCCGTGAGAGTGTCAACATCCTCAGGTTATCCATATAAGTGGAATGGATATGCCACTTACCGTGCGGAGTAAGGTAGTTTAATGCCAGTGCTTTCCCTTCCTTCCAGGTTTCCCGCAGATCGCCGTAAACTTCCGGCCTTGGGGCAGGTTTGTAGGTGGGCAGGTGCTCACCATGTGCTATATACAGTTCATGGTCAAGATAAAAGTGTTGTCTTCCAGTTAGGGTTCTCCACGGAACCAAACGTTCTACATTGTAGGTATAAGCCGAGTATGCCCTTCCATCATTCATTAAACCCGACCATAGAGGGGAGGTATTATACCTCCGGGGTTGTGCGACAATGTCCTGAAAACGAAACTTTACATCCTTGCTTCCTTCACCCAGATCTGCCAACTTTAGTCCGGTTTTCTTCTCCATATTTTTGTAAGCATCAACATTCAGTTTACCGTTTGTGAGCGTTGAAAGATGTAAAACGGCATTAGCTGCCCAAACATCTTCCTGAATGGATGGCATCGTCTTTCCTTCATATTTCCTGTTCGGAAAATGATTGGAATTACACATCTCGTCATATTCATCTTTACAGAAATAATGATTGCCATGAGCACCTAAGCCTTTTTCACGAATACCCTCACCAAGCGTGATGAATTTTTCATAGAGTTGTGTGTAATCTCTTGTTATTATCGAAAACTTCGGCATTGTTTTACCGGGTATGGGCTCACATTCACCCTTGAACCAATCTTTAATAACAGGTTGTGAAATTTCATCGGGGGTATCGTGTGAAAGAGGGGTCATCACAATATCCTTTTGTGGTTCGGCAAGATGTTCCTTTGCCATTTCACTCGTTGCTTTCGCAAGTTCTTTGAAAATATCCCAATCGGTTTTTGATTCCCAAACCGGAGCAATTGCCTGACTAAGCGGATGAATAAAAGAGTGCATATCCGTGGTGTTCAGATCGTTTTTTTCATACCAGGATGCAGCCGGAAGCACAATATCAGAATATAGAGCTGATGAATCCATGCGGAAATTCAGATCCACTACCAAATCCATTTTCCCTTCCGGAGCGATTTCATGCCATACCACCTCCTCTGTATGTTCATCAGAATCCTTTCCAATGGAATTATGGTGTGTTCCGAGATAATGTTTTAACGCATACTCAGTACCTTTCATACTTCCGTGAATGGCATTACCACGCCAGATGTACCAGACACGCGGGAAATTTTCCTCAGCATCCGGGTCATTTATAGCGAATTTCAGATCTCTTGATTTGAGGCGGTCAACAGTATGTTTTATAAGTTCTTCATCTGTTTTAGCACCATCTGCCTCGGCATTTTTTACGACATTAAGCGGATTCTCATTGAACTGAGGATAGTACGGCATCCATCCATTTCGAACAGAAGTAAAAATACTGTCGGCAGTATGTTTTTTTGTTAGTTCGTTTTCAGGAACCGCATTGTAATGTGAATGACGTCCATCATAACGATACTGGCAGGTATTGATATAATGCCAGAGTGGCGTTTGCTGAAGCCTTGAGGCAGGAACCCAATCTTTTGCAAAAGAAATTCCTCCCCATGAATCAACAGGAGCTAGTTTTTCCTGGCCCACATAGTGGTTCAGGCCACCGCCATTTTTACCAATGCAACCGGTCAATGCCAGGGTCATGGCTGCAGAACGGTAGATCAAATTAGCATGATACCAGTGATTGATACCTGCACCGACAATAACCATACATTTCCCTTGCGTTGTTTCGGCTGTGTCAGCCCATTCGCGTGCAAACTGAAGTACAGTCTTCGAATCAATGCCAGTAAAAACTTCCTGCCATGCGGGAGTGTATGAAGCATCTTTATCATTATAATCTTTTGGATACTGGCCTTCTAAACCACGGTCAACTCCATATTGTCCCATCATCAGATCATAGATCGTAACGACCGGAACTTTTCCGTTCAGGGTGTCCAGATATTTTACAGGAACACCCCGCAGGAATGTGTTATCCAGTCCGTATTCAATAAATTCGGTTTGCAGTACCCCGTCATTATTCTTGAGCAGAGTAAGAGCAGGATTATAACTCTTTTCTGTTTCCCCGCATTCAAATTTCATGTTCCACTTTCCGCCGGCTTTATCCCAGCGGTAACCCATGGTTCCTTTCGGAACAATAAGTTCTCCTGAATCTTCATCAATATTTAAAAATTTCCAATCCCCATTCTCAATGCCTTCCCATTTTGCAATTTCGTTTGCACGAACCAGTCTTCCCGGTTTGTAATGGGTTTCACCCTTCCCGTCAGGCTGTTCGACTTTTTCCAGATGAACCAAAAAAGGACTGTCAGTATATTGCTTGGTATAATCAATAAAGTATGGAGTTTGCTTTTCGTGATGGTATTCCTTTAATATTATATGCGTGACCGCCATCCAAAAAGCGTTGTCGGTACCCGGATGTACCGGAACCCACTGGTCGGCATATTTGCACACCTGACTGAAGTCGGGTGAGAATACCACAGCTTTTGTCCCGTTATGCCGCGACTCAGCAAAGAAATGACAGTCAGGGGTTCTTGTCATATTTAAGCAGGCTCCCATGTCGGCTATCAGTTTGGAATTATACCAGTCAGCGCTTTCACAGACATCGGTTTGCTCGCCCCACATCTCAGGGAAGTGTGTAGGCAGATCACAATACCAGTCATAAAAGCTGAGGTTGAATCCACCAAAGAGCTGAAGAAAGCGTGCTCCGGCTGCATAACTCAGCATAGACATAGCGGGAATAGGAGAAAATCCAGCAACCCGGTCAGGCCCATGTTTTTTGGCTGTATAAATATTTGCAGCCGCCATAATCTCTAAAACCTCATCCCAGGAAACCCTGCGAAACCCGCCTTTTCCTCTTGATTTTTGATAGCGGCTGCGTTTCTCTTTATCATTCTGAAGGTTTTCCCATGCTTTCACCGGATCTCCACTGGCTTTCTTTTTTTCTTCCCTGTATAAATCAATCAGTGTCCCGCGGATGAGCGGATATTTGATCCTTAAAGGACTATACAGATACCAGGAATAGGAAATTCCACGCTGGCATCCCCTTGGCTCGTAAGGAGGTAATGACTCTTCCAGCAGAGGATAATCCAGCTGCTGTGTTTCCCACACTACGATTCCTTCTTTTACATGAATTTGCCAGGAACATCCTCCTGTACAATTCACACCATGTGTGCTTCGGACGATACGGTCGTGTTGGAAACGGTTACGGTAAAATTCTTCCCATTGGCGGGTTTTTGGCGAGATGATATCTTCAATCCAACTCATAATATTAGTTATTAGTATACATTTTATCTCTGTTTCTATACTCAGATCAGGTAGATTTCAATTGTCTCTTGTAGATAGCATAATTCACGGTTCGCTGTTTTCTTCTCACCCAAAAAAATGAATACAGAAATAACAGACCAAGTCCCCCAATGATACCGGTCCACAACATAATACCTGGTGTTCCTATGACAGCCGATGTTTTGTCTTCTGCGTTATTGCTGAGGAATGCCGACAGAGCTGCAATTTCATCTTCTGTCAAAGGCTTATTCCCAAATGATTGCTGCATAGCCGGAATCCCCGAGAGCATTCCAGAGATGATTGCCTTTGTTCCCTCATAATCCATTCGGGTCGGAATATCAGTAAGGTCTTTTGCTAATGCCCCCCCACTTATTATCCCCAGCTTCTTTACGTTATGACAGGAATTGCAGGCAGCACCTCCATTAACTAAACGGGTATCCCCAATAAAGAGCTGTTTCCCTCTTTCTACAGCATCTGCCGATAGTGTTACAGACTGGTTTGACGATACGGGAGCTGCTGTAGTTGGCAGAGATTGTCCTGCCGGGCTGTTAACAGTAATATAATTTAGAATATCCTTTATATTCTCATCAGTAAAGGCAGGATTATCAGGCATTGGAATCTGGTTGAATGCTTTGAACAAAGAGTCAGCATATTTATCACCTGATTTTATGACAGTTTGAGATGACCTTATAAATTTCTTTAACCAGTCTTCGGTATGACGTGAGTGCACATTAGCCAGGTCGGGTCCAACAAGTTTTCCTTTACCGATGGTGTGGCAGGCCGCACAAATTTGTTTGAAACTTGCTTCACCTTTGTCCTGCGCTAAAACAGGCTCCAGAAAAAGTATAAGCACTGCAATTTTTGCGATGTGAAAGTGAAAATTTATTTTCATCTGTTTATTTTTTTAAATGGTAATGAAACGATTAGCAATCATTTCTTATTTGATTTAAAAAAAGCCCTGTCAGAACTGTAATAGTCCATTTGTTCATCTGAAAGTTTTTTTATTTTTCTGTATAAAAAGAGTACTCCAATCAAAAAACTCAATGAAACTGCCAAAATGATCAGAATTACTGAGTCAAAAAAAACATCACTTTTATTGTTCGATTTCTCTTTGGATTGTTCCTCTGTTGCGGCGGAAGATGAAGAAAGCGCATCAGGGCTTTTAGATTTTATATAGATAAGAATATCTTTGATATCTCCACTAGATAAAGTAGTCTGATCGGGCATCAGAATTTGATTGTAAGCCCTAAAAAGAGAGTCGGCAGTTTGATCCCCACTCTTAATTACTGTTTGAGATGACTTAATGAAATTCAAAAGCCACGATTCTGTACGCCGTTTATGAACATCGGACAAATCGGGACCCACAAGCCTACCTTTGCCAATACTATGGCAGGCTGCACAATTTTGTTTGAAAGCTACCTCAGCTTTGTCCTGAGCAAAAGCCGAAAGAAGGAAAATAAAAAACAATACTGCTACTGAAATGAATAAACGGGAATATATTTTCATGCTGCATTTTTTTAATTTAAATGTCGCACATATCCTTTCTGTCAATTACAAATCCAAGTCAGCGAGTCCAGTTCGCATTGGGATTAATAATTAAGGATAAATTTATCCTTAATTATTAATCCTTCCAAATTTTTTTTACATTAATTTTACTTTTAGTGAATTAACCTGCATCCTAAACTAAATGAACGAGAAAAAACTATGATTTTACAGATAGTTACCGATGGCAAAAAGCTAAAAGATTGATATACTTTTAACTGCCAAGTGATTTTTTAATCACATTTATTTTCAGGAACCTATTTTTTTTTGTTAAAAAACAGACGATTTTATCTTATGAATATTCAGAAATAGTTAATGGTCTTGTCTAAATTTTAAAAAATCCCTCAATTTTAAGCCAATGAACTTGCGCTACAGACTAATAATTTTTGCCATAAGCGGTATTATTATTTTCATATTTATTGATGTTTTAGTTTTGCAGAAAAAATCCGCTAATAGGCAAGGCTCAACGATGGGAAACAATGAATTTGCGGGGGATGTGGCCTGTAAAAGCTGTCATGCCAGAGAATACCGGGAATGGCAAAGTTCTCATCATTTTAATGCGATGCAGCCAGCTAACGACTCGACCGTTATGGGGGATTTTAAAGATGTTTCCTTTACATCAGATGGTGTAAGTTCAAGATTTTTCAAAAAAGACAATAAATTCTTTATCAATACTCAGGGAGAAGATGGCAAAAATCACGACTTTGAGATAAAATATACCTTTGGTTTCACACCGCTTCAGCAATACCTGGTCGAATTTCCAGGTGGCAGAATGCAGGTAACCAGGGCTAGTTGGGACTCAAAAAAAGAAAAATGGTTTCACCAATACAGCGGACAAAAGATTCCCGCAGGCGATTGGCTGCACTGGACAGGTAATGCACAAAATTGGAATACTACCTGTGCCGACTGCCATAGCACTAACGTGAAGAAAAACTATGAGGTGGAAAGTGATACTTACCATACCACTTACAGTGCCATAAATGTAAGTTGCGAAGCCTGTCATGGGCCCGGAAAGAACCATATCAATTATATTAATAAGGAATACAAAGAGGGTGATAAAATTACAGGCAGTTTGTTACAGCTCGCAAAAAATACGGGACAAAAAGCACAGATCAATACTTGTGCCCCCTGCCATGCACTAAGGACAAATATCAGCAATACCCTGCTTGACTCTAAGGAACTTTTAGATAATTATATTCCTGACGTTCCAACTACAGGGCGTTTTCATGCAGACGGACAGGTAAACGAAGAAGATTTTATATATACCTCTTTTCTGCAAAGTAAAATGTTCAGTGCCGGCGTTAAATGCAGTAATTGCCATAACCCACATTCAGGAAAATTAGTTCTAACCGCGAATAATCTGTGCATGAAGTGTCATCAAAAAAAATACAATGAACCTTCACATACCTTTCATGCAGCTAATACCGCAGGCTCAGAATGCATCAGTTGTCACATGCCTGGTAAATATTTTATGGGAAATGATTACCGGCATGATCATAGTTTCCGTGTACCAAGGCCCGACCTTTCCCTGAAATACGGCACCCCTAATGCCTGCAATAATTGCCATGGCGATAAATCAGCACAATGGGCGGCTAATGCAATATCAAAATGGTATGGGCTTAACCGTAAGTATCATTTTGCAGAAGATCTTATTCCAGGCAGTGAAACCGGAAGCAATAGCGAATTGCACCTGTTGAAATTACTGGGAAATAAAGCTATACCAGATATTATTAAAGCTACGGCTGCTTTTTATCTGACTAATATCCCAACCCAGAACAGCTTGAACGCATTGCTGGGATCTTTAAAAGTAGAAGATCCACAAATCCGGTACAGGGCATTAAGAAGCCTGGTTAATTTTGTTCCCCATGGTTGGATGAATGCTGCCGCACCATTGTTAAAAGACAAGGTGAGAGCGGTGCGCGTGGCAGCAGCTGACCTTTTCCTTACCATACCGGCAGATCAGTTACCTTCAGGCTATACTCCTGCTCTATCGGCAGCAAAGAATGAATTGATGAATTATCTCTATAGTCAGGCAGATTACCCATCGGGAAATATAATGCTTGGCGATTATTATATGCGTTTACAGGACAATCCCAACGCAGAAAAATTCTATTTACGTGGTCTTAAAAAAGATAGTCTGCTGAACTTTGCCCGCTTAAACCTGTCTGTTGTATATAATTTAGAAGGCAAAAATGAACAGGCTTTAAGGGTACTGAAAACAGCAGAAAGAATTGATCCCCGAAATGAACGGGTTTACTATAATATAGCATTGCTGTATAACGAAATGCAGGATACCGGAAATGCCCTCATTAACTTTGAAAAGGCCGTGCATTTAAAATCTTCTAACCCCCGTCTGTATTATAATTACGGACTGCTGTTGATGAACACTGATCCACAAAAAGCAGAAGCCATCTTACAGAAAGGATTATCATTTTCGGCAGAAGATACCGGTTTACATTATGCTCTAGCTTTCCTGTATCTTAAGCAAAACCAACCATTCAAAGCTATAAATCATGCGCTGATATTAAAGAGAATCGATCCAAATAACCCTGAATTCGAAAGTATTTTTTCAATGTTAAAACTGTAATTATAGAAGCGGTTTTAAACAGCACGTTCTGACAGGGCTGGTGTAGTTCTTTTCCAGGTATATTTTTTACCAAAAACATGGCTATTATCGGTCATTTTTATTTCTACAAGCTGAATACACCAAACATCCCCTGGCTTAGCTAATGCAAAAGGAAACTTTTTGTGATAATAGGTTGTGGGGTTAATACAATCAGTTTTAATGGTAGAAAGAATAATCCCCGATAACTGTATTCCCTTTAGTGCCAATATTTCAATCTTTCCCGGCAAGATACTGCCGGCTATAAATGGATTTTCAGAAAGCATTTTCGAATGAAACGTTTGTGAGGAAGATTTAAAAAACAAGAGATAATTTTTCTCGTCGAAAGCATAAAAACAGTGGAAACAATACGGCTTATTGTTCGCATCACTGCAGCAAAAAGCTGCTATTTTGTTTTCTTTTATAAAATCTATTATTTCACTGTCCATTTCTTTGCAGTCTGAGATCATCGTAACTTAATTATATTGACTGGACATGCCTTTACAAGAAACTGACAGGCCTTTGAGGCTTCATCATTCACCGGCAAAATGTATAAATCTTTTTTTGATGTAGCATTTAACAGTACCGCTTTCCCGTCCTTTTTTGACATGACCCAACTATCCGGATGGGTCTCGCAGCATATGCCGCATCCTATACATTTATTGCGGTAGTAAATGATCTTAGGCATTTTCTTCTGAAAGAATTTTATATAATTTATCACCCTGAAACACTTTTTGATCTGCAATTTTAAAGCTTAGCAAATCTCCCTTTCGGGCCTCAGTTTTTACAATTCCATTTACCCGAAACTCATCCACCTGACCCCACACTACGCCGGTTTTAGGGCCTGTTATCATAAATTTATCTCCGGGCGTAAAGTCCCCCGCATCGAGTGTAAATTCAGCAACCTGAATTATAGGATAATATTTATTCGCTCTGCCAATGTATATTTTCTTTTGAGTTGCATTATTGCCAGGTTGATGTGTCCATTCCCCTAATTTCCTTCCCAAATAGTAACCCTCCCAAAATCCCCGGTTATAAACTGAGTTTAACTCCTTTTTCCAGTTATCGGCCTTTTCCTGGTTAAAAGCTCCGCTATGGACCGCTTCAATTGCTTCGCGGTAACATTTAGTTGTTGTATAGACATAGTCGGCAGATTTTGTTCTCCCTTCAATCTTCAGCACGCTGACACCTGCTTTTATAATTTGATCGAGAATATCTATCGTACAAAGATCCTTGGCCGACATAATATATTCATTATCCACCAGAAGCTCCAGATTGTTTTCGGTATCAATCACTTTATAGGGCCGGCGGCAATTTTGGACACAGGCTCCTCTGTTTGCTGAAGCATTCTGAGTATGAAGGCTTATATAACATTTTCCAGAGACCGCCATACAAAGCGATCCATGAACAAAAACTTCGATCTCCAGCCTTTTTCCTGAAGGCCCCGTAATATCCCTTCTTTCAATTTCCTTTGTGATGTCTGCAATCTGCTTTAATGTCAGCTCTCTTGACAGGACAATCAAATCGGCAAATTGGGAATGAAAGACCACCGACTCAATATTGCTGACATTCGCCTGGGTGGAAATATGAACCGGAACATTTTCCTTCCGGCAAAGTTGTATTACAGCATAATCAGCAGCAATGACTGCATCAATTCCACATTTACCGGCTTCTTTTATTATTTGATGTGCCAATCGTATATCGTGGTTATATATTATCGTATTGAGCGTTAAAAAGCTTTTAACATGATTTCTTTTACAGATCTGAATGATCTCAGCAATATGTTCTGTATTAAATCCCAATACAGATTTCGACCTCATATTCAACTGTTCCACACCAAAATAAACAGCGTCAGCACCGGCTTGAATAGCCGCATATAAGCACTCAAAGGAACCTGCAGGTACTAAAATTCGGGGTCTATTCATTTAATAAAACATAAAAGAATCTGAGACAAAAAAAGCGATTCTAAGGTTTAGGAACTATGATTATGATCACATTTATCATATTTATCAGAGCAGAATACAGGAACGGGAATGAAATATTGTTGTTTTTAATAGATTCCGGTAATGGGGAATTTTTTCAGATATTCTCCGAAGTTCAGGTTTCCTATATCCTGACCCCGATACCATCCATCAGCTTCTTCACCTCTTCAGAATCGAAATCTTCAGGGAACGATGGAAAAACCTAAAGCAAGCCTCTTGGGAAAAATGAGGAAGCTGAACATTTATTGTTAAAGTGATGGTTACAGTATTCTGAAAACTGTCTTCCTTATAGGTGCCTTTTCTGGCCCGGTGCATATTGTGGCCGTATTAACCAGCTTTTATTCTCCTGCTTACGAAAAACGATCCACCAAAAAAAGAAAATACTGGTAATCATGATAGTAATACTCATAGTCCAGGCGGGTATAACAGGACTTAAGTCCAACAGCATACCATCATTATTAAAAGCCCCGAAACCAAATAAGGCGGGAAGTCTGTACCAATAATAACACGCAACAGCTGAAGCAGCAAAAATACCTACTAATTTCGCTTCCTGCTTTTTATCAATAAGCTGAGATAAAAGCCAATATAAGACTATGGTAATTAAACTTCCTGCAAAGGGTAGTTTGTAAATCTCTAAAACCTGTGTAAAACTGGTTAAACTGGTATGATCAGGTACATGAAACCATCCCCATACCAAACCGGGAAACCCGCCAATCATTAAAAGTCCGCCTATTTTATGATATATTGTTTTTTTAGCGGAGTTAGGATGGATCCCAGGTGTTGAATCCGAACAGGGAACTACACAGTTCATACATTGATGGCAGTGGGCATTAGGGACAGATAACAGCACCTTTGTTCCATATAATTTTTCTACAGGATGGATAGGACATAATCCCGAGCACCAGGCGCTTTTCCATTCAAAAACCGACCCAATAGCCACTGCAAATATGCTTACAGAAACAAGCAGGATGGCTGTTGAAAGACCGCTTGTATTAAATAGAGCATGACGCAACGGAACAATTAAATATAAGGCCAGTATGCCAATCAAATTCAATTTCCCCTGGGTGCTTATTGATAATTTCCTTCTTTTCCGGTTTACCACATGTTTTGGGAATAAACTCATAGTAGCCAGGGGGCAAATGTTTCGCCAAATTCCGGTTGCTATCACCAAAAGTGCAGGTGCAACCGGGATCAGTATATTCCAGAACAGATTAATTCCAATAGGAGGATAAAATATTAAACAGAAAAAGATACCTGCTCCAATAAGCCATAAAGCGCTTTGGATAATTCTCCAGATTAAAATAGAATTAGAGGATAACTGATCCCCGGATTTATATTTAGAAGTTTCCATTTTATGTATAATTTTTATAAGTTAAATCAGGACAATAAATAATTAAGTAAAATAAACCTTAAAATAATCGGCACTTTCCGTATCCCTTCCCTGCCTTAAGGATCTTTACTGACAATTCGTAACAAATGCTCACCATCAACCAGGTTATGGGTATCCGATTCGAAATTAATAGCTGAACTGAAAAATGTAAGGGCTTGCTCCTTCACATCTTTAAAAATCAATAAAGAACTTTTATCATCCATAATATCATTAATTTAGTATGGTATGTTTATCTGAAATTGTGTTATTTAATGAATGTCATCATATTTCAAAGGCAAGGAAATTAAAACAATTTATTCAAGAAATTGTTAAACAAGAGTGACAATGATCACATATTGAAATGACAATCATCACGAAAATTTCCTAAAAAAACAAAGACATTTGATTATGCTCTATAAACGATCTTTGTAATCTTCCAAATTAAAGTATAAGAAGAATTTAATTAATCACCGTTTAAAAAAAACAAAATGAATGCGAAATTAGTAATAGCAGCTCTGATAACTGGATTTATTGCTACCAGTTTTACGTTAAAACCATTAGAACAAAACAAACCATGGCCAGTTCCGGAGGCGGCTAAGAACAAAAAAAATCCGGTAAAATCGGATGCCCAAACTCTTGCCACCGGCAAGGCCCTGTGGAGTAAACATTGTAAATCATGCCATGGTGCCAAGGGATTAGGTGATGGCAGTAAGGCAGCCCAGTTAGATACTGAAGCAGGTGATTTCTCAAAGCCTGCAACACAATCCCAGTCTGATGGTTCATTGTTTTATAAAACATCTGAAGGCCGTGACGATATGCCAGCGTTTAAAAAGAAAGTCCCGGATGAAGATGACAGATGGGCCCTTGTTAATTTTATCAGGACACTAAAATAAACACCCTCAAGCACTACTCAACAAATCGGGTAGTGCTTTTTTTTATTCTCGGAGAGTTTCAGGGTATCACAGCTGATTGACATACAGTATATACTACGGTTCGTATATTAAAATTTCTAACATTAAGCAAATGACTCAAAAAATCCCATCAAGAAAAAAATTCCTGCTCTGGAGTGCAGTTGTACTTAGTTCAGCAACTGTATTAAAATTCCTTCCGGGTTCCAAAAAGAAAACTATCAGTACTGAAACCGTAAAAATGCTCACGCAGGATGGCAAACTGGTTGAAATAAATAAAGAACTTCTGGCATCCTCAAAGAAAAAGATCAGTTCCGGGGAATTGCAGCAATGGATAAAAAGATAAACCTAACACGATGAGTAATGAACCTAACACATCCAGAAGAGATTTTCTTCTCACAGGGCTTCTGGCTTCCGCCGCTCTAACAGGGTGCAATAACAATAACCCCTTTATTCCGGCAGACGGAGTACTACTTACTGGTGAAAAAGTCAAGCTGGTTTCAGTAAACGGCGAAGTGATTGAGATAGACAGGGCTTTTCTAAAGCCGGTACCAGATCTTCCTCAATTATCTCAGGCTGAAGAAAGAAGAGGGATCGAAGGCAAAAAATTTGTCATGGTTATTGATCTTGCCAGATGTAAGAACTTAAAGAAATGTCAGACTGCCTGTAATCATGCACATCAGGTACACCCAGGTCAGAACTGGATCAAGATCCTGAGTATGCAGGAGGCCCAGTCAACTGCACCCTACTGGCAACCAACCACATGTATGCATTGTGATGAACCTCCCTGTGTGAAGGTTTGTCCGGTAGATGCCACTTTCAAACGGCAGGACGGACTTGTACTGATAGATAGTGATCGTTGTATTGGCTGCCGTTTCTGCATGGCTGCATGCCCTTATTCAACCAGGGTGTTTAATTGGGAAGAACCCCTGCCTATTAGTGAAATTCATGAAGAGATGAAGGTCGAGCACGCTGTTGTAATCCCTACCCAGCAATATTCATGTGAAACCAGCCTGCCCCAAAAGAGAGGAACCGTTGGCAAATGTGATTTCTGTCCGGATATGGCCAGAAAAGGAGAATTACCCCATTGCGTATCAGCTTGCCCGAATGGCGTCTTTATGTTCGGTGATCTGAATGAAGATACAGTAAGCAACGGAGCAGAAACCTTCCGCTTTAGTGATTTAATAAAGGATAAAGCAGGTTATCGTTTAATGGAAGACCTTGGTACCAAACCTAGCGTATATTATCTGCCACCTGTAAGCCGAAGCTTCCCTTATGAAGTAGGTCTTGAAAATGAACCTGAGGCTATAACAAATACACATTAAAGTAAATAAACGTGGAAAATTCAACTCTTTTAACTTCAGATCAGATCATCAAGGACCTGCTTCCCCAAAAATTCGGAAAGCCGGGAATGATCTGGACCGCCATTCTGGTTTTCATATGCCTTATCGGAGCGTTTGCTTATTACCGACAGTTAAGATATGGCCTGATAGTGACCAACATGAGAGATTACGTCTCCTGGGGTATCTATATTTCCAATTTTGTATTTTTTGTTGCCATCAGTCTGGTTGGTTCTTTAATTACGGCCATTCTCAGGCTGGTTAATGTCCACTGGAGTACACCGCTCACAAGGATCGCAGAAATAATTGCAGTGTCTGCCATCATCTTCGCTTCTATTATTATCATAGTTGATATGGGAAGACCGGAAAGATTTATGAATATCATTCTGTTTGGGCGGCTGCAATCACCTATCATGTGGGATGTGATCGTCATAGGAACCTATTTTTTTATCAGCCTACTGCTTTTATATCTCCCCTTACTACCTGATCTGAAAATCCTGATAAAGCATAAGGAAGAATCAGGAGAAAAATTGAATAGATTTTATCGCTGGCAGGGTTCATTCTGGAAAGGAAGTAAAGAACAGTTCAGGCTAAGTGACAGGGCGATTCACATTCTTTGTATTCTCATCATTCCAGTGGCTTTTTGTATTCACACAGTTACTTCCTGGTTATTTGCAACTACCTACAGACCAGGTTGGGACAGTACGAATTTTGGTGCATATTTTATATCAGGTGCATTTTTGGTAGGTGCAGGAGCTGTGATCATTGCCATGTTTGTTTTCCGAAAATCCTATAAACTGGAAAAATATATTACAGACATGCATTTCGAAAGGATGGGCAGAATAGCGGTGTTATTAGCCCTCGTTTACCTGTATTTTAATATAAACGAATACCTGGTCCCTGCTTTTAAAATGAAGAAAGCCGAGGAAGCCCATTTGACCCAACTATTTACCGGAGAGTATTCTATTATGTTCTGGTTTGCCATATTGGTTGGAATGATCACTCCCATCCTGATCCTGGTATTCAAAAAAGGCAGAAAACCGCTTCCTATATTCATTGCAGGTATTATGATCGTGGTTGGGGCCTGGTTTAAACGATACCTGATCGTGACTCCGACATTGCTCCATCCGATTTTACCTATGCACGATGTGCCCCAAAGTTACCGGCATTATTTCCCAAGCTGGGAAGAATGGGCCATTGCTATGGGTTCCATGGCAGGTGTGCTTTTAATTATAACTTTTATTGTCAGAATATACCCAATCATTCCTATTCAGGAAACTATCACTGAACAAACCCAAGGTCATGAAAAAGATGAAGCACAATAAATTCACCCTGCTCTTACTCGCAATAATTTTTTTGGTCCAGTATCACACAAGTTCAGCACAGGATAAATCTGAGGGCCAGGTGATTGTAAAACTGCAGTACTATAATAATAATAACAACGTACAGTACCTGATGCTGGAGAGTATGCTTAAAAAAAACAAAATCCTTACACCCCGCAGGAATATTAATTACGAATTATACCTTGATAGCATTGGCGATGGAAACCTGGTTGCTAAAATGAAAACTAACGAAAGAGGAAAAGCCAAGGCCTTCATTCCTCCGGCATTAAAAATGAACTGGGATGCCGCAACACAGCATACCTTTATAGTTATGGCGGGCGAGGAAGAGGTTATTTCCGATTATGTGGTTACTAAATCTAAGATCACTATTGACACAGCCACTACGGATGGAATCAGGACTATTACAGTAGCCCTGATGAAATGGGAGAACGATGCCTGGGTCCCTTCGCCTGAAGTAGAGATGAAAGTAGGAATATCACGTAATGGAGGAAGCATACTTCCTGCCGGAGATGATGAAACCTATACCACTGATTCGACCGGAATGCTAATGGTTGAGTTAAAAAAAGACAGCATTCCTGGTGATCTGAAAGGGAATTATGTGATTGCCGCAAGACTAGAAGATCATGAAGAGTTCGGTAACCTGCTTGTTGAAAAAACAGTGCCCTGGGGCCTGGTCCGAATAGCAGATAATACTTTCTTTAGTAAACGTGAATTATGGACTACCCGCTTCAGAACACCGATCTGGTTACTGGCGATGGCTTATTCCATAGTTATTGGGGTTTGGGGCACGCTTATTTACCTGGTCATTCAGATAGTTAAAATAAGGAAACTCGGGGTAGCTGTTGCCGAATCTTCTTCGAGTGATTCAGAAAACGATATACATTTAATAAAAATGGCAAAAAAAACGTGAGAAAAAAAAGACATTAAAGTTGCTGCTAAAAAATTTATACCCAAGCGTAAAAATTTTATTCCATGACTGCAATAAATATTTTACTAGAAGAACACAAACTGCTTTTAAAAGCAGTGGAAACTGCCCGAAATATCCAAAAAATTCCGGATAATGAGGTCTATTATACGCAAATACGGGGCATTATCCTCTTTTTCAGAAACTTCACTGAAATA
This sequence comes from Pedobacter sp., assembly GCA_036677005.1. Classification (GTDB taxonomy): domain Bacteria; phylum Bacteroidota; class Bacteroidia; order Sphingobacteriales; family Sphingobacteriaceae; genus Daejeonella. The sequence goes on from JAKFBV010000112.1 coordinate 71,241, forward strand.
TATCATCATCCCAAAGAAGATGACATGCTATATCCCATGCTGCGTAACCGTTCTCAGGTTATAAGTTCTGAATTTTTATATGAGGTGTGCGATAATCATGATGATTTCAAAAGTATGATCGCCGATATAGAAGATAGTTACCTGTTCTATCATTACGATGAGTTAAGGAATGCTACAAACATCTACATAAACGCATTAGAAAAGCACATTAACAAGGAAGATGGAATTGTTTTAAGTATTGCCCATACACTTTTAGATGAAAAAGAATTGGAAACAGTTTTACACGAGTTTCAAGATCATGATGAGAGATATGGATATAAAGATGATCTGATAAAAGATTTTTTAAAAATTGAGAGTTTGAATGAAGCGTATTTAATAAAAAACTATGAAGCCTAAATCAAAAATTATAGATGGCAATGAGGCAGCTGCTTATATTGCGTATTAAGACAAGTGAAGTTTGTGCAATTTATTCCATTACCCCATCTTCAAACATGAGCGAATATTGCGGTCATCAAAATCCGGACCGCATCATTATTATAATGGGATCAGATGCAGGAGCAATTGGCGACCTGCTGTACATGGATGTCGTAAATATGATTGCAGAAGAATGGCAGGGTGAAAAACTTAAGTTTACAGCCGGCCACTACGGACTTGCATCCAAAGAATTTACACCTGCAATGGTAAAATCCATCTACGATGAACTGAAAAAAGATCAACCAAGGAAGCATTTCACAATAGGAATAGATGATGATGTTACCCATACAAGTTTGAATTATGATAAATCATTTTTACGACATCCTGAAAATTGCAGAAAAAGGAGCAACTTTCTTATTAAATACTCTTTATGAAACTGATGACGTATGGGATAAAATTCCACAAAACGTTCAGGAACAAATCATAATAAAAATAGCTTGAACAATCAATAGAAATGCTATATAAAGAGCCTGAATTGATTATGGTGGTATTATAAAATAAGTGTTATATATAAGCAAGGCGCAATTTTATTCCCAATAGGTCATTTGTAAATTTAATTCAAACCTATCTATGTTGTTCAAATATCCTTTTAAAATTATTCTGCACTTTGCAAAACTCAAACTACAGGAAACATTCACTCCGGGTATATTCCTTTCAGAAGATAATATAAACTCTGATCCGATAACACAGTTTGGGCAATGGTATAAACAGGCTGTAAAAGCACACATTCCTTTTTACGAAGCTATGACTTTATCAACTGCGGATAGCACAGGAAAACCATCCGGCCGAATGGTGCTTCTGAAAAGTTTTGATCAACATGGATTTGTGTTTTTTAGTAATGAAAACAGTAGAAAGGGAAAAGAATTATTAAACAACAATTTTGCATCACTTACTTTTTTCTGGAGTAAATTGGGTAAGCAAGTGAGAATTGAGGGCACAGTAGAAACAATTACGGAATTTGAATCGGATGAATATTTCTCAACACGTCCAAGAGCAAGTCAGATAGGTGCAAGGGCATCAGAGCAAAGCTGCATCATTCCCCACCGCAAATATTTAATAGAAAATATTGAAAAACTAGAAAAACAATATAAAGGAAATTCAGTTCCACGCCCACCCCACTGGATTGGGTATCGTTTAATCCCCAACCAAATTGAGTTTTGGCAAAACAGAACCAACCGTTTACACGACCGTTTTTTATTTATACGGCAAGGAAACCAGGAATGGGAAATTAATCGCCTTGCTCCCTGATTAAGTATTAAATTAAAGAAAACAGAAACTAATGCAAAATAACAATCATCGGATAACACTTTAATATGGATAATAACCTGATAGTCTATATCGAACGGCTTCAATTAATAGCTTTTTTTGCAGGGTATCCGCTCATTTATGCCCTGGTTAATGTTCTCGCCCGCGAACAAAGTAAAAAAGATTTATTTATTAACAGAGTGTTCAGGCAATTGCCTCTGGCCTATGCCCTAAGCGGTATGTTATTTCTGGGTTATGTATTGAACAGCGTATATCCCGACTTCTCTGCAGAGAATATATTGAAGCAGCTCACTTTTATTAAAATTTGGGGGCTACTTTCCATTTTATTCTGGATCCCTTTATTCAGTAAAAAACCTGTTATCAGCCTGCTGCATAGTTTGGTTTTCTTTTTCTTCCTGATAAGAGATCTCTTTTTGCATTTGACATCCGTGATCGGCATCGACATGATAAAAAATAATATGAGAGTTTTTACCGATAGTATTTTGCTGAATACAGCAAATCTGGCGATCATAGTAATTCTGATGTCTTTAATAAGTAAGTACCGAAAATAGCTCAGCTTTAATGTCCCCATTTAAGCGCCCATGTGCCAGAATTTGATCAAGCCATTCAATTGCCGAATATTCATTCCATATATACTGATACCCGGATTCAGGGTGTGATAAGAATCACCTTTATTCTTGATTGCGATCATCTTACAGTTTTAATAAAACAAATAATTTTATACACAAATAATAATACTCACTTAAATGTCATTTTTATGAAAACACTAACTAACAAAGCCCTTCTAGCAACATTGCTCGTTATAAGTGGCTTCGGCTACATCACCAGTTGTACCCACGAAAATGCAGCTGCTCCTGAACCTGCCTCAACTAAAGCTGTTATAACCCGGGGTACTAACGTTCACTTACCAGGAAATATGACTGCGGGTAATACCGCTGAATGGAAATTAGATAAAGCGCATTCAAACGTCATGTGGGAAACCAACTATGTAGGTGCCTCAGGATTACTTACCGGCCGCTTTAACCAGTTTGGAACACATGAAGTTACAAGCGCTGAAATGCTCTCATATGCAGTCACCGGACAGCCTTTAAAGGATAATTCCTGGGCCTTTTATGAAAATGATCCAACTAAAACCTTTTTAAACGGCTATGTTCAGATGAACACCTCCAATACCGGAGAGCCCGGAAGAGACGCCGGATGCAATGTCAGCGGGCTTGGTACGACCGCTATAATTGCCGGAACCCAAAATTTGACAGTGACTAACCTGGCTAAGATCAAATCGACAAAAGTCGAATTCGACCCTTCAAGTGCTGACTATATTGTAACACTTGAATTAACCTGGCAAGGTAAACTGGCTGCCCCTATTACAAAAACAGTTGTGGGTAAATTAAAATATATCAAAAAAGCAACTGTAGGTACTACAGCGGCTCCTTATGATGTTTTTGGTCTCCAATTACAATTCCAGTTCAATTGCAGGGATTTCGGTATCGCAAGTACCAGTATTTCTGATAAAATTGCAATTGAATGCAATATGAATTTCAATAATAAATAATCACCAAATTGAAATCAAGATGAAACGAATAATATTATATACAGGTTTGATTTTCGCTGTTGTATTTGGCTTTACTGGCTGTTATAAAGATACAATCCTCCCGGAATTCACAATAGATCCTGACGGCCCGCCACAAGCGGTGAGCTTCGCAACCGACCTGGCACCTATATTTAATACAAAATGTGCCTTATCAGGATGCCATGTTTCCGGAGCACATAAGCCATATCTGAGTACAGCTATATCTTATCAGCAGGTTGTAAATGGAGGGTTTGTAAACACTATGGTCCCAAAGGAAAGTGTACTATACAAAATGGTAAACGGGGCAATGAAAGAATACATGCCTTCTGCTGCTGACAGACAAAAGGTGTATGACTGGATCAGAAATGGAGCACCGAATAATTAAGTGACCTTAAAATTAATCAAATGAAAAGTATTCTATATAGATTTAAAAAACGTCTGTCATTAGCTGCATTCCTTATCGTTTGCATACTAATGTACAGCACTGCCATTCACGCCCAGGATAAAAAAGCTGTTCGTGATACGACGGCAGTTCAGGACAGCGCGGCTGTTGAGGATGAAGCAAGCGGACCGGTCAAAGTTAAACCGGTCAAAAATACGTTCGAGAGTATCTGGATCATCGATAATCAAACCGTATTGGTGCCCATAAAAGGAACATTTGAAATGGATATCATGCACCGTTTTGGTACAGTTACCAAAGGCTACGATGATTTTTGGGGATTTTTCGCCCCTTCAAATATCCGCCTTGCTGTAGCCTATGCACCGGTTAACAAGCTTTATCTTGGACTGGGAATTACTAAAGGCAATATGTTATGGGATGGAAGCGCCAAGTATTCTATCATTACACAGACCCCTGGAAAATACCCGGTAAGTGTGAGCTATTATGCTAATATGGCCTATGATACCAGAAAGGATCCTGACGGAAGTCTGTTTAAGCATACTTCTGATCGTCTATCCTCTTTTAACCAGCTGATCATTGCCCGGAAAGTTACCGAAAAACTATCCCTGCAGGTAGCCCCCAGTGTCTCACACCAAAATTCGGTCAATGGATACTATACAAAGAATGACAGTACCGGGCAGGAGATTTTCAGGGAAATGAAATGGAGCCAGTTTTCTGTTGCTTTATCAGGCAGATACAAACTTACCGAGGTAACTTCTTTGATGGTAAACTATGACCAGCCTATTACTAAACATGCTACACGTAATCCTGACCCTAATTTATCATTCGGACTGGAATTTAATACCAGCAATCACTCCTTTCAATTATTTATGGGGAATTACAGCTACCTGAATCAGCAAAGGAATAACCTGTTCAATCAAAACAGCCCCTTTGGCTATAACGATTTGACAAAAACACATACCAATCTGAAGACTGATGACCCGAGCACAGAAAAAGATGAAGGTACAAGGGTTAAAGGCGGACAATTCGTCATCGGTTTTAATATTACAAGATTATGGAACTATTAAGAACCTGATACGCTTTCTGATTACCTGAGTAAAAGAGCCTTTGATCATATCTGATTAAAGGTTCTTTTCATTAAATTTGGGTTCCAGGTACCGCTTAAACTATCCTATGACGTACATATTTCAAGCCGCCTCAGCTAATAATTGATCTTTGGAATGAAAAATAACTTGTTGTTCAATAGGATCCTCTGGCTTAGTATCCTGTTCTTTTTCTCAGCAATATTACCGGGCTGTTCCGGCGTTTCAGAAAAAAAAAACAAGGATCAGACAAATCCTGTCTCCGGGAATAAAATTATCCAAAAACCTCCGTCTTCCTATACTGATAGTTTGATAATCACTTCTGCAAGCGCGGTCATTTTCAATTCTGATTCTCTCCAACAGGAAGGATTTAAAGCCATCAATAAAAAGATGGTTTTTGAAAGCATGGTGCATGAGTGCTTTTATCAAATGAAATATTCCAGAATGGTCCTGAAAAAAGACTGGCCGCAATTAAAAATAATTGAATCCTCCAACTCCAGATACCTGATTTTTCTTAAAGCCGATAAAAGCAAGACAGTTATAGACCTCAATACGAAGAACGATATGTGCGGACTGTTTATGTTCGATGGAGAAAAAGATCCGGTACTGGCTGATATGACGAATGTGGAAACGGCGCTTAGATTTTATTTTGAAGAGTAAAATGACAGCGCTCAATACAAAATAGAAATTTTCAATATAGCGCTCTTTAATTTACTCATTTGCTACCTCAGTATGGTCACCGACCCAGAAACGGCTTTACGGCCCCTGGTCTTAGGATCTATGATGTAATAATAGGTCCCCATGGGTAGATCCGTGCCATTCAACTGCCCGTTCCAGGGTACAGAATAACCCTTAAAGCTGTTATATACTATTCCTCCATACCGGCTGTACACCCGAACAGAGGCATTAACATAACTTTCAAGATATTTGATATTCCAGAGGTCGTTCACCCCGTCGCCATTAGGGCTGAAAGCATTCGGAACTTCAGGCTGTTTCAAAACCTTTATAAAGATATTATCCATAGCAACACAGCCCTGGTCAGAGGTCACACTCAGGGTATAGGTCACATCATCAACGGGGCTGGCAACCGGATCAGCAATATCATCCCGGCTTAATCCCAGTGAAGGTGTCCATTTATAGATCAGATTACTGCCTGAGGCAATGGCATTCAGTTTGGTCTCGCCACCTTCCAGGATCAGGGTATCCCTTCCGGCATTTACCAGGGGAGTTGGCATAACTGTGATGGCACTTGTTAGTGAATCTGCACAACCATTATTTGCGGTAAAGACATACTTCAGGGTATGTGTTCCGACTCCTGCCTGGCCTGGGTTGAAGATACCTGTGGAAGTTACCCCGGGACCGGAATAAATGCCGGTTCCGGTTTGCCCGGATAATTCAAGAGCCTGAGTGATCCGGAAGGGAGCCACTTCCTGACAAACATCAGGCATAGCAGCAAAACTTACCGAAGGGGCTGCCATCAGCGTAATTTCTTGCTCGTAATCATCATAACATGAACCACCTGAATAGGCCCGCATTCTTACCGTAATCCTTTTTGAAGCCGGAGAACTGAAAATCGGATAGGAATAACGATACTCTTTCCCCGGAAGGGGATTATCATCCACAATTTTAAGTGCAGGAGCATTCCCATAATCAAAATACCATTCTATCTTACCAACAAGTCCAAAATCAACAGTTGAAGTATTACGAAATACTACTTCCTTATTACTGCAAAGCCCTGCCTGATTCAAAACAACAAAATCTGCTTTAGGTATGGCCCCGTTAACAGTGAATGTTTTAACCATTGTTTTTTCACATCCGGATTTTGAGGTAACGGTCAGTGTAATCTGATAATCACCGGCAATAGTATATCGGTGAGCCGGATTCTTCAGAGCAGATGTATTGGTACCCGGCGCAGCTGAAGCATTCCCGAAATTCCAAAGATAAGTTAACTCAGAACCATCTGATATGGTTGTAGAATCTGTGAACTGGGCAAACGAATCTTTTATACATACTTCCGGAACCCCAAAATTCACGATTGGCAATGGATTGATCAGTATATTTTTTTCAAATGCAAGGCTCTCACAGCCTTTATCTGTCATAACTTTGAGTATTACTTTAAAGGTGCCGACTGCCAAATATTTATGCGGGAAGGGTGTTGATGCATCCTTTTCTTCAATGGCAGTACCATCACCAAAATCCCAGATCCATTTGATTATCTTACCTTCCGCAGTTGAAGAAATATCTGTGAAGGTAACATCCTGACTTTCGCAGGCTGGGAGACTTGTATTGAAATTTACTAGCGGAAGCGCTATAACATGAACATTTTGTGTAATTACATCTGATTGACATCCGGTTTCACCTTCAACCATCAGCTTAACTATATAATCGCCGCTAGCAACATAGGCATGTACAGGATTTTGGTCTGTCGAGAATTCTCCGTCTCCAAAATCCCAAAGCCATTTCGTTATATTTTTACCATTACCCACACTGGCATCAGTAAAGCTTGTTGGGGCATTGACACAAGTCTGCCCCACAGCTGTGATCACAGAGCTTGGAGGGTTAACAGCAGAAAACTGCAATTCTGTAACCTCTGTACTTCCGCAACCGTCAGTTGATATTTTATTTGCTGTTACTACGATCTTATAGTCTTTGAGTTCACTATAAACCACCTTATTCGGAAATACATATTCATATAATCCATCCGCAGGATTTGTTTCTACAGGAACCGGATTCAGAATTTCTACAGGAGCAGTCCCATCCCCTAAATCCCAAAGTATTCTATTTGTGGTTGAATTTAATTTGACACTTAAACTCAGTTCTTCCTTCACACAAACACTCGAAACCAATTTCTTACTGGCTGCTTTCCTTATCTCAACACCGAGTCCTTTTACATTGGCCCCAGCTGCATAACCATAAGATTCAGCATTCCCAAATCCATAAGCAATGGCATTAAACCCTGCATCAGCCAGTAAATTATGAGTCCCGGCTGAAACGGGTATTTGAGCATATGAATATTCAGGCTTTCCTGTAACAGGATTAAATAGTGAAGCCTGTGAAGCCCCGTCCAGTTTAAAGCTTGACGCGGCAGTAGTCGGTATAACTATATTGATAAAATGCTTCACTATCATGTGAAGCTGGGTAGAATACATGGTGATCTGAGAAAGTGTCTGTTCCAAAGGATTTAAAAAAATCATTTCGGGGTCACCAACATCTCCCGGTACATTCGTACAGTTAATTGATTTACCCTGAGTTACAGCATAAAGTACTACCTGAATTGCTTTATCGGATTCAATATGATTAACTGTTTGCCCTTCAAATTGGTAGTAAAAATTATTAATAAAACTAGCGGAGGGAATTACAGTGCCATTCAACATAACAATGGCGGTGGGATCACTTTTGAAAATTCGATAGACATCGTAATTCCTGTCTTTTGACGGAACAGTAATAAATGTTTTACCCCAACTCGCCGTTGGATAAACCTGCTGAAAAAGGTTATCAGCAGAACCCGCTAAACCTGCTGCGTTTAAACAGCCTATGGCCATTTTACCACTTCCTGAAAATACCGCTATCTTTTTACATGGTTCTGAATTGGTAGAAATCGATCTGATTCTGGTACCAGTTAGATCACCTCCTTTTGTAGTAGAACCAAGAATGGACGTTTGTATGCCAAATACCTGATAAATTTCCCCTTTGTTTAACTTAATCGGAGCGGAAGTCTGGCCGGCTTTCAAGCCACCCTGAGTATTAACTGAGGGTGTTATTTCTATCTCTGTATTGTCTTCTGTCGCCACAACAAAAAAGAAAGAATGAGAATTGGGGCTGTTGGATATTTGCTCATAATTGAGTGAATAATAATCCTTACCAAGAGTATTTGTAGGCAGCACTAAAGTCGCCCCGGAAACTGCCTGATCATAAATATGAGCATATACAACAATGGGCAACAGGGCAGTGATATGGATCCCTTTATTACTGATTTTACTTTCTACATTTCCAATGTACGCCGACTGGGGAACAGTTACATTGGTGATGGAGTTTGCAGTTACCTGAAAAGGGATACTGGCACCCCCTACTTCCATTACACCCGAAGTATTGACATCAGATGTAATGTAAACAACCATTTCCTGGCCAATAATCGGGGTATATCCTGCTACATGGTTTCCATAGGCCAGCCAGAAATCAGTTCCCTTGTTAGATGTATTCTGCGCAGAAACTGTTGATAACCAGCCGATTAAAAACATAATTACAATAACGAGCTGAGAGGAGAAACGTTTCAATATTATTCAAAAGTTAAGCGGGTTATTATTTTTATCCGGGATACCAAAATCCGCTTCTAAAGCTACGTAAACGGTTTGATTTGATGTTAGACAATTATTGATTCAGGCAAATATTGATTATTTTTTTAAGATCAGCAAAAAACAATCCGCCTAATCAATTGGCACAAACCTGACCAGTGAAGGCTTGTCTATCTGCAGCTTTTGTCCGGTAGGTGTTAGTAGTCCGGTCTTCTGATCCCTTTTAAATACAATGATCTCATTTGTTACCTGCCCTGTAGAAAGCAGCCAGTTTCCACTCGGGTCAATATCAAATGTTCGTGAACTTTTGCCGAAAGAAGGCTGCTTTGCAATGAGGCTAAGCATTCCTGTTTTCTGATCAATGGAATAGATTACAATTTCATTCAGGGTACTTCTGGTGCTTGCATACAGAAATTTCCCATCAGCAGAAACATGAATGTCAGCACCATGGCCTGGTCCGGTAAACCCATCGGGAACCAAAGAAACAGACTGAATCTGACTCAAATGACCTTTTTTATACTTAAAGACATATACCTTAGAGTTAATTTCTGTAACTGCATAGAGAAATTTTTTATTAGGATGAAAGGTAATGTGTCTGGGACCAGCACCGGGATCCAGAATGGCAAAAGGCTGTACTGCTGCCGATAGGGCCTGAGGTCTTTTTTTGGCATTGAACCTGTAAATATCGATCTTATCCGTTCCCAGATCGGCAGTTAAAACGTATTTGTTATCCGGTGATACTATCACTGAATGTACAAAAGGTTTTTTCCTTGCAATACTTTTTCCTTCATGTTTGATATCCTGAATATCCGGCCCCAGGGTGCCATCTGCTTCAACAGGCAGGGCGGTTATGGATCCGCCGCCATAATTAGCGGCGAACACATATTTCCCTCTGGCATCTACAGAAACATAGGTCGGTCCATTACTTCCTGAAGGCTGACTGTTTAAGAGTTTCAGTTCACCGGTTTTTGAATCAAATGCAAGAGAACTGATCTTACTCTCCTTTCCTTCGGTCACCGAATAAACAAATTTTCGGTCTTTTGTGACCGCAAAATAAGAAGGGCTTTCCAGTATTGCTTTCGTTTTATAAGTCATTTCGCCATTCTGGCTATCAAACTCATACACATAGATCCCTTCACTCTTCCCGGGAGAGGTATAGGTTCCTATCAGAAGATGGTACTTTGTAAGCTGGGCGATTAAGGCAGGGCTTAAAAGTAAAAAAGCAGCGAAACAAAAGATCTTTTTAAAGGCCATAATTAACATTTTAAATCCAATATATAAAAATAATCGCTTTGGAGACGTTGAAACCTGATTAAAATATAAGATTCAGGACTGGTCAGCACTCAGCCATTATGAATTTCAGCTCATCGTATATTCCCGAAAAATAAAACCGGGAAGAAGTCTGCTTTAAACAAACTTCTTCCCGGTTTTTAATCCTTTCCTCAATGAGGCAGATCAGTCCGGGCTCGTGAACCCGGCTAATTTAATGCGGCATGGGTCAGCCCCGCAGCAGTAACTGTTAAGCCACTTATCTGTCCACTTTTCTGTGCAAAATTAGACTGGGTATCACCCCAGATCAGGTTTAAACCGAAACCACCGCGCGGAGCTCCGGTACCCACATTTGGAGAAGGATATACCCCCAGATCACCGATCACGATTCTGTCGCTTAACTGTGATAAAGTGATCCTGGATCCATTAAGAGTTAAATATTGAGCATTATCTCTGGTTCCGGTTCCACTATCGAAAAGCCTTTGAAATTGCTGGTTGAAGTGCCATATTCAAATATTTTCCATTCTGCACGGGTTCCAAAGTCAGACCCCCTGTAATTATTCTCTGAAGAAATGACCGCATAATTGCCCGCACCATCAGTCACCCAAATATTCAGGTAAGGGATAATTCCCCCATTTCCGGCAATTATATTCCAATTCCAATTGACACTTTTGATCGTATTTAACTTCATGCCGTCAAAGAATTTTGTTCCATATCCAACTTTTTGACCGCTTTGAGGTGTCCCGAATGAGAACCCATCACCTGCGGCATTTTCAGATAAAATAATATCAGAATCCCATGGCGCGCTAATTCTGTTTGCGATTGGAATAGCAGGTAATTGAATATAATTCAGGAACTCGATTTTGAGAGATTATCTCTTATTAAGTTTCCATTTATGCCGGCTTAGAATAGTTTCAGGCATTCAGAGGCAATGTAAACCAGAATGTCGAACCCATTCCCTGCTCACTATCCACACCGATCTGGCCTCCATGGCGTTTAATGATCTCAGAAGAAATATATAAGCCCAGTCCCAGTCCCGAGTATTGTCCTCCTGAATAATCAGCCCGGTAATAGCGGTCGAATAAATGATCCCGCATGTCAGGTGAAATGCCTGGTCCCTTATCCTTAACTGATATTTTCGCGAAATCAAACGTCTTTTCTACAATTAAATAGATATTGATATTATCGGGTGCATATTTGACGGCATTATCTACCAAATTGACCATCACCTGTTCAATCCGGTTCTCATCTGCATTGATCTTCAAAGATTTATCACCCTGCAATATCAATTTATGTTTTCCTGAGACCCTTACATGGGTACAGCATTCATCCAGCATTTCAGCAATAGTAAAGGTTGTTTTATTCAGGCGCAGCTGGCCTTCATTCATCCGGGTAACATTAAGAAGGTCATCGATCAGCCGGCCTATTTTTTCTATACTTCTGCTCGACTGATCCAAAAGCTTGAGTGCTATATCCGATGAGGGAATATCCATAACCCTTCTGAGAAGCTGCAATGAAGCCTTTAAACTGGTGATAGGGGTTTTTAACTCATGGCTGGCGATGCTGATAAATTCATCTTTTTTAGTCAAAAGCTCCCTGGTATTTTCCTCCAGGGCCTTATCCATGGTAATATCAAGGATAGTACCTATGAAACGTTCGGCACATTTATCTTTATCAAAATAGGTCTTGCCTTTAGATTTTATCCAGCGCAGGTTCTGGTCATGTAATCCTATCGTTCGATACTCCTTATTAAATTCACCATTATTCGCTCCTTTCAGAGTTTTTTGAATAGTATCATTAATTACATGACGGTCATCCGGGTGAATCTGGTTCAGGAAAACCGGAAAGTCAACAAAATCAGCGGCTTTCAGACCAGATAATTCCTTACAGCGATTATCCATTATGAATTCTCCAGAAGAAGGATTATAATCCCATGCCCCGATACCAGCCGATTCTATAGCAAAATGCAGGCGTTCCTTATTCTCAATAAGCAGGCGTTCGGCTTCCACAATGCCTTCCTCAACCTTAAGTTTATCAGTGAGGTCATTTATTGCAAGTAAAGTCAATTTTTGATGGGTATGGGTGTCAAATTGTCTCGCGGTCAAAAGCATGATCTTTCTACCTATCTGATTGAACACATGCTCCACCTCAAATGCCTTAAAAAAGCCCTGTTTTGGCAATACATTCTCCAATTGATCACGAAGTGCCTGAATATCCCATTGTTTATTGCCCAGGTCATACAGGAAGACCCCTTCAGTTTCTTTTTCAGTCACCTTAAACATCTCATAGAAACCAGCAGTTGCCCTGATCACCTTCAGGTCTTTATCCATGATCAGCAAAGGGTCATTGATCGTATTAAATATTTCCTCTGTATATTTTCTTGAATTATTTAATTGAATATTCCGGTCAGACAATTCACGGTTAATAACCGTCATTTTCTCATTATTCCGAAGCAGGTTATCATTGGTAATATCCAGCTGATGTAAAACCTTCTTTAATTCGGTAATATCATAAAAGCTAATAATGGCCCCATCAATTTTTTTACTCTCCTTCCTGATATAAGGCATGGTCATCACCTGGTATATATTCCCATCTGCCGACTCGGCCTCCCTGTAGATCGTCTCACCACTGAGCATGACCTTTTTTACATCTTCAATTAAGGTCTCAAATTTGATATTGGTGGTAATATTACTTAATGGCCTCCCGATATCACTCTCGCGGATATTGATATGCCGGACCGCGGCTGGTGAGAATTTTTTCAGAAGCAGATCATGGTCAACGAACAACAGCCCATTCTGATTACTTCGAAAATAATTATTGAGGTCATCGTTTAATTCTGATAATTCGGCATTCTTACTCTGCTGCTCCCTGTTTATGGTCTGTAATTCTTCATTTAAGGACTGCAGTTCTTCATTGGCGCTTTGCATTTCCTCATTAGCCGACAATAACTCTTCATTAAAGGACTGTAAATTCTCATTGGAAGACGCTATCCTCTCATAAGCTTCTTCCAGGTTGATCTTCGCTTCTGCAAGTTCAGCTTCCAGACTTTGCAAATGTTCCTTTTTCAGCTTTTCAATTCCAATATTAGTAATGCCCTTCGCTTCTATCACCTTTGCGTTACTTTTTAAAAACAGAATAAGCAATAATTTTTCACGGGCTCCCGGTGCAGAAATGGGTTTGATCACAACGTCAGCAGCATTGATTTTACTACTCTGATCAGCATTAAAATCCAAACCCTTCAATACAATTCGCTCATTGGATGATAAAGCTTTATGAGTGGCTGCTCTAAAGGTGACAGCAATTTTGTCAGGCAGGAGATCATTCAGATTAAAATTGAACAGCTCATTTTTCAGATAGGCTGAAGGATCGCCAAAAGACCTCAGTACTTTTAAGGATTCATCCGTACAAATACCGCTAAATCCCGACTCTTCCAGGATGGCCAGGCTAATTTCATCAGGGACACCCGATTTTGAAGCAGGTATTTTACTTTTGTGATTCATTTCTACTGCTTCTTTTTTTAATCCATCAATTACGGGAGTGGTAAAATTATCGAATCGTACAGACCTGCCGCTTTTGTTACTTTTTAATATATTCCATTTATTGCTGATCTCATTAAAATCCTCAACCAGAATGGCCGCATTCTCACTCGGACCTAAAAAAAGATAGCCCTCCTTTTTAAGTCCGAAGTGCAGCAGCGAAATGACCTTTTTCTGCAAAACTGAGTTCAGATAAATAAGGAGATTACGGCAACTGATCAGGTCCATATTGCAATAAGGAGAATTTTTTGTCAGATCGTGCTGGGCAAAGATCAGCATGCTCCGGATTTTTGGTTTTACTTTATAGGCTTTGCCATCATAATCAAAATATTTTTTCAACCTTTCCTGACTAATTGCCATTTCGATATTGGCTGAATACTGGCCCCTTGAGGCAACAGTTAGTGCTGTATGACTAATATCAGTGGCAAAGATCTTCACCTCTATAGCTTTGTTAATTTTATCAAGGTATTCTCTGATGAGAATTGCAAATGAATAGGCCTCTTCACCTGAAGCACAGCCTGCAACCCATACTTTTAAAACCTCACCCGGACTCTTATGATCTATCAGATCAGGAATCACTGTTTCTTCAATAATTTTAAAAGCTTCCGGGTCCCTGAAAAAAGAAGTAACACTGATTAAAAAATCATTAGCCAGCAACTGAACCTCTTCCGTATTCTTCTGCAAATAGTTGTAATAATCTTTGATCCGGCTGAATTTATGTTCACCCATCCGCCTTTTGATCCGCCTTAAAATCGTGGGACGCTTATAATCAGTGAAATCAAGAGGCAGGTTGCTGGTGATCATATTAAGTATTCCATCCAGTTCGACCTCAGTTATTTCATGATCTGGAGGTTTAACCAGTTTTTCGGGCAGGACATGATCAACATAATCTTCAATTTGCCGTGGCATTGCTTCAGGCGGTAGTATAATATTTGCAGCACCGGTTTTGATCGCGGCTAATGGCATATCACTGTATTGGGCAGTATCAGGATCCTGGACAATTACCTTTCCTCCAAGCCTTTTGATCGCTTCAATTCCCTTTGATCCGTCATGTCCTGTTCCTGATAAAATAACCCCAATTGCACGGTCACCTCTTTCTTCAGCCAGTGAAGTAAAAAAATGATCAATGGTCATGTGAGGTTTAGGCACATCGGCCTTATCAGATAAGATAAGCCTCCCATTGACAATGACCATGAATTTATTACTGGGAATAAAATAAACCTTGTTGGATTCTATCTTAGCATGATCAACAGCTTCAACAACCTTAAGTTTGGTGTGCCTGCTGAGAATCTGCCCCATCTGGCTTTTAAATTCAGGGGACAGATGCTGAATCACAATATAAGTAACTGCATCCAGAGGAGTATGGTCAAAAAAAGCGGAAATAGCCTCAAGTCCGCCCGCAGATGCACCGATCGCTATTATATATTGCTTATCAACATTTTTAGCCATGACAATAAAATATTAAAGATTATTTAAATGTCAGGAATAGGAATCTAAAGATACCATTTAAGTTTTGAATTATTATTCCCCTGCACTGATCCTATAGACATAGCAATAATAACTCCACAAATTCCAAAAACAAAAACCAGCGGTTTAATTAGCTTCCGGCAGACATTATCCTGTAATTTTCTGGATGGCAATCGGATAACAATCAAATTAAAATATATCTCTTCCGGATATGAATTAAATTCTTTTATATTTATGGGTACGTACACAATGAACATATGAGAACAAAAATCAGTTTATTCCTGGCAATTATCAGCCTGTTGAATTCGAAAGCCTATTCCCAAAAAGAGGTTCAGGTAATACCCTTAGCGGATAAAAGCGGCTTTACTGTTCAATCTTCAACCAAAGATCTGGGCAAGGGCTTTTTTGATCATGGAGTAGCCTCCCCGATCAGTAATCACCGGGGAGTGGTATCCACGATTGACGGAAACGGAAATAATGTGGTTCTGGTTTGGCTGTTTGATCACCGCGGAGGCTATTCCCTGTTGATGATCGATGCCGCGACAGGCAAAAGTGAAGAGTTTCCAATCCCCTTTAATCCGAAACAGGATACCCCTTACTCATCCATTCTTTCCAGCAATAACAAATTCTATACACACTTCAGAGATCATTTCATAGAATTTGATCCGGTAAAAAGGGCATTTACTTTCACAAAAGCCACTATGCCCCAAATGGCAATGGCTATGACAGAAGATGATAATGGAAAGATCTGGGCGATCACTTATCCGAACAGCGGAATGATCTCCTTTGATCCGAATACCAGGGAACTGAAAGACTATAAATACGTTCATCAGGAGAACTGGAGGCAGTATCAGCGCTCATTGGTAGCTGACGATGCCGGCTGGATCTATTTCGGCCTGGGCATAGCCTCCAGCCAGATCCTGGCATTTGATCCAAACACCGGTATCGCTAAACCCATGCTGCCGGAAAATGAGCGCAAACTGGGTACTGCGATCGTTTACCGGGATCAAAATGGAAAAGTTTACGGCCAGGCATTAGGTTCAATTGATAATGAATGGTACGAATTTTATAAAGGCGAGGGTAAAAAAATTGGACAATACACGAACCGTAAGCCCAAAAAGATAATCACCGATTCGCAGAGCCTTTTCTATAGAAACTTTCCGGACGGCACCATTCTAAAAAACCTGGATCTGGTGAACCGGATATTGATTACAGAAAACCCGAAAACGAAGGCCCTGAAGGAAGTTACTCTCAATTATACCAGTGACGGGGCCATTGTCATGGGAATAGGAACAGCCCCTGATGGTACCATTGTTGGAGGAACAGCTTTTCCAATGCGCTTTTTTAATTATGATCTTAAAAAAGACACATGGGTAAACCGTGCAGCAGTGGGTCAGTTCAATGCCCTGGTCAACCAGAACAGAAAAGTTTACTTCGGAGTATATGCAGGCGGTCATCTCATCGAATGGGATCCCTACAAACCTTGGGCAGAGACAAAACTGAACAACAAGGATTCAAACCCCCTGCATCTAACTACAGTTTCACCAAGCATCATACGGCCTTACCGGATCATAGCCCACCCCGATGGAAAGACAATTATAATGGGTGGAACCCCCGAATATGGGGCCACCGGCGGAGGATTGTTATTTTATGATAATGCGGCAAAAACACGAGTGCTGCTCACAGACTCGGATGTTGTCAAAGATCAAACCAGCATGAGCCTGGTACCACTGCCCAATGGGAAACTCCTGGGTGGCACTACCACCTCACCGGGATCAGGAGGAGAGAAAAAGGCAAAAGAATCGCTGCTTTATATCATGGATATGAAGAGCAAAAAGATCGAATGGCAGGAAGCCGTATTTCCGGGAGTACAGGAATACAGCGAAATGATCATGGCCCCTGAAGGGCTGGTTTATGGCATCACCGACAAGAAGAACTTCTTCGTGTTTGATCCGGTTCAGAAGAAAGTGATCCACACAAAAAATATCTCGGATGAGTTCGGGCCTACTACTGCAGAACAGAGTCCCAGGATTTTTGTAAAAGGCCCGAAAGGAAAATTATATATTTTATTCGGCAAGGGAAGTATTGTACAGGTCAGGCCTGAAACCTATGAAATGAAGCTGATCGCAACTGCTCCCGGACCTATCAAAGCCGGCGGTGATTATGCCCATGGGCGAATTTTCTTCGTATCCGGCTCCCACTTAATGAGTTACAAACTTAAATAACAAGAATATCCTGATTGAATATAAAATACCTGACAAGCTTATGAAATACATTACACTTCGTTTTTTGGCCATTCTGGCATTTATGGCCATATCCGGTTTTAGCTACTCACAGCGTCAGTATGGCGGTTTTTATACCCGTGAGAAAATTCAGAATCTTAGAAATAACTGTGAAAAATACGATTGGGCCAAGGACTTAAAGCGCACGGTGGTCAAAAATGCGATAACGTTTGCCTCTAAAAGCGATGAAGACATCTGGGCATTGGTACCCGGGCAAAACACTCCCCGTTGTATTGATGTAACGCTGGATCGTATTGCAAAGGGCCCAAAAGTTTTAGGTTGTTTAAAATGCGGCCTGGAGGTACTTCAGTATGGTAATTATCCCTACAATCCTGAATTCGAGGCCAAACCCTGGAAACTAACCTGTCCATCCTGCAAAAGCGTATTCCCAACTAATGATTTTGGCAAATTTTACGCCAGTGCCATTGATGAACGCGGACAGTTCGATGCTGCGAAAGGTGATAAAAGCCTGCTTTTCAATACTGAACACCCTGACCCTTCAGACCCCCTACATAAATATGGAGTAGATGATGGTTATGGATATATTGATCAGAATGGTCGTGCACACCGCTTTATAGGGTATTATGTATGGAAGAAATGGGATTATATCAGTAAAGGACTTGCAGATCTTGCTGAAGCCTATATTTATACCGGAGATAAGTTATATGCACGTAAAGCAGGGATCATTTTAGACCGCATTGCGGATGTCTATCCTGAAATGGACTGGAAACCATACGCCGACAAAGGATGGTATCACTCTGACGGAGGACGCAACATGGGTAAAATTCACGGTTCTATCTGGGAAACCGGTATCATTTCGTCCTTCGCTGATTCCTATGATAAGATCCTGAACGGAACCATAGATAACCCGGAACTGTACAGCTTTTTGAAGAAGCAGAGTGAAAAGTACAGTATCGGTACAAAAGGCTCCCGTGCTTTGTTTGTGCAAAATGTAGATGACGGACTTCTGCGAACAGCATACAAGGCTGTTTTATCCACCCATATCCGGGGTAACCAGGGAATGCATCAGCTAACACTGGCGACCTGTGCAATAGCCCTGGATACCCAGCCGGAAAGTAATTTATGGATCGACTGGACCTTTGCCAAAGATGGCGGAAATATTCCGGGTTTAATGATCTCTACCTTCGACAGGGATGGCACATCGAATGAAGGAGCACCGGGCTATGCCCTGATGTGGGGCCGCCTGGTCACTCAGATTGCCGAACGCCTGCAGGCATATCCTGCTTACACCAGGCATAATATCATCAGGGAATTTCCCCAGTTTAACACCACATTTCTTGCGGCTTACCGGATGGCTGTCCTGGGTATAGCTATACCGAATATGGGCGACAGCGGTGCAACCGGAACTATAAGCGGTGGCTATTCAGATCCGAAATTTATAGCAAAAGGTTATATTTTCACCAAAGATCCGGAATTCGCCAAAGCTGCCTATATCGCCAATAAAAATTCAGCCGATAAACTTGGCAGGGATATCTTTTCGAAAGATCCTGAGGCAATCAGCAAAGAAATACAAAAGATCGGGGAACGTTCAGGTCCCAGACCCGAAGGCGGTTATCTGATGAGCGGCTTCGGACTTGCCTTACTGGAAAATGGCCAGGGGAATAACGGAGTAGCGATCGCAAATAATTTTGGAAGAACCATCATGCATGCCCATCCCGATCTGATGAATTTCGACCTGCTCGCTTTCGGCAAATGGCTAGCTCCTGATCATGGATATCCCGAATTTGCAACCAATATCCCAAGCAATCGTGATTGGACAGGAAGTTCAGTATCACATAATCTCGTTCTGGTAAATGAAAAACCTCAAAAAGAAATATGGGGAGGACATACCAGACTTTTTAAACAAATAAAGGGTTTCGGAGTATTCGAGATAGACGGCAAAAACGCCTATCCGGATATAAAAACCTATCAAAGAACCATGTTCCTGATAGATGCCGGAATAGGGGATAATAACTCCTATGTCATTGATATTTTCAAGGTAGATGGCGGGAATGATCATCTTTACAGCTTCCATGGCCCTCCCGGAGAGCTTAGTAACTCAGGACTAAAACTTACTGAGCAGAAAGCAGGAACCTATGCAGGAGAAAATATCCCAAAAGGCACTGCAGCCAATGGTTTCCCGCAGGGTTATTCCTTCTTTTACAATGTTAAAAGAGATTTAAGTCCGCCCTCAGAATTCATGATCGACTGGAAAACAGAAACAGGTTATCGCGGTACTAAAGCTGATGATAATATTCACCTGAGAATGTACGGGCTCACCCAGGCCAATGACCTTGCTCTTGCTGATGGTGATCCTCCTCAAAATAAACCGGGCAACCCTAAAAAACTAGGCTATGTATTGATGCACCGTAAAGGTGAAAACCTGAACAGCACATTCATCTCCGTTTTCGAACCCTACAAACAAAATCCATTCATTAAATCTGTGAAACGCTTGGATAATGGAGATGAATCACAGATCGCACTGCAAATTGAACATACCAATGGCAGCATTGATTATGTATTGTACAATCCGGATTCAGAAAAGCTGATGAAACTTCCGAATAATATCTCCATGAGCGGAAATATCGGATACCTGAGGATGAAGAACGATCAGGCAAGTAAAGCAATTCTTGTAAACGGCAGTTCTTTAAGTTATGGAAATTTGAACCTTAAATCTGAAGGACAGATAAAGGGAACGATCGTTAAAATGAATAAAAATCCTTCGGGTAGCGGATGGGTTCTGGTAGATCAGTTACTTCCCGAAAATGGCAGTCTTACCGGTGAGCAGCTTATCATCTCAACAAAGGAAGCAGGAGATGCAACCTACACGATCAAAGGGATAAAACGGGAAGGGAAATATACCAGAATAGATTGCGGACCGATCACTTTTGCGAAGGGATTTAAAAATAATCCGGAACAAAACCCTAAAGATCCTTTTGCCAATTATATCTACGAATTTGAAGAAGGAGCTGCATTCAGTATTCCAACACATAAAGAATGGTCATCTAAAAAATAAAAAATGGGAACAAAAAATTTTAACAGAAGACAGTTTGTTACTGCTGCCTCTTTAGGCTCAATAGCTGCATTAAGTGCAATTAGCCCAGCATTTGCGGCTGAATCAAATTTTGAGACTGAGTCTGCCAAAAAAGAAAAACCAACCTGGAAAAAGGTAGGTAATGTCATTTATGGTGCTAAAGCTGATGCGGTGGGGCCTATCGGAGGCGGTAAAGGTTATACAAAGATCATTACAAGCGGTGATTATATTGTTGACAGCCTGGAATCCCTGATCGATGCACTTGCAAAAGCCAAAGCCGGGCAGGTGGTATTCATTCCAGGAAATTTAATTATCGACATGACGACTTTTATCTACATTGATAAGATCATGTTAAAGATCCCTAAGGGAGTCACACTGGCAAGTGACCGGGGCTATAATGGTTCTGAAGGGGCTCAGATAACCAGCGACAGCCTGGACACGCCGGGTATGATCCAGATTGATGGTCCGGATATACGGATCAGCGGAATCAGGCTGCAGGGGCCCAACTCGAAAAGATACCTTGACCATCATAAGAGGGCATTTGGTCCGGGAGGACCCGGTCATACTTATTATTATAAGTTCCCGACCTCAAGAGGGATAATAACTAAATTCGGTGATCTGGAAATAGACAATTGTGAGATATCGGCATTTGCCAATGCAGGTGTCAGCTTACAGAAGGGTACAGGCAATCATATTCATCATAACCTGATCCATAAATGCCAGTATAACGGACTGGGTTATGGAGTTAGCCATGATGAGGCCTCATCACTGATAGAATTTAATCTGCTCAATGAAAATCGCCATTCATTGGCAGGAACAGGCAGGCCGGGTTGCGGATATATTGCCCGAAATAATGTTGACTTAGGTATATCCCTTAGCCATGTCTTTGACATGCACGGTGGTCGGGACAGAAAAGACAATACAACTATTGCCGGAACCACCATGGAAATGTATAATAATACCTTCTATTCGGCACAAAGGGCAGTTGTGATCCGCGGGGTGCCGCAAGACAAATGTGATGTACACCATAACTGGATGCCGACTCACAAAGATGCAGCAGCAGCAGTCAGAGCAGAAGAAAAAACTTTCACAACAAATAATCTTTATTCAGACGGGATGGTTTCCTGATCCTGCAAACTGATTTTAAAAAGAAAGCTCTGCAATTAAACCAGCAGAGCTTTTTTAAATTAAAAACGAAGCTGATTATCAATAATCATAAAATTCAATTCTAAAACTATTGAAGATGAACATAACCACACCCAATTCCCGTTTCAGAACTATTCTGATTCTTCAATTAATATTCCTGAGCTCATTTGGATTAGCACAGGATAAAAAGGAACTGACCATTGTCACTTTTGGAAATTCAACAACAGCTCCCCGAAAAGGAATCGAAAAAGTTTATGCAGTACGTATCCATGAAGCCCTTTCGGAAGCAGGAATTCCAAACAAGGTGATCAATTCAGGAGTAGGCAGCAGCCATTCCGGATCGGTTAAGGATAACAGCCTGGCAAAAGTCGAGCATGGTATGGACAGGTTTGACAAGGCTGTACTGGCTCATCATCCGGATTGGGTAAGCCTGAATTTTGGATTGAATGATGCTTACCAGGATAAAGGAGAAGGCACTTCCTCCCGCATTCCCCTGGAAAACTATATTGCAAACCTGACTTATTTTATTACTGAGATCAAAAAGATCAATGGGAAGGTTATTTTACTGACACCCAATCCCCTTAGTTCAAAGCTTCCTCAATTCAGGCATGAAAGGCTCAAACTTTACAGGGATGCCGTAATTAAACTGGCAAGATCCCAGCATGTGGAACTAGTCAATTCATGGAAAGTCTTTGGAAAATATGCCAGAAAAGACCCTGCCGGAATGGAGGGACTTCTGCCAGACGGCCTCCATCCGATGGATACAGGCCATAGGCTAATAGCGGATGAAATTGTAAAAATCATTAAAAAAAGGAACCGCTAAACTCGGTTTAATCGTTCTTGTTCTTCGACACCGAAGGTGGTCGTATGTTTATAGAAACTTCATTAAACCGTGTTCGACCCTGAAAGGGTCGTATGTGTGAATTTTAAATACATACGACCACCTTCGGGGTCGGGATTTCCTTATTAACATAACGTGAGTTCGATATTAAACTATCTAAAGATTAAGATTTAACCACATAGATTGACCTTTATTATGCTTTAAAGGAAACATAGATTGTAAATCACATAGATTGAAGCGAAGCTTCAAGGCTATCTGTGTCTAAAATATAGGTTAGAAGCTATAAAATGCTATGTTTCTATGCGGTTTTTAAAATATTATGTCGAGTTCACGTTAACATAATGCTATAAACATTTGACCCCCTCAGGGTCAGCAGAAATATAATCGAACAGTAATTAAAAAGAACCGCTAAATTCAAATGCGGAACATCTTTTTAGCGTTATTGTAGAGGATTTTTCGTTCAATGGCTTTACTCGCAGAAAGTTTCTTAATTGCTTCAATAGTTCCTGCACCCTGGCAAGCCGGTCCGTGGCCGGCCGAATCATCACAATCGCTGCCGTACAATAGTTTATCCTGATGCTTGCTTAAAAAAGCACGTGCATGATCTTCATCTCTGGTCATCGAGCTTAATCCCGATCCTCCCGAAATATCACCATACATATTCGGATAATCACTCATTAAACGATCAGTTAAACCTCCCGGAGTTACTTTGCCCCTTGGATATAAAATATTCTGATCCGGATGATTCTTATCAATATTGGCCCAGAAAGTTTGTGAATGTCCTAAAAAATTAACTTTCGGAAATTTTTCGAGCATTTTATGAAAACGCTCAAAACCGCGGTTATACATATTGTACTGCCAGTGCATCAGAACAGGCACATCATACTCCTGTGCAAGCTGATAGATCTTTTGCATCTCGGCTGAGTCACAATCCACATTGAATTTTAACTCCCCGATCATTTTGGCACCTAATTTCAGATATTTTTCAATCTCAGGGATTGCACCCGGAAAATCAGGCACTTCACATGCTCCAAACAGCATTTCAGGAGCACGATCTTTAGCATACTGATAACAAACCTCATTCCCTCCGGCCTTAACCTGCAGGCCATTGCTCAATCCGTAATGAGTTGAGCCATAATTGAGAGGCCTTCCCCCCGGCAGTAGAATGGTGGTTGTAATTCCCATCATCCGCTGATGAGCCAGCATTTTATCCTGAGACCTCCCGGCATAATCGGTATGCTGATGAATATCAATGATCGGTTCGGAAGTCTGAAGTTCTGCTCCATTTAGTCTCAAAGTATATCCCGCAAGGAGCAAACCTGTTCCTGCAATAAAGTGGCGGCGATTGATTGTATTTTTGGTTTCCATATTTACGTTTACGTACCCAATTTACATAATGTTAAACAATAATTACTAAACAAATTAGCCCGTCATTGCAATGAAAGTCATGATGGATGTCATTGCGAGCGCAGCGAAGCAATCTCCTCACTAATGTTACTAACCGTCATAGGATTGCTTCGTCGTGCCTCCTCGCAATGACATTAATACTATAGACCTTCATTTCCTCAGTCACCTGTATTTTACATACAATAAGAATAGATTAATCAAATCTTAACTAACTTTAAGCACTTAAATGAAACTATGAAAGCAGTAAAAGCATATGCCGCTCAAAGTGCAGACAGGCCACTGGAGCCCTGGCAGTTAGACCGTCGTGAACCGGGTGCGGAAGATGTTGAGATCGAAATCCTTTATTGCGGTGTATGTCATTCAGACATCCATACCGCCCGAAATGAATGGAAAGGAACAATTTACCCTGCAGTACCGGGGCATGAGATCGTTGGTAAAGTTACCCGTGTTGGTGAGTCAGTAAAACGTTTTAAAGCAGGCGATACCGTTGGTGTAGGTTGCTTTGTGGACTCTTGCGGACATTGCAGTAATTGCAATGACTATCTGGAACAATATTGCGAAAACGGCCATACTCAAACCTATAATTCCTTATCTCAGGACAAAAGAACGATCACCCTTGGCGGATATTCAACACATATTGTGGTAAAAGACCGGTTTGTTCTTAATGTTTCAGATAAGCTGCCATTGGCGAATGTTGCACCACTCCTTTGTGCAGGCATTACCACCTACAGTCCCATCAAACACTGGAATGTCAAAAAGGGAGATAAACTGGCTGTGCTGGGTTTAGGCGGACTTGGACACATGGCTGTTAAGATCGCCTCCTCTATGGGAGCTGAAGTCACCGTCTTAAGCCGGTCAAAAAATAAAGAACAGGATGCGAAACGGCTGGGTGCAAAACATTTTAAACTGACCACTGACCCTGAAGTGATGAAGTCGCTCGCCAGCACCTTCAATTTCATCATAGATACCGTATCTGCGGATCATGATTACAATGAATATCTTGCCCTTTTGCGCTCAAACGGGGTAATGATTCTTTTGGGAGCTCCGCCAAATCCGGCTGATGTATCTGCATTTCAGCTGATCGGTGGCCGCCGCAGCCTTGTTGGATCTCTGGTAGGAGGCACAAAAGAAACTCAGGAAATGCTGGATTACTGTGCTGAACATCATATCACATCTGATATAGAAATGATCAATATTGACCAGATCAATGAGGCCTATGAACGTACATTGGCCGGAGATGTCAAATACCGTTTTGTTATTGACATGAAATCATTGAAATAAGTATTATTAAAAATCAGATATTTAATTAATTTGTATCTATCATCTAAACCCAATCAAAATGAATAAAAAATTCTCCGTGTTTACTGCTGCTGCAGCATTAATTATTACTTCATACAGCATTAATGCCACCGCTTCTGCCGGCTTTGCTGCAATTCAGGACACCACTACTGCTCCGGTTGAAAAACTACAACCAAACAACTCCTATTCTCCCGCATTCAAAGGCCAAACCAGAATTGCAGGAATAAAAACAAAGACTCCTTTGGATGTAAAAATACTCGCTGAAGGACTGAAGAGACCCTGGGGTATCACTATTCTTCCGGATGGACGATTGCTGATCACAGAAAAAACAGGAGTGATGAAGATTATTACTACTACCGGAAAGGTCAGTGAGCCAATTACCGGACTTCCGGAAGTAAATTCAGGCGGTCAGGGTGGTTTATTAGGTCTGACCATTGATCCTGCTTTTGCAAAAAACAGGATTGTTTACTGGGCATTCTCTGAAAAAATCAGTACAGGAAATCAGACCGCAGTTGCTAAAGGAACACTTTCAGCGGATGAGAAAAAAATGGAAAATGTGAAAGTCATTTATAGAGCTGAGCCCGCACACCCAAGCATGGGTCACTACGGAGGCAGAGTGCTTGTTGACAAAACCGGAAATTTACTGGTTACAACCGGAGAACGTTCCTCATTGGAGACCAGGCCACAGGCACAGTTCCTGACATCAGCAAACGGAAAAGTTATACGCATAACCAAAGATGGAAAACCTGCTCCCGGAAATCCATTCCTTAAAAACGCTGAAGCAAGACCTGAGATCTATTCATATGGTCACAGAAACGTTCAAAATCTTGCATTTCATCCGGTAACAGGCGACATCTGGACTGCAGAATTCGGTCCAATGGGCGGTGATGAATTAAATCTGATAAAACCGGGCAAAAACTATGGCTGGCCCACAATCACTTACGGTCTGGAATACAGCGGAGTTAAGGTGGGTGAAGGAATTCAGCAAAAAGAAGGTATGGTGCAGCCGGTTTACTACTGGAATCCATCAATTTCTCCAAGTGGCATGTCATTCTACTCCTCCAATGTCATCTCTGAATGGAAAAACAATCTTTTCATCGGTGCTTTAAGTGGCAAACATATCCTGCGTCTGGTAATAAAGGACAATAAAGTAGTCGGTGAAGAAAGATTACTTGCTGATCAAAACCAACGCTTCAGATCCACCATGCAAGGTAAAGACGGGGCTCTTTATGCTATTACTGACGAGGGAAGGCTTTACAGAATTGCAAAAAAATAAGTAAACACAAATAACAAAAAAACCGGGCATCGTCCCGGTTTTTTTGTTTCAGGTAATGAATAGGCTATGAATTTTTCATTGAAATTCATCATATTTATTTTACAATAGAATTCAGGAGCATATCGGATACATGAGATCAATTACCTTTAAATTAATAACAGCCAGCTTTTGTTTATTATTAATTCCGGCCGTTATTTTGGCGCAGGACAACAATTTTAAAAATTATACCCAGGAACTTCAGGGAACTGATCTGAAATTTGATATGAATGCCATTCCGGGCGGAAGTTTTACGATGGGCAGTCCGGAAAATGAAGCCGGCAGGCGCCCTGATGAAGGTCCGCAGCACCAGGTAAAGATCAGTCCCTTTTGGATGGCTAAACAGGAGGTGACCTGGGATCTTTTTGAACCATTTGTGTATAAAAATCAGGATATAAACCGTAGTTCAATGCCTCTGAGTAAGGAAATAGATGCCTTAACCAGGCCAACCAGGCCCTATGTTGATATGACCTGGGGCATGGGCAAAGAAGGTTTCCCGGCCATCGGAATGACACAATATGCGGCCATCCAGTTCTGCAAATGGCTATACACCCGAACCGGTGTATTTTACCGCTTACCTACAGAAGCAGAGTGGGAATATGCCTGTCGCGCTCAGACCAATGGCCCCTACTCCACTCCGGCAGGCTCAAAACTAGATGAATACGCCTGGTACAAGGCAAACAGCGATAACAAAACACATCCTACAGGAAGTAAGAAACCTAACCCATGGGGGCTTCATGATATGCATGGAAATGTAACCGAGTGGACCATAGACCAGTATAAGCCTGACACATACAGCAAATTTAAAAACAGCACTGCCCCGGATCCGTTAGTGCCTGTTGAAACTTTATATCCAAATTCCGTTCGCGGCGGATCTTTTGAAGATCCCGCGACCAGTCTCCGTTCAGCCAGCCGCAGAGGATCTGAACCGGAATGGAAACAGATCGATCCGCAGATACCAAAAAGTAACTGGTGGTTAACCGGAGCGACATTTGTAGGAATACGCATTGTCCGGCCGCTTGTACCGCCTTCTAAGGAAGAAATAGAAACCTATTACAATCGTGAACCCATAGCTGATTATTAAATCAAATTATTCATAAAATGAAGAACGAAATTTCTGAAACTAAAGACAGGAGGGATTTTATAAAGACCTCGGCCATCCTGACAGGAGGCGCATTATTAAGTGGAATGCCTCTTGCCGGCGCCTATGCGAGCGGGTCAGACATAATTAAAATCGCCCTCATTGGCTGCGGAAGCCGGGGTACAGGAGCAGCATTTCAGGCAATGAGCACCAGGTTCAATTTAAAACTTGTAGCCATGGCTGATGCTTTCCCTGATAAACTGGACAAGAGTTACAAAGCCTTGCTGGCCAAATATGGAGCTGAGAAAATAAGTGTACCGGATGACAAAAAATTCATTGGTTTTGATGCCTATAAATCTGCGATGGCTGATGCAGATGTTGTCCTTCTGTGTACGCCTCCGGGATTCAGACCTTCTCATTTTGCCGAAGCTGTAAAACAGAATAAGCAGATATTTATGGAGAAGCCTGTTGCAACAGATTCTCCCGGAATCCGCAGTGTACTTGCAACCGCAGAAGAAGCAAAACGCAAAAAACTAAATGTAGTTGTGGGCTTACAACGGCATTATCAGAAAAACTACCGGGAGTTAATGGCTCGTGTTCATCATGGTGAAATCGGTGATGTCATCTCCGGGCAGGTCTATTGGAACAGTGGTGGTGTATGGGTAAATCCGCGTCAGCCGGGTCAAACAGAAATGGAATACCAAATGAGAAACTGGTACTATTTCAACTGGCTTTGCGGTGATCATATCGTTGAACAGCATGTCCATAATATCGATGTTGCAAACTGGATAAAAGGTAAATATCCTGTTTCAGCATACGGAGCCGGTGGCAGATTCCTGCGCACCGGTAAAGATTATGGTGAGATTTATGACAACCACTCGATTGAGTTCGTTTATGATGATGGATCAGTAATCTCAAGTCAATGCCGCCACTTTACAGGGGGAGCAAACCGCGTTGATGAATCTTTCCAGGGTACCAAAGGGAAAGTTTATTTTGATTCAGCAAATAAAGGAAAGATCTGGGATCATAAAGGCAAAGTTTTGCTGAACTATGAAGGCAAGAATGACCCAAATCCGTATCAAACTGAACATGACGAATTATTTGCTGCAATTACAGCCAATCAATATAAGTTCGCAGATGCTGAGAATGCCGCAAAGAGTACAATGACCTCAATTCTTGGCCGCTATGCCAGCTATTCCGGCGATATCATCAAATGGGATGATGCTATAAACTCAAACATCAACTTATTTCCGGATAAACTTGCATGGGATGCATTACCTAAAGTATTACCGAACTTCGATGGCACCTATCCATATGCAATTCCGGGAGTAAGTAAAGTAATCTGAGGCGCTTAAAAAAAAATAAGAATATGAAACGAAACGAATTTATAAAAAGCAGTGTCATGCTGGGACTGGGGGCTGCAGCATGGAGTTCGGCTCTTGCTGCAGGCATTCGAGATGAAAACAGGGTAGAAAAAACATTCAATCTGAACTATGCTCCCCATGCAGGGATGTTTGCCGCTCATGCAGGAGCAGATTTCATCGATCAGATCAAATTTATGCATGATCAGGGTTTCCGGAGTATAGAAGACAATGGCTTAGTGAAACGGCCTGTGCCTTTACAGGAAGAAATAGGCAAAACTCTGGCAAAACTGGGTATGACCATGGGTGTATTTGTAGTTGATAAGGGTGGAAACGGAGCAAATACACTGGCTGCAGGTAAACAGGAATATATCGACATTTTTTTAAACGGATGCCGTCAGGCTGTTGAAGCGGCAAAACGTGTCAATGCGAAATGGGTGACTGTTGTTCCGGGAGATTTTGAACGTGCTCTTCCAATAGGTATTCAAACGGGAAACGTGATCGAGGCATTAAGACGCGGAGCCGATATCCTGGAGCCCCATGGATTGATCATGGTGCTTGAGCCGCTCAGCGATACACCCAATCTCTTCCTGCGTAATGCAGACCAAACCCACATGATCTGTAAGGGCGTAAAAAGTTCTGCCTGTAAGATCCTTTATGATATCTTCCACATGCAGCGCAATGAGGGAAATCTGATCACAACGATGGAAAAATGCTGGGATGAGATCGCCTACATTCAGATCGGCGATAACCCTGGTAGAAAGGAACCAGGAACCGGGGAGATCAATTACCGGAATGTATTTAAATACATTGACAGCAAGGGATACAAAGGGGTTTTGGGAATGGAACATGGCAATGCAAAACCTGGAAAAGAAGGAGAATTAGCGCTGATCAGAGCCTACCGGGATGCAGACACCTTTAAATAAACGCTGAAAATCCTGTTAATAGGGCAAAACCATTTTCAGAGAAACTATCAATAAACTAAGAGGCCCGATCAATCATTTTGAGCCTTTTAGTTTTTCCAGATATACAAGCACATCATCCTCACTTACATTTTCGAAATTTTCATAATAAGCGCCCACGCTGTTAAAACCTGGCGGACTCAGCAACACAATAAGCTCATCGACCTCCGTTTCAAGTTTTTCAACTGCCTCAGGTGATGCCACAGGAACACCGATCACAATTTTACCCGGCTTACTCTTTTTTATGACACTAACCGTACTTAAAAGAGTATTTCCGGTAGCCATTCCATCGTCAATGATGATCACAGTTTTCCCCTCCATATCTACGGGTTCATACATATCTCTGAACTTATTATACATATTCTGAAGTTTCGCCCTGACATTCTTCAGTTCTTCTTCAATATATTTCTCACTCACATCCGCATGCGGTACCACAAAATAATCGGTCAGGCTGGCCGCACCGATAGCATATTCCTTATTTGTGGGATGCCCTATCTTTTTCGTAAAGATGATCTCCATTGGAAATCCAAGCTCCTTTGCAACGATGTAAGCCAGAGGCACACCCCCTTTTGGTACTGCCAGCACAAGTCCCGGATCATTTTTATACTTGCTCAGCCGGGCCGAGAGTAATAAAGCGGCTTCTGTTCGGTCTTTAAACATCAGATTATGGTTAGGTAAAAATATCTCAGGGCAGACAATGATCTATAAACCAGTTTGCTGCAAGTTCCGCTACCTGCTCCAGTTTACCTTCTTCTTCAAACAGATGTGTTGCACCCTCCACAATATCGAGACGCTTTTCACAATTCAGCTTCAAATAGGCTTTCTGATTTAGATCAAGTACATCCTGGTCTAAACTGCCCACAATTAGCAATGTTGGGGCCTTAACATCCTCCAGCTCATCCATAGCCAGATCAGGTCGCCCGCCCCGGCTAACCACCGCGAAAATATGCCGGAGCACGGCTGCTGCCTTTAAGGCGGAAGCAGCTCCGGTACTGGCACCAAAATAACCGACAGATAGTCCTCCTGCTTCAGGAAGTTTTTCCAGCCACAGGCTCGTGGAAACCAGTCTTGCTGTTAACAGATCAATGTCAAAACGATTCTCATAATCCTGGTCCTCTTCACTTGTCAGCAGGTCAAACAGCAAAGTCCCGAATCCATGTTCATTAAGGTGCCGGGCCACAAACTGATTACGTTTGCTCATCCGGCTGCTGCCGCTGCCATGAGAGAAAATGATGATTGCTTTGCTTTGTTCCGGAATGATCAATTCTCCCTGAAGTCTTATCTCAGCTATAGGGATATTTATAACCTCATGATATTGCTTTTTCATGGATCAGCGATCAATTTTAACAATTAAATTCCCATTCAGGAATGGATCAGAGGCTGGTCTGATCTTTTTAATGGCATGGGTTAATTTAATGAAAATCAGACAAATAAGCAGAATTATTTATAAGTTACCGGCAGGAAAGAGATAATTTATCAATGGCATTCCTGTCCGGCTTAGCAGGAAAATCAATTGATCTTCAGAATAGTACCTTCTATAGTTCGGGTTCCATTATCTGTATTAAAATAATAAACCACCAGAACCCTGTTTTTATCTAATTGTACAGGCCAGGTATAGCCAATATCTGTGCTGCCGCCATCCTCACGCAGAATAATCTCGGGAGCAGTTTTAAAATCAGTACACTCTTCATTCAGAATCCGGGCACGAATTCCAAAAGGCTTGTGGCGGTAGCCATAGGTGATCAGCACCCGCTTATCCGGAAGCCGGAGGGCATTCAAAGGATGACCCTTAAATCCCATACCCTCCCATTTGCTGAAAGTTTTGCCTCCATCAGTAGAACGGGCAATACATGCCTGATCAGCGAAACCTGCGGTCCTTAAAAACGCAACAAGGTTGCCCTTTGGGGTTTCATAAACCGAGGTTTCATTGAAAGAAATTTTATCGTCAACCGCCACCGGACCTGAATAGTTCCAGGTCAGGCCTTTATCATCAGAACTGATCAGATGTACAGAGGTCTTTCCCGGTGCATCCGAAGCTGCAACGGTCCAGAAAATACGTCCGCTTTTACCTTCGTACATTGCCCCCCGGTTATAGGCAGGTACAGGCTTGCCCAAAGGATTAATATTAATTTCAGGCTGTATATGCGGTGGGTAGATGGCCTCTCCCCAATGCATTCCCCCATCCCTGGACCGTACCAGGTAGCCGCCCAGAAATACAGCTCCTCCCGCCAGGAAATAGGGTTTTTTAAGATTTTCCATCCCATCCGGGCGGACAAATGCCCATCCGTAACTGGCACAGAGCAATGTTCCGTCGCGCAGCTGCAGCAAACAGGGATCCTGCGAACCCCCGAAAGGGTGTGCATAGATCAGTTCCGGATCTTTCGTCCAGTTTTCTCCATCTTTTGAACGTACAGACACCAGATAACTGTTAGGGTCAACATGATTGGTATGGCTTTCGCCAAATATCTTCCGGTCGGGAGCACGCCTGAAAGCCAGCAGGAATTCGCCATTCGGACGCTTTACAATGGATGGAAATGCGGAATAGAACTGTGGATTTTCATAGATCATAATATCTTTGATCTTTTGAACTGCAGGAATACTATCCTTCATAAGAGGTTGATCCGGGAAATTCGCTATGCTATTGTTGACGATGCCAGGAGCAAAAACACAAATTGCAAATGCCGCTAATAATCTTAATTTTTTCATAAAAAACGATTGAAAAAGATGCTCTATCTCCTCCAGCCATTTTGAGCAGATATGATCACTTAAGAGAACAAATTAATAAAAAGATAGAGGAAATATGAACTCTATTTAAGGTACAAAATATTTAAATCGCTTACTTACACTTATTTGTCATTGCGGGCAGGCACGACGAAGTAATTACCTGTCATTGCGAGGAGGCACGACGAAGCAATCTTATAACATTTAGTAATACTAGTGAGGAGATTGCTTCGCTGCACTCGCAATGACACTCACACTTGTCATTGCGAGGAGGCACGACGAAGCAATCTTATGACAGGTAGTAATAATAGTGAGGAGATTGCTTCGCTGCACTCGCAATGACAACTAACCACCCTATCTAAAAATGGCAAAAATCAAAAAAGCAACAGGAATAGCAAGTATCATCATAATAATGAACCAGGATTCTTTATGGGCAAAATTCAATGTCCAGCCAATTCCGAATCGCTTCTCAACACAGACAGAAGGATCATTCGGATTGTAATAGACAATCCCCCATTTCCAGAGATCATTATTCTGCCTGTCGAATTCATTCATGCCTATATCTTTTGCTTCTATCCCCTAAAATACTGATATTCAGAAAAGTTTGCAAAAAATCTGCTTCAATACCTAATCTTAAAAGCTATGGATATTCATACCGAAAGATCATTCAAACGTTTTAACTATCATTCGCTGAGGTTTACACTCATCATTCTGATTGGAACAGTTCTTATTTCCTGCGGCAAATCCGGCTTTGATAATTTATCTGTCAAAGGTCTGAAAGAACCTGTAGAAATTATCAGGGATGAATGGGGTGTCAATCATATTTACGCGAAAAACCAGCACGATCTGTTTTTTGCCCAGGGATATGCCGCCGCCAAAGACCGGCTTTTTCAGTTTGAGATCTGGAGAAGACAGGCTACAGGAACTGTTGCAGAAATTTTAGGTGAGCGCGAGATCAAACGTGATATCGGCACCCGCCTGTTCAAATTCCGGGGTGATATGAAACAGGAAATGAATCATTATCACAAGGATGGTGAGGAAATCATTAGGGCCTATACCGATGGGGTAAATGCCTGCATTGAAGAAATGCTTAAAACGCCCGAAAAACTGCCAATTGAATTTAAATTATTGAATATTAAACCCGGAAAATGGACTCCAGATGTGGTTATTTCCAGGCATCAGGGACTTCTGGGCAATATCGGTGTGGAATTGAAAACCGGTCGTGCAGTGGCTAAAATAGGTGCAGAAAAAGTGAAAGAACTCTCTTCCTTTCATCCCAAAGACCCCAATATTGAACTGGACCCGGCCATCAGCAAGGAACTTTTATCTGATGATATTCTGGAATTGTATGATGCCTTCAGGGCAACGGTAAAATTTAAGCCGGAAGATGTAGATAAAGAATATCGCGGCGATACAGAGCTGACAGCTAAGCTCGCCATTATGCCGGTGGATGAGGCGAAAGAAGACAAACTCTCAATCGGCAGTAATAACTGGGTGGTCCGTGCAGATAAAATGGAAGATGGCTCAGCCTATATGGCAAACGATCCGCACCGGACGATTTCTGTTCCTTCATTGCGCTACATGACCCACCTGGTAGCGCCGGGATGGAATGTACTTGGTGGCGGCGAGCCCGAGATCCCCGGCGTTTCGATCGGGCATAATGAGTATGGAGCCTGGGGATTGACCATCTTCGGCACCGACAGTGAGGATATGTATGTTTACGACCTGAATCCAGCCAATTTGAGGCAGTACAGGTACAAGGGAGAATGGGTCGATATGAAGCTTATACAGGAGAGCATCAAAGTCAAAGATAAAAATGATGTGATGGCAGAGCTCCTCTACACCCGCCATGGTCCGGTGACTTATATTGACTCTGTACATAAAAAAGCTTATGCCGTTCGCTGCGGGTGGCTTGAACCGGGAGGAGCACCTTATTTAGCCTCCCTGCGTATGGATCAGGCTAAAACCTGGGAAGAGTTTCGTGAAGCCTGCAGCTACAGCCATATTCCAAGCCTGAATATGGTCTGGGCAGATAAAAAAGGAAATATCGGCTGGCAGGTGGTGGGTATTTCACCGGTACGCAAAAATTCAAGCGGACTCGTTCCTGTTCCGGGTGATGGGCGTTATGAATGGGAAGGTTATTTACCGATAAAAGAGAGACCCCATACATCGAACCCAAAGAAGGGGTATTTCGCCACCGCCAATCAGAATGTAACTCCTGAAGAATATACACACTGGGATGCGATCGGATATGTCTGGGCTGATCCCTACCGCGGAAACCGCATCAATGAAGTTTTGGGTTCGGGCAAAAAACTGACCATGAACGATATGAAGGCCCTGCAGGTGGACTATCTCTCTATCCCCGCCAGAACTCTGGCTCCCCTGCTTGCCAATCTGCTTTTGGAAGGAAAATCTGCTGAAGCAAGAAATAAACTCAGGGGATGGGATTATAAATTGAAGCCAAACTCCATAGAAGCAGCTATTTATGTAGCCTGGGAGACTAAAATTAAAGAAATCGCAACTAAGCAGTTTATCCCTGAAGCAGCTAAAGGCCTGATCAGTCTTCAAACTAAAAAATTAGTTGATTGGCTTGTTTCACCTGATAAAAAATTTGGATCTGATCCTAAATCCGGAAGAGACCTTTTTCTAACTGAGGCTTTCAAAGAAGGGATTAAGGATCTGGAAAAGAAACTGGGGGCAGACATGAGCAAATGGCAATACGGACAGGAGAAATATAAGCATACCTATATGGTACATGCGCTGGGTGCGGTGGTAAATGACAGTATCAAAAAGAAACTGGATCTGGGTCCCCTGCCCCGCGGAGGTTACGGAGATACCCCGGGTTCAACGAGCGGAAATTTACGTCAGAGCGCAGGAGCATCTTTCAGGATCATCCTCAATACCGGCGACTGGGATGCGGCACAGGCTACCAATGGTCCGGGGCAATCGGGTGATCCTGAGAGTCCATTTTACAGAAATTTATTCGAACCATGGGCGAAAGATCAGTATTTCCCGATCTATTATTCAAGAGATAAGATTGAGAAAGTGAGTGTGAGTAAGGTTTTGCTGAAACCGGAATAATCTCCGGCACGAAAGCAATCTTGTACCTGAACTTTAAAAATAAACTGAGCCCATTTGCCCTTCCATTTGTACTTTTGGCACAGAACAAAAATTAAACGTATGAGCATCCAGGATAATATCAATTCCCTTCAGATCAATACCGAAAATCTACCCAAACCGGGGGGTTCCTACACTGCAGTCAATACCCGCGGCAACATAGCCTATGTAGCCATTCAGTTCCCTATAAAAGCCGGACAGCTTCAGCATGCCGGTCGCTTAGGTGATCAGATCAGTACCGAACAAGGTTATGAAGCTGCCAGGATCTGTGCAAGGAATATCATCGGACAGATCCAAAAATTCGTTGGATTTGAAAACATTGAAGGCCTCAATCACCTCGATATTTATTTTCAGAATGCTGAAAACTGGAATGATGGTCCCAAGGTAGCAAATGGTGCTTCTGATCTCTTTAATGAGGTACTTGGAGAAGCCGGAAGACATACCCGAACAATAATCGGGGTGCATTCCCTTTCCAGAAATTCCTGCATTTCAATAACAAGTTCCTTCACCTTAAAGTCGAAATAGTGTCCACATCTTTTAAAAAACAAATACTTAGTTTCAGGGCTCTATGAATCAGTTTATACTTCAAAACATAAAAGCTTTTGAAATGATCGGGGTCATTATGCGGATTTTCAGCTTTACGCTGGTCAGCTGGCTCGGTCCCGATAGCCCCTTTCTTTTTGTATGGGTTTTCAATACCATTGATGCTATTCTGCTATCCTGGTGCGCGATACTCAAAAAAGACCGCGCCTATACGTTATTGAATGTATTTTGGATACTTGTTGGGCTTATTGGAATTTTCAGAGCCATTGGCTACATTTAATTTAACCTGATATAGCCCTAAGAAATAGCTTGTTTGGGTATTCAACAATAAAAAGAATATGAGAA
The DNA here is from genome assembly GCA_036677005.1 of Pedobacter sp. Lineage (GTDB taxonomy): Bacteria > Bacteroidota > Bacteroidia > Sphingobacteriales > Sphingobacteriaceae > Daejeonella. The sequence goes on from JAKFBV010000112.1 coordinate 108,048, forward strand.
ATTTCATTATCGCGGGCATTTTGTTCCTATTCGCTTCCTGCTTACAAAATGCAGAAGTCCAGGGTCCGGCGGATCAGACCAGATTTGTAAACTATGTCAAATCAATACGGGATGCTGTAAATGCTACAGAACAGGATAAAGCCAATCGGAGCATACTGCTGGACAATGGTGTGATTTCTACGAAAGCCTATGTCAAAGACAGTCTGCAATTAAAATTTAATTCCTGGGAGGGAAGCCTTGTCGAGATCATTGATAAATCGGCTTCCATTGAAGTTAATTTCAGTATTCCTCTGGATTCTTCGAATAAATCCGCCCAGAAGTCAATTATTTTGAGCAGTATGCTGGATAAAAGCAAACAGGAAATGATTCAGGGATTAAAAGTGGGCGATAAAGTTAAAATCAGTGGAAATTTTATTGAAAAAAAGGAATTTATCGATATAGATAGCTACAGTAATTATAAATTCTCGAAGAACGTGTTTGATAATCCGGAGTTTAAGGTGGAGATCAGGGGAGTAGAAAAATAATGGTACGGTGAAAACACCGACCACAGGGTAATGGTACGGTGAAAACACCGACCACAGGGTAATGGTACGGTGAAAACACCGACCACAGGGTAATGGTACGGTGATAACACCGACCATAGGTGAATGTGATGATCGGTGATAACACCGATCACAGGGTAAATCCAAACCCAATTGAAAATCCCATAATCATAAAAATTTCATTCCTGTCCTTTCAGGCGGAACTAAAAGCAGGTACCTTGGCCCGCTACATTAAGTACATGCAGAAAGTTTGCTAAAAACCCTATCCTGGCATATCCGCTCTAGACAGCTCATTTCTATTTATACTGATCAGATTGTGGTGAAGTAAGGGCTGTTGTACAGTTTAATCACAGCGTCTTTACCTATAGAGTCTTCAGATTTGTTTATAAAAAAATGGATTCCGCCCATATTCCGTATAAGGCAATTTTTGAACTACATTTCAAAATAGACTAAAAATTAGGTTTTGGTCGTGACTCCTTCGTGAGATGTTCGTAGAACACCCCCTTAAGACCCACTGAGAGCAGTATTGCACGAAGAAGTCACGAACATGGTACGATGTTGGTACCTTGGAGGCAGGGTGTGTGAAAGATTTAGGGGCAGATAAAAATAAATTCAATTTTCCTATGTTTGGGTCTATGACCCAGCTACCTGTCCCCGCAAATCCGGTACGCCGTATTCTTGCAGCAAGCCTCATCGGTACCACCATTGAGTTTTTCGATTTTTACATTTATGCCACTGCCGCGGTACTGGTATTTCCTAAATTATTTTTCTCGGCATCGACTCCGGCTATGGCTACCCTCGAGTCGCTGGCTACTTTTGCACTGGCCTTTTTTGCAAGGCCATTGGGTGCAGCGCTATTCGGGCATTTCGGCGACCGCAAGGGGCGTAAGGCGACGCTCGTTGCAGCGCTAATGACCATGGGGCCATCAACTGTGGCTATTGGCCTCCTGCCCGGCTATGCCTCTATTGGCATTGCCGCCCCGATATTGCTGGCCGTATTTCGTTTCGGACAGGGATTAGGTCTGGGCGGTGAATGGGGAGGTGCGGTATTACTGGCGACAGAAAATGCCCCTCCTCATAAAAAAGCCTGGTACGGCATGTTTCCGCAATTAGGCGCTCCTATCGGTTTCCTTTTATCTACCGGCTCTTTTTTTATACTGAGCAGAACCATGAATGAAAGCGACTTTTTAAACTATGGCTGGCGCATCCCCTTCATAGCCAGTGCCCTGCTCGTATTTGTAGGCCTGTATGTGCGATTAAAAATTACCGAAACGCCTGATTTTATGAAGATCATCGACAATAAGCAGCGCTCAAAAATGCCGGTAAAGGATGTGTTTGTAAAACATACCAAAGCCATTACCTTAGGTACGCTGGCTACGATCACCACCTTCCTGCTGTTTTATTTAATGACCGTATTTACGCTGAGTTGGGGTACTACAGCCCTGAATTACACTAAAAGCGATTTCCTGATCCTGCAAATGATCTCGATGCTGTTCTTCGGATTAGGGATCCCCCTATCTGCCTGGCTGGCTGATAAATACGGACGCAATAGAATGCTTGTTTTAGCCACTATAGGGATCATGTTGTTCGGACTTATCTTTGCCTTTATCTTCATCGCCGGCAACACCTTCCTCACAGGAGTGTTCCTTTCACTGGGCATGTTCCTGATGGGCCTTAGCTACGGACCCATAGGCACTGCGCTGGCAGGGATCTTTCCGGCACCAGTGCGTTATACCGGAGCTTCACTGGCCTTTACTCTTGCAGGAATTTTGGGTGCATCCCTCACCCCCTATTTAGCAACCACCCTGGCGCAGAATTACGGACTTGCCTATGTGGGTTATTATCTGACCATTGCTGCGGGGCTAACGCTGCTGGCTTTGCTGGGGTCGAAGAAGATGATGAAGGAGCCCAAAGCTGAAAGCTGAAAGCAGAAAGCTTAAAGCCATAAACAGATAACAGACAATAAAATGAGTACATAAATAGCATAAACAAATAACAACATGAGAAATTTATTTTTTTTTATGCACACTTCACTTGATGGTTTTGTTGCAGGACCTAAGGGAGAATTGAACTGGGCAAAATTAGATGATGAGATTTTTGACTTTGTTGCAACAATGACCGACAAGGCTGACACCGCACTTTACGGAAGGGTAACTTATCAATTAATGGAAAGTTATTGGCCCACCGCTGCAGATCATCCAAATGCATCAAAACACGACAAAGAACATGCGGCCTGGTATAAAAAAGTTCCCAAAGTTGTTTTATCAAGGACAATCAGCGAAAAGGGACTTGAAAACACCACAGTTATTAGCGACAAACTCGCAGAGAACATAAATAAAATCAAAAATCAAGAAGGGAAGAATATTTTAATCTTTGGAAGTCCGGCTGCTTCTCATTCATTACTTAGTGAGGATTTAATTGACGAATTTTGGTTATTTGTTAATCCGGTGTTATTGGGACAGGGCATTCCCTTGTTTAAGGGTATAAGCGAAACAACTAAGCTGAATCTTATAGAAACGAAAACATTTGCTTGCGGAGTGATTGCGCTGCACTACGAGAAAGCTTAAAGCTTAAAGGCGAAAGCCAAATTTAATAGCTTTACGAAAAGACTATACAACAACACAATATCACAATTAACGGTTATAACAGAAAGAAAACTCTCAGAATTAACCGACGAAGAATTATTGCAGGAAGCAAAAAAAATGAAATCTTCTTGAATTATGAATGCTGTATTAATTGGGTTTCTTGTGGGGATTGTAGTTTACAGCCTTGTGAAAAACACTTTAGGATTGGTGACACTATTCCCTTTATTTCTTGCATATAAATTGGTTAATAAGTCGGACTAAAATAATCAGGAATTAGAAAGTATTTTAAAAGAGCGGAATTTAAAATAAGCAAGGATTCAAGATTGAATTAGCTTAACGAAATTCACTCCTTCAGGTGGTTTAATAATTATTAATCAATCCATCCTATTATCTACCACAGATCAACAAAAGCATTTTAATCACAAGTAAAGGGAATTTATTTTAATCGATAAATAATGTATATTTATTGTTTATCAATAAATATACATTATCTTGCGGCATAAATTTAAATTTCTATAAGGATGGAAAGGAAAAACAACTACGTATTTACATTCCTAAATATTGTGGCCTGGGTCATCTTCGTTGGCTTGTGTATTGAAGCCGGAGGCTTGATCGTTAATTTTATATTCAGCCTGTACAAACCGGAATTTGTCCAAAACTTATATCAAAAGCTGGACTTAAGTGAAATGTATCATCTTAGCAAATGGAATTTTTTCAATATGTACACTTTTATCCTGGTCATCTCGATTTTGAAAGCATACTTATTTTATATAGTCATCCGGCTTATAAGCAAACTGGATTTGTCAAAACCATTCAACAGTTTTGTTTCAGAACAAATTACTCAAATTAGCTACTTTACCCTGTCTATCGGACTATTAAGCTCCTTAGCTCAACATACAGCAAAAAATTTGCTGCACCGGAGATATGAAATTGATACACTGGACCAGTTTTGGGCAGACAGCGAAGCGTATATTCTGATGTCGGCTATAATCTATATTATTGCGACCATTATTAAAAGGGGCGTTGAAATCCAAAATGAAAACGATTTAACTGTTTAAGCTATGCCAATCATTGTAAACTTAGATGTGATAATGGCAAAGAGAAAAATATCTCTGAATGAACTTTCCGAAAGAGTTGATTTGACATTATCCAATCTTTCAATCTTAAAAACCGGAAAGGCAAAAGCAATTCGTTTTAGCACCTTAGACGCAATTTGTAAAGCCCTGGATTGTCAGCCTGGTGATATTTTGGAATACGAAAATGAGGATAAAGGAACAATAGATTGCTAGCAGGGAACCAGCTTTAAGCTTTCTGCTTTAAACTTTTAGCTTTAAAATCGCTTCCCTCAATGTTTCAATCCCATGGCCTGTATCAGGCAAAACATTCACATGCTTCAAATTCTTCAAACCCTGTTCAGCAGCTTTAATAGTCCGCTGATAAGGAAATAACAAATCCTTCTCCCCCACAATCAGGTGAACGGCTGCTTCTACCTTTTGCAGTTCTTCTAAAGTCATTGGATAAGGTTTTTGGGCCTTATCCACATATCGGGTCAGAGCAAAAACTTCGTAATCTATGATCATCTGCATTCTCTCCTCTGATAAATAATGTGCAGGGGGACAGAATACAGCCTTATCCAGAAATCGTTTAACATTATTGATCGAGGGCCGTACAATGGGCAGGAGATTGTAAAACAGATTTTTCGGCGACAATGAAAATGCTTGAAAACAGCCTGGATTAAGCAGGAATAGTTGATCTACCTTATCGGGGGCTGCAATAGCAAGCTTCAGGCAAACTAATCCGCCGAAAGATGCGCCTGCAACATTCACCCTTCCGGGAGTAAAATACTTAATGACCTCTGCCGCCCAATAACCATAGTCCAGAGTTTTTATATCAGGGGTATTGCCATCACTTAGGGTAGGTTGACCATTGGTTTCAACCAGAAAGATCCGGTAATGATCTTCAATCTGTTCTAAACCATTATCGAGATTCCAAAACAGGCTGCTGGTCCTGAAGCCGGGGAAAATAAATAGAAAAGGAAGTGTTGTACGATCACTATTGAGGCTCCAAACGACCGTATTGCCGAGGTGATTTGGAACATTATGCCGTTCATAATGCCTCTTGTTAAGCAATTCGAGTTTCGCAACCCATTTTTCTATAAACTGATGATCAGATTCCGGATCTTTGAAATAAGAGCTGCTGTAAGTTTTCATTGAAATTCTTTGTGGTACAAATTTCCTTCACTGCAAGGTATTATTTCTTGGTATAGACCAATATCTACATGCGAATAGAATTATAAAGCTTGCTGAAATTGGTGGCATCGATATTCAGGTAACTGGCAATGTATTTATGCGGGACCAGGTGTAAGAGATGAGGGCTTCTGGCAACGAAATTTTTAACCCGTTCTTCAATTGTACAGGTATGAAATTCTCTATGTCTGGTTACCAATCCGCAGAATTTAGCCTCTGTCATCTTTCGAAACAAGCGTTCAATAGCCTGCGATTCATCAAACAATTCTTCAAGCCTGCGAAATGAGATAGCCCCATAGCTGCTGTCGCTAAGTGCGCGGATATAATATTGGGAGGGTTGCTGATTATAAAAACTATCCGGCAGGCCCATTAAGGATTGGGGATAATGAAAGGACATCACACACTCTGCCCCATCGTGATTATAACAGGAGATTTGACTCCCTTCATAAACAAAATACAGATCCCTGGTAATATCCCCTTCGGCTGCAATCAGATCATTACGCTTTGCATGACAAGTGCTTAAACTATCAGCAATTAATTCATAATCCCTTCTGCTGATCTTATGGTACTTATTTAAAAAATCATGATAATCCATGGATGAAGATAGGAAATTGAATGAAGCTGTGGAATTTGAACGTTTTATTGATTAATTATTTAACAAGGCGTATTCAAGTCAACCCTTGCCAACTTACCTTTTTGAAAAATCAGCAGCCATTGAAAATCTGTTGGCTGCCTGTCCGTTTGGAGATTGATCCATATCGCATCGCCGATATCGGTATTAACCGGCGATGCAGCCTTTACAGCTGCCGGGAAATATTTTCTTAAGGATTCTAATGTTGTATTACGGTCAAGAATAAAGTCGGGATGTACAAGCCGGACTTTACCACTTCTGAAATCAACACTCGATACCGATGCGCTGTCCTTATAAGTCTCAGCAAAAGTATTATCGAAATAAGCATAATAAACACTATCGCTATTGAATGCCGATATACATATATCGGTAGCCATCACTAAAGAATCAGGTTTCCCAAGAACAGTATAAAGATCGTTAAGATTGCAATCGAAATATAATTTACCATTGATTTTCAGTTTGGAGTATTCGATAAATTCTATAGCTGCAGAATCTGCAATAGTTGTTGGAAGGACTACGGATGTGTCTTTTGCTGCTTTTGTAGCTAACTTTACTGTCTTTGAGTTCTGACAACTCAATATTGGGAGTGCAAAAAGTAAAAGAAGCAGACGCATAGTTAAATTTAAGAAATAATTAGTTTGAAAAGTGCAAGCATGTTAACTGTAACGCGAGTTCGAAATAAAATCTTGCTGAGGTAAATTTAAATTGCATAATTTTCTCTTGTTTTAGAAAGCAGGGTCTGTGTCTTTTCGGTCCTGCCAATCCCGTGTTCTGCCCTGGTTTTTTGCAGCAGATTTAGTAGATATCATGAAATTCATTAAGCAAAAAAGCTAGA
>JAKFBV010000113.1:0-25205 GCA_036677005.1 Pedobacter sp.
ACTCAATTTCATTTGCGAGGTCTATGCCTTCAGTAACCAATCGAGCTTTAGGTACTTTAAAGTTAGTGATTTTATACATCGCTGTTTGTGTGCCTTTATCGCTCATGCCAATTTCATATGAAATATTTTTTTAAATATTATTAAACTGTTTCAGGCTTCTTTTTAAACCAGCTTTTGATCCTTTTAGAGTTAGAATCACCAAGCAATAACATACAAGGTACCAGGATCAGGGTCAGGAAAGTAGCAAAACTTAAGCCGAATATCATCGTCCATGATAATGGTCCCCAGAAGGCCACGTTATCTCCGCCAAAATACAAATGAGGATTAAAATCACTGAATAAGGTAACAAAATCCATATTAAGGCCAACAGCCAGCGGAATTAGCCCGAGCATGGTCGCCGTTGCCGTTAAAAGTACCGGGGTCATCCTGGTCCGGCCAGACTCTATAATTGCATCTCTTACACTCATTCCCTTTTCGACCATCAGGTCGGTAAACTCCACAAGCAAAATACCATTCCTCACCACTATACCGGCAAGAGCCACGATGCCTACCCCCGACATAACAATCGACATCTCCATTCTGAAAATAGTAACGCCCAGAAGTACCCCGATAATACTCAGTACAATTTCACTCAGGATGATCAGAGGCTTGGTAATGGAATTGAACTGAGCGACCAGAATGATCAGGATCAGTCCCAGCGAAATCATTAATGCCGTTCCCAGGAATAACATCGTTTCCTGTTGTTCTTCCTGCTCACCGGCCATTTTAACTTGAATTCCCTCAGGTGATTTAAACTGGTCGATCTCACGTTGTACTTCAGCCACAACCTCATTCGGATTATAATTGCCCAGAACATTAGATGAAAGGATAATTACCCGTTTTTCCTGTTTACGCTTGATCCCGCCATAGGTATTCACATAGTCAACAGAAGCAAATGATGAAAGAGGAACCTGACGGATTATACCACCCATACCCATATCCCGGTAGGTTACCTTCATATTACGCAGTGCATCAAGGTTATTACGCTGACTTTCATTGGCACGCAGATTTATTTCATAATCTTCATTTGCATCACGAAACTTAGATACTTCTTTCCCAAAAATGGCAGTACGCAAATCCATCCCGATCTGACCACTTGATATTCCTTCCCGGTTGGCCCGTTCACGATCAATATCAAATATGATCTCGGGTTTATTGTTCTGAAAATCCGATTTGATCTCTTCAACTCCGGCTATTTGCCTGGAATCCAGATATTGCTTGAGGTGTTCTGATACTTTGACCAGCGAATCAAGATTATCGCCGGTGACCTCGATACTGATCGGCTTGGCTGTCGGCGGACCGGATTGTTCCTGAGCGACCGTGATCTCAGCCCCCGGAATACCTTTGACAGTTTCCCTGATCTTATTAAGATACACTGAAGTACTTGGACCGGTACGCTTTCCAAATCCAACAAAGGCAACTGTTACCTTTCCCATGTTCGGATATTGCCCCTGGTCTTCGCTTTGGGGATCAGTAACACCTATCGTTACATTGGAAATAATCGATGATACATCCTTATTATCTCTCCCCACCACTCTGGTTACATCGGCTTCAACTTTCTTAACCACTTCATTGGTGAAGGCCTGATCAGTCCCGATAGGTAACTGAACATACACATACACGAAATTGGGATCCCCTTTTGGAAAGAATACTATTTTAGGCGGTACAAAAGCAATCAGCATAAGGGTAAGGATGAATAATCCAACCGTACTCCATAATATGGTTCTCGGCCGGTCCAATGCCCACTTCAAAAGCGAAACATATTTATTCTGAGCACGTGGCCAGATATTGGTCTGGAAATTCCGGATAGTATGACTCAGATAATAATGATTCAACAGATACAGCAAGGCGATAAAAACGACCAGATTACCCAAACCGAAATTGATCAGGTAGGCTAAAATCGCAGCTCCGGCAAATACCAAAAGATCCCGTCTAACGCTTTTATCAAACCGGGGTTTGGCAGTGGAATGATCTTCAGCCTGCATAAAATCTACCGCAAAAACGGGATTAATGATATACGCTACCACTAATGAAGCCAGAAGAGTAATGATCAGGGTCATTGGCAGGAAAAACATGAACTCTCCGATAACACCCGGCCAGAACAATAAAGGCACAAATGGCGCAAGGGTTGTCAGTGTTCCGGATAACACCGGCATAAATACTTCGGCAGCTGCAATTTTTGCGGCCTTCTTGATAGGAACTTTTCCATTATCAAAGATCCGGTGGGTATTTTCAATCACCACAATGGCATCATCCACTACAATCCCCAGTCCCAGGAGGAAGGAGAAAAGCACCATCATGTTCATTGTAAAATTGAACCCCATTAATCCGCCCAGGGCCGGCATCGCCATGAAGGCAATAAACATAGACAAAGGCACAGAAAGGGCCACGAATAAGGCATTGGTAATACCCATGAAGAACATCAGAATAACGGTAACGAGGATAAATCCGATGATGATCGTATTGATCAGGTCATGTAAAGTAATCCGCGTTCTGTCTGACTGATCGCCTGTTATCTTAACATTCAGGTTTTTAGGCAATGAATTCGCCTTCATCTCAGTTACCAGGGCATTGATCTTATCTGAGGCATCGATGAGATTTTCACCACTTCTCTTTTTAACATTCAGGGTAATTACATTCTTCCCGAATAAACGTGCATAACTTTCCTGTTCTTTAAATGAATCCTTTACTTCGGCAATATCCCGCAGGTATAGAGACGAACCTGTAGGTGTTTTTATAATAAGATCAGATATCTCATCGGCACTGGCAAATTCTTTTTTTACGTTCAGTGTCCTTCGTATCCCATCCATCTTAATGGTACCACCCGAGATGGTGAGATTTTCATAACCTACCGCCCGTTCTATATCACTGAATGAGATCTGGGATGCAGCCATCTTATTCAGGTCAGCATTAATCTGTACTTCCTGCTCCAGGGCGCCGACAATATCCACGCCTGAAATTTCTTTGAGACTTTCAACCCGCTCCTGAATGTCCTCCGCATACTTTTTAAGGCTTTTCAGGTCATAATCCCCGGAAATATTCAGGTACATAATAGGAAGATCCGACAGATTTATATCCTGAACGTTAGGCTCGTTCGGAAGATCGGTTGGAAGATCCTGCCTTGCTTTGTCCACCGCATCTTTAACCCTTTGCTTGGCATCCTTTATATCCACATTGGTATTAAATTCAGCAGTTATTATGGAGAAATCCTGATAGGAATTCGATGTGATCTTCTTTAAGCCCGAAGTTGATTTCAGCTGTTTCTCAAGCTGTTTGGTAACCAAATTCTCCATATTGGCGGGAGAAGTTCCGGGATAAATGGTCTGAACAAATATTTTAGGAATGATCACCTCGGGAAAATTCTCCTTTGGCAGACTTAAATAGGAAAAGTATCCAATCACAGCAATAATAATGGTCAGCACATAAATGGCTGTCCTGTTATCAATTGCCCAACTGGAGGGCTTAAATTCTTTATTATCTTTTTGCATCTTATTTTAAAATTATGATGATCACCTGTACAGGTAAAACCTGATTAATTAGATTTTATTAAATCGCCGGGGCTTAAACCCTCAGTTCCTGCAACAATGACCTTATCGCCTACCTTAATGCCTGATAAGATCTCAGCCCTGCCTTCCGAAATCTTACCTGACTGGATATTTACCCGTCTGGCTTTACCGTTTTCTGAAAGAAAGACATAATCACCATTCTCTGCCTTCTGAATAGCATTTACCGGGATAACAAGCGCCTTTAAATTCTGATAATCAACTATTTTAAGAACTGCTAACATATTCGGACGGTAAAGCCGGTTTGAAGGAAGCTTGATTTCAACATTAAAACTCCTGGATATCGGGTCGATGGTTTTTGAAGCAAAAGATATCTTTGTTGAAACTGTATCTGGAACATCCGGCAATATGACCTGAACATTATCCCCCTGGTTAACACGGCTTGAATACGATTCGGCAACCTGAGCTTTCGCCTTTAATTTGCTTGCATTGACCACCCTTATACCAGACATCCCCGGTGAAACCGCTTGCCCGACTTTCAGGTCCATGGCATCAATGGTGCCCGAAATCGGAGATTTGATTTTATACATGGACATTTGTGACCTTACAGTTGCGATACGGCGCTCAGCAGCATTTTTATGAGTTTTAGCATTCAAAAATTGAACTTCCGTACCAATTTTCTGATCCCAGAGATTTTTCTGACGCTCATAGAGGGTTGTAGCCAGATCGAGTTGAGTTTGCAGTTCAGAAATATTCTGACGCAATATCTGATCATCGATCTGTGCCAATACCTGCCCCTTGCTGACACCTTGCCCTATGGTTGCATAAACAGCGGTAACTACGCCGGGGGCTTCAGGATTTACCTGTACATTCTCTTCGGCATCCACTTTTCCCTGAACCTCCAGGTAATTCTTAAAGGCACTTTCTGTTACCTCTAATATATTTACATCTTTAATATCACTTGTCGCGGCTGCAATACCAACTTCACTTTCAAGTTTTTCTATTTTGGCATTCAGCACTGTCCTCTCCTTTTTCAAGGCATCGAGTTCAGATTTTTTGTTGGAAGGCTTTCCTCCACAAGAGGCCAGAAAAACAGCAGCGGAGATAAATAGTATTTTTTTCATCTGGTTATAGTTTGTTTTTATTGTTTACCGCATCAGGCGGATGGTTGATTTTCATGTAACATAGATCGGGCTAGCCTGCATATCGCAGGAAAGCACATTCAAATTTGTTCATATTAATATATGATCTTACCGGATGCCCTATCCATATTTACCTTGTTTATCAGCAGATCGTATAAAGCATTGATGTAATTATTCTGGGATTCCTTCATGGATGTTTCAGCTGTTGTGACCTCTATACTCGAACCGACACCCTGCTCGTATTTGATCTTTGTGACCCTTAAAACTTCCTGAGCCAGTTCCATGTTCCTTTTTTGATTTTCCAAAGATTTAAGACCATTCTGATAGGTAGTTTGTGCCTGTTCGATCTCCAGATTGATGCCGTTCCTCAAATTAATCAGGTTATTCTGTGTCTTCAGGATTTCCAGTTTTGCATTACGAACCTGGTAAAGTTTGATCCCACCCGAGATTATCGGAACAGATAAACGAATACCTATTACCGTAGTTGGAAAACTCCGGTTGAAAAGTTCTGTAAAACTATTTGACTGCAAGCTTCGTGAGGTATTCCCAAATGCTGATAAAGATGGCAAAAACTGGCTTTTATACCTTTTCAGATCAAGCTCATTCAATTTTTTCTGTGTTTCAAGCAGGGAGTATTCGATCCTGTTCTGATAGGCGCTGGTATCTGTCCCGGCAAGGGTCTGTTCTACCTGCAGGCCTGCGATGGAATCTTTTAAGGTCAGTTTACTCTGAATGCTCATACCCATCTGGAATTTGAGAAGGTTAACATTAAGCGCCAGAAGCCTGATCACATTCTCACGTTCTGTCTCAAGATTATTATTCAGTACGGTTAAACGATCCACATCGATCTTTTCAACAAAACCATTTTTGAAAAGTGCCCTGGTATCATTCAATGATTTTTTTAAGCGAATAAGATTCGCATCCAGAAGACTTAGCTGTTCATTGCTTACTAGTACCGAATAATAGGCCTTGGTAACCGCAACAGCAGTTTCTATCCTGCTTCTCTTCAGGTTCTTGCTTGAAAGTTCCTTGTATGTTCTCGAAGCTTGCAAGCCCACAATATAAGTACCATCAAATAATAACTGATTTAATTCCAGCCCAGCCGAACTCTGGTATTTCACACCAAACTGAACGGGTACCTGGGTACCAGGTTTTCCGAAAAACTCGCCAGGCAATAAATTGGTTGGTACTTTGATGAAATCCGAAAAATTCGCATTCCCGCTTACCTGGGGTAAACCGATACCGATAGTCTGTCTGACAGTGTTCCCGGCAATATCCTGGTCCAACTTAGCATTAAGTATAGAATTTGAATGGTACTGGGCATAATCAATTGCCTCCTGAAGGCTAAAATGTGCAACAGTATCAGTTAACTGCGCCTTTACAGAAAATCCGGTGAACAGGCAGAAGATCAGGGCAAAATATTTATATTTCATAGTGGTATTATTCTTCTTCTATTATCTCTTTGTATTTGTTAATTAATTTATGGCCTTTCAACGTACATATTCCATATAGAAAATGCTCGGTCAGTTCGGCCATTACCTGTGCTATTCCATATTTCCCGTTCGTATATTCAGAACTGCTGTTAAAGATCAGATCTATCTGTTCCAGCCGCATTTGAGTTAGAATATCAGGTTTGATATCTTCCCGGTAATACCCCTCTTTCATTCCCCGGATAAGATTATCATATATTGTGGAATACAGGTGCTTTTCACGGAATTCCTTAAAATAAATCCAGGCTTGAGGATGATACTTTTGAAGATCATAAAACAAGGTTGGGTTCATATTAGATAGGAGTTCCTTCATATTTGTTACAGCGAAGAATACTTCATGCACGGCATTTTCGGCAGTATCAACATTTGCCCGGATAAGGCATTTTTGAGAATTCAGTTTAATTTCAATGACAATATTTACAATTTCGTTCTTATCACTAAAATGCGTGTAAATAGTCTTTTTTGACATTCCCAGGTGCCTGGCAATATCATCCATGGTAACACTTTTGAATCCAAACTGGCAAAAAAGCTTGTCAGATTCAGTAATTATATATTCCTTTAATTCCAATGATTGATGTTTTTTTATTCCGGCGCAAAACTATGGAAACATTTTAAAATCCCAAAGTTTCCAAAAAAAATATTTTATTTATGTGTAATTTTCTGTACCAGTTGTTATAAACGTATTAGATTTACTGAGATCGGAGGTCGGAGGTTGGAGGTTGGAGGTTGGAGGTTGGAGGTCGGACTTCATACTTCATACTTCATACTTCATACCTCATACTTCATACTCTGACCTCAGACAATAAATAAAAATCGTAATTTCGCAGAAATCCTAAACAAATGAATCTATCCCCCTTATCTGCCATTTCTCCCATTGATGGACGTTATCATAATTCTACATCGGAACTGGCATCTTATTTTTCTGAAGCCGCTTTGATCAAGTTCAGGGTGTATGTTGAGATAGAATATTTTATATCCCTGTGTGAACTGCCTTTACCTCAATTAAAACATTTTGATAAACAGAAATTCGGGGCTCTTAGGTCTGTCTTTTTAAATTTTAATGATACCGATGCCGGAGTGGTGAAAAGGATCGAGAAAACTACGAATCATGATGTCAAGGCTGTAGAATATTTTATCAAGGAAAAATTTTCGGAACTGGGGCTGGATGAATTTAAAGAATTTATACATTTCGGATTAACATCCCAGGATATCAATAATACGGCGATCCCTCATTCATTTAAGCTTGCCCTTATCAATTCCTATCTTCCTGCACTGATCGAATTAACAGATCATTTGAAAGCACGGAGCGCAGAATGGTCGGGTATCCCGATGCTGGCACATACACATGGACAAGCTGCCTCTCCCACACTTCTGGGTAAAGAAATACAGGTTTTTACAGAGCGTATTGAAGCCCAGTTAGTGCAGCTAAAGGCCATTCCATATTCGGCAAAATTCGGCGGAGCAACAGGGAATTTCAATGCCCATCACGTAGCATATCCGGATATTAACTGGACCAGGTTTGCGGATAAGTTTGTTAATGAACGCCTGAAACTCAATCGCTCTCAATACACCACACAAATTGAGCATTACGATAATTTCGCGGCACATTGTGATGCCATGAAACGTATCAATAATATTTTAATTGACCTGAACAGGGATATCTGGTCATATATCTCTATGAATTACTTTAAACAGCAAATAAAGGCTGGTGAAGTAGGTTCATCAGCCATGCCCCATAAAGTAAATCCGATCGATTTTGAAAACTCCGAAGGCAATTTAGGCTTAGCCAATGCCCTGTTTGAGCACCTGTCTGCTAAATTACCTGTTTCAAGATTACAGCGGGACCTGACTGATTCTACTGTACTCAGAAATATTGGCGTTCCGGTTGCCCATACATTAATAGCATTAAAATCAACTTTAAGAGGTTTCAATAAGCTCATCCTCAATGAAGAAAAAATAAAAGCTGATCTGGAAGCAAACTGGCCTGTAGTTGCAGAAGCAATACAGACCATTCTTCGCCGCGAAGGATATCCCAATCCCTATGAAGCGCTTAAAGACCTTACCCGGACGAATCAGCAAATTAATAAGAATACCATCGCTGAATTTGTTGACAAACTGGATGTATCCGAAAAAGTTAAACAGGAGTTAAAAGCAATTACTCCTTCAAACTATACCGGTGTACAGGCAGTCATTCATGTGTCATAACTTTATTTCATAAGACTCTCAAATTAAAATTTGTTAATTTTGAATATAATCAGATCATTATGAGTACTGCAGCTTCAACTACTAACGTATATACAGAGGGCACCCCTAACCCGGCTACCCGAAAATTTTTAGTTAATAAATTATTAACGAATAACTCCATTGACTTTCCTACCAGGGAAAGTGCTGAAAAATCACACTTCGCACGCGAACTTTATAAGTTTAATTTTGTGAATGGGGTCTTTTTTGCGAGCAATTTCGTCACGATCACGAAAGCAGAAACAGCTAACTGGGAAGATATTGAGCCGATATTAAAGGAATTTGTTAAAGGCGCAGTTGAATCAGAGCTTAATATTGTTGAAAAGGAAGAAGCCACCGCAAATTTTGAGGGATCAGAAACTGAAATAAAGATCCAGCAGATCTTACATGATTATGTACGCCCGGCTGTTGAACAGGATGGCGGAGCGATCAGCTACAGATCTTTTAGTGAAGGAATTGTCACCGTTGAATTGCGGGGATCATGCAGCGGATGCCCATCTTCAACCATAACATTAAAGGCAGGGATAGAAAATTTATTAAAACGTATGGTTCCTGAGGTTACAGAAGTTGTATCCGAGGCATTATAAGTAAATTAATAAAATTTTTCCTGTATCACTTTCAGTAATTCCGCTGAAATAAAACCGTTAGTAGCAATAATTTCTCTTCTTAAAATACTGTCATTCCCTCCTGAAAAATCAAACACCTGCCCCCCCGCTTCATTAACCAGTACAATTCCGGCAGCTACATCATAAGAATTCAAATTAAACTCAAAATAACCATCAAATCGTCCGCATGCAACGTAAGCAAGGTCGATCGCCGCTGATCCTATTCTGCGAATACCATGGCATTTTTGCATCAATTCTTTCAGCACACTTAAATAAGCCTCCAGTCTGCTGAACTCATAATAGGGATAACCAGTTGCCAGTAAAGTATTTTCTATCCTCAGGGCTTTAGATACCGAAATCCGCTTACCATTAAGATATGCCCCTCCATTCTTCCAGGCAGAAAAACATTCATCCCTGTTAATCTCATAAACAACCCCCAATACAAGTTCCTCACGAAACTGAAGTGCAATGCTGATTGAAAAGGTCGGTATTCCATGAATAAAATTGGTGGTCCCGTCGAGAGGATCAATGATCCAGTTATATTCCTCGCCACTGATCATGCTGGTTTTTTCTTCGGTCTCAAAACCCGCAGCAGGAAGTAAGGCAGAAAGTCCTTTTACCAGGTTTAACTCAGCCGTTTTATCCACATAGGAGACCATGTCATGCAAGCCCTTGTATTCAATATTTTTTTGGTCGAATACCAATGCTTCCCCGCGAATAAACTCTCCAACCTCCCTGGTTAAAGTGATCACAGCGGCGGTCAGAGTTGAAAGTTCCATGGATCAGGCAGGTACCGTTTCTGTATATTTATCCGCATTTTTCAATGACCAGATCAGCCCGGCAATACCCAGAAGAATCAGAATGGAAGATATGAGTTCCGCCTGGGTAAAACCCAGTCCAAATGCATGATATTTGGAATTCACACGTATCGTTTCAATCAAAAACCGTTCTATACCATTGAATATCAAATAAATGGACCACATTAATCCCGGGGTTTTTATTTTGTGTCTAAAACTCCATAAAAGGGCGAAAATAAACAGGCCCATCATTACTTCATAAAAAGGAGTAGGAAAAACAGGCAATGGCAGTTCATTACAGTAGTTGCCTACACATCCGGGTATAGGAATACCCTCATTCACCACATTATGAGGGTATTTAAAAGACCATACCCAGTCGGGTGCCCAGCTTAACCAGGATGGTTTAGGAGCCACATTCACTATTCCCCAGTCGCCATCACCCGCCAATTGGCATCCGATACGGCCTACTGCATAAGCAAGCATCATACCGGGCCCGGAAATATCAAGCATATGTATCCATTTGATACCAAATTTATTTGCCTGATAGATCACGGCTGCACCGCCCATGATCAAACCTCCATAGAATGTTAGCCCGCTGAATGATAAAAGTCCCCCGATCGGGTCTTTAATAAAGTCATCCCAGTATTCGAGATTGTGAAACAGTTTGGCACCAAGAAATCCCCAAATGGCCGCCCACATCAGTAAGGTCCCCATGATCTGATAAGGATGGATAATTTCCCTGACAATCTTTGGATGACTTAGCTGTTCCTTTTTCTTTTCCGCATAAGCCCAATAAATAAACAAGGCAGCAAACAGCAAACCACCCAAAAAACTACCTCTTGCCGAAAGGATAAAGACCTGGGGACTGGCTACAAATTCAGAATAATTAAGCAGGCCATCCAGAAGCTTATAACCTACTACGAATCCGAAAATTCCATTAAGTGCCATTTCCTGAATGGAGGCCGGCTCCCCTACTTTGATTTCCCGGGTAAAGGCTTGCACCAGACCTAATTTTTCTTTGCGCTTAAACTCCTGAGAAAGAGCCCAATAGCCAGCTGCAAATGCCAGAGCGACAAAAAATCCGAATGTCTGAATGGGAAGCGGAATGGTAATACCTGTTAAATATTCAATCAGGTGAGTTATGGTTGGAAACATAGGCTAAATATACAATCTTGTTAGAATTTACAATGTATTAATGTACAAAGCTTTCGGCTGTTTCGCTAATTTCCATGTCACCATCAGGAGCGAATCCTTCAAACCTCACGCTTCTTAACTCATTTATAAGAAGGGGGTCATATGGAGCCTTCACTTTTACATAATTACGGCTGAAGCCATGCATAAAACCATTTTTATGATCGGCCTCAAAAAGTACCTGAGCAGTTCTGCCCATCTGAGTTTCATAAAATGCCCGGCGCTTTTTCTCCGAAAGGATATGAAGCATTTTACTCCGTTCTGCCCGAACAGAACCGGAAACACTGCCTTTCATTCCGGCAGCAGGAGTATTTTCACGCTCCGAATACGTAAACACATGCAAATAGGAAACCTCCAGTCCATTCAGGAAATTGTAGGTCTCAAGAAAGTCATCCTGTGTTTCGCCCGGAAACCCAACGATAACATCTACACCAATACAGCAATCAGGCATTAAGTCCCTGATCTTTGAGACCCGTTCTGCATATAATTCCCTTTTGTACCTGCGGCGCATCAGAGCCAGTATTTTATTAGAGCCGGATTGAAGCGGAATATGGAAATGCGGCACAAACTTATCGGAACGGGATACAAATTCGATGACCTCAGCTGACAGCAGGTTAGGTTCAATGGATGAGATCCGGATCCTGTCAATCCCATTTACCTGATCCAAAGCCCGTATCATGTCCATGAATTTGTCTTCCCGAATACCATTTCTAATTCCGAAATCACCCAGGTTTACACCCGTGAGAACGATCTCCTTTACACCTGAAGCGGCAATTTCCCGGGCCTGATCCAAAACATTTGCAATGGTTTCACTTCTGCTTGCCCCCCTTGCCAGGGGTATGGTGCAAAATGTACAGGTATAATCACAGCCATCCTGAACCTTTAAAAAAGTACGTGTTCTTTCTCCAAAAGAGTAGGAAGGAATAAAGTCTTTCGTTTCAGCAATATCCTGACTAAAGACCTGAGCCTTATCCTGTTTGGTAAGGTCGGTGATATATTCAATGATCCTGAATTTCTCGGCGGCACCCAGCACAATATCAACACCCGGGATTTCTGAAATTTCCTGTGGTTTTAGCTGAGCATAACAACCAACAATCGCGATATAGGCATTCGGCGAATGTTTTAAAGCCTCTTTTACAACTTTCCTGCATTTTTTATCAGCATGATCCGTTACTGAACAGGTATTGATCAGGTACACATCCGCTTGGTCTGTAAAGGAAACAGTATCAAAACCGGCATCATTAAACTGACGTCCGATTGCCGAGCTTTCTGAAAAATTGAGCTTACAGCCCAATGTATAAAATGCAACCTTTTTATTCATAACAAGTTGCAAAGATAAGGAATGTGGAGGGGAAATAGGAAATGGAAAATGGGGAATGGGAAATGGGGAATGGGATTTGGGAAAGACTTACGAATTTACCTCTCCGACATGCATGAAAAATTCGTCAGTCACCTGTCCACGGCGACTGACGAAATCAATTCTAAACACACAGGTGATTTCGCAAGTCGCAGAATTTAGACTTACGAACTTAATAGGCGACATGCACGATAAGTTCGTCAGTCGCCTTTCCAGGATTTACTGTCCGTAGAGTTAAGCGCAGCGTCTCTACGGATTAATAAATGATCAAGAGTCTTCAGACTCGCTTACAAATACTTTACTGTCCGTAAAGTTAATCGCAGCGTCTCTACGGATTAATAAATGAAATCCCGTACATACGGGACAGACTCGCTTACAAAATAAAGCCGTTTATCCTTCCCGAAGACCGTTAACTAAGTATAATCCAAATAATTGATAGTGCCAGGTATATTAGTTATCCTAATCCATCGTTAAAATTTGGAAATATGTCTGATAAAGGTTTTCGAATCAGGAATCAATATAATGTTCATTTTATTACTTGTTCTGTAGTAGAATGGGTAGGATGTTTTTACCAGAAAAATGTATGCCGATATTAATGCAATAAGAGATGATCCACAAGAAAGCAGAAAAAACTGGATGTTATGGATCTTTAAAAAGGCTGGTGAGCATAATAAACGAAATAGGGACTTCCAATTTTGGCAGCAGGATAATCATCCGGTTGAATGTTCAACAGATGAAATATTGAAATCAAGAATGATCTATTTACATGCAAACCCGGTAAGGGCGGGAATTGTAAGATTTGAACAGGATTATTTGTACTCCTCCGGAATTGATTATTATGGAAATGGAAAAGGGTTGATTGATATTATTTTTTTGTGATTGAGGAGTCTGAAGACTCCTCTTCATTGGACAATCCGTAGAGACGCTTCGCTTAACTCTACGGACAGAGTGCCAGGTACAAGGTGATTTAAGTCGCCTTCCAGGATACACCTAAGGATTTTATTTCCCCCAACGATAAGAGTCATTTTCGAAGCCCACCAGATCTATCACCCTGTTAATAACAGTCCCGGCAACTTCTTCAATTGTTTTCGGAAGACTGTAAAATGAAGGAGTTGCCGGACAAATTATCCCTCCGGCTTCAGTGACCGTTTTCATGTTATTGATATGGATCAGGCTGTAAGGAGTTTCCCTCACCACAAGGATCAATTTTCGCCTTTCCTTAAGAATAACATCAGCTGAGCGCGTAATCAGATCATCAGAAACACCTGAAGCAATACGGCCTAATGTTCCCATGGAGCATGGACAGACGATCATGGTATCAAACCCGGCTGATCCTGAAGCAAAAGGCGCTGTAAAATCTCTTTTATCAAAAAACCTGAAATCATAATCAGAATACACCGTATTCCCCAGTTCATGTAACCAGACATCCTTAGCATTATCAGACATGGTGATTCCAATTTCAGAAAGCTGATCCTGCAAGCCCTTTAATTTATCAAATAGAACTTTAGCATATATTGAACCACTTGCTCCGGTAACTGCTACGACGATCTTCCTCTTCTTCATTGGTACCTTTTGATCTTAAATTTCATTTTTGCCTTTTCCCTCGAACTGTAATTATAATCTTTAGCATTACTTTCCTTTTTGGGATGAAAAGCTGCTCCGCTCAGTGTTTCAGTATCCGGATTAATCTTTGTGGTTTTGATAGCCTTTTTGGGTTTGTCTTTTTCAATGACAAGATCTTCCGGAAGATCAGCGAGAGGAAGTATTTTACCAATAGCCAGTTCAATCTTCTTAATCAAAGCAAGTTCAATATCTGTTGAAAAACTGAGGGCCATTTGTTCGTTTTCAGCATTTGACTTACTCTTCACTATTCTGCCGACAAA
The DNA here is from genome assembly GCA_036677005.1 of Pedobacter sp. GTDB lineage: Bacteria > Bacteroidota > Bacteroidia > Sphingobacteriales > Sphingobacteriaceae > Daejeonella. The sequence continues at coordinate 14,249 of JAKFBV010000113.1, forward strand.
TGTCTCGACATCTGCAGGAATTTCAAGGTGAAAAATAAAAGGGATTCCATCGAGCTGAATTGATTCTTTCAGATCATCGGCGATAAGCAGTATTCTGGCATCATCTGTTTGTTTAAAATCATCGATCAGATCAAAACCGGGATGATCGAAGAATAATGGTTTATAAATCGCAATATCCTTATCAAGGTATTTAAAAAGGCTCTTGAATACTTTTTCTGCTGTAAGTCTTGTATTGACGAAAACAACAGCTTTACTAAATACATCCTTATCCCTGAGGAGAAGATTGAGCAAATTTACTTTTGTCTTGAAATCAGGAACTTTATAAAGCAACTGATCAATAGTTTCCAATTTGGGTTCACCCAGATCATTTACTTCAATGAGGGCCGGCTGATTCATAAACTGATCGATCAAAAGATGCAGTTTATCATGAATAACTTCAGTAAATACCAGATGCTGGCATTTAACAATGCTTCTGGCAAGTTCTGCTACAGGCAATTGCATCCCGCGTTTAACGATCTCTGCGGCATCATCCACAATGAACATGATAATTTTATTCAGATTCAATCCGAGCTTAAGGTAGATCGCCCTTGCCCTGTCGGGAGTTGCAACCACAATATCAGCACCATCAGCTAGCGCATCCATCTGCGACTCCATCCCAGCTTCAGGATATAATCCAACAATCCGGATAGTCTGATTTCTGTTCAATAATTCATACCGCTCAATGACTGCTAATACATGATCTTTATCCGGAACCAAAACCAAAGCCCGGGGAGCTTCTTCCAGCCCGTATTTTAAGCGCATCAGCGATCCCAGAACATAGGCTGTTGTCTTCCCCAAACCTTCAGGTGCCACTGAAATCACATCCTGGCCACCCAGAATACGTGACATCGTTTTAAGCTGAATTTCTTTGGGACCTAAGTAACCCGCATCAGTCATCGCTCTGACCAAGGGCTTACTCAGCTTTAATTTCTCTAACAAGACCATGCAAACAGATTTTTTATTTTGAAATGCAAAGGTAGCAGATAGTATTGAGTAATGAGTATTGAGTATTGAGAAGTTAAGCTAATAGGACGAGACATGTTAAAGACACATGGGTACCTGATTATAAAGAAACACAGAGTAAACGCGGACTAAACGCGGACAAAACACCAATAAAACAGAAATATATACGTGTTTAGTACGGGTTTAATCCCTGGTTACCAAGTGTTTAATTTGGATTTCTCCTGAACTTTTCCTATATTCAGTATAGACATAAACCGAACAGTTATGGCAAGATTAATCAATGGTATCAATGGACCCTTTGTAGGAAAGGCGGGGTCTGTGATTGGTTATACTGTAAATGGTGTAGGATATATGAAAGGTCTTTATAAAAAAAGGACCAAAAAGCCAAAGGAAGGCGAGGCTCTTAACCGCAAGAAATTTGCCGCTGCACAAGCCTGGCTGCAACCTGTTACAGATTTTGTAAGGGTTGGATTCAAAGGCTATAATGAACGATTTCAGGGTTTTACAGCAGCCAAATCATGGCTTATGAAGAATTGTATTCAGGTAGTTGATGGTGAAATCCGGATTGATCCTGCGCTTGTAAAAATCAGTTCAGGGAATTTACCTCTTCCCGAAAATATACAATGCAGCTTGCAGGAACCAAACACCTTCCGCGTCAGCTGGACCCCGGTTAGGGAAAGAGGCTTTCTTCATGATCAGGCCATGGTGATGGCTTATGATCTGAAAAATGGTGCTTATGGCCTCGTTTTAGGTAGTGACAGAACTTCCGGTGAAGTTCTTGTGCCTGTTCATCCCTCGTCAAACCCTTACCATGTTTACCTTGCCTTTATCGCTGCCGACCGGAGCAGGCAATCGGATAGTGTGTACTTGGGGGAGTTTTGGGTTTTAAAGTCTTAGGTTGGTGATTTGAGGAGTCTGGAGACTCTTCGTCATAACACGAGTCTTTAGATCCAAAATGGACATTAAAGCTGAAAACAGACAATAAATGATGACAGATCTGCAATTCAATCAATTCATGCTTATCTAATTATTCAAGCAACAGAGTATCATCCTCATCATCCGATAGGCTCAGCGAGATCGTATCAGCACCTGCAATCCCTTCTATAGATCCCTTAATACTTGAAGCATTCAGCAAGACCTTATCCAATTGCTTTTCGCGCATTTTCCACATTTTCTCCATCGCATCCCGCTCTCTGTGTATGGATAAGCGCATACTCATATAACCCTCACGAATGGCCTTCCACTGCTCCGAAAATTCTGTCCCGGTCAGATAATCATAAAGCATATGCATTTTATCACCCCTGTTCTCCTGGGATTTGGAAGAATTATAAAGTCTCAGAATCCCATCCCTTAAAACATAGGCCACAGCCTTTACTTCCTCAAAAGAACAGATCCAAACACCATCCCGCTCTCCAAAACAATTCATTCCCTTAGGGTAAGTTTGGGTTACGATTACTGCTACATCCACCCCCTCTTTACGCATGTCTTTTTTAAGTTTATCTATCCAGTCGTTCGCAAAATCCTTGGTGCGTTTACTTTCATAAATGATCTTACCGCAATCCTGGCCAAATTTATTCCTGATCACCTGGATACAATCTGCTCCACGAACACCCTTACCTACTTCACCTATCTGGTCGAAAGGGAATGTAACCCTCAACACTTCCTCCAGAATTAATTCCTGAACCTCTCCCTGCAGCTGCATCGAACCCTGTTCGGCTTTGCGTCGCATTTCATCTACCAGCTTCTTCTGATCTTCCAATTGCTTCTCAAATTCCTTTATTCGCAATTGATGTTCGGTTTCCTTTAACTGGTTTTTTTCAAGCTCCTGCTTCTTGATCTGTTCAACGATCTGATTCCGCTCGGTCTGCATCTTCCGCTGAATCTCGATCTCCATTTCTTCCGCCCTGGTCTTAAGTTCCTGCTCCTTCCTTAAAAAGTCCAGCTCCTTCTGCCCTGCCAGTTTTAATTTTTCCTGGTTCTCTTTATTAACATTCTCTAAAAAGTTCAGTTTATTCTCAAAATCTACTGCAATACTTTTACGAACCGCTTCCTCAAGACTGATCTTTTCCTGAGCCAGCTGCTGTTCATATTTAAGCGAAAGCGCTTTTTGCTGAACCTTAAAATCCTCTTCCTTCTTTAAAAATTCCTCATCCTTCTTCTTCTGCCAGGCAATCATCTTATCCCGCAATTCCTGCTCGTATTCCTTACCAATGGCTTCCTCAAGTGGAAACGAGTGACCGCAGGATGGGCATTTTACTTCTGTTGACATATATTCAGCTTAAACAATCCAATGTATCATTTTAAAACTCTGGCAATTCATTTTGTAATTTACTAATATTATTAGTAAATCTATAATTGATACTCAAAATAATTAACACAAAAATAATCCTATGAATATTTAGAAAAATTAATTTAGAACAATTCATAAGGAGTATTTTTATCCAATATTAGAAAAAATTGACGAGGTCAGGATTAAGAATCAATTTTATAGGTTTGATTCTGTGACAAAATATAAATGGATATCTACGGACAGGCATTACTGGATCAATATCGGGGTAAACTAAAAGGTAAACTCTGGCTGTACAACAGCTACGGGCACCCGGAAGATATGCCTGTTGATATTTTCTTCAGACCCGAAGCAGATATGCCCGAAATGGAGATCATTGCAATGAATCTATGCAAGGGAAAAACCCTTGATATTGGCGCCGGGGTTGGCAGTCATGCACTGATTCTGCAGTCTAAGGGAATTGATGTTACTGCACTGGAGATCTCTGCAAAAGCCTGTGAAATAATGAAACACAGAGGTGTAAAAAAAGTATTAAATAAAGATATCCTTCAATACGATACCGAAAAATTTAACACCATTTTAATGCTAATGAACGGCATCGGAATTTGTCAGGATATTTCCGGACTGCAATATTTCCTGGATTATATTAAAAAACTATTACTCCCTTCCGGACAACTCATATTTGATTCATCGGATATCGCCTACCTCTATAAACCAAATGATTTCGTTTCCACTAAGTATTATGGTGAAATTTCATTCCAATATGAATATCAGAAAGTTAAGGGCAAGTGGTTTAAGTGGTTGTACATCGATTTTCCAAAACTAAAGGTGATGGCTGAACAAAGCGGATGGGAGTGTGAAATGATCTATGAAGACGATATGGACCAGTATCTTGTCCGTATGGTTCTGCTTAACGAGAACAATGAAAACAAATGATAGGCTTATATATTTAGTTTGCTTAGCTATCCCATTTTTAAAAGCGAATGGCAGGAGTTTAATAAACCCGATAGGAGCGCCGCCCCTTCGCCTACCGTGTACCCACATTTATTTGCCAGCTCTTATTTTTAATTGCATTGCAATGACCCGGAACGGGTCAAATGTTTATAGAACATCATTTTAGTCCGAAAAATTCATCAGGAATGCTTTTCTATAAACATGCGACCACCTTCGGGGTCGGTTGGACGCCTGATTATACGAGATAAAATTTGTGGGTACACGGTAGGCCTCTTCGCGGGAAAAAGCGGATAGCGGGCTTACCCTTAATCAGAAGCTGAGGCTCTGCTTTTCTAAAAAATCTTATTCGTTTGATTTTGAAAAGCAAATTACTGTGCCTTTCGGTTATTTCAGCCCCGCTTTGCGTTCCAAGCTCCGGTGAAGAACCGGAGGCTTTACACTCCAATCGGGTTTATTTAAGTTATTGCAGTATTTCATCGACAGAATTTAATAAACCAGCCAAGACAATACGTACACCAGGGTTCTTTAAGAACTTAATACATAATCCAAAAAATCATAATTAAATTAATGAAATCTACTATTCAAATACAGTATCCGGGATAGCTGATAGTCCGGGATTTTTGTACCAAAAATTAAGATTATCTTCACACTGATTTAATCTCAAACTGGATTTAACGGCATAGTTTTATATTTTAATGTCCGAACTAAAATTTATGATTTTTAAATTTCTAACAAACTGTTTTAAGATAAATTTGAAAGCATGTTTTACTTTAATAGTTCTGGTACTATTATCAGAAACACTTTTCGCCCAGCCCCCCAATTACGTGATCTCTGCACCTGCCGGAGATGAATATGTGACAATCAAAAAGGATGGCAAGACCGTTATTCCTAATGGCCGGTATATAAGTCCCCTGGGGAAAACCCATATGGTTGCTCCTCACCCCTACGGACTTGCGATAAGCAGTGATGGAAACATTGCTATCACAGCAAATTCAGGAACCAGCCCCATCTCTATTAATATTTTAAAAAATATTCTTTCTGAAAACCCGGAAATCACCCAGGTACCAGAAAACCCGAAAGGCGATACCGGAATTCTTGAATCTGCATTTATGGGACTGGTAATCTCGCCGGATAATAAAACAGTCTATGTCGCCGGCGGACAAAGCAATAAAGTTTACAAGTTTGATATTGCAAGCGGAAAACCTATGGGCGCAATTAATTGCAGTTTTAAAAACAGTCAATTTGATTATTCACATGGATATATTGGTGATATGGTCAGTTCGAAGGATGGGAGCTATCTTTATGCAGTAGATCAGATTGGTTTCAGAATGATCACGATTGACCTGCTCCAGGAAAAATTGATTTCTTCAACTCCTGTTGGACGTTATCCCTTCGGAATAAGCCTTTCAAAAGATGAAAAAACGGTTTATGTGGCCAATGTAGGCATGTTTGAATACAGTTATATCAAGAAGAAAGTAAATGGTATCTGGAAAAGGGGTTCAATAGATGCTCCCGCTTTTGCCTATGATACTCCTGAAGCTGAAAAAGGAATTGAGACTGATTCTGTTCAGATCCCCGGGCTTGGTCCTGTGCAGTCGGAAAAAGCATTTTCAGTATGGGCTTTGCAGGTCAAAGATCCGCTTAAACCTGTTGTCATTGCGAAGATAAAGACAGGGAACAGGATAGGACAAAAGGTTGACGGAATTCCTGCAGTTGGCGGTTCAAGTCCTAATTCAATAGTTGCTGCCGGAAATTATGTATTCATCAGTAACGGAAACAATGACAATATTACGGTACTCGACAGCCGGAGACAAAAGATTGTAACCCATATAAAACTTGCACCCGAAGAGCGATTGAGTAAATTAAGAGGGATTATTCCCTTTGGTCTCGCAGTTTCACCGGATGAAAAACGGGTTTATGTTGCTGAATCAGGCATTAATGCCGTAGCTGTTATTGATGTTCAAACTTTAAAAGTTATTGGACATATACCTACAGGATGGTTCCCTGCTAAATTAAAGGTATCACCCGACAATAAAAAACTGATCATTTCTAATGCTAAAGGATTCGGAAGTGGTCCAAATGGAGGGGAATCTTTTAAAAGTGGTCCCGCAGGTTCATATATCGGGAGTCTGATGTTTGGTTCAGTACAGGTTTGTGACATTCCTGATGATAAGGATCTGGGAGATTTAACCAGGAGAGTCATTGAGAATAATTTCATGTTCAGAAAGGCATCCGATTCTTCCTTTTCCTGGAGAAGTAACAATCCTGTTCCTCTCTTCCCCGGACAAAAAGAATCCCCAATTAAACATATTGTGTTCATTTCTAAGGAGAACCGAACCTATGATGAAGTTTTTGGTCAGCAAAAAAATGGAAATGGCGATCCTTCGATCGCAAGATATGGTGAAGGTGTGACCTTCAGTAACAGTAAAGGTACTGCAAAAGTTGAAGCGGCTTCGGTAATGCCTAATCATCAAAAGCTTGCCAGAACTTTTTCTTTCAGTGATAACTTCTATGTGGATGCTGATGTATCTGCAGACGGGCATCGCTGGCTGGTGAACACCTATCCTAACCAATGGGTTGAGGCAACAACTGCTGCAGGATATGGCTCAAACCGAACATATCAAAGTGATTCAAATGCTCCGGGAAATCTTGGAATTAACGGTTCGGCAGGTGCAATTTATCCGGAAGATTATAATGAGGCAGGTTCAATGTGGGAGCACATGGCCAGAAATAAGATTAGCTATTTCAATTTCGGGTTTGGAGTGATGTTTGAGCCCGGCGATTATAAGGATCATTATAAATACGGAGGACTAAAACACCTCGCCAATTATCCGATGCCCAAACCTTTATACTCCCGTACATCATATACCTACCCGACCTATAACATGGCCATTCCTGATCAATTCAGGGTAAGTGTTTTTGAAAAAGAATTTAATAAAAAATGGGGAGTCGGTAAGGAAATAATGCCCTCGGTTTTGACAGTTATACTTCCTAATGATCATGGTGCAGAGGAACGTCCGGAAGCCGGTTATCCTTTCAGGGAGAGTTATATGGCTGACAATGACCTTGCTGTAGGCCGGATAGTTGAATTTTTATCCAATACCCCTTATTGGAAAAACATGCTGATCATCATTACAGAAGATGATGCACAAAATGGTGTTGATCATATTGATGCGCACCGAAGTATTCTGATGGCTATCTCACCTTATACCAAAAAAAACTACTCAAGCCAAACCCACACAAGCTTTGGGAGTATATTTAAAACCTTCTGGAATATTTTGGGCATCCCCTACTTAAACCAATATGATGCTGCTGCCAGCGATCTGGCGGATATGTTCACTGATGTTCCTGATTTCACTCCCTACAAGGCTATACCTGCCGACAACCGGTTTTTTGATCCTCAGAAAGCGCTTGATCCATTTGATGAGAAATTTGACTGGAAGGCATTGAAGTCCGGTCCTGAGATGGATAATATGAAGGATATGATTCGAGAAAGCAGAAAGCAAGACAGGCAAAAATTATCGAAAAAGGAATAAATTGAATTACAAAGTCAACTTATTTGCCTAAAAAATCACAGGACTTCGAAATGATTTTATTAGATAGGATGTACGATATTTTTAAGTGCTGGTAATAAGGATTCAATCGTTTGGAAATGTGCTTTTGTGCGTTTTTTAATGGATGGCCCCGCTTTTCGCTCATACTCCACAAGCCTAAATCCAATGTCATTATTTAAGGATAAGTAGGTTCCAGCTTGCGCTGGAATGACAAATCAGGTGAGATATATTGGAGATTCCAGCCTTCGCTGGAATCGGATTATGTTACCTACTAATTTAAAGAACCAAGCCGCAGCAAGATCATGCCAATCTAGGTTTCACTTTGATAAAATTATTTTCTCAGGACCCTTGTCAGGCATTTAAAAAGACAAAAAATCATTAAAAGCTCTACAGCATTTATTATCGGTTTCAGCATTTCGATTCCAGCGAAGGCTGGAATCTCCTCACCCACAAACAACGCTTGTCATTCTCGCGAAAGCGAGAACCTCCACTAACACCTAATTTATTCCAATGGTAAAACTGCATTCAAAAACTTTAGAAATTTTCAGTTTTTGAATCCCATCCTTTTCTGAGAACTCTCTCAGTTCACCTTCGCTATCGGCATAACCTAGCCAGGGTTCGATACAAACAAAGGGGGCTCCGGGAGGTGCCCAAATTCCCAATGAATGAAAATGAGGGTAGGAAACAGAAATGAAATTTGGGGTGCTGTGATTTTTTATAAGTACTTCTCTGGATATCAGATTTTTAAATACTAAAGCTCCATCCTTAAATAAATCCTTCGTAAGATTTAATCTGTTATCCTCAGTATCGAGGGGCTCTTTTTTGCCGCTAAAATAACCGGATTCATTAAAAAGGTGTTTCTCAAGCCTTTCATTATTATCAAATTCAATATAGTACTCCTCATAAATCCCACCCTTATTAAAAGGGATGTTAAATGCCGGGTGAGCACCAATTGAAAAATTGATGGTTCTGTCATCCTGATTGATCACCTTATAAGTAACGCGAAGTTCAGCATCAAAAAGATCATATAGTATCTGAAGGGTGAATTTAAAAGGATAGACAGCATAGGTAGCCTCAGAATGATCCAGGGAAAATTTAGCATGGGTTTCTGAACTCTCCAGGAGAACAAAATCGGAATGCCGGGCAAATCCATGTCTTTGCATCGGATATTTTTTGCCTTCAACAAGAATTTGCCTATCCATACATGAGCCAACGACAGGAAACAGGTTAGGTGCATGGAAGGCCCAAACGGAAGGATCAGCCTGCCATAAATGCTCCAATCCGTTTAGTTTATTAAATAAGGAAGTCATTTCAGCGCCCTTGCTATTGATTCCAATCTTTAAAAATTCATTCTGCAGACTTATCATAAATAGAAATCATTGATGATAAAATAAAATCTGGTAATTTGTTTTATAAAATCATACACCATAAAAAGGCAATGGCCGGAAATCAAAATAAAATTACATAAATTAACAGAATGAATCCTCAACGGGCAAAAAGAAGAACCGGATTTAGAATGGAATTAATATAGCTGGAAGGGATTTCAGAGGCTTATTCTTAAAATTCAGGTTAAAAGAAAGGTTCAACTAAACTTTCCTTTTAACCCAGACTTTTTTATTTTTCCCGTTTCTTGGACCTCCATGACCGGATGGCCTTCTGACGCCAGGGCTATAAACAGGCCCTTCGCCAAGTTCATCCGGAAGGGTCATTCGTGGAACTTCCTTTCCGATGAGGTTTTCAATGAATGAAAACTTGCGCTGGTCCTTTTCATTCACAAAGGTAATGGCCGTTCCTGTAGTTTCGGCCCTTGCGGTTCGGCCAATTCTATGGATATAATCTTCAGGATCAGGCGGCACATCAAAATTGATTACCAGGCTGATTCCTTCCACATCAATACCGCGGCTAAGAACATCTGTACCAATAATTACAGGCAATGACCTGCTTTTAAAGGCCCTCAGTACAGTCTCGCGCTGTTCCTGTTCAAGATCAGAATGAAAAGCTTCTGACTTGATTCCTTCGCGTCTGAGAGTTTTATTAAGATCTTTTACTGTTTCCTTCCTGGAACAGAATATCAAAACGCTTTTGTAATCCCCTCCCTTAAGTAATGAACAGATCAGTTTAATTTTCTGATTATCATAAACCATATAAACTTGCTGGGAAATTCCAACAGCTGGCTGAGAAAGAGCAATATTGATCTGTTCAGGATTTTTTAAAATAGTATTTGCCAGGGTTCTGATCTTCGGAGGCATAGTTGCCGAGAATAGCAGGGTTTGTCTTTCCTTGGGCAAATTACCAATGATCCTTAATATATCCTCATAGAAACCCATATCAAGCATCCGATCGGCTTCATCAAGTACCAGATACTGAAGGTGATCCAGTTTAATAACTCCAGATGCAAGATGGGCAATTAAGCGGCCGGGTGTGGCTATGACAATATCCACACCATCCATCATGGCACGGCGTTGTTGCTCATAGATCATTCCATCTCCGCCTCCATAAACTGCAATCGAGCTGATACCCGCAAAATAGGCTAAGCCTTCAACCTGCTGGTCGATTTGCTGGGCAAGTTCACGGGTTGGAGCAAGAATAAGCGCCTTGGTATATTTTTTTTCGGTGATACTGATATGCTGCAATACAGGCAATAAATACGATGCTGTTTTACCGGTACCTGTCTGAGCGCAGGCGATCAGATCCTTATGATCCAGAATAAGAGGGATGGCTTGTGCCTGAATTGGGGTGGGTTTAACATAACCCATGCTCTGCAGACCTTCAAGTAATTGAGGGTCAAAGTTAAAATCGCTAAATGTCAAATTGAAAGATTAATATTTTATAATAATTACAAAAGTAGTTAAAACAATGGACAAATGATAGTTAACTGTTGAAAAGCGCAATTGAAGGCATTCAATGGACAGTTGAAAATCACAAGTGTCCGGTTAAATTTAATTTTTTATTAAAATATGCTTGTATGTTTTATATTGAATATTTATTGGGCGATTTTCAAAAGCCCCCCTCTACAAAGACAGGTAAGCTTAATCCACAAGGTACAATGTCATGATTTAAGGATTTTCAATTCTAATGATTTGACTCAAGGTTGGAATTTTTTCTAGCGACCCTGAAGGGGTCAAATGTTTATAGAACACGGAAATCCCGACCCTGAAGG
>JAKFBV010000114.1:0-24141 GCA_036677005.1 Pedobacter sp.
TATTCAGATCTCTGGTATGGGGATCCTGTCAAAAAGCAGGGAGGCTGGAGCCTCGAGCGCATCGACCCCGGCTCAATATGTGAAGGGCTTTTCAACTGGGCGGCTTCAGAAGACCCAGCCGGAGGAACACCCGGAAAACAAAACTCGGTTTATATTTCCGGCTATGACAAGCTGCCTTTGAAAGCGGACAGCCTGTCGCGGCCGAGCGATTCTACACTGCTGGTTTATTTTAACAAGCCACTCCATAATTCGACGGCCATAAAAGAAAATTTTTCACTGTTTCCCGCATCCGGGCAGATCAAGATAAATAATGACCCGGGGTTCAGGCAGATCACTTTGACCTTCAGCGGGAAATTCATCCCGGGGAAAACCTATAAACTAAGCATTTCCAATATGAAAGACTGCAGCGGAAATAGCATAAGCAGCAGTTCAGCCCCTTTAAGTTTTAGTTTAGCAGAACTTCCTCCACCTCCGCCTGAAAAAACTGATACCGCCAGGATCTTCATTACCGAACTATTTGCTGATCCTTCACCCGAGGTGGGCTTGCCCCTGGTGGAATTTATCGAGATCTATAACCCGGGAAAGGATACCCTTGACCTGGAAGGCTGGAGCATCAGTGATCCGCAGACTAAAAGCATAATGAAAAAAGCAAGCCTGCCTCCGCAGCAATACCTCATTCTATGCCCGGCTGCAGACACAGCCCAGTACAAAGGCTTTGGCAGGACTCTGGGGATCGCTCCCTGGCCTTCCCTGAATAACAATTCGGATCAGATCGTTTTGAAAAGTTTTAAAAACCGGATCGTGGATTCTATTGCATATTCAGATCTCTGGTATGGGGATCCTGTCAAAAAGCAGGGAGGCTGGTCTCTTGAAAAGATCGATCTGTCAGATAATAAATGCCCGGCATTCTATAATTGGATAGCATCAATAAATTCATCCGGCGGAACTCCCGGACAGAGAAACAGCAGGGACAGGCCGGGGTATTTGAATGAACCATTGAAAATTGATTCAATGAAACTGCTTTCAGAAAACAGGCTGGACCTGTTCTTTAACCGGATGCCTGATACCACATTTCTAAACGCGTCCAGCTTCCGTATCAACAATGGAGTTGGAAAGGCAAAGTTTGCCAGAATCAGCAGCGTAAATAATCAGATCACACTGGAGTTCGGCTTCAAATTTCAGGAAGGCAGGGAATATATAATTTTGGCCGACTCACTTTTTTCATGCTCCGGAATTCTCACTTTAGAACCGGATAATCAGGTATCTTTTTCCATTCCCGCAATACCTGAAATCGATTACCCCATATTGATCAATGAAATTTTTGCAGACCCTTCACCTGTTAAGGGTTTACCTGAAGCAGAATTCATAGAACTCTTTAATCCTACAGAAAAAGCCATAAATATAAAAGGTTTAGGCTTTGGAGATCAGGACAATACATACCAGTTTACATCAGGAGAAATTGCCGCTGGCTCGTACCTGATCCTCTGTGCTGCCAAAGACTCTTCAGGTTTCAAAGCATTTGGAAGGGTAAAGGGTTTGTCTTTATGGCCAGACTTAAACAATGAATCTGATATCCTGATCCTGAGGAATAATAAGGGCCGGGAAATTCAACGAGTCGGTTATGAGACTAAGTGGTATAGGGACGCAGAGAAAAGAAAGGGTGGCTATTCCCTTGAATTAATCGATCCCTCATCGATCTGCATCAGTTCTCAGAACTGGACAGCCAGTTTGGACAGCTCAGGAGGAACACCCGGCAGAACGAATTCAGTTTATCAGGTGAATACCCCATCCGGACCTTTGAAATTGACTGAAGCAGTACTAATTGACAGCATAAGCCTGTCACTGGGCTTTAACCGGAATATCGATAGCCTGAAAGCTGCGTCAAGCGACAATTTCACCCTGAATAATGGAATAGGAAATCCCCAATACTCAAAACCTCAGAGCCCGGATTTTGACAAAGTGATCTTAAAATTCAAGGAACCGCTGGCCCGCGGACATACCTATCGTATTACTGTAAACAATTTAACTGATTGCAGAAATAACCCCATAGCCGCTGAATTCAATTCTATGGAATTTATCCTGACACAAAAAATAGGCAAAAATGATATTCTCCTCACTGAAATATTATTCAATCCGAGGCCGGAAGGGGCTGATTTTGTTGAAATTTACAATAATACTGATCATGCATTGGATCTGAAGGAACTTGCTCTCGCCCGGATTATTAAGGATACGATAAACTCCCTTCAGCCAATAGTTAATAAGCAATTTCTTTTGAAACCCAGGCATTACCTGGCCCTTAGTCCCGAACCTGATCATATCAAAAAAGAATATCAAACCAAAGATCCGGCATCCCTTTTAAAAATGTCATCTTTCCCAGCATTTCCAGCAGAATCGGGCACTAGCGGGCTGATAAGTGATGGCCAAAGGATCGATCAGCTCAGTTACAGTGAAAAAATGCACTTCCCTCTCATCAAAAACCTGAAGGGTGTTTCTTTAGAACGCAGCAATCTGAATCGCCCGGCAAACGATCCGGGTAATCTGAGGTCGGCAACTTCGGCATCAGGCTATGCTACCCCGGGCTACAAAAATTCCCAATATTCAGAAGATCTGCCAGGCCAGGAGGAGTTTTCGCTTGCTTCAAAAACCTTTTCACCTGACAATGATGGTTTTGAGGATATATTACAAATGAATTACCGGCTTTCAAATCCGGGCAGGATCGCCAATGTTTCCATATTCAATGATCAGGGAGTTCTCATCAAAAAGCTTCTGAAGAATTTTACACTTAATGCGGAAGGCTCTTTTATATGGGATGGATTTAATGAGCAAAGTCAGCTGGTAACAAGCGGTATATACCTGATCCATGCGGAAATACTCGATACCTCCGGAGTAATCAGAAAATACCGGAGAACCTGTGTTCTGGCTGTAAAATTAAATTAAGCGGAGAAGACAATTTTTTAATTTCAGCAGCCCAACAGAAATTTTTTACCTTTGACCAAAACCAATTATTATGCTTGAAAAAATTGTGGTTATTGGCTCTAACGGGCAGATAGGAACGGAATTGGTCAGCGAATTAAGAAAGATCTATGGCGATGGGAATGTCATAGCCTGCGATATCCGCCGCCCCGACTATGACATAAAAAATGCAGGCCCATTCGAGTTCGTGAATGTTCTTGAAAAGGATATACTTAAACAATTATTTCAAAAGTACCAGCCTACCCAGGTGTATTTACTGGCGGCACTGCTATCAGCTACAGGTGAGCAAAATCCTAAATTAGCCTGGGACCTGAATATGAACGGATTGCTGAATGTACTTGATCTGGCTCTCGACTTTAAAACTGCCCGGGTTTACTGGCCCAGTTCAATCGCTGTATTCGGGCCAAACTCACCAAAGGATCATACCCCTCAGTATTGCGTAATGGATCCGAATACGGTTTACGGAATAAGCAAGCTAGCCGGCGAACGCTGGTGTGAATACTATTTTCAGCGATATGGATTAGATGTCCGGAGTATCCGCTATCCGGGATTAATAAGCTGGAAAGCAGCTCCGGGAGGAGGAACTACTGACTATGCCATTCATATTTTTCATGATGCACTCAAAAAAGGAAGTTATAAGTCCTTTCTTTCGGCAGAAACGGAGTTACCGATGATGTATATGGATGATGCTATACGCGGTACGATCGAATTGATGGATGCCCCGGCAGATAGAATTAGCATCCGCTCTTCTTATAACTTTACCGGCATGAGCTTTACTCCCGAAATGCTGGCAAAGGAAATAATAAAACACCTTCCCTATTTTAAATTAGGTTATACTGAATATGATCCGAGGCAGGCCATAGCCGCCAGCTGGCCGGGGTCTATCGATGATGCTGCAGCACAGAAGGACTGGCATTGGAAACCTGAATTTGATCTGTCTAAAATGACGGACGATATGCTGAAGAATTTGAAAAGATAGATTCCTTGCATCAGAAACAAAAAACAGAAAAACATGCACCTATAGGATATAAAATAAAGAATAATTAAGCAACTTCGGTCCATCAAACAATAAATTTCAAATAGTATAAACAATGGGTAGAGCATTCGAATTCCGTAAAGAAAGAAAATTCAAACGCTGGGCAAAAATGGCCGTTCAGTTTACACGCCTTGGCAAGGAGATCGTGATGGCAGTAAAAGACGGGGGATCTAACCCCGATGCGAATTCGCGCCTAAGGACAGCCATGCAGAATGCCAAAGCAGTAAATATGCCTAAACAAACTGTTGAAGCAGCAATTAAAAGGGCCAGCAACAAAGATGAAAGCAATTATGAAGAGATAGTTTACGAAGGTTATGCCCCACATGGTGTAGCAATATTAATAGAAACAGCAACAGATAATACCAACAGGACTGTTGCAAATATTCGCAGCTATTTTAACAAAACGAATGGCACATTGGGCAAAACCGGATCTCTTGATTTTATATTCAGCCGCAAATCGGTTTTCAGGTTCGATCCCGGAGAAATGGATCTTGATGAACTGGAATTTGAACTCATTGATGCAGGCCTGGAAGACCTTTATGTTGAAGTGGATGAAACCGGGAAAGATATTGGAGTAATCCATACTTCATTTGAGGATTTCGGTAAAATGCAAAAAGCGCTGGAAGAGAAGGGCATACCGGTGATCAGCGCTAAACTTGAACGTGTAGCACAATCAACTGCTGAAGTAACAGAAGAACAGGCTGCTGATGTACTCAAACTAATTGATAAACTGGAAGAGGATGATGATGTGCAGGCAGTTTATCATAATATGACTGAATAAGGGCCATTAAACATCATACACTAAGATTCAAAAAAAGGCCATCTCAAGTATTGAGGCGGCCTTTTTTGTCTTAAATTTTTTGTTAAATCAATTTTTACACGGGATCATCTGTTTTTTTGGAAAGAAACTCAATGATTGCAGTATGATAAACCGATTTTCCGTCAGAGTTCCGGGACTCATATTCAGCTTTCCTGATTGGATCACTGATTACAGTCCTGGCAAACTCCACTGCCTGCCTGAATTTACTGTTACAGGATTTTTGATTTTGGCTGAGAACCACCCTGCTTCTGTCAGGTATTTTGGTAACAACGGTACCATAATTATACTGTTTATACAGCAGTTGTCCATTAACCTTACCACTTAATCCCTGGGTAACAGCGTTTCTTTTTTGAATTGCCATGATACATTGGTTTAAAGTTTATAAACAATATAGTTAATATAAATTCATTTGCCGTTTATTTGCCGTTCACCTAACGTTTACTTACCGTTTATTTACCGTTTATTATCTGTTATTTTATCCTTGTAGGTATTTAAGACACATTTGAAAGACCCACATAAAAAAGAGGCTGTCTCATTAATCATGACGACAGCCTCTTTTTTATGTAAAGCCTTGGAATTGCCGATGCAGCGTTTGATCATTTACTGTGAGAAAACAGCCAGGGCAAAAATTCCGGTTCGGCAAAAGCCGAATCCCAGCTATTATGACCTGCTTCAGGATAAACTGTAAATTTTACAGTGCGGTTTAACCTCTTCAGCTCATTAACTACAGCTTCTGATTTCGCAGGGGGCACGGTGGTATCTTTACCTCCGTGAAAGATCCAGAGAGGAACATTCTTATACTTTTTCACATTCCCGATATCATCACCCCCGCATATTGCAAATGCGGCAGCAAAAGCTTTAGGCTTGCGTCTTAATATTTCAAAGGTTCCCATCCCGCCCATCGATAATCCACCCACGTAAAACTGACCCTTTTCTGTATATTTCTGCGATTTTAAATGTGCAAGTAATCCAATAAGGAGTTGCATCGCTTTACCGGCATCACCCCCCTTTTGAAAACCGAAACGGTCACCCGACTTCCCGTCACCAAACTTTACATTCGCCCAGAAATCATTTTTAGGACATTGCGGAAAGACAACGATGGCTGGAAAATCCTTTCTGACATCCGTCCTTAAGAAGAGCTTACTTCCATGCATTAATTGCGCCTCATTATCATTACCGCGTTCGCCTGCACCATGCAGGAAGATCAATACCGGGTATCTTTTCGCGGGATCAAAATTCTCCGGAAGCAGCAAACGATATAACAGTGTGTCGCTTCCGCTGATATAAACCTCTTTGGAATACATCGATTTATCCTGAGCTAAGGATAGCTGCAGCATAAATAAGGCAACAATGGCAAATGACAGGAACTTCTTCATTGGATTTATTTTGAACAAAATACAGGCTTTTCTCAGGAAAATTATTTATTTCTTTAAAAAAACGAAACAGCCAGCCAGGATCAGAAAACCAAAACCGATCCTATGATTCCAGGCAATTTTCAAACAGGACGGTTTATCGGCTGAGGAACTTTAACATAATAGCCAGTTCCATCATAAACACGCTTGCGCGGATGTGTCCGGCAAAGTTCAGAACAAGCCCCATCCAGTTTTTCACCGCATTCATCACACTGGGTAAAATGCTCATTACACTCAGGATTCGCACAATTGATCATTTTGGTAGTATGGGTTCCGCAGTTCCGGCAGGTAGAAATTACTACCGGATTGACTGAATTTATATCCACCGCAACACGGTTATCAAATACATAACATTTTCCTTCGAAATCTTCTCCCCCCGCTTCCTTACCGTATTTAATGATCCCTCCATGCAACTGATATACATTTTCAAATCCCTCATGAAGTAATAAAGCAGAAGCTTTTTCACATTTGATTCCGCCGGTGCAATAGGTCACGATCTTCTTGTCCCTGTATTGAGCAAGCTGATTGATCATGGCTGGAAAATCACGAAAATTTTCTATGTCGAAGGTTACTGCATTCTTAAAACGACCGATCGAATGCTCATAATTTGACCTGACATCCACGATAATCACATCATCCTCATCTTTCATTTTCACAAAGTCAGCAGGTGCTAAATGAACCCCGGTCTTAATTTCGGGATTTATTATACCGGGATCCCTGAGTCCCGAGTGTACGATCTCCGCTTTATAGCGGCAGTGCATTTTAATGAAAGACGGCACTTCAACATCATCGATCTTAAAGTCAATTTTGGAGAAACGGGAATCAGCATGAAGCGTATCCATATATATTTTACAGGATTCGGCTGTGCCCGAAACGGTACCATTCAGTCCCTCATCAGCAACGATGATGCGGCCAACAAGATTTAAAGATTTACAAAACTGAAGGTGATCTGATGCGAATTGTTCTGCATCTTCAATTCTACTATAACAATAGTAGAGAAGTGTCTGGTATTTTATCATAATTCATTGATACTGTTGCAAACAGCGTTTAATGCAGCGCAAAGATACGGCCCGGGATCAAATTCTGCAAGAGCTCAGATGATTCTGCTAAATTGATCTTTAACAGGCTGTCGCTAGAAGCCGTATGCGATCCGAAAGCCTTTATCTTCCCGTTTCCCACTGATATAAGATATACCATATAAAGCACGGAAATTCAGGTATTGAAGTCCGAAATAGACCTCCGTAAACTTATCCAAAGCCGGCGTATTTAAATAGTTGATACCTGCGATCTCAGTCAGTTTAAGTTTTCGGATCAGGGGGAGTTTATTGGTCAGGAAACCCGAAAAATTATGTTCAAAATGCCCTTCAAGGTATTTATCCGGAGTACTGAAGGCATAAAAATCCAGAAATAGAAAATTATTGATCTTAGGTATATAGCTCAGGCTCTTATTCCCGACAAAATGTTTAAAGTCCGTAAAATACAGGTTCCCCGAATGGATAAATTTTCCGGCCCCAAGCCAGAATGAGGATTTCCCAAACATGCCCAGCCTGATATCCTTCCTGGTAATATCGAAAGATACCAGATCATAATCTACATCCGATCCGAAGATCCCTTTTACTCCTTTGGTATAATTTAGCCCCAGGCGGGGATACCTGGAGGGCCTGTAAACCTTCCCGGAAGGATAGGTAGCATAGTCATTGCTGAATGCATAGCTTACCCTCAGACCAAGCTTGAATGCCTGATTCTCCGGAAACATCGGCAGATCCAGATCCGGCAAAAAGGGATTATTCGATGTGAATTGCCTGCTCCCAAGATCTCTGACCGTATAGTCTGAGGTATTCTGCAGCGAATTCCGGTTTGCCCATGCTGCAGTAAAGCTGGTCTCAACGCTTCCGAAAAGTTTTGAGACAGACAGTTTTATGAATTTTTCTTCATACAGCTTCAGTAAATTTCGTTCATAGAAAAGGGAATTGATCGAATTCCCCAATTGACTTATACTGCCCTGGTCATTCAGATCAGGAGCATCAGAACCTGCATGGAATGAAAAGCGGAGATCCTTTAGGGGTATAAGCCCCGAAAAACTCCCGTAAAGCTTTTCGCTTGAAAGACCATACCTGACCTTCCCTGAAAAACTCACAAACCTATTGCTGAGGGAATCGATCTGCCTGGAATAAGAAGCCTGATAATTAATTCCAAAACCTTCTACTGTATTATAAAAAATTGATCTGGCGAGGGAGCTAAAGCGGTAATATTCTTTCCTAAACCTATTCCGCGGATTATATCCTGTTCCAATTAAGAACCTGAATGGTTTAAACTTATTATTGACCTTATCCAGGGAGTCGAGATAAGGTTTTGACTCCCTTTTGGCAGCCAGGACGTCCTTTTTAACATAATCTACCTGCTCTTCATCGGTCAGAGGAATTGGCCGGGCCTGCTTCCAGTACACCGAATCCTTTTTATTTACTTCCCTGCTTATTTTCAGAACTTCAGTAAAATCTTTTTTGTTCAGCCCGGGCTCCAGGTCATAATTCTTATAAAGGGCGATATAATATCCCCCGAAACGAAATCCGAATATACCGCCTTTAAAGTCGTACCTGATGGATGAAGGCATCCAGACCCTTGAGTTTACCGGAATGAATTCCTGCCTGATATTCAGGGTATCGACAAAATTAATGTTCGCTTCTTTCGTAATATAGAGATCGGCACTGTGGATCCTCCAACTGTCTTCAATGATATAAATTATTCCCCTGAAAACAGGATCAGCGGCCCTTCTGGGTATAAGCTCGATTTTATTGACCATTTCACCGTTCTCTACACTTGTTCCGAGCAGGCGGTACATATAATAGAATAAAGCATTATCGGCGATCGGGGAAATGAAGGGGCGCATACTCAGACCTTCCATATCCAGATGATTTTCATAAAAATTGATCTTTATGTCAGAAGCACGGTTAAAACTAAAGGAACGGTTACTTCCTGAGACCTTGGAAGAGATCATTTCTTCACGAAACCTGCCGGGCTGCATGAAACTGAGTTTAGATTCAGATTCAGAAAGATAAAGGATACCCTTTCTGTTTGAATCAAGCCCCAGTTCTTTTCCCATATCATCCATGTTGCGGCCCAGAAATTTTTTAGGCGCAGCCAGTAATTTCTGCATCCCCTTTATATAGACATCAGCGGTAAACTGATCAGGCTCTTTCAAATGGTCTTTTCTTTTGCGTATGGCGTTCCTGATTACTTCATAAGCCGGATCTTCTGAAGCCGCCCGTACGATCACATCATTCAGCTCATATACCGCCTGGGTTAAAATGACATCAAGAGTGAGGTCTGTTTTCAAATCAAGGTCCCTGTTCTCCTGACGAAAACCTATTGCTTTAAACAGGATGGTATGGAGGCCCTGAGCTAATTTTAACTGATATTCACCTTCACTGTTTGCAGAGGTTCCGCGGGTCGTATTTTTCTCATAAACGCTGGCAAATGGCACTGGCATACCCTGATTATCCCTAACCCTACCTTTTAATATGATGGTCTGGGCAGAGCTAAAGTTTGATACTACGAGGAACAACAGGCAGATACAGACTGATCTCATTATATTTTTTTGTAAAGATGGAAATAAACTAAATAAGGTTGCTAATACTGCATAATTTAGAAATGATGATCGAATGGTTACTTCGATGAATACGAAAGTCTGCAGAATTCGTAATTTTACAGACTCAATTTGACCAATTATGTTTAAAACCCTTCAGCCTGTATTACAAAAAGAACTGGAAGAAATAGAAAAAGCCGGTTTATATAAACGTGAGCGTATTATTATCACTCCTCAGGGCGCTGATATTAAAATTCAGGGCGGACAGGAAGTGATCAATTTTTGCGCTAACAACTACCTGGGGCTGGCATCTCATCCAGGGGTGATCGAAGCTGCAAAGAAAACTCTTGATACACACGGCTTTGGAATGGCTTCTGTTCGCTTCATTTGCGGAACACAGGACATCCATAAAGAACTGGAAGAAAAGATCTCCAAATTTCTGGGTACAGAAGATACGATTTTATATGCAGCTGCTTTTGATGCAAATGGTGGTGTTTTTGAACCGCTTTTTGATGAACAGGATGCCATTATTTCTGATGCACTAAATCATGCATCAATTATTGACGGTGTTCGTCTGTGCAAAGCACAGCGCTACCGCTATAACCATGATGACATGGCAGACCTTGAGGAAAAATTAAAAGAAACTCAGAATTTACGCCACCGCATCATTGTAACCGATGGTTCCTTCTCTATGGACGGAACAATTGCCCAACTGGATAAAATTTGTGATCTGGCTGACAAATACCATGCGCTGGTTATGATCGATGAATGCCATTCGTCAGGCTTTTTGGGTAAAACCGGCCGCGGAACACATGAACATCATGGAGTGATGGGCCGGGTAGATATCATCACCGGAACTTTGGGAAAAGCATTAGGCGGGGCTTCCGGAGGTTTTACTTCCGGACCAAAAGAAGTCATTAATCTCCTCAGACAACGATCAAGGCCATATTTGTTTTCCAATACATTAGCTCCTGCTATCGTTGGGGCCTCTATTGCGGTATTGGAAATGCTTAGCAAGAGCACTGAGCTCCGTGATAAACTGGAGGAGAACACCCTATACTTCCGTCAAAAAATGACCGCAGCCGGATTTGACATTAAGCCGGGAACGCATCCTATCGTTCCGATCATGCTTTATGATGCTAAACTTGCGCAGGAGTTTGCTGCGGAATTATTAAAAGAAGGTATTTATGTGATCGGATTTTACTTTCCTGTAGTACCTAAGGATAAGGCGCGCATTAGGGTACAACTCTCGGCAGCACATAATAAGGAACATTTGGATAAGGCCATTGCAGCCTTTACAAAGGTTGGAAAGAAACTGGGCACAATTTAATATCACGTATAATTTTTTTATATTTGCACGTATAAATTAAAAATATGGCTACTACAAAATTAACGCTCAGCATGGAGCCTGAAGTGGTGTATCGTGCTAAACAATATGCAAAAAAACGACATATTAGCTTATCCAGATTGATTCAGGATTTTTTAGAAAATTCCATTAACAATGAAAGTTTGAAAGATGATTTGGACCTTAATATACCTCAGGAAATACAAAAATTAAGAGGAATATTGAAAGGTCCTGATGTTTCAAAAAAGCAGTTAAGGCAAATGAAGTATGAGTATCTAAAAGACAAATATGGCCTCTGAGAAACTCTTTGTTGATTCAGATATTTTATTGGATTTGTTTTTTGACCGAAGGCCCTACTCACAATTTGCTGCAAAGTTATTCGACATTGACTTGAGAGAAAACTTTAGTTTGTTTACCTCGACATTAGTCACAGCGAATTTATATTATATTATATCTAAGCAGCAGGACAAAAATTCTGCTAATGAATGTTTATCAATACTATTAAAATATATTCACGTTTTGCCATTGGAGCCTGATGATATAGAATATGGGTTAACAAATGTATTTGATGATTTTGAAGATGCAATTCAATACCATATTGCTAAAAAAAATCATTGCACGAAAATCTTAAGTCGTAACCTAAAGGATTATAAACATTCTACAATACCTGTTATCACAGCAGAACATTTCTTTAAACAGTAAATTATAATGCAACAAACAATATCTCAATACACAGCAGAAATCAACTCTTTTCAGCCAAAGAATGCAGAAGAACTGGAAATATTCAGGATCAGGTTTTTAGGAACCAAAGGGATCATCAAAGATCTTTTCGAGGAATTCAAAACGGTTTCAGCGGAGGAAAAACGGGTTCTCGGCAAAGTGCTGAATGAATTTAAACAATTTGCCGAAGCGAAATACCAGGCCCTGAAGGAGAGCACTGAAACGGAAGATAAAAATTCAAAATCTGAACTTGACCTGACACTGCCGGGTGAAGGATTCGAATTGGGTGCGCGCCATCCCTTGTCGCTGGTCAGAAAAGAGATCATAGAAATATTCAAAAAACTTGGCTTTCATGTTGCTGAAGGTCCGGAGATCGAAGACGACTGGCATAATTTTTCAGCTTTGAATTTTCCGGAGGAACATCCTGCCAGGGATATGCAGGATACCTTTTTTATTAAGAAAGGCGGAGAAAAAGGAGATATTGCTTTACGGACCCATACTTCTTCTGTGCAGGTTCGGATGATGGAAGCCGGCAAGCCTCCTTTCCGTGCCATCATGCCAGGCAGGGTCTATCGCAACGAGGATATTTCGGCCAGGGCGCATTGCTTTTTCCACCAGGTAGAAGGCTTATATATTGATGAGAACGTATCTTTTGCAGATCTGAAACAAACCTTATTCTATTTTGTACAGGAGTTATTTGGCGAGGGTACAAAAGTGCGTTTCAGGCCAAGCTATTTTCCATTTACTGAGCCTTCCGCCGAAATGGACATCTCCTGTACCATATGCAAAGGCGATGGCTGCCAGTTCTGTAAACATAGCGGCTGGGTGGAAATTCTGGGCTGCGGCATGGTTGATCCGAATGTGATGGAGAATTGCAATATCGACAGTAAGAAGTTTACAGGTTATGCGTTCGGGATGGGTATTGAGCGCATCACCAACCTGAAATATCAAATAAAGGACCTGAGGCTGTTCTCAGAAAACGATGCCCGTTTTCTGAAACAGTTCCAGTCTGAAATGATCTGATGAGGTTACAATATGTTGCTATATTCCTTATTCTTACCATGCTGTCATGTAACAAGGATAGCATGGACCGAATTCCTGAAGCCTATGTTAACTACAGGATAACTATTCAGCAGTTTGGAATTCAAAGTAAGAATGGATTATTACTGGTGAATAAACAGGAAAATGCAGGGGTCGCCGGACTGATCATTTACCACAGGGCAGACGGGGCTTACGTTGCCTACGATCGCTGCAGTTCAGTGAATCCCCAGCAAAGGTGCGCTGTTGTGCCTGATGATCCCAACCTGACAGCGACCGATCCCTGCAGCGGAGCGAAATTTTCATTGTTCGATGGTTCCCCTGTCAAGGCTCCTGCTAAAAGAGGGCTGAAAGAATATAACGTAATTATTACTAATTTTGAAATTATGGTAGCTAATTAACATGGAAGTCGATAAAATCAAGGAAAGTATTAAAAAAGCAGCCCAGGATTTGTTCCGTAAATATGGCTATCATAAAACCAGTGTGAATGAGATCGCCAAACGAGCCAAAATAGCCAAAGCAACCATTTACAAATACTTTGAGAGCAAAGAATTACTCCTGCAGGCTATCCTGATGGAATATATACAGAACAGAGTACACGAGATCATGCATAATCCTGCAGAAGATCTTGATGAGGAGGCTTACCTGAGCATGATCATCCTCAAAACCAGCAGGCTTTCATACACCGTTTGTAATGAATTTATCGGTTGGGAATTTATTCGCGAATCCGCCAATTCACAGGAATTCCTGAAAACCCTTTCTGACGACATGGAAAATCTCCTGATACAATCTTTTATTCAAACCCCGATTTTTAAAGCGGAGGATTACATTGAACGCCTGCGCTTTCTGATCAAAGCGAGTAAGAGCATTGTTTTCTCTTTCGCATTTACTTCCGTGAGCGATTCAGACGTCCGTAAAAACTTCATTTCCTTCCAAAAAGAGATCCTGCCCTATCTGGTCAAAGCCGCGGTAAAATGATTAGCAAGTATTAAATTTAATTTTTTTATACCAATTTGGTTTTTGGTATAATTTATGTTATTTTAGTAGCAAAACGAAATAATATACACTCATGAGCCGTGAAATATTAGAATTTTCTAAGCTGATTGATGAGCAGTTTGACTTTGAAGACCCTACGAGCAGATTGATCACATTTATATTGGCCCTTTTTAATTGAACAGCTGATCTTTTAGCGGATGATTCTGCATATTGAGTATGGATTGATTGAGCTGTGCCTGTATCTTTACCTTTCTGCTTTCCTAACATAAAAATCTTTAATTTTGCCGCTCATGAAAAAAATTCCGGCCGACAAAAAGTTTTTGCAAAATATTCAGGTAATAGATATTGCCGAAGAGGGTAAAGGTGTGGGTAAATCAGACGACCTGGTTATCTTCATAGATAAAGCAGTTCCTGGTGATATCGTGGATGTAGAACTTCTTCGCAGAAAGAAAAAATTTTATGAGGGAAGGATCCAGAACCTGGTGAAGCCCTCAGAGCATCGTACAGAACCATTTTGCCAGCACTTCGGTGTCTGCGGCGGCTGTAAATGGCAGCACCTGAACTATGATGCTCAGCTGCAGTTTAAGCAGAAAAGTGTCAGTGATGCCCTTCAAAGGCTTGCTAAAGTTGATGTGTCGGGAATGGAAACTATCCTTGGATCAAAAGCATCACGCTATTACAGAAATAAGCTGGAATATACGTTTTCCGACAGGCGATGGCTTACCGATAATGATATCCACAGCGGCCAGAATATGGAAATGAATGCCCTGGGTTATCATATTCCGGGGAGATTTGATAAGATCCTGGATATAGAACATTGCCACCTGCAGGCCGACCCCTCAAACGAGATCAGAAACAAGGTCAGAGAATATGCATTAGCAAAGGGTATTTCATTCTATAACCTCAAAAATCATGAAGGTTCATTGAGAAACCTGATCATACGGACTTCCAGCATAGGCGAATTAATGGTCATCGTCGTTTTTGCTTATGCGGATGAGGAGCAGATCTCGGGAATGATGGGATTTATAGCCAAAGAGTTCAGCGGGATAAATTCATTGCTTTATATCATCAATCAGAAGAAGAACGATACCATATTCGATCAGGATATTCATGTTTACGCCGGAGCCGGTCATATATTTGAACGTATGGACGGACTGAAGTTTAAGATCGGACCGAAGTCTTTTTACCAGACCAATTCAGATCAGGCGTTTGAGCTCTACAAGATCGCCGGAGATTTTGCCGGCTTCCGTGGGGATGAACTGGTTTATGACCTGTACACCGGAGCCGGTACCATTGCCAATTTTATTGCCGGCAAGGTTAGAAAAGTAATAGGTATAGAATATGTGCCTACTGCGATCGAAGATGCCAGGATCAATTCTGAAATTAACGGGATCTGCAACACCAGTTTTTTTGCCGGTGATATGAAGGATGTTTTAAATCCGGATTTCATTAAAGAACATGGTAAACCCGATGTGGTGATCACTGATCCTCCGCGTGCCGGAATGCATGCCGATGTGATCAGGCGACTGCTGGAAATGGAAGCTGAAAAAATTGTTTACGTAAGCTGTAATGCGGCGACCCAGGCCCGTGATATCGCATTACTCAAGGAAAAATATGAGGTAAGCCGGATCCGTCCTGTGGATATGTTCCCTCATACCCAGCATGTTGAGAATGTCGTATTACTGAACCTGAATATCCGGCCGGATAATGATGGGCCGGCAAATGACTGATTTCTCAGAATACTTTCCGCATAATTGAGTTTGAGCGGAGAACAAATACTTGAACATGGAAATAAAAGATCTTTTAAACCCTGAAGAAAATCAGGATGGTAAAAACAAGGACCAGGAAAGTCCGCTGAAAAGCCTTGAAAATGACCTGAAGTTTTACAACGAATCCATTAAAGAAGTGGCCATTGAAATCATGGTTGAAGGGATTTCTGCTTATCCCATATTCGTTGCCCATCAGCATGAACTGAAACTGGGTGAGTCCATACTTAATAAAGATGAACTGAATACCAGCTGGAGCATTCATGCTTCAACAATAGAAGAATTTACTGAAAAGGGGCTGATTCAGCCTGATAAACTGGAAAAATTTTTGAAACAATATAAAGATGCATATAAGTACATGTGTGTATTTGTGGTCGTTCCTGAAGGCGCCAATTTCGTATTCTTCCCCTATCAATAATTAAACAGATGAACTTTAACTGTCCTGCTCCAAATAATTTAAGCCCGGGTATAGCATCATTTGCATGGGATTATGTAATTTCAAACGAAATTTGAGTTTATATGGCTGCAAAGAAACTACTGATACTTAATAAGAAACAGATCCAGCAGAAGATCGTTCGGATGGCCTATCAGATCCTGGAAGACAATCTGACTGAAAAAGAACTGGTCATTGCAGGAATTATTGACAAAGGGTATTTCATAGCCAAACGCCTCAAAAAGATCCTTGAGTCTATTTCAGATATTGAAATAACCCTGATGAAGATCGAGATAGACAAAAACAGTTCCCACCTTCAGGCCAATTCAGATATTGAGATTAATCAGGTATCCAATAAGGTGGTCATTCTGGTTGATGATGTTTTGAATAGCGGCCGGGCGCTGGCCTACGGACTTGGGGTTTTCCTGGATATCCCTCTGAAAAAATTAAGGACCCTTGTTCTTATTGACCGGAGCCACCGAAGCTTTCCTGTTTCTCCGGACTATACCGGGCTGGAACTTGCCACGGTTCTGAAAGAACATGTAGATGTGGTTCTTGATGAAAAAGGGCAGGAAGATGCTGTGTATTTAAGTTAGCTTCAATTAATGTTCTGGTGAGTTTATTTTAAGAGGTTAAAATATATTTCATAACGAAAATTATTTTATTTGGGGTTAAAATAAATGGGTATATTCGGTTATAAACGGATAGATGTGGTAAGTTCTATGAAACATTTGTGATAAATTCAACATTAGGATTTCTAATGAACTTTAGTGCTAAAAATTCGCCATATCGCCAAGCCTAAAACGTTATACGTCACATCTAACGCACCATTAATATAAACGATGAAAAAATTGTCCACAATATTGTTCCTGATCTATGCCTCTATATCGTTTGCCCAAACGAGTAAGAAAATAGATTCTAGCAATTACTATAATTTTTTAAATCCGCCCAACCTACAAGGATATAGGACAACTACTAATTGGCTAATGCTCAATGATGTCATTCCAATAATGTTGGAAGAGCTTGAAAGTACAGGTCATAAATGGCTCTATGACCGAACCATTTACAAACTCCAAAACGGTCAACGAATTAAGCTATCAGCATATAGTAGAAAATCCAATATCGGTTTTCTATACATAGAGGGTCATAGCGCGTTTCCGAATAAAGCAGACAGAAACATTCTTTTTCAAAAAGATAATTCAAAAGTCAGCTATATTGAAAATGAAGAAAGTTATACAGGAAAAGCTGAATTCATCAAAATAACTGAACTACCAAACAATATTTTTGTGTTCAAAGAAGATTGCTACTTTTTTCAGCAAACTGACAAGGCAGAGGACGATAAAGTTTTGATTACAAAGAATATTGCAAAAAGTATATTCAGAGAAGACATTAAAAAATATTTATCTCTAGCTGAAAGGGCAAAAGAGTGAAGTACCGCTAATCGAGTAGACGGCCTCACCGCTTGCAATTATTGAGGTGCTCCTCCCACACCAGGCACCCTTTCTTTGTCAGGGTAAACCAAGCGGGTCTTCCCAAAATAAATTCGTGACGCTTCATTAATGCGGGGATGCTCTTATTAATAGTCGGGCTTTGATTCATAGCCACTTTTTTCCAATCGTTTTAACGCAATAATCGTACTTAAAATAGGACTTTGGGCAGCAGCCCAAGTGCCCTTCCTTGTTCTGCTCCGTTAATAGGCATGATTCTAATCAAGGAAAAATCTTGTAAATATCTTTTCGGTGAACAAGTCTGGCGAAAATTACGGTAGTCCAACTATAAAAGAAACCGACCCTGTAATCGGATATGCGGACTCTGTAGGCTGATTTATGGCCAGCGAGCTTTTTAAGATTTGGAATTCCGTCAAGATTTTCTGAAGATTCAAACTGATCGATTAGTTTAACGAGCTTAGCCTTAACAGATTTATTGTTAATTCGGTCAATGTCTTTGGAGAATTTATCTAAAAACTCAAGCTGCACTATGACTTCAGTTTATTTATGATGCTCTCTTTGCTGACCTTTTTAGTTTTATCAACTGCTTTTAGCATTTTCGACAGACCAAGGTCTTCTAACTCTTCTTTTTCCATTGGTACGGACATAATATCCAGCTTCTTTAATAAATCAGACAGGAACTTAAATTCGCTTTGGTTCTTAGGAGTTATAACTATTGCTTTCATAAACACAAATATAAATAATACAATAAGAAAAGTGCAAGCCCCAAAAAAGCAGTACAATTTACTAGTAAAAATATTCCGGAGTATGCTGCCTTCCCTGTAATTCTCGATGAAAAAGGGCAGGAAGATGCTGTTTACTTAAGCTAAAACAGCCGGATCATTAATTAAGATTTAAATACAATGACAGCCGCTCGGCGGTCAGGTCGCTGGCACTTACTACATATCTAGCCTGGTTATAAAATTTTTCTCGTTCCTGCAGCTTGCTGCTTATAAAATCGATCAGTTCATCCCCTTTCAGATGCCTGATCAGGGGTCTGTCGGTCTTAGAATGTTCGAGGCGGCTGGCCAGTGCTTTGGCCGGCAATGCGAGATAAGCCACGCTCCCGTTTTTATTCATCCAGTCCATATTATCGTCAAAACATGGCGCCCCTCCCCCTGTAGCAATAATGACGTTCTCCGGGTATCCGGTATTTTTTAACACATCCTGCTCTAATTGACGGAAGGCCTCTTCTCCATGAAGTTCAAAATAATTTACAATACTCATTCCGGCCTTCGATTCAATTAATTTGTCGAGGTCAATAAAATCATACTTTAAATAGTTTGCCAGTTTTTTCCCGATGGTAGTTTTCCCACTACCCATAAACCCGATCAGAAATACTTTCATAAAATCTCTTCCCTTTTTAGCTAATTATTCTTAAAATAAGTGTCCGCAAGCTCATCATAAGACGGCAGATTATGATAATGCCATTTATTAATTACTGTACCATTCTTCAATAGCAGCACACCCGGATTTGCCCTGACCATACTTTTCAAAGGAATACCATCCGCATGATACACCTCCATCACCAGCTTATTCGTTTTACTGAAAGCTTCCGCATCCTGAGCAGAAGCTGAGGTCAGCAATACGGTGCGGATATTAAAATTTTCGGCCGCATTGATCGCTATCGCATTCAGGTTCCCGATCCCATTCGGGTCAGTTTTAGAGAGATCATAGGCAACAATGACCAGGTTATAAAAGGGATTTTCAAAGATCTCCGCAGTATAATCTGTTCCCATACTGTCGCTTATCTTCAGGTCTTTGATCTTCACATCATATCCTTTTTTGATCAGTACGGTAATCGGATCACCTGTAATTACCCAGTTCTTATCCTTCCATATTTCTGTCTTAAGATATTCCTTATCGGTCATCGTCCTGCTTTCACCTGTACGCTTATTTTTTAGTTCATACGTGATCTCATAAATATCCTGCGGAGCTCCCGGAGGGCTGATCATGAGCTGAGGAATATTATTTCCGATCTTATACGGAAGAAAATCAATAATGGGCAAAAAATTATACGTGTATAATCCGAAACCCAGGGCGGAAGCAATAAGGCCGGTTGAAATAAGTTGCCGGGCCTTCTGAGAGGAAACCAAGGGCAGCAGGCTGTTTCGCCGGACATAGATGATGAGTATCAGTACCAGTAACACAAGATCCTTTGAAAACGACTGCCAGGGGGTAAGAGGTATAGCATCCCCAAAACAACCGCAGGAAGTTACCACTTTAAAAAAGGCCGAATAAAAGGTCAGGAAGGTAAAAAACAGAATGAGAATTAATAATCCCTGTACAACCTTCTGAGCCCAAAATCCCAGGAGCAGAAGGGCTCCTAATACAATTTCCAGAGTACAAAGCAAAATGGCGATAGCCACGGCATAATTATCCAGAAAACCGATATGAAAAACCTCGAAATACTCCTGAAGCTTATATCCAAAACCCAGGGGATCGTTCGCTTTGATAAGCCCTGAAAAAATAAATAAAAAACCTACAAGGATCCGGCTAATTTGTAAAACGAATTGTTTCATTAAGCGATATGATTTATCTTTTTCTTATTTAATTCTTATGAGATCCAATATAGAATTTGGCCTGTTATTTTTTGGGTAATCCGAGTTTGATCAATGCAAAGACAGAATAATTGAGCATATCCTGGTAATTTGCCCTGACACCTTCAGAGGCCAGTGTCTGCCCAAAATTATCTTCAATCTGTTTTACTCTCATGATTTTCATCAGGATCAGGTCGGTCAATGAACTGATGCGCATATCCCGCCAGGCTTCACCATAATCATGATTCTTGGCAAACATCAATTCTTTGGTCTCATTCACCATTTTATCAAAATACATCTCCACATCATCAGCAGGCAATTCGGTCCGCTCATCATTTTGAAGGTCGAGCTGCATCATGGCGATGATACAATAATTAACGATACCGATGTACTCCGAGGTAATATCTTCCCCAACTTTGGAGATCTTCTTCTCTTCAAGAGTTCGAATTCTCTGCGCTTTGATAAAGATCTGATCGGTAATAGAAGATATTCTCAGAATGCGCCATGCCGTGCCGTAATCACTCGTTTTCTTCAGAAAAAGCTCCCTGCAAATTCTGATCACCCCATCGTATTCTACTGAAGTTTTGTTGATCAAACCCTTTAATTTTTATTTGTTATAACCATGAATAAATCGGTATTTTGCCAATACATGGCGGATAAAAATACAGTTTTTCAACAAAAATTAACGTTAAATGTTCGGGGTATCTTAATGGACCTTTCGGAACCTAAAATTATGGGTATCCTGAATCTCACTCCTGATTCCTTTTATGACGGGGGAAGGAACAATACACCGCAGAGCGCCCTGAAAAAAACTGAAACTTTATTATCCGAAGGCGCCGACCTGATCGACATAGGGGCCTACTCATCCCGCCCCGGCGCAGAACATATATCAGAGAAAGAAGAATATGACCGCATGATCCCGGTGATCAGGGCTATTGCAAAGCAGTTCCCGCAGGCCATTCTATCCATAGATACGTTCAGGTCAGGAATTGCCAAAGCGGCCATCCGGGAAGGCGCCGATATCATCAATGATATCTCAGCCGGAGCAATGGACCCTGAAATGTTCCGGACGATCGCTGATCTGAAAGTGCCTTATATTCTGATGCATATGAGAGGAACTCCTCAAAATATGTCGGCAAAAACCGATTACAGCGACATGACGGCCGAGGTATGTAAATACTTTGCCAGCCGGATTCAACAATTAAAGCAATTGGGGGTCACTGACCTCGTCGTAGATCCCGGATTTGGATTTTCGAAAACATTGGAGCAGAACTATGAATTGCTGGGCAATCTTGAGCTATTGAAGATCAGCGGCCATCCGGTACTGGCTGCCCTGTCGCGTAAATCGATGATCTACAAACTGCTTGATTCTGATGCAGAACACGCCCTTAACGGCACAACGGCAGCCAACACGATCGCTTTAATTAAAGGAGCCAATATTCTGCGTGTTCATGATGTAAAAGAGGCGGTTGAAACCGTAAAAATTGTGAGAAAGATAGCAGTATCTTAGTTTTGGGGTTATAAATTCTTAGAAATGAGGCATAATCTTAATACTTAATACTAAATACTATGTACTAAGTACTCATCTACGCATCAGGCTTATTAAATCGCAATTAATATTTACTTTAGCGGGATGGAAGGATTTGATTTCAGTTTCCTCAATTTACGTTTCCTGGATGTCATAGATATCATTCTGGTGGCACTGATCATCTATTATGTTTATAACCTGATCAGGGGAACCATTGCACTCAATATTCTGCTTGGTCTGGTGATCATCTATGCAGTTTACCTGGTGGTCAAGCAGGCACATATGCGTCTCCTTACCGAATTACTGGGTGGTTTTGTAAGTGTGGGTGTTATTGCATTAATAGTTGTCTTTCAGCAGGAGATCAGGCGTTTCCTTTTACTGATCGGAAGAAATGCCTCCTTACAGAAAAACAAAGCCTGGTGGTCTTTTCTATTCGGGCGCAAGGAGATCGCTAAAAATAATACGGTACGTATTAAGCCGATTATCGATGCCTGCAAAAGTATGCAGAAGAGCCGCACAGGAGCATTAATTGTATTCGCGAAATATTATGACGAACAATTTTATCAAAACAGCGGCGAGATCATCGAGGCAAGGATCTCCAAACGCCTGCTGGAAAGTATCTTTCAGAAAAACAGTCCGCTTCACGACGGCGCAGTGATCATTTCAGAGAACCGCATCAAATGTGCCAGCAGTATTTTGCCTTTAACAGAGAATGATAAACTTCCTCCTCAATTCGGTCTGAGGCACCGCGCCGGGATCGGTATATCTGAAATGAGTGATGCCGTAGCAGTGATCGTATCGGAAGAAACAGGGGAGATCTCCTATGCCAAACAGGGCCGGGTACGCATGAATATGACCTTCACTGAACTGGAAAAATTACTGAACAGGGATTTTTAAGGTCCGCGATCAGGATAGGATAAATCCTCCATGTTCAAGCGGAAATTTTTACCGGATCTTTTCCGGAGAGATGCTGCAGGGTATTTGAATTGAGAACTCCTCTAAAACCGGAGCGAAACACCTACTGCTTATAAATCACCCCCTCCTTCATGACGAATTGCATGATACTTAAAACTTTAATATCCTGAAGAGGATCACCGTTCACAGCAATAATATCTGCTATTTTACCCTTTTCAATTGAACCTATCCGATCAGAAATTCCTAAAAGGGTGGCGGCACTCAGGGTGGCAGACTGTATAGCCTCCATGGCAGGCATTCCGGCTTCCACCATGTATTCAAACTCTTTATAGTTCTTGCCATGAGCAAAAACTCCGACATCTGTACCAAAGGCAATTTTCACCCCGGCTTTATATGCTTTGGCAAAGGTGCTCTGAATTTTGGGTCCGGTTGCAATAGCCTTCGGAACAACAAGCGGCGGATAATATCCGGGTATTTTAGCTGAATCAGCTACAGATTTTCCTGCGGTAATAGTTGGCACATAATAGGTGCCATGCTGCTTCAGCAAAGCTATTACTTCATCATCCATAAAAGTTCCGTGCTCAATGGAGGATACTCCTGCACGAATTGCCCTTTTCATCCCTTCTGCACCATGAGCATGTGCGGCAACACGAAAACCATAATCCTGAGCAGTGCTCACCACTGCTTTTATTTCATCCTCAGTAAATTGTGCCCCTGCGCCATCCTTCGCATTACTTAAAACACCACCTGTTGCAGTGATCTTAATCAGGTCCGAACTTTCTTTATAACGTTGCCTTACTGCTTTTTTAGCTTCTTCCGGACTATTAATTACCCCATCTTTTGCTTCAGGATCGCCCATTAAGGCCCTGCTGTAACCATTTGACGGATCAGCATGCCCCCCTGTAGTGGCGATACTTTTACCTGCGGCTAAAATCCGCGGACCTTTTATATCTCCCTGATTGATCGCGTTTCTTAGCGCTACTGCTACAGAACCACCCAGATCCCTCACGGTTGTGAAACCTGCCATAAGCGTCCTCTCTGCATATTTTACTGCCCGTAAGGCATAGTCATCCTCGTTTAATGTAAACTCTTCCATGTATTGATTTTTGCTTGTTTCACCGGAAAGATGAACATGCGAATCAATAAAGCCCGGCATCACCGTCTTATTCCTCATATCAATAAGCTTATCATTAGCCGTACCCGACTGATAACCTTTTCTGATATCCACAATTTTATTTAATTCAATCACCAGGGTGATTTCCGTTTGAACGGAATTGGACTTGCCGTCTATTAAGCGCCCGCATTGAATATAAGTTTGCTGAGCAACAACAGGAAGCGCAAAAAATAATATCAGAACTAAGGAAAGATATTTCATAATCAGGGTTTTTGAATGAACTAAACTATCTAAAAAAAGGGTAAAACAAAAAAGAGGCCGTCTCATAAGCAATTATGGGACGGTTTATTTTTTATACTGTTTCGAGTGGCTACTCAATGGTTGCTTTTGGCAGCGAGTCCAGGTAACGGGTGCTTCCTGAAGGTGTTATTGGTT
>JAKFBV010000115.1:0-99736 GCA_036677005.1 Pedobacter sp.
TTCTGGCCAATTATCTTTAAAAAAATGCTCAGCATTGGAAAAAAAACATGAAATTGAATGCCCTCAAATTTTTAGGCTTAAAATAAAGAGACCGCATCATGTGAATTTTGATACGGCCTCTTTTTTTTGCAATAAAATTCCTGCGCTATGAAAACTGCACTGATAAACGCTACACTATTCACCGGGGAAGAAAAATTAGAGAATAAAGCACTCCTGATCAGTGATGGCCTGATCCATTCGATCACAGACCCTTCCCAAATTCCTGCGGGTTTCCAGCTAATAGACCTTAAAGGATTAACTATTGCACCGGGTTTTATTGACCTTCAGATTTATGGCAGCGGCGGCAAATTATTTGGCGCTCTGCCTGATACGGCTGGCCTGGAACAAATGGAAAAAGACCTGCTTGCTCAGGGTACGACCGGGTTTTTCGCTACGGCAGCAACCAATACGGATGAGGTCGTGCTGAAAGCAATTGACGCGGCAAAGGAATACCGCAGGAAAGCGAAAGGTAATTTTCTCGGATTGCACCTGGAAGGCCCCTACCTGAATGCCAAACGCAAGGGTGCTCACCCTGAAGATCTCATCAAAAAAGGAACACTTAAAGAGATCAAAAACTGGGTAGAACGAGCTGAAGGCGAGCTGAAAATGATGACCATAGCCCCTGAACTTCAGGACAGGCAATTAATGGATTATCTCTTTTCAAAGAATATAATCATTTCGGCAGGACATAGCAATGCCAGCTATGAGGAAGCCTTATCATTTTTAAATAATCCGGTACAGGCTGCTACCCATCTTTATAATGCCATGCCGCCCATCCATCACCGTAAGCCGGGCCTGATTCCTGCCATTTTCAAAACAAAGCCCTATACCAGCATCGTAGCCGACGGGGTCCACGTTAGTTTCCCGATGATCGAACTCGCCAGGCGTGAAATGGGCGACCGATTATTTCTGATCACAGACGCCGTTACCGAAGCCCATGAAGGGGTTTATCAGCATGTATTTACCGGCGACCGATATACTATGCCCGACGGAACACTTTCGGGTTCATGTCTGAGCATGCTCAAAGCCGTTGAAAACTGTGTTTTGAAAGTCGGTATTCCTTTGGAAGAAGCCCTGCGTATGGCTTCGACCTACCCGGCACAATTAATGAAAGATCGTGAACGCGGGCTATTGAAGGATGGCTACCACGCTGATATCATTATATTCAGCAAAGACCTTCAACATCACAGTACCTACCTCTCGGGTATTCTGAACTAAAATATTTTAATAACTTTATAAAATTTCTCTTCATGAAGTACAAACGTATCCTGTTAAAATTAAGCGGTGAAGCATTGATGGGCGAAAAACAATATGGTATAGATATCGACCGTGTTGCTCAGTATGCTAAGGACATCCATGCCGTTCATGCCAAAGGAATAGAGATCGCGCTGGTCATAGGCGGCGGTAATATTTATCGCGGCCTGAGTGCCGAAAAAGCAGGAATGGATCGTGTACAGGCTGATTATATGGGCATGTTAGCCACCGTGATCAACAGTATGGCCCTGCAGGATGCACTGGAAAAAACAGGCTTGAAAACACGCCTGCTGACTGCCATTAAAATGGAGCAGATCTGCGAACCATTCATCCGCCGCCGGGCGGTACGTCACCTGGAGAAAGGCAGGATCGTAATTTTTGGTGCAGGAACCGGAAATCCATATTTCACCACTGATACCGCCGCCTCATTAAGAGCTGTTGAGATCAACGCCGATGTGGTGATGAAAGGCACTCGCGTTGACGGCATTTATACTGCAGACCCATTGAAGGATCCTGAGGCAAGCCGCTATGAGGAAATAACATTCGATGAGGTTTACAAACAGAATTTGAATGTTATGGATATGACCGCATTTACTTTATGCCAGGAAAACAATCTCCCTATCATCGTATTTGACATGAATAAACCGGGCAATTTAATGCGATTAGCTGAGGGCGAACCTATCGGCACATTAGTAAAAGGCTGAGATCCCTGCTGAACAGATATTTCGCTAATTCTTAAAACCATGAGAATAACAGGAATTTAATTATTTTTACGGATCGAACAGACAGATTATGAACGAGCTAATAAAGAAACAATTAGATGATGCTAAAGCTCACATGGAAAAAGCCATTGAGTTTTGTGATAATGAACTGGTAAAGATCCGTGCCGGAAAAGCCATGCCTTCCATGCTTGACGGGATCTATGTGGATTATTATGGTACCCCGACTGCCCTGAATCAGATAGGAACAGTTAACACTCCTGATGCACGTACATTAGTGGTTCAGCCCTGGGAAAAAACCATGCTGATCCCGATCGAAAGAGCAATAATGGAAGCAAATATTGGTCTTAATCCTCAGAATGACGGTGTTGTGATCCGTTTAAATGTCCCGCCACTTACCGAGGAACGCCGTAAGGACCTGGTTAAAAAAGTGAAAGAAGAAGCAGAAAAAGGACGCATTGCTGTCAGAAATATCCGCAAGGATGCCAATGAAAAGATCAAGCGCTCTAAATCTGAAGGTGTATCTGATGATGAGATCAAAGCTGGAGAAGCCGATGTACAAAAACTGACGGATTCCTGTATCGTACGAATTGACCGCATGATGGAGGTCAAGGAAAAGGATATCATGACCGTCTGATCTTAATATGATTGTAAAAAGAAAGGGAATAGGGCTTAAGCATTGTTCCCTTTCTTAATTTAGAGGCAAAATGAAACTATTAGCAGAGTATTTAAAGCATTACAAAGGGCTTATTGCCCTGGCACTTCTTCTTGCAGCCGTCAATCAGATCTTTTCTCTGCTTGATCCATGGATCTTCCGCAAGATCATAGATACCTATGTTACCCGCTACCAGGAATATACCACTGAAGAGTTCTTCAAGGGCGCAGGTTTGCTTATCCTGGCAGCGATGGGAGTAGCTATGGTCTCGCGGATAGCTAAAAACTTCCAGGACTATTATGTCAATGTGATCACCCAGCGCCTGGGCGCAAAGATCTATTCCGACGGACTGGCTCATTCGCTCGAACTGCCTTATTCTGTATTTGAGGATCAGCGGAGCGGCGAAACTTTGGGAATCCTTCAAAAAGTAAGAACTGATACCGAAAAGCTAATCACTGCCCTCATCAATATTGTGTTTACTTCATTGGTAGGAGTAACTTTTGTTTTTGTTTATGCCATCAATATCCACTGGTCTATCGCTGTGGTTTATGTATCTGTTATTCCGATCCTTGGCGTGATCAGCTCAGTACTCAGTAAGAAGATTAAAATTGTACAGAAAATCATCGTCAGCGAAACCACAGCCCTGGCCGGGTCAACTACCGAATCGCTGCGCAATATTGAACTGGTCAAGAGCCTTGGGCTCTCCAGTCAGGAGATCAAACGTCTGAGCAATACAACAGATAAGATCCTGAAACTGGAGCTTAAAAAAGTTAAATATGTGCGCAGCCTGAGTTTTATTCAGGGCACTCTGGTCAACTTACTGCGTAACATGATCCTTCTGCTGATGCTCTATCTGATATTCGCCGGAAGGATCAGTGTCGGAGAGTTTTTCTCCCTTTTCATCTATTCCTTCTTCATTTTCGGCCCATTGCAGGAACTTGGAAATATTATCAACATTTATCGTGAGACTGAGGTTTCCCTCGATAATTTCAAAGGAATATTAAATACCCCAAAAGAGAAAAAACCATTAAAACCGGTTGTTCTGGGCCGCATCACCAGCCTTAAATTTAATTCGGTAAGCTTTAAACACCAGTCGGCAAACCGGAATGCCCTCGAAAATATTTCATTTGAAACCCGAACCGGGCAGACGATCGCCTTTGTCGGACCCTCAGGATCGGGTAAAACAACCCTGGTAAAACTCCTGGTGGGGCTTTACCACCCGGAAAGCGGACAGGTGCTCTATAATAATGTCCCCGGCACGGATATCGACCTGGATGAACTTCGTGAAAAGATCGGCTTTGTGACCCAGGATACCCAGTTATTCTCTGGTTCAATACGCGAAAACCTGCTTTTTGTACGCCCCGATGCCAGCGATGAGGATTGTATGCGGGTATTACACAGGGCCGCTTGTCAGAACCTTCTGGCAAGAGCAGACAAGGGCCTGGATACTATAATTGGTGAGGGCGGAGTAAAGGTCTCGGGCGGGGAAAAACAGCGCCTGTCCATAGCAAGGGCCTTACTGCGCCAGCCAAACATCCTGGTCTTTGATGAGGCAACCTCATCACTCGATTCAATAACCGAAGAGGAGATCACTGAAACTATACGTGATGTATCGGTCATACAGGATCATATCACCATCCTGATCGCGCATCGCCTCTCAACCATCATGCATGCTGATAAGATCTTCGTACTTGAGAAAGGGCATATTATTGAATCAGGAAAACACGATGAGCTGCTGGCTGAAAAAGGCCTTTACTTTGCCATGTGGCGCCAGCAGATCGGCGAAAAATACAGCATGGAAGTTTAGGGAATTTTGTACTTTTAATAAACATCCATTAATTATTTTTTATGATCTCTGAATATACATCCGGTTTTGGAATTTGGGAATGGGTCATGCTGATCTTTGCCGTCCTGGTACTTTTGCTCATCATTCCATTTGCGGTCTTTGATACTGTACGATCAAAAGATCTGAGCACCGGGCAGAAATTTCTCTGGATCATTTTTATATTAATTGCCCCCTATCTCGGAGCCGTTATCTACCTATTCTGGGGGCGTAAACAAAAAGCATTATGATCACATCAGGCACATTCCTCTTTATCGGGGGTTTCTTCCGGTTTATTTTTGGTATTATCTGGTTTATCCTCATTGTGATGGCCCTGATGGATCTTTTCAAAAGCAATCTGCCTACAAATACCAAATTATTATGGCTGATCCTGATCCTGATCGCGCCGGTACTGGGTTCACTGATTTATCTCCTTTGGGGTAAACATCAGCGGATATAAATAAGGGTAAATACATATTACCGGATAGCCTTATTAATTATTTGTTAGTTAATTAATATTAAAATAAAAACAATGCATCTGCTGTTTTTTAATATCTCCGGAACTGAAATAATTTTAATATTATTAATCCTATCAATTCCACTTTTTTGCTTAATTGATATTATTCGCTCTTCTCAAGATATAAATACGAAGATTTTATGGATTCTATGCGTTTTCTTATTGAATCCTCTTTTAGGCTCTATAATTTATTTGGTTTACGGCAGATCTCAAAAAATGCTGTAATAAATCAGCTCAGCGAATTAATTTGTTTCATGCTTAAAGGTACCAGCCTTTTGGTTTTGAAATAGGTAAAAATAACGATCGCAAGGGTCATGGTACCGCCAAAAAGTACCGAAGGTATAGTTCCCATCAGTTTTGCGGTAGCTCCAGATTCAAATGCCCCTATTTCATTGGAAGAATTAATGAACATTCCGTTCACCGCCGATACTCTTCCGCGCATCTCTTCGGGAGTAAGGATCTGTAAAATGGTTGAACGTATGATCACGCTGACACTGTCAAAAGCTCCTTCAAAAAGAGGAATAAAAGTGATAAATAGAAATTCCGGGACAAACCAAAGCAAATGACCGAAATCCCGAATCCGGCAACGGCATATAAAAGATTACGCCAGGGCTTATTCATAGGAGGATACCTGGCCATGATAAACATGGTTAACACTGCGCCAAGCGCTGGTGCCGCACGCATAAAACCCAGTCCTTCGGAACCCACTTTAAGAATATCATGGGCAAATACGGGCATTAAAGCAACTGCTCCGCCAAAAAATACAGAGAACATGTCCAGGCTCAGGGCCCCCAGTATCATCCTGCTTTTGAAAACAAAGCGAATTCCCTCCTGCAAACTTTTAAAGATATTCTCTTTCGGGACATAATATGGAGGATAATTCTTCACAAAAAATACGATGCAGCAAAGTGCTAAAGCCATAAATGTAACTATGACTATGAAACAGGCCGTGATACCGCTGAAGGCATAAAGCAAACCCCCAACAGCCGGCCCCATGATCGAGGCGGTCTGCCAGCTCCCGCTGTTCCAGGTTGATGAATTTGCATAATGCTCCTTCGGGATCATTTGTGCCATCAAGGAAAAGGCGGTCGGTGAATAAAATCCCCGCGCTATGCCGATACCGAATATCATTACATACATAATGATGATAACCGGCGTTTGGCTCAGGCTAAGTAAGGCCGCATCAGTGGTCACAACAGCCAGAACGGAAGAACAGAATAACATGGATCCCAGTATCCATATGAGCAGTTTTTTCTTATCCGATTTATCCGCAATGTATCCTCCGTAGAGGGTTACAGTGATGGAAGGGATTGCTTCGGCCAGACCGATCAGTCCCAGTGATAAAGGATCTTTGGTAAGCTGGTAAATATGCCAGCCGATCACCACTGCCTGAACCTGGTAGGCGAAAGTAAAAAGAAAGCGCATCGCGATATACGAACGAAACTCCGGGAAACGTAAAGCGATATATGGATCTCTCCCTGCCACCTCCGGGCTGCTCCTACTCATTTAGACAGATACATTTATCAGACAGCATACTATATAGCAAGCTCAATAACTTCCTGCCGGGATCACCTGGTACCATACTGGTCGATCAGATAAACCAGGGCTGCCATTGATGCTGCCCCGAGTTCCAGCTCCCGCTTATTTACATTCTCAAATATATCATTACTTGAGTGATGTATATCAAAATATCGCTGCGAATCAGGTTTAAACCCAATCAGCACTGTTCCGGGAACACTGCGCAAGGGGCCAATATCCGCCCCGCTTCCACCCGATTCAATATCATTTACCTTGTAAGGGGCAAGAAGCGATTTCCATTTCGAGAAATGAGCCAAAGCGGCAGGGGCATTTTCGATGCTAAAACCCCGGGGCGTAAAACCCCCATCATCCGATTCCAGGGCGGCAATATGCTTTTCATTTTTTTGCGTTGCTATTTCTGCATATTTCTGCCCCCCGCGTAATCCATTTTCCTCGTTCATGAACATCACTGCCCGTATGGTATTTTTTGGCCTCATGTTAAGCGACTTGAATATCCGTAATACTTCAACTGATTGCATCACACCGGTACCGTCATCATGGGCCCCTTCGGCAAGGTCCCATGAATCCAGGTGCCCTCCAACGGTAATGATGCCTTCAGGGTTTTCGCTTCCGCGGATCTCCCCAATCACATTATAGGAAACAGCGTCGGGCAGCAGCCTGCAGTTTTGTTTGAAATAGAATTGTATGGCAGGTGATTTCCTGAGCTTTAATTTCTGACTCAGCAGGTTTGCCGCCCTTGTACTTATTGCAGCCGCAGGGATCTTTGCGACTCCGTCCTGGTAACGCATTCCGCCTGTATGGGGATTATCATCAATAACAGTGGTCATTGATCTGACAATTACTCCCACAGCGCCTAGTTTGGCTGCTTCAGATGCGCCCTGCCCGCGCTGATTGACGGCGCCACCGTAAGCTTCAAAAGTATCAAACAGCTTTGAATCGAATGGGCGGTTAAAAAATATGATCTTTCCCTTCACTGCAGGTTCGCCAAGGGCCCTCAGCTCTTCAAAATTCTGAACTTCAATGATCGGAGCGCTAATTCCCTCCGCCGGGCTTGCGATTGAGCCCCCAAGCGCTGCGATGGGTACCGGTATCCTGGTTTTACCTTCAATAATATAAGCGATCTCTTTTACACCCCGCTCCCAGTGAGGTACCATCAGCTCCTGCAGATAAACCCTGTCAAAGCCATAATCCTCCATTAATTTCTTTGTCCATTCAACCGATTTTTGGGCATTAACCGAGCCGCTTAACCTGGGACCTATCTTTTTACACAGATATTCCAGGTTCTTATAGGTATGACCATTCCCTAATGCCTCATCATAGATCTTACGGATCATTAAAGAATCAGGGTTCTGGGCAAATAATGAACTGCAAAGGAAAAAAGCGGGAAGAAGGGTCTTTAAATATTTCATAGGGTGAATTTATTATAGTTATTATTAATTAAAATTAACTCAGGAAATCTTTTCCCAGCTGATACCGCCTGACTTCCGTTCAAAATACTGGTGTAAAAGCAAATTTTTATCATTTTTTAATTCAGGGTCATCTTCAAGTATCTGAATAACAGACTCTCTGGCTTCGCTCAGAATTTTCTGATCCAGGGCCAGATCCGCTAATTTAAGATCGAGTACCCCGCTTTGCTGAGTTCCCTCGATATTTCCCGGCCCGCGCAGCTGAAGATCAATTTCTGCTATCTCAAATCCGTCATTTGTACGTACCATAGTATCGAGACGAATTCTGGCATCCGAACTTAACTTATTTCCCGACATCAGGATACAAAAAGATTGCTCGGCACCTCTGCCTACACGTCCGCGGAGCTGGTGTAATTGCGATAAGCCGAAACGCTCGGCATTTTCAATGATCATCACACTCGCATTGGGAATGTTAACTCCAACCTCGATCACGGTTGTAGCGACCATGATCTGGGTTTCGCCCTTAATAAAACGCTGCATTTCGAAGGCCTTTTCTTTGGATTTCAGTTTGCCATGTACGATGCTGATTCGATATCCGGGCAGTGGAAACTCCCTGGAGATAGCTTCAATACCTGCTTCCAGATACAGGAGATCAAGTTTCTCACTCTCCTTGATCAGGGGATATACAATATAGATCTGCCTGCCCCTGGCTATCTCTTCCCGCATAAAACCGAACATCCTCAGACGCTGGCTATGGTATAAATGGACTGTCCTGATCGGTTTTCTTCCGGCAGGAAGCTCATCAATAACCGAAATATCCAGGTCACCGTAGAGTGTCATCGCTAAGGTGCGGGGAATAGGTGTGGCTGTCATGACAAGCACATGGGGCGGGATCTTATTCTTTCTCCATAATTTAGCTCGCTGTTCCACACCAAAACGATGTTGTTCATCAATTACCACCAGCCCAAGATTGTGAAATTTAACTGCATCTTCAATCAGCGCATGAGTTCCTATAAGAATATGCAGGTCCCCGCTCTCCAGACGTTCATGCAGGGCCCTCCTGGCCTTTTTCGGAGTCGAACCGGTCAATAACTCCAGGCTCAGAAAACCATCACCCAGAAGCTCCTTAATTGAAGAATAATGTTGCTGCGCCAGGATCTCTGTCGGTGCCATGATACAGGCCTGGTATCCGTTATCTATAGCCAGCAGCATGATCATCAGGGCCACTACGGTCTTTCCGCTCCCAACATCGCCCTGAAGCAGCCTGTTCATCTGCATTCCTCTCTGGGTATCCTGCCTGATCTCCTTAATTACCCGTTTCTGAGCAGTTGTTAGTTCGAAGGGCAATTTTTCCGAATAGAAGGTATTGAAGTTATTTCCGACCTTATTAAAGACAGCTCCCTTAAACTTTTGAGTTCGTACCAGCTTACTTCTCAGGAGTTTTAGCTGTATAAAAAATAGTTCATCGAATTTAAGTCGCTGCTCTGCTGCCCTCAGAAGGCCGGTATTCTCCGGGAAATGTATATTATACAGCGCTTTCTGACGGCTGATCAGGTCATGCTTTTTTAAAATATAATCGGGAAGGCTTTCCTCAACCTGCCTGATCACCTGATCGATCAGCGCTGCCAGAGCACGCTGTAATCCCCTGCTGCCGAGATTGAACTGTTTCAGTTTTTCGGTAGAACTGTAAACCGGCTGCAGGGTCAGATCTCCTTTGTTCTCAGCATTTGGCTGATAGAGTTCAAGTTCGGGATGTGAAATCGAAAAATGCCCGTTAAAAACAGTTGGCTTTCCAAAAATGATATAGACAGAACCTGGCTGAATGATC
This sequence comes from Pedobacter sp., assembly GCA_036677005.1. Classification (GTDB taxonomy): domain Bacteria; phylum Bacteroidota; class Bacteroidia; order Sphingobacteriales; family Sphingobacteriaceae; genus Daejeonella. The sequence continues at coordinate 9,780 of JAKFBV010000115.1, forward strand.
TTGTCTATCCATCGGATACTTTGAAACCATACCAGCTCTATACTGCCGGTATCATCCTTAAACCTGGCGATAAGTCTTTTAGTATGTTTTTCACCCAGGGTCTCTTTGGAAATGATTCGCCCAAGAATCTGGACCGCGGGAAGCTCGGGATCAAGCTCTTTGATCTTATAAAAGCGGGTGCGGTCAATGTAGCGGAAAGGATAATGATGCAGCAGATCGTTGTAAGTGAATATTCCAAGATCCTTCTTAAGTATCTCAGCACGCTGAGAGCCTATACCTTTTAAATACTCAACAGGAGTTTTTAAGATCTGTTCTGCCAATCCGGTTCGGGGGTAATTCCCGGCTTTTGCTCAGCCGGTATTTTAAAAAATATTTCTTTGATCGTATTCCAGTTAAAGACTATCACCGCTGCCAGCAGCAAAGAATAGGCATATAGCTGATGCAGGCTAATTCCTTCGTGAAAATAGAAAAATGCTACTGCAAATGCAACAATCGGGTTCAGATAAATAATGATCCCCAGGGTGGATGATGGCATCCCGATGAGTGCGTACAGGCTCAGAAAAAGTGGGATAATGGTGAAAAAAACAGAAATGATGACAATCGTTATCCAGAATAACGGATCGGATGGTAAGGATTTAAAATTGGCTATGAAAAATGGAAGCATAATCAGCGTAGCCATGATCAGCTGAGCGCCAAGCATATTGAACTTATCGATGCGGACCAGCAGCTTCTGAATGATCAGATAAAAACTATAAAGGGCGGCAACGAATACAGACCAGAGCACATCTCTGGCAGAACCCTGGGCCAAAATTATAATACTCAGCAAAGCAATTCCCAATGCGATCAGTTTCAGGCCGGAAAGTTTTTCTTTAAGGATCAGGAAACCACTGATAGCGGTGATCAGCGGGCATACCATATAGGCAAAAGCAGCCGATTTTAAATTCACATTATTCACCGCATAAATATAAGTGAACCAGTTTCCAGTGATCAGTATCCCGGCGAGCAGACTTAAACAGATGATCTTTCTGCGGCTCCTTTTGTCTTCTGATCTAATATAAGCGAGATCAGAGTGTATGTCTTTTTTCCTGAACAGGAGAATAAAGGTCCAGGTCAATATCAGGGAGGTAAATATCCTGTAATACAGAATTTCTTCTGAAGGATAGCTCTGCAGGTTCCGCAGGGGAATTGAAAAAAAACCCCATATCACAACAGAGCAAATTGCGGCTAAAAAATATTTTAACCTTCCAGTTCTCAATTTCAGGCTTTAACAGCGATTACAGAGATCTCGACATTCACATTTTTGGGTAATCCCAGGACAGCTACGGTTTCCCTTGCCGGAAAATCAGAATGGAAATACGAGCCATAGACCTCATTTACTTCAGCAAAATGTTTCATATCACTTAAAAATATGCTGGTTTTAACCACATTTCCGAAGGAGAAGCCTGCTTTAGCGAGAAGCGCCTCCAGGTTTTGCATGACACGTTTTGCTTCCTCAGCGATAGTGCCTTCGATAAGCAGGCTCGTTTCAGGATCTATTGCAATCTGTCCGGAAACAAACAGCATATTCCCGGTCTGTACGGCCTGGCTGTATGGCCCGATAGGAGCCGGGGCCTTTTCAGTATAGATAATAGATTTCATAATATTTTTTCCAGTGAACCATGATTAAAATTCAGAAGAACTGATCATCAGGATTGGAATGTCCGGGATCAGAACACAAACCATTCCAGCAGCTTATAAATAATCCCGGCTAAAAATATGAGAATCGCTGCAGTATTTATAATATGCATCACCTTCAGGTTAAAATTTGAAGGCCGCTTCGGATCATGCTTTCTAAAAAAATACATCCTGACAAAAGTATTAAATAAAAAAAGAGTCCCGTCCCGAAATAATCGGGACGGGACTCTTTTTTTACAAATGCTTATATACAATATTGTTTATTGTTGTCTGAACTCAACACGACGGTTTTTTATGCGTCCTGCTTCAGTTGCGTTAGAAGCAACCGGACGGCTTTCGCCATAGGCAGTGATTGCAATTCTGCTTGCAGCAACGCCAGAGTTAACCAGGTAAGTTTTTACAGAGTTAGCTCTGTCTCTGGATAAAGTCATGTTATACTCGTCAGTACCTTCAGCAGAAGCGTGGCCATCTAACTGAACACGTGATGAAGAATTACTTCTAAGATCAGAAGACAATTTATCTAAGGTTGGATAGGCATCTGTTCTTAAAACTGAAGAGTCAAATTCGAACTGGATAGCCATTGACTCTCCTGCTCCAATGATTTCTGGACATCCGTTTAATGCAGCAGTACCTTTAACTGTAGGACATGCGTCTTTTGAATCCGGAATACCGTCAGCATCAACATCTAAAGGACAACCTGAACCATCCACTTTAATTCCAGCTTCAGTGTTAGGGCATTTGTCTAATTTATCAGCAACACCGTCACCATCTGAATCTTTTAACAGATCCTGAGCTTCCAATGCACTTACACGACCTTTCAATGCTTCAACTTCCTGACGTAATGTTGGATCTTTCAATTCATCATACATTAAAGCTACAGGATTAACCCAGTCTAAGTTTGGCTTAGCTGCAGAACCCAAAGAGAATTCTAATCCGGCTGAAGTATATGACCATTTGTCTTTAGAAGTTCCTTTTGCATAAGTTCCATCAAGATTATCTCCGTCAAGGAAATTCATAGTATAACCTAAGTCAAAATTAACACGCTCAGACACTTTAAATTTAATGCCTGCACCTACAGGAATAAACATCTCATTAACATATTTCTCTGTTCCTGAACCATAAGGCTTACCCGCTTTATCTTTCCAGTCCCGTGGGGATCTTGGAGCAAAACCAGTATAACCATAACCGGCTTTTACGATGAAGTTAACAGAATTCTCTCTTTGTAAAAAATCAACAGTTGCAACATTCGCAACTCCGGAAAGTGATAAAGCATATCCCAAATCAGTCTCAAATGAAGTAGGAAGACCTACGATAGAAGATTTTCCTGATTCGTTTTTGCCAGACAATTTGCCTCCAACACCAGCAAATTCCAATCCGAAGGCATGACCTAACTGCTTACGAAGGCTTAATCCGTAACCAAGGTTAAGGTCAGCTTTGTTAAAATCGTTAGTTCCGCCGGTAATTACCTTAGGAGCTAAAACTCCAGCATTGATACCAAAACTCCAGGTTCTGTACTGGGCTCTGCCGCCAAATACTTTGGCTGAAGAGCTCGTAGCATCTTGTGCGAAAGAAACCTCACTGAGGCCTAACGCTGCTACTAATGAAAACACGAGGGTTTTCTTAATTGTAGAATAATTCATAATCGTTTTTTTAAAGGTTAACAAAATTTCATTAATGTAATTTACACAAAAATAGTCATAAGTTTGACTTGTGCAAATTTAACAAATACTGTTCCAATTATTTTAATCAACAAATCCTTTGTACAAAATGTTTTACTCCTTAAAATAAATAATGTTACAATTATGAAATATTCTTGCATCAATAAGCAACTTTTTGAAATAAATCGCCAAAATTTCGCAAAAAAGCTGCATAAGAACGCTATAGCTATATTTCAATCCAATGATGAGTTTCCCAGAAGCGGTGATCAGGCCCATACTTTTAAGCAAAATGCGGATCTTTTTTATTTAAGCGGAATTGATCAGGAACAAACTATTTTAATTTTATTTCCTGATTGTCCTAATCCCCTGTACAAAGAAGTACTATTTTTAAGACAAACCAGTGAACACATAGCAGTTTGGGAAGGCCATAAACTGACCATCCAGGAAGCAAAAAAAGTATCGGGAATAGAAAATATCTTTTGGCTGGATGAATTCTGGAACATCCTGCCTGCCATTATAAACTATGCGGAGGCCATTTATTTGAATACGAATGAGAATGACCGGTATGCGCACCAGGTTCCGTACCGCGATATCCGGTTCATCGAGAAACTAAAAAACCTGTATCCCTTACATCGTTATGAACGCGCCGCACCCATTTTACGTGACCTGCGCCCTGTAAAATCTGAAACAGAGATCGGATTAACCCAAAATGCCTGTAATATTACCAGGGATGCCTTTATCCGGGTTTTGAAATTTATTAAGCCAGGAGTGGCAGAATATGAGATCGAGGCAGAGATCATTCACGAATTCATACGTCAGAAAGCTACAGGACATGCCTACAATCCTATTATTGCATCGGGGAAAAACGCAAATATCCTTCATTACAATGATAATAACCAGATCTGCCTGGACGGGGATGTGATCCTCTTCGATTTCGGCGCTGAATATGCCAATTACAATGCTGACATGAGCCGTTCTGTACCGGTAAACGGACGCTTCAGCAAAAGGCAGAAAGATGTCTATAATTCTGTACTGCGAATTATGAAGGAAGCAAAGAAAATGCTTTTGCCCGGAACGATCTGGAATGAATATCATGATGAAGTAGGCAAAATTGTCGAATCCGAACTGCTCAGCCTGGGATTACTGGATAAACATGATATTGCTAAGCAGGATACCAAAATGCCCTTATATAAAAAATATTTTATGCATGGAACTTCTCACCACCTGGGGCTGGATGTACATGATTTTGCAAGCAGGTATAAAGCTTTTGAAGCAGGCAACATACTCACCTGTGAACCCGGAATTTATATTCAGCAGGAGGGTTTGGGTATCCGCCTGGAAAATAATATCCTGCTTACAAAAAATGGTAATACCGATCTGATGGCAGATATTCCAATAGAAGCGGAAGAAATTGAAGAGATTATGAATTCCTAGTTCTGTTCAAAACTTCTTCAACAAAAAGATAAAGATTAAAATCCGGCCGGGATGAGGCTTTGACCAGATCCTGATGCAGCATTTTTTTATCAATATCCTTCATTTTATGCTGCTGGATCAGCCTCCATGCTTTCTCAGCAAGCAGAAAGGGACGGCGGGTATTATCTTTGAAGGACTTAGCTTCTATTGCTTTCATTAATTCTGCAATACCCTCCTGCTTATCAGCCACAGTATTAATTACAGGAATAATCTGCATCCTCTGATGAACAAGCCTTTTTAGGTTATTGGCAAAGGCTTCAGCGCCTTCCCTGTCTGATTTATTAACGATAAATATATCAGCGATCTCCATTAATCCCGATTTCATACTTTGGATCTCATCACCTGATTCGGGCACCAGTACGACCAGACTGATATCGGCCAGCCCCGCGATCTCAACTTCCGACTGACCAACACCGACTGTCTCAACCAGGATATAATCAAATCCGGCCGATTTAAGGACATCTGTCATTTCAATGGCTTTGGCTGACAAACCGCCTAATGATCCCCTGGTTGCCAAGGAACGGATATAGACATTAGGTTTATTGAATTGCTCCGACATCCGGATACGGTCGCCAAGCAATGAGCCCAGGTTAAAAGGTGAGGTAGGGTCGATCGCCAGTACAGCAATTCGTTTACCGGCAGCGCTTAACTGATTGACCATCGCATTGACCAGGGTGCTCTTTCCCGCACCCGGAGGGCCCGTAATACCGATCACAGGAGTGTCGAAGGGCCTGAGTTCCTTCAGGAAACCTGCAGAATCCGGCAGACCATTTTCAACCAGGGTCAATGCCCTGGCCAATCCAATGTAATTACCTGTTCTTACCTGACTGATTAATTGAGGAACTGATATCATCAAAAAAAATTATCTAAGTTTGTACAAAGAAAAGCAATTTATCACACCTTCAGTTTTGAAAGATTTGAACATTTCAGTGGTCATTCCAAACTATAATGGTGTGCACCTCTTTCCTGAAACCTTAGCGGCCCTGTATAAAGCACTGGAATATACAGGTAAGAAATATGAAATTATAATTATAGATGATCACTCAACAGACGGGTCTGCTGACTATTTAAGAAAGCATTATCCGGAGATCATACTGCTTGAAAATGAAAGGAATTCAGGATTTTCAGTTACCATAAATAAAGGGATCTTCGCCGCAGGGCACGAGCTTGTGCTTTTATTAAACAGTGATGTAAAACTTTCCGAAAAATATTTCATTGATCAGTTTAAATACTTTGACTTGCCCGACACTTTTGGCGTAATGGGTAAGATCATTGGCTGGGAGGATGAAAAAATACAGGATGGGGCTAAATATCCGGTTTTTGAAGGTTTTAAATTAAAAACCTCGATGAATTACCTTCCTGTTGAGCCTCAGGATGATACTTATCTCTTAAGTCTCTATCTTTCGGGTGCAAATGCCCTGATCAGAAGGGATAAACTCTTATTACTGGATGGTTTTAACGAATTATACAGTCCGTTTTACATGGAAGATGTTGACCTCTCGGTCAGAGCATGGCGTAGCGGACATACCTGCTATTTTGAACCGCTTTCTGTTTGCCGGCACAAAACCTCAGAGAGTATTCGTACAAAGGAAAAGAAGAAGCATATCCGCAGTATTTATAATAGAAATAAACTATATTTTCATGCCATTCATCTTAGCGGCTTCGGATTTACAGGATGGGCAATTCAAACTCTATTTGAATTGATATTCCGTTTAGTAATGCTGAGAGGTGATTATTTAAAATCCTTTATGGAACTGCTCAAAAATTGGGAGGCAGTAAAAAGGTCATCCGAAGATTTCGAGCAGGTCTGTAAAAATACGGGTCGCAAGTTAAGCCTGAGATCAGTTAAGAAGATCATCCAAAGATCACTGAATGGAAAAGAAATAAAATTTTTCAGAGGCTGATGAGCTTTTCAGGACTTACGATACTCTAACCGAGCAGAAAATGAATCTGTCAGTCTTTCCAATCTTTCTTAATTTCTAAGAGAGACTGAAGTTTGACCAGCATATCTGAGAGAAAACGATTTGTACTATAATTCTTAAACTGATATGGCATCACCGATTAAGCAGAGAAAGCTAAGAAGCAAAATGACTAACTTTGCGGTATAACTCCACTAATGAAGACCTTTTTCCGACTATTCGCATTTGCTGCTCCGGTTCAGAAATTTGCTGTTCCATTCTTTTTCACCTCCATATTAGGAATCATCTTCGGACTGCTGAATTTTACCCTGCTTATCCCTGTATTTGAGCTATTATTCAACCAAACCGGCCAGTCAGAGGCCAATACTCCGGCAGCCGCACCGGCTTTCGGGTTTAGCCTGAGCTATTTCAAGGATATATTCTATTATTATTTCCAGACAATAATCAATAGCTCAGGAAAGGTAGGGGCATTAAAAATGGTCAGTATTGCCATTGTAATTTCTGTCGTTCTGAGCAACCTGTTCAAGTACCTGTCGGCCAGAGTAATAGAGAATTTCAGATTAGTGATCGTTACACGCATAAGAAGCAGTATTTTTAAAAAACTAACCACTATTGATATTCAGTTTTTCAGCAGCCAGAGGAAGGGTGACCTTATTTCAAGGTTCATGACCGATGTTGTAACGATACAGGATTCTATTATCCGGTCCATACAGGTCATTTTACGGGAGCCTATCGCTATTATCCTGAATTTTGCAATACTATTCACGATATCTGCCAAACTGACTTTCTTTGCTCTGATATTGATCCCGGTTTCCGGATTACTGATCACTACAATTGTAAAACGATTAAAGAAACATGCAACTGCCGCACAAGAATCATTAGGTGTATTGGTTTCAAGTATAGATGAAGGGCTTAACGGCGTGAAGATCATTAAATCATTTAATGCCGAGCATTATATCCAGGAAAAGTTCAATGCCGTCAATATGTGGACGAGTAAGATCCACAGGCGCCTGGCAAGGCGGGTCCTGCTGGCCGCCCCTGTTTCTGAAATGTTGGGAGTTATAACTGTGGCCGCCCTTTTATTCTATGGAGGAACACTTATCCTGCAGGAAGGATCTGATCTTAAGGGTGCAGAATTTATAGTTTATATCATTATTTTTTCCCAGATCATCAACCCTGCCAAATCAATTTCTGAGGCTTTTGGAAATATCTCGCAGGGTATTTCTGCGGGAGAACGTGTATTTCAGCTGCTTGACGCTCCGGAGAATATCACCGACAAAAAGAACCCTGTTTCTAAAACTTCCTTCGACGAACTTATTGAAGTGAAAAATGTTTCCTTCTCATATGGCCAAAAAGATGTTCTGAATAATATCAGTTTCAAAATTTTAAAAGGCAGTACGGTCGCCCTGGTGGGACCCTCAGGCGGCGGAAAAACTACCTTAATGGACCTTTTCCCCCGGTTTATTGATCCAAAGGAAGGAGGGATCTACCTGGATGGTATCAGCATCAGGGATATGCATATGAAAGAGGTCAGAGCATTAATGGGAATTGTCAATCAGGAATCCATACTGTTCAACGATTCGATCTTAAATAATATCGCTTTCGGCAGATCGGTAAGCCATGAACAAGTAATTGAAGCGGCCAAAATTGCCAATGCCCATGAGTTCATCCTCAATACATCAGATGGTTATCAAACCAATATAGGCGATAGGGGAATGAAGCTTTCAGGAGGTCAGAAACAGCGCATCTGCATTGCCAGGGCAGTACTTGCCAATCCCCCGATCCTTCTGCTTGATGAAGCAACCTCAGCTCTGGATACAGAATCTGAAAAAGTAGTTCAAAATGCCCTTAAAAAATTAATGAAGAACCGCACCTCCATTGTGATCGCTCATCGCCTGAGTACGATCCAGGAAGCTGACCTGATCATTGTGCTCGATAGCGGTAAAATTGCAGAACAGGGTACCCATAATGAACTGATCCGCTCCAATGGCCTGTATAAAAGGCTGATCGAAATGCAAACATTCAATGAATAGAAATGAATGAAAAACCACTGGTTTCTATTGCTTTATGCACCTATAACGGGGAGCGTTATTTAAGAGAGCAGCTGGATTCCATTGTTAATCAAAGTTATTCGCCGCTGGAGCTAATTGCCGTTGATGATCATTCTGCAGACAGCACATTGTCCATACTCAGGGAATACGCTGAAAAATATTCATTTATAAAAATCTTTTCAAACCCCGAAAACCTGGGTTACATCAGAAACTTTGAAAAGGCTCTCAAACTCTGCAGCGGTGATTTGATCGCTTTATCAGATCAGGATGATATCTGGATATTCGATAAGATTGAAAAGCAGGTTAAAGCCATCGGTAATAATTTACTGATCTATCACGATTCCGAATTTGTTGACCAGCATGGTTTTTCATTGAAAAAACACATGTCGGATATTGTAAACCTTTACCGCGGCGACAGGCCAGAGGTGTTTCTTTTTTTCAACTGCATTTCCGGACATTCGGTATTACTGAAAAAAGAATTGAGAGATGAATTGCTGCCTTTCCCCAATGCCTATTTCCACGACTGGTGGATGGGATATGTTGCCAGCAACTTAGGCAGCATTGATTTTCTGAATGAAAGCCTTGTAAAATACCGTCAGCATCAAAAATCGGACACGAATATATTAAAACGCAGGAGGGATAGCACCTTTAATGTTCATATCTCCACATCCGAAAAATTTGATAATAAAATTCTTTGGCTAAAATCCTGTGCAGAATACCCTAAAAATAAAAGCCCTGAATTAGTACAGAAAATATATCATGAGTTCCTTAAAAGCAAGGATATTTGGGTTTCTCCCTCACTTGCCAGGCTGTTCTATACCAACCGCTCCCTGCTCTTCAGGATAAACAAAAAGGGTGTTTTCAGTAAACTGAACTTTACATTAAAGGAAATATGGGGAGGAAAGCTGAGGCAGATTTTTTCCAGATAGGCTTTTAATGCCTTTCCTTATAGCAGAATACATTAATTGCCATATCAAAGCTTTCACAGAGCAGTTTTGTATCCACGAACGGCCTTTTACGGGTTGCCGATTCCTTGATGTAATAATGGAAGCCAAGACTTTCAACCAGCCCGAGCAATTCATGAAGGGTTTGCCTTGAATTAATATTGTTATGGTATTCGAAGAAAATATGATTGGCATTCTGTAAACTTTGCCCGCAATATTTCAGAACCGTATCTTCAGCTCCTTCAATATCGATCTTGAGAAAATCAACATCTTCGGTCAGATAATCCAGGAGCGGAACCGCTTCAATGATCTTAGCTTCCTGATGTGAATATTCATTGTTAATTCGTCCTCCCATTCCACCATCGGTGTAGAATTTCAAAGACTCAGTTTTGGTCCAAACCGCTTTTTGATGCAGGGTAACATTTTTTAAACCAAAGGTTTGAACGTTCTCCTTAAGAACAGAGAATATTTCTGCATCAGGTTCAAATGCAATAATATGATGATCGGGGTAGTTGATTGAAAAATACAATACGCTCAATCCCATATTGGCGCCGCAATCAAGAATTACCTTCGAATCTGCGGATGGCTTGAACCGATAAATGTCAGTTTCGAAAAGTTCATGATAGGACTCGGTGAAACTTGGTCCGTGATGAAATTTAAAGGGTTTGTCAAAAACCTGGGCATACCCGGCAGTAAAATGCTTAAAGTCGGCGATACGGCCTAACTCCAGTTTAATGTCTTTGGCATTAAACCTCATTTTAATACCTCTCTTCAGCCTCCTGAATTCTTTTCTTAAGCCCAATTCCGATAGAATTAATTGATTTTAAAAAATCAGCCAAAACAAAAAAAGCGATCATAGAGATCGCTTTTAATTTTATCTGTTCAAATTATAACTTTCTTTTCACTTCGACCTGCTCGTATGATTCGACAATATCTCCAACCTCAATATTATTAAAGTTCTGGATATTCAAACCACACTCGTAACCGGTTGCAACTTCTTTCACATCATCCTTAAAGCGCTTCAATGAAGCCAGCTCTCCGGTATAGACAACTACACCATCGCGTACAATACGGATCTTGCTGTTCCTGGTGATCTTTCCGTCGAGTACCATACAACCTGCGATCGTACCCACTTTACTGATCTTGAATACCTCACGGATCTCCACGTTCGAAGTGATCTTCTCTTCAAATTCAGGATCAAGCATACCTTCCATCGCCGCTTTCACTTCATTGATGGCATCGTAGATAATAGAGTACAGGCGGATATCAATCTGTTCTGCCTCAGCCAGTTTACGCGCACTTGCAGATGGGCGAACCTGGAAACCAATGATGATCGCATCAGAAGCTGATGCAAGCAATACATCAGATTCAGAGATCTGACCTACTGATTTATGTATGATATTCACCTGGATCTGCTCGGTAGAAAGTTTCAGTAATGAATCGGATAATGCTTCGATTGAACCATCCACATCACCTTTAACGATCACATTAAGTTCCTTGAAGTTACCGATCGCCAGACGACGGCCGATCTCATCCAATGTGATATGTTTCTGGGTCCGTAATCCCTGCTCGCGCTGTAACTGCAATCTCTTATTGGCGACCTGACGCGCTTCAACTTCACTTTCCATCACGTTGAATTTATCACCCGATGTTGGCGCACCCTGCATACCCAGCACCTGTACCGGTGTGGAAGGTCCGGCATGGTCTAACTTAACTCCACGTTCATTATGCAAGGCTTTTACTTTTCCGCTGTATCCGCCGGCAAGTATGGCATCACCAACCCGCAGAGTTCCGGCCTGGATCAGAACAGTGGTAACAATACCACGGCCTTTATCCAATGCCGCCTCAATAACAGTACCTATGGCACGTTTATTCGGATTAGCTTTTAATTCAAGCATATCCGCCTCAAGGCACACTTTTTCAAGTAAAAGATCGATACCCAAACCGGTTTTACCGGAAATTTCCTGGCTTTGATATTTTCCGCCCCAGTCTTCAACCAGAATATTCATTGCTGAAAGCTGTTCACGGATCTTATCTGCATTAGCACCTGGTTTATCTACCTTACTGAAAGCAAATACAATCGGCACATTGGCTGCCTGTGCATGATTAATAGCTTCACGTGTTTGAGGCATCACACTATCATCAGCAGCAATTACAATAATTGCAATATCGGTAACATTTGCACCCCTTGCACGCATCGCCGTAAAGGCTTCGTGACCCGGAGTATCAAGGAAAGTAATTTTTCTATCGTTTTCGAGTGTAACTTCATAAGCCCCGATATGCTGGGTAATTCCCCCCGCCTCACCGGCGATCACATTGGTTTTACGAACAAAGTCAAGTAATGAAGTCTTACCATGATCCACGTGACCCATCACGGTTACGATCGGAGCTCTTGGCAATTGATCCTCCGGACTATCCTGTTCTTCCAGCGAACCTGTTTCCTCATCCTCTGGTTTTACAAATTCTACCTCATAACCAAATTCATCGGCTACTATGGTCAACGTTTCGGCATCAAGCCTTTGGTTGATGGAGACGAACATACCCAGGCTCATACATGTTGAAATAACCTGAGTAACAGGAACATCGAGCATGATAGCCAGTTCATTGGCCGTAACAAATTCTGTTACTTTAATGGTTTTGGACTGCATTTCTGCTTCCAATGCGGCATCTTCAGCAGTCTGAGCAACATCATCACGTTTCTGGCGGCGCAATTTAGCACGCTGTGCAAATTTTCCGGATTTACCGGCACCGCTCAGACGTGCCAGGGTAGCCTTGATCTGATCCTGTATTTCTTTATCTGTCGGTTCAGCCTTTGGCCCGTCAGGAGTACGTGCCTTATTCCTGAAATCAGGTCTTGCATTTCCCCCTGCGGTACCCTGTCCTGCCGGCCTGGTATTCCTGAAATCGGGACGATTGCCCTGATAACCGGCACCTGGTGCGGGACGCGGAGCTCCGGGCTGGCCCTGAGGGGCTTGCGCGGAATGTCCGGATTGTCCGGGTTGACCTGGCGCATTATCTTTGCGCTTACGTTTACGTTTATGATCGGCACCTGCAGCACTGGAAGAAGAAGCTACCGGCTGTCCGCGGCGTGCGGGAGTAGCAGGTAATTCAATTCTACCGATTATATTCGGTCCGGTTAAGCGTTCTGCTTTTGCCCGGAAAACGGTAGCATTAGGATTACTCTCTTGTGTGTTCGGTTTATTTTCAGGCTTTTCTACAGGCGCCGGCTTGGTTTCAGCAATCGGTGCAACAGGCTCTGATTTTGGAGTTTCCTGGGGAACAGGAGTTTCTTTGACCTCGGCAAGCGGTGCCGGTTCAACTTTAGGTTCAACCTTTACAGGTTCCGGCTGTGGTACAGCTTTGGGCTCCTCGGCTTTAACTGGTTCTGGTACAGGTGCTGCCTGAACCGGTTCCGGTGCAGGTGCTGCTGCCGGTTTTTCTGGTTCGGGTATTTTCTTATCAGGGCGGGTCTTAGGATTCAGATCATCTAAATTGATCTTACCTATAATTTTTACACCTGGTAAAGCGCCTTCTTCCGGCTTAGGCTCAATAGCTTTAGGCTCCAGGGGAGCGGCTTTAGGCTTCTCTGCCAAAGGAGGAGTATAGGGATTTACATTCTTGATCAGGATCTCTTCCTGTTCAAACTCCTTTGATCGCTGTGGCTCTGTTCTTTCATTGGATACAGGAATATCATCGCGCCGGATCTTGCCTATAACAATTTGTTTAGCTTCTTCCTTAACGATCTTATCACCCTGATACTCCTTTAGAAGAACATCATACATCTCATCGGTGAGTTTAGTATTGGGTCTGGCTTCCACTTTGTAGCCTTTTTTTCCTAAAAACTCAACCGCTGTGGACAAGCCAATGTTCAGCTCCTTCGCAGTTTTAAGTAAATTTGTGCTTTTACCTTCTGACATTTATTATTTAACCTCGCTATTTTTGTACAAAAGTACGTTTTTTATATGTTATATGTTTTGAGGATCTGGCTTTTTCTCAGCCCGCTAATTTTTTCAATTATCCCCTATTAAATAACTTATTCAAATTCCGATTTAAGGATCTCCAGCACTTCTTTGACGGTAGTTTCTTCCAGATCAGTACGTTTTACTAATTCATCAGCCGTAAGGGCCAGAATTGATTTCGCTGTATCCAGACCTACACGTTTGAATTCATCAATAATCCAGCCTTCGATCTCATCAGAGAATTCCTCAATATCCACATCCTCATCATCTTCCAGTGCCTCGCGATATACATCGATCTCATAACCTGTTAGTTTTCCGGCTAACTTAATATTATGTCCGCCACGGCCGATAGCTAATGATACCTGATCTGGCTTCAAATATACTGCAGCTCTTTTCTCTTCTTCATCCAGTTTGATGCTGGTAATCTTTGCCGGACTTAAAGCTCTCTGAATATATAATGAGACATTATTGGTGAAGTTAATCACATCAATATTCTCATTTTTTAATTCACGCACAATACCATGGATACGGGACCCCTTCATACCTACGCAGGCACCAACAGGATCGATACGGTCATCATAAGATTCAACGGCCACTTTTGCACGTTCTCCCGGTTCACGAACGATCTTCTTAATGGTGATCAAACCATCAAAAATTTCGGGCACCTCCATTTCAAACAAACGCTGCAGAAACTCCGGTGCTGTACGGGAAATGATAATTTTAGGATTACCGTTCAGCATTTCAACCTTTTCGATGATGGCGCGGATAGAATCTCCCTTTTTAAAATAATCAGCCGGGATCTGCTCTGTTTTAGGTAATAAAAGCTCATTCCCTTCATCATCAAGTACAAGAGTTTCCTTTTTCCAGACCTGGTAAACCTCTCCCGTCACGATCTCACCCACACGGTCTTTATATTTTTTAAATATTTCGTCCTTTTCAAGTTCCAGAATTTTTGAAACCAGGGTCTGACGGGCAGCAAGTATTGCTCTGCGGCCAAAACTTTCGAGTGTGATCTGTTCGATATATTCATCCCCAACCTCAAGATCAGCATCTATAGCCTTAGCTTCTGCAAGTTCTATTTCCAGGTCATCATCTTCCGAAAAACCGTCTTCCATTACGGTCCTTGTACGCCAGATCTCCAGATCCCCGTTGTCGGGGTTGACGATCACATCACAATTTTCGTCGGTACCATACCTTTTACGCAACATGCTGCGGAATACCTCTTCCAACACACTTATAACCGTAGGACGGTCAATATTCTTGAAGTCTTTAAACTCCTGAAATGAATCGATTAAATTAATATTGCTCATTTTTTATTGAATTTGTCCCGTATGTACGGGACGTTATTTAAAACTCACTAAAACTATTGTTTCTGATATATTTTCAAACGGAATAAAATTTTCTTCTATAACGGCTTTTTTACCCTTTTCTTTAACGCTTTCCTGCAGGACGATACCTGATTCATCTGCCTTGATCAATTTGCCTTCTCTTTTATTGCCATCCTTCAGTTTAACACTCAATGAACGGTTCAGATTTTTTTGGTACTGACGCAATGATTTTAAGGGGGTATCTATACCCGGAGAAGAAACTTCCAGCCTGTATGCCTGTTCGATAGTATTTTCCTCTTCCAGATGAAAACCCACATGGCGGCTGATCGCAACACAATCACTGATCGCAACCCCATTGTCACCATCTACTAAAATAGACAAAATTCCGCTAGCATGCATCTGAACATCCACCAGAAATAAATCCGGGCGGTCAGCGATCTTCTCCTCAACTAATTCGATAACACGTTTCTCTATATTCATAATCAACCATTTTGCTCCTGTTAAAAAACAGGATGGTAAAAAAAGAGCCCCGATAATGTCGGGGCTCTTCTCAGATCGATGCAAATATAAAAAAACTATCCGGCATTTCAAATACCTGAGTTCAATCCATTTAGAGACTCGGATTATCTCAAAATTTTGAACTGATATTCAATAAAATCCCCTGTTGAAAATAATTTTCGGGAGGAAATAATATCCTGAGGCTCCCGGAGTAGTGATTTTGTATAACATCGGGCAAAATAAGATGTTCCCTTCCTGAAATCTGAACCTGGTGTAAATCGAACCAGGCCATCCACAATGACATAAGAACCTAGCAGCGCAGGCTGAAAATCTCTCATTTCCGGATCCGGAATATCTTCATAAACAGCAAAGAAATTTTCCCACTGTGAATTTTGAAGGGAATCTGCCTGGAATTCATCAATAATATATGCCGGGATATTGTGCAGTTCTATGGCAGTATTATCAGCAGAAAGCCTGATCTGCATAGCACTGGATGCATTTTCTTTGATCTTTTCCTGCTTACAGGAATTAAATGTTAGAAAAAAAAATATCGTAATATGAAACAGATTTTTCAATTTCATGGTTAAATACATTTTACACCTAAACTAAGAATTATGAGACTAATCATTGAAATTTTATTAATGGGAGCAGCCGTTGCAATTGCAGCTTACCTGCTGCCCGGGGTGGATGTTGCAAATTTCTGGAGTGCAATTATTGCCGGCGTACTTATCGGACTGGCGAATGCGACGATCGGAACCATCCTTCGGATCCTGACCTTTCCGATCAATTTCCTGACCCTGGGACTGATGTCATTCATCATCACCGTTCTGATGGTTTTACTGGTTGATAATCTGATGGACACTTTTAACACTCAGGGCTTTTTCTCAGCCCTGCTTTTCGCCATTGTACTGGCCTTGGTCAATATGATCTTCGCCGCATTCAGTTCAGACAGGGCTGCTTAGGCAAATCCATAAACTCAATCTCTGATCCATAAAAATCAGGGATTGAGTACTGATTTTTTACCTGTTATCTCTTCCGTAGCCCTGATCACAAGCGGTGATCTGTCCTTAGCCGTTTCAACAAAAACTTCCTTGTTATCTGCGAATCTATAATATTTCCCGAGGGTTTCAACTGCTGATGCCCTTACCTGTGAAACAGCGTCATGCAGGGCCAGGTCTTTTACCTGAGGAAATAAGGCCTTCTGTTCTGTAGCAGCCAGGTTCTCAATAACCGTTAACGCGGTTTGCCTGATGAACCAGTTCTTATCTTTCAGGCCTGTAATAACTGTATTTATTGCAAGGCTTTCATTCTTCATCTCAAGTAACATCATGATCGCCTCCAGCCTGTCAAGAAACAATGGCGCATTCTGATATTGAAACACGTATTCCCGCATGCTTTTTACCTCATGCTTTTCGCTAAGTATATACTTTTCAGCATCCACATTGACCAGATCGGGTGAAAGGGAGGCAGGAAAGATAAAACTCTGATTTTTCCGGTCCAGAACGATCTGTTTTCGCTCTACTTTACCTTCCGAATAAATATCAACTGCCATAGGAATTCGGTAAAGAGGGCTTGAAGACAGATCCTGACTTTGACGAATGTTTACAAGTATTTCTTTTTTATCAGGATTATAGGAGCTCTGGATATTGAGAACCGGATGCCCTGAGGCCTGGAACCATTGCTTAAAGAACCAGTTCAGATCCATACCGCTGATCTCTTCAAATGCAAGCCGCAGATCATGGATTTCAGCAGTTTTATAGGAATGCCGGGTCAGATACAGGTTAAGTGCTTTAAAAAACGCATCATCTCCCACCGTCTTTCTTAACATATGCAGGATCCTGCCGCCTTTCTGATAGCTTATTTCATCAAACATTTGCTCCCTGTCGGCATAATCAAACCGGATCACATCCGCAGGCTCCTTCCGCTTGTTTCCCAGATAAGCCGACAAATCCTCAAGTCCTTTCAGATCTGCCAGATCAGACCCGTATTTATATTCGTCCCACAGATATTCCCCGTAGGTTGCAAAAGATTCATTTAAGGGCAGGTTGGACCATGACTCGGCCGTAACCAGGTCACCAAACCAATGATGAAAAAGCTCATGAGAGATAATATCTTCGTAATTCTCATCCAGATACTGCCCTTCGCTCATATTCAGCCGCTCAAAGAAAACCGTTGCTGTTGTATTTTCCATTGCCCCGCTCACAAAATCGCGCACCACGATCTGAGAATACTTATCCCATGGATAATCTATGCCCAGTTTATTGGAAAAAAATTCCATCATCGCGGGGGTCTTCCCAAAAACAAGCCTGGCAGTAGATGCATAAGCAGGTTCTGTATAATAACTTACTTCTTTATCACGCCATTTATCTTTCGTGATCACAAAGTTCCCGACAGCCAGCATGGTTAAATAGGTAGAATGGGGCTGTTCCTGCCGCCAGCTGTCTGTACGGGTACCATCACCGTTCATACTGGAAAATTCCAGGGAACCGTTCGAAAGACTTACATACTCATTCGGTACTGTAATATTCAGTTCCTGGGTCATTTTTTCCTGAGTATCATTAATTGTAGGGAACCAGTTGGAATTGCATTCGGTTTCACCCTGGGTCCAGATCTGCCGGGGCTTATCCTTGTCCTTACCGTCTTTATTTATAAAATAAATTCCGCGGTCGCCAGCCGATGCAATATCCTCTCCGATCTTTAATTTATTAGGCATCGCTACATAATCAATAGATACCGTGTATTTCTGATCCCGGGTATATACTTTATCCAGTTTGATCAGCAGTTTTTTACCATCATAGGTATAACGGAGGGGCTTTTTGTCATAACTATTAACCAGCGATACCGTATTGATCCGGAAACCATTTGCATTCAGGACCAGTTCGTCGGAAGGATAAAAGTAGGGTTTGGCAAGTATGGTGGCTTTTCCGAAAACATAAGCACTATCCCAGTCAAAGCTCAGGTCAAGCCGGGTATTGATCAGATCCATGGTCCTTGTATAACTGCCCCGATATACGGCTGAGCCCGGAACATTCTCAACCACGGTAACAGGATCGAGGTTTACCATCTTTGGTGTAGAACAGGCTCCCAGTAAAAATGCTGCCAGAACAGAGCAGCACAGTAAAAATCTATATTTCATAATTATCTCTCAGCAAGCAGGTCATCAATCGTTTTTTCGAATTCCCGTACAAATTCTGTGTAGTGGCTACCGGTTCCTGGCCCGCTGAAGCCGCTATGTATCTTTCTGACCTTCCCTTTTTTATCGATAATGATCAGTGAAGGGAAGGCAATGAAGTTCTCAAGCATGGGCAGACTCTTAGCTACTTCTCCTTTTTCCTTGGTGTAGCCGCTGATTAACATATCATACGGAACAGCAAACCGGTCACGCAGGCGGCTTACATTTTTTCGGGAACGCTCAAAATCTGTAGTACGTTCATAAGCCAGGGCAACAATTTCAACACCCTTTTCCTTATACTTCCTGTAGAATGGAACCAGATAGGCCGTTTCATCCATACAGTTGGGGCACCATGATCCAAAGAACTGTACCAGTACAACTTTGTTTTTAAATTTCTCATCAGAGAGCGACACCTTTTTGCCATCCAGCCCCGGAAATGAAAAATCTATCTTACTAAAACCTTTTTTCAGTGCGGTAAAGGAATAGGCATCGGGGAGCATGGCTTTTTCATCTTTTCTTGCTGTCCAGCTCTCAATAGAGGAAAATCCTGAATAGAATTTTCCATCCAGTATAGTGCTGTCATTCAGTAATTTACCTGTGAACAGGTAGGCATTGCTGCCATCGAAGCAGGATAGGTAAAGTTTATTATCTGAAACTGTTCCTTCAAGAAAGCGGTAATCGCCGGTACTGGTTAAAAAGGTGCCTAACAGGCGGCCCCCTTCCTGACTGAATTCTCCAACGGCATTAGTTGTATCCCTGGCATCCAAACTGATAAATGTTGCAGACCAGCGGCCCGAAACCATTGATTTCGGAGCTTCATTTGCCTTGAAGAAACGCCATGATTCATCCGGCCTGGCAGAGAACGCCATGATCATATTACTATCTGCCAGATGCTTGATCCATTTCCCGCTTAAAGACCTGTTTCTGATTTTTGCCCTGAGCTCTGAATCAAACAATGGCATCTGAATAAAAACCGAATCTGAGCCTGTTGTTATTTCACTGACCCTAAATCTCTCCTTTCCATTGATCACATCCATGATCTTCTGACCTGCGGAATCGGTCACCTCAAAATTAAAAGGTATTTCGGCTCCTGATTGCGCTTTCAGAGTAGCACGCCAAATTCCTTCATTCAATCCGGGCTCAGAAGAGTTTTTGCAGGAATAAAATACCGACAGCAGTACCAGCAGTAAGGAGCTCTTAAAAATGTTTTTCATCAGTATGAATTTATAATTATTTCAATATCTCACGTGCAATTACCATGCGCTGGATCTCTGATGTTCCCTCATAGATCTGTGTGATCTTAGCATCCCGCATCAAACGTTCAACATGATAATCTTTAACAAAGCCATAACCTCCATGGATCTGCACCGCTTCAATAGTGGTTTTCATTGCCACCTGTGATGCAAATAATTTAGCCATAGAACTTGCCTGAGCATAAGGCAGGTTCTGATCCTTTAACCAGGCCGCCTTAAAGCATAACATACGGGCCGCTTCAATCTCGGTAGCCATATCTGCCAGTTTAAACTGAATAGCCTGATGCCCGGCAATAGGTTTCCCAAATGCCCTGCGTTCCTGCGAATACTGTAAAGCCAGCTCATAGGCGCCGGAGGCGATACCCAATGCCTGTGAAGCAATGCCTATGCGGCCGCCATCAAGCGTTTTCATAGCAAATTTGAAACCAAAGCCTTCCTCTCCGATACGGTTCTCTTTAGGCACTTTAACATCAGTAAACATCAGCGAATGAGTATCTGAACCACGAATACCCAGTTTATTTTCTTTCGGACCCACTGTAAAGCCCTCCATTCCTTTCTCAACTATTAATGCATTTATACCCTTATGCCTGAGTGCCGGATTAGTTTGTGCAATAACAAGATAGGTTGAAGCATTACCTCCGTTTGTGATCCAGTTTTTTGTACCATTAAGCAGGTAATGATCGCCCATGTCAATGGCGCTTGTATGTTGTGAAGTGGCATCAGAGCCCGCTTCGGGCTCTGAAAGGCAGAAGGCGCCAATTATTTCTCCGGCAGCCAGGGGTTTCAGATATTTTTCCTTTTGAAATTCATTTCCATATTTCTCGAGACCGAAACAGACCAGTGAATTATTTACTGAAACAACTACAGAAGCAGAGGCATCAACTTTTGAGAGTTCCTCCATGGCCAGGACATAGGATATGGTATCAAGGCCTGAACCATTGTACTTAGGATCAACCATCATACCCAGAAAGCCAAGTTCACCGAGTTTTTTGATCTGCTCGTGAGGAAATTTCTGATGTTCATCCCGCTCGATGACTCCGGGCTTCAGCTCATTATTAGCAAAATCTCTGGCAGCCTGCTGTATCATCAGCTGCTCTTCCGATAATTCAAAATACATAATAATTGGTTTTTCCCTCAAAAATAGTGTTTCAACCGGGATTAGTATTTCCTCCGATCACAAATATTAAGAATATTTCCTTAAGCCGGGTGTTTTTTTGTCCCAGCAGGCTTAATACGGCAGGCAAAAAGGAGAAATTGATAGAGATCCGATCTTTAATCAGGAAGATAGTCTGATCTTCTGCTCAATGAGCGTAGTAGAGTATCCCGGCAGGTACCCGATGGTTTTTACTTCACCCCCACTCTTTATAACCAGCTCTGAGCCAACGATCTGATCGGGAGAATAATCGGCCCCCTTTACCAGAACATCAGGCCGCACCCATCTGATCAGTTCCAGCGGTGTGGACTCATCGAAGATTATCAGGGCATCCACAAATGAAAATGAAGCCAGCATTATTGAACGCGATGTCTGATCGATGACCGGTCTGCCGGGTCCCTTTAAGGCAGAGGTGGATGCATCTGAATTCAGCCCTATTACCAGTTTATCTCCCATATCGGCGGCCTTTGAAAGGTAATCAATATGCCCTAAATGAAGCAGATCAAAGCAGCCGTTGGTAAAAACTATTTTCTTTCCCTGCAGGCGCCATACATTGATACTGGCCCGGAGTTGATCTTTATCCATTATCTTTCTTTTAATATTATCCAGCTTAGTCATGACTTATTTTTTTGATCTCATTAAAAGCAAAATTAAGCTTAATGCTCCAGTAAAAAGGATAATAATTGTTTGGGATGAATGGGTTAAAAGCGCATAGGCAAGTCCATCGATTTTATGAATACCGTATATAGTAAGTCCCTCCGAAACCATCCAGTGAAATGCCCCTATTCCGCCCTGTACAGGCGCTATCATTGCCAGGCTGCTAAAAACAATGGTTGAAAGTCCGGCCAATGGCCCCAGGCCTGAAGTTGAACTGAGGGCAAAAAAACATAAATAGGAGGAAAGCCAATATAAAAACCAGATCAGTGAAGTACTGATAACGAAGCCTGTTTTATTCTCCAGGTCCTTCACCGAAAGAATACCGCTCCTCATATCCATAAATAATTTATAGATCCGTGATGAAATGCCCCAGTGTTTCTTTTTTAACAGAATAAAAAAAAAGATGAGAGCCAGGATGAGTAAAAAAAAGGCAAAAATCAGAATGGTAAGATCTCCCATTCTGCCGCTGAGCTTGATGAGTAAATTAGTGTAGAGAAATTCGGAAAGCAGGCCGAATTGCAGTAATATGGCAATCGCGGTAATTATACATAACATCAGCAGATCCGCTATTCGTTCTGCAACTACAGTACCTATCAGCTTAATAAGAGGTATGCCATCGGTTTTATTGATCACCCCGCATCTTGATACTTCTCCCATGCGGGGAAAAGCAAGATTGGACAGGTAACCGATCAGCACAGCGTAGAAGGTATTTAATAAGGTCGGGCTGCCATGTCCCAGCGAAGCGATCATCATCCTCCACCGATAGGCCCTTACACCATGAGCCAGAAAACCAGCAAATAATGAAGCCATAACCCATCTGTAATCAGCCTTCTGCAGATTAATAAGCAATTTATTCAGGTCCTGTCCCCTGAAGGCCAATACCAGGAGGGCTATGCCAATAAGCAACAGGACGGAATACTTTAGGGCTGATAATATAATCGCTTTCAAGAAGGTTGGCCTATTTAAGTATCATATTATCAATAATTCTAATGGTTCCCACCCTGGCCGCTACCAGGGCTATTATACTTTTAGGCCGCTTTGAAGAAACAGGCCTGAATGTGCGGGCATTGTATATTTCAAAATATTCGGGTTCAATTCCCGGGCTTGAGGCCAGGTAAGCGCTGATCTCCTTTTTGATCTGGCTTATGTTTTTGGCCGGGAACAGCTCTTTGGCTTTACTCAGTCCATGAAATAAAGCCAGCCCGTTCTTCCTCCCGGCAGGCGATAAATAAACATTCCTTGAACTCATGGCCAGCCCGTCAATATCCCTGACGATCGGGCATATGATCAGCCGGATCCTGATCTTTAACTTTTTGACCATATAGGCTATAACGACAACCTGCTGATAGTCCTTCTGCCCAAAAAATGCATAATCAGGTTGTATGGTATCAAATAATTTCTTCACGATCTGTGTCACACCCTGATAATGCCCGGGCCTGATCCTGCCTTCCAGTATCTTATCCAGGTTCCCAAGCTCAATTTCCCAGAACTCAGAACTATTATACATTTCATCAACCTCCGGAAGAAACAAAATATCGCATTTGTGCTCCTTAAGTTTCCGGATATCATCCTCAATAGGCCGTGGATAATTCTCAAGATCCTTTTTATCGGTAAATTGGGTAGGATTTACAAAAATGCTGCATACCACGATATCCGATTGCTTGCGGGCTGCCTCGATAAGTGATAGATGACCTGCATGCAGAGCACCCATGGTAGGAACAAAGCCAATCGATCTCCCTGCTGATCTTAATTCCTTCAGGTACTCATAAATCGCCTCCCGGCTGTTGAATATTTTCAAAATATATATTGATTTAACTGGCTCAAAAATGGTTAAATACTTAAATACCACCAAAACAACTTGCGTAATTCGTTGATATTTCATAACATAATGCTTATCTTTGCTGTTCGAAAACTTTTCTTAACCTCAAATTAATCAAACCGGAGATGGCAAAAACAAAGATTCTTTTTATTACGCATGAGATGTCGCCTTTCCTCGAACTTACCAAAATTTCTGAGATCACCCGCCACCTGCCACAGGCTATGCAGGATAAAGGATTTGAAATTCGTATCCTGATGCCCCGTTTCGGTAATATTAACGAACGCCGAAACAGGCTGCATGAAGTAATACGGCTTTCGGGAATGAACATCATTATTAATGATAATGATAATCCTCTGATCATTAAGGTTGCTTCCATTCCATCGGCACGTATGCAGGTGTATTTTCTGGATAATGAGGAATACTTCCAAAGAAAACACGTTTTCTCGGATAACAATAATAAGTTCTATGAAGATAATGATGAACGTACAATATTTTTCTGTAAAGGTGCTTTAGAAACCGTTAAAAAACTTGGATGGGCTCCTGATGTGGTTCACTGTCACGGATGGATGAGTTCATTGGTTCCTGCTTATTTAAAGACTTTATATAAGGATGATCCGACTTTCAAAAATTCGAAAGTGGTATATTCTATTTATGAGGATGATTTCACAACTTCCATGAACACTGATTTTGCTTCAAAGGCACTGATGAATGGAATGACCTCTGAACATACTGAAATGTATGCGGATGCTACCAATACAGCACTGAACCTGGGAGCTATTTCTTATTCTGATGCGATCGTATATGCCTGCGAAAATATCAATGAAGAAGTGTTAAAGTTTGTTAAAAAGGCTAATAAACCGACCCTGGAGTTTAATTCTACTACAGATTTCGAAAATTATTATAACCTTTACGAAGAAATCGCTAACGAAGAACTTGTTTCATTAGCATAAGGGTAGTTAAGCAATTGTAATACAGATGAGATTATACAAACTGGACTTATTAACGCTGTTGATAAGTCTTTTTATTTTAGGTGGCTGTCAGAATACAGACTCCATCGGCCTTGATGTTGATCCGGCCACTGAGGTCATTGGAAAATATATCGATACAATAACTGTTAATTCAGCAACTGTCCGCGAAGATTCGATTATAACCAATACATTAGGTCAATATCCCCTGGGAAATTTTACTGATCCGATTTTTGGAAAAACAACAGCCAATATAGCCATGTCGCTAACTCTGAACCCAACGGGACTTAGCTTTGGGACTTCTCCGGTTTTAGATTCAGCGGTTTTAGTATTGCATTACGGCAAAGAATTCTACGGCGACAGTACCTCCAGGTTCCAGGTTGAAGTTCACCAGCTTAACAGTCCTCTGAATCAAGCAGTACCCTATTTTAATACGCAGGCACAAAGCTATAACAGTACAGTAATTGGCAGTAAATCTGTGATATTCAATATTAAGGATAGTGTAAAAATCACTGAAATAGTAGCGGGTAAACCAGATGTTCAAAAAACCAGGTCTCCTCAGCTCCGGATCCCCATAAATTCCAGCTTTATAAACACTAACTTTTTGAATGCCACCACAAGTGCATTGAGCAGTAATGACCTGTTTAATAAAGCCATCAAGGGCCTGTATCTCACCATTAATAAGGCTCAAAGCACAGGGCCGGGAGGGGTTGCATTTTTTAATCTGAGCGATTCCAGCAGACTGGAAGTTTACTACAAAACTCAGACTGGTGCGGTTATAGACACTACCATTCATACTTTCCCAATTCAGAATAGCACAGCACCAGTGATTGCAGATTTCAAACATGATTATACAGGTACAAATATTATTACACAACTGAATAATCCTGTAAGTCAATATAATTTCACCTATGTTCAGGGCTTAGCCGGTCTGCGTACCCGTATCCGCTTTCCTTATATCGATAAGTTAAAAAGCCTGGGTAATATCACGATCAATAAGGCCGAACTGGTCATTTCTGTTGAAGGCGGAACCGATACCTATAAACCGACCCCGCGCCTGCTATTGTACCGTACTGATATAGCCGAACAAAGACAGTTTATTCCTGATTTCAGTACCGATGCGGCAGTATCTATGACCGACGCTGATTTTGGCGGCTTTTATGATGCAGTAAATAAGCGCTATAAATTTGTTATTACCACCTATATTCAGGATATTTTAAAAGGCAAATTAAAACAATATGACACCTTTGTGGCTCCGGTCAGTGCGGATTACAATCGCAGCGCAGGCCCTGTTGTATCAGGCACAACTGCTTCACAATCTGTGATAGGAAGCGGCAAAGCCGGTGTCAGCTATAAAATGAAGCTCAATATTGTTTACAGTCAAATAAATTAAGCTTTATATTTTTCAAATCCTTTCTTATATATTCTCTATTTTGTAGTTTCGGCACTATTATACTATAAATTATGTGTGGAATAGTTGGATATATAGGCTTTCGTGATGCCTGGCCTATTGTTATCAAAGGATTGCATCGTCTCGAATACCGCGGATATGACAGTGCCGGCATCGCCCTGATGAACGGAACACTGAATATTTATAAAAAAGCAGGTAAGGTAAGCAAGCTTGAAAAATCAGTTGAAGCAGAAAATCTGAACGGCAAAATTGGTATGGGTCATACCCGATGGGCCACCCATGGCGAACCTTCTGACCGCAATTCCCACCCTCATACTTCGGGGGATGGACGCCTGGCCATCATACATAATGGCATTATCGAAAACTACTCCACGCTGAAAGAAACCCTTTTATCAAGAGGTCATATATTTAATAGCGACACTGATACAGAAGTCCTTATTCACCTCATTGCAGATATCCGGCAGCAAACAGGCCTTGATCTCAGGGAGGCGGTTAGAATAGCTTTGAATGAAGTAATCGGTGCATATGCCATCGTGATCATGAGTAAGGATGAACCCGATGAACTGATTGCGGCACGTAAAGGCAGTCCGATGGTGCTGGGTGTGGGTGAAGGAGAATATTTTATTGCTTCTGATGCATCACCTATCATTGAATACACCAAAAACGTGATCTATCTCAATGATAATGAGATCGCTTTCATTAAAAAAAATGAACTGCTTATTAAAAGCATCGACAATAAAATTCAGATCCCTTATGTTCAGGAACTGGAGTTAAAACTCGAAATGCTCGAAAAGGGGGGATATGATCATTTCATGCTCAAGGAGATCTACGAACAGCCACGATCCATAAAGGATTGCATGCGCGGCCGTATTTACCCTTCCAGGGGGCATGTACAGCTTGGGGGCATCAAAGAATATGCCGAAAAGCTCAAAAATATTGACCGCATCATTATTGTAGCCTGCGGTACATCATGGCATGCCGGACTTGTTGGCGAATACCTGATAGAAGAATGCGCCCGCATACCTGTTGAAGTTGAATACGCTTCGGAGTTCAGATACCGCAATCCTATCATTTCAGAGAAGGATATTGTGATCGCTGTATCACAATCAGGCGAAACAGCCGATACCATGGCAGCTATAGAACTTGCCAAAGAAAAGGGCGCAACTATTTTTGGTATCTGCAATGTGGTTGGAGCTTCTATTCCCCGCTTAAGTCATGCCGGGGTTTACACCCATGCCGGACCTGAGATTGGAGTTGCCTCAACCAAGGCATTTACTGCCCAGGTAACGGTTCTTACTTTAATGGCATTATATATGGCTCAGCAAAGAGGTACCATAACTCAGAGCAAACTGGTCCATCTGCTCACAGAACTGGATAATATCCCATCCCTGATCGAAAGATGCCTCCTGTCTAATGACAGCATCAAAGAGATCTCCGCACAATTCAAGGATGCCAGAAATTTTTTGTTTCTCGGAAGAGGAAGCGGTTTCCCTGTGGCACTTGAGGGGGCGCTTAAACTGAAGGAGATCTCCTATATCCATGCAGAAGGATATCCGGCTGCCGAAATGAAACACGGCCCTATCGCTTTAATTGATGAGGAAATGCCTGTTGTATTTATCGCAACAAAAAATTCATCCTATGAAAAGGTCATCAGTAATATCCAGGAAGTGAAGGCCAGAAAAGGCAAGGTTATAGCCATAGTTACTGAGGGCGATACGGTAGTGAAAAATATGGCCGATTTTATTATTGAGATCCCGGATGCCGATGAAATATTCCTGCCCTTGCTGGCAACCATCCCATTACAACTTTTATCCTACCATATCGCAGTATTGAGAGGCTGTAATGTTGACCAGCCTCGAAACCTGGCAAAATCAGTGACTGTTGAATAAACTGTAAGTAAGAAATTTAAACACTTATTTTCATATTTCAATTTTTTGAAGGAATTAAAAGCTGGAGTATCTTCGAAAAAAATAAAAATTTTAAACAGCAATATGTACCTTAACCTGGGTATTCATCCTTAAAGCATATCAAAATGACTCAGAGAATTCCATTTGTAATTGCCATTTTAACACTTGTTGGCGGAGTGTTCATTTCTATTTTGTTCGGATACAACGAAGATTATTTTCAGAACAATATTAAAGAAGGTCTGACAAAAAATGAAAAGGTCAACCTGATCCAGGATCCGGTTGAAAAGGCTTCAGTACTAAAATCAGAAAGTGATAAAAACTGGCGTTACTATCAAAGATTTCACTTTCATGCAACAGGAATCGGTTCAATGGTTATGGGGGTACTTATTTTTGTTTCATTTCTTTCTGCCCCTGAAAAACTTAAGATCACTGCATCCTATCTGGTAGCTGTTGGCGGATTTTTATACCCATTTATCTGGCTTTTTGCAGCCATTTACGGGCCTGAACTTGGAAGGGGAATTGCAAAAGAAAAATTTGCCGTCTTCGGCTATATGGGCGGTGTGTTCTTAATTGGCTTAATTATGAGCCTGTATCTGACTTTGAAATATCCTTTGAAAACCAGTAAATTGTAAGGGACTGACGATTTTATTCTCTTATTGTCAACACAATCCTGGAAAGATCAAATAGGGTTTTCCGGAAAATCAATTATTTAATCCTCAGGAAAGTGCAGCCCTGGCGACCCTTATCATATTTCCGGCGAGAATTTTTTTGAATAACCCCATCTGAATATCCCATTTGAACCATTCCTACGGTGAACAGCGGCCAGTTGGTCCAGGACATGCTCTGCTCCATTTCCGGGGTTTCCACATAGCCATCTGCAGACCAAAGAGCTTCCCAGCGGGTTCTTTCCTGCTTAAGAGCAGGTATCTTTTTATTCTCTTCCACAGCAAATTGAGAGGTATATGCAACATCAGTTCCTATGGCAACATGATCACTGCCAAAATTTTTAACCACATAATCGATATGCTTCATCATGGAAGAAATATCCCCGGTCCCCCCAAGAAATCTTGGTATGCAGCAGATCCCTATATATCCACCCGTATCTGCTATTGCACGAATGACATTATCCGGTTTTGAACGAATATGTTTATTAAGGGACGCTACACAGGTATGACTTGCTACCATGGGGCGCTCTGAGATCTGGGCAGCCTCCAGACTTGTTTGCCACCCTGAATGAGCAATATCTACAATTACGCCAACACGATTCATTTCTTTCACGACTGCCCTGCCAAAATCACTTAGTCCGCCATTTGCCTTCTCTGCACAGCCATCGCCAATTACATTCCTGCGATTATAGGTTAGATGCATCATTCTTACTCCTAGCTGGAAGAATATGCTGATATATCTTAATTCATCTTCTGCGGAGATCCAATCCTGAGGCAAAGGGACCCCATTACCTGAAAAATAAAGAGCATGACGATTTTCTCTTTTGGCCTGAATAATATCATCCGGTGTGACTGCCTTTCTTAAAAAATCGCTCATCCTGTCAGTAGCATAGGTAAAGTGAGCCAAACGCTTGAGTAATCGTTTAACTTCATTACCCTCCTCACCGGCATTCTGAAAAACACAGGTTACTCCTGAAGCTCTCCAGGCATTTTCTAACTCCTCCCTTTCATTTTTATCCATGATAAATCGAGTCATGGACATGTCCTCCTGCATATCCTGAATTTCCAAAGAGGATGCTCTGGAATTGATAGCCGATCCAATAAGTGTTCCGTCATATGAAGCCCGGGGCATGAAGCCATAAGCATCAATCACCAAAGAGTTTCTATGTAATTCAAGGCCATGTTCAAAATGCTTTTGGGAGGGCTTTAAGATGCTCTTTGCTAATTCGAAATTCTTTCTGATCTGATCATTGATCAGAAATTGCTGCGCCCTCAAATTATCGGACATAATGACAGGACTTAAGTCCGGATGGTGATAAGCCTTTGAATCTAAGGCAAATCCTCCCAGGACACTCTTGCCTGCTAAGGTTAATCCGGCAAGTCCGGTAAGCTTTAAGAAATCTCTGCGTTTGTTTTCCATTGAAAAAGCGCTTAAATGATCTGATAAAATAACTCTCCTCTATATCTTCTTAAATTGGGAAAAAAAGCTCTCAATTACCACTAAATAGTATATTCTTTTCTTAAAAATTTTATCTTTTTTATTTTTCACAGCAAAAAAGCCATTTTAAGGTTAGATTCCGGCATCATTAATGATGATCAGGTACTTTAATAGCAAGGATTCTTCAAGCCGGTCTGATAGAAGAGCCGTAAAAAGATCTTCTCCTGATACACATCAGATTCATATTCAATGAAGATTGCCCTTGCCAGGTCTTTGTAATATCATAAATTGTTTAATTCAAAAATTCGCTTAAATACCTAACTTTGTACCATGCAAGTTCATATATTAAAATCGAAAATTCACAGGGTTAAAGTAACAGATGCTGACCTTAACTATATAGGAAGTATTACTATTGATGAGGACTTAATGGATGCCGCACAGATCTTACATGGCGAAAAAGTCCAGATCGTTAATAATAACAATGGCGAACGTTTTGAAACCTATACCATACCAGGCAAAAGAGGAAGCGGTGAAATTACCCTGAACGGTGCTGCTGCACGAAGGGTAATGAAAGGAGATGTCATCATTATTATTACCTACGCCATTATGGATGTTGAGGAGGCCAGGAATTATAAACCAATTGTTGTGTTCCCGGATGAAGAAACTAACCTTTTGAAATAAGCCGGGCATCAGGCCCTTTATTTATTCCTCCTCTTGAGTTTTAGCAGAAGAGGAGACTGACTGGTTAATTTCAGCGAGTTCATCAGGACTAAGATATCTCCACTTTCCTATGGGCATATCCAGTCTTATATTCATTATTCTAATCCTTTTGAGTTTAATTACCTTATAATCAAGGTATTCGCACATCCTTCTGATCTGCCTGTTCAGGCCCTGTGTCAGAATAATTCTGAATTTGAATTTATCGGTCTGTTCAACGGCACAGTTCCTTGTGATCGTATCAAGAATCGGAACCCCATTTCTCATCTTCCTGAGAAATTCGGCGTTTACAGGTTTATTAACCGTAACCAGATATTCCTTTTCGTGATTGTTCCTGGCACGCAGGATCTTATTCACAATATCCCCGTCGCTTGTCAGCAGGATCAGCCCTTCGCTTGGTTTATCAAGGCGGCCGATCGGGAAAATACGCTTCGGATATTTGATATAATCAATAATATTATTCTTTTCAGCTTTTGTGTCTGTTGTGCAAACTATCCCTACGGGCTTATTAAATGCAATATATACCGGCTTTTCTTCCGGGGTAGAAACCAGCTTTCCGTCAACCCTCACCTCATCATCCGGGCTTATCTTGGTGCCCATCTCAGGCACTGTACCATTTATAGTGACACGGTTTTCAAGTATCAATTTATCTGCGGCCCTACGCGAACAGTAGCCAATCTCACTCAAATATTTATTTATCCGGGTCGTATTCGTATCGCTCATTTATTTATTAACCTGGGTTCGAAATTAAAAATGCATAAAATATTAAAAATAAGATTTTGGGCGTTTTAACACGCTGTCCGCTATATCTTTTTGGCCTCAAAAAGCCAAAAAGGATGCCGCTTCCATCGTTAACGCAGCCAATGCAACAAATATCCGCCTGTACAGGAAAATAGCGAAAAAACAATCATCGCAGTCAGGGTATTCCGATCCATGTATCTGAATCTGGCCTGCTTATAAATTCAACCTGGCCGAACCTTAAACCTTAACTGTAGCACCAAGTACTTTCAAGAATTCCCGGATAAAAGCAGGGTGGGCTGGCCAGGCAGGCGAAGTTACCAGATTACCGTCAACATAGGCTCCATTTACCGGAATGTCCTGAAATTCACCTCCCGCTAAAGTGACTTCGGGACCGACAGCGGGATAAGCGGTCAGTTTTCTTCCTCTTACAACATTGGCAGCCGTCAGGATCTGAATACCATGGCAGATCGCGGCAACAGGCAAATTATTTTTAAAAAAGTACTTCACGATCTCCAGTATTTTTTGGTTCAATCTTAAATATTCAGGGGCTCTTCCGCCTGCAATCACCAAGCCACTGTAATCATCAACTTTAACAGCATCAAAACTATAATTCAGCATAAAGTTATGTCCGGGTTTTTCGCTGTAGGTCTGGTCACCTTCAAAATCATGTATAGCAGTTTTAATCGAATCACCCTTATTCTTACCAGGGCAAACCGCATGAACCTCATAACCAACCATTTCAAGCATCTGGAAGGGAACCATTGTTTCATAATCTTCAGTAAAATCGCCGGTTAAGAATAGTATTTTTTTCATTTTTTTTTAAATTTTAGATGTATAAAAATAATCAATAATACTCAGGGCATCAATTAACGCAATCAAGGATTTTAATATTCATCCATCGCACAGCCGATCGGTGCTCCCGGCGGCGCAGCCTGGTGGAGTGTTGGTTTTGCTTTTTCAGGAGATTTTATCCGTTCGAGGGTGAGCAGCAAATAACCTTTGTTTGCATTGTCAGTCGCTGCTTTTAACTGAGCTGCTGCAAACAGCTTCAGATCCTCAATTGCTTTTAATACCTGCGCTTTAGCGGCAAACGATGCATCCTCATGAACAGAAACAGCCAGCAGATAAGTGAGCAGGAGTTGTTCATTCTGTTTTTGTATCAGCCCCTCCAAACCTTTCAGCCTTGCCGACTTCCAGGTTTTTGCGATCAATACATTGATCATTTCATCCGGGCCCAATCCCTTGTTTGAGGCCTGGTATTGTATCATCCTGTTCAGGCGGCTGGTATTGAATAAAAAGGAAAGGGGCATATCGGCCGCCGATTCTGCCGCTGCGAGCGGATCGAATGCAAGACCGGTTCTCCTCTTAAACAACTCCCTGTTATAAGTGTATCCCGCCGGACGCGGAGGAATTAATTTAATAATACTTTCAGGCAGGGCCAGTACTTTGGGATCCATACAGTCCGACAGGGCATTCAAAGCCGCAAGCTGGGCTTCTCTGGAAACAGAGCGTGTTACCATTTGCCCGTCGCCTTTTATAGCGTAGGAATAATACATCCCGCCCACCTGTTTTGAAACCGCCTCCACCTGGTAACGGTGAAAAAGATAAACCGGGACCAGGACATCTTCAAGCATAGACATTGGGGTACCTTTAGGGATGTTGTTCAGGCCAAATTGCGAGAGCGCTTTTGCACGCACACTCATAACATTCTTCAATTCCTTAACCGGGTCATTCCCATTATCCCATAAATGGGCATCAGGATTCAGGCCGGCAGGGTCGCGGGCATCCCTGTCTGATATAAAGGTCAGGCCATTCATTGACGCATCGCTCAGTATTTTATTCAAAGCCTCCGCTTCGTTAATTCCCTTCGGAAATTGTGAGTATCCATATTGAATACTGACCCTATCCCAGTCGCCGATCTCATTGGTGTAGGCATTGTTCATATCTATTTCATTCCTGCTGTTCAGACTTACCATAGGCGGCGGATAATCCATCACGCTTGCCCTGTTCTGCGCACTGGAAATATAGTTATGCATCAGGCCGAGGGTATGCCCTACCTCATGTGCGGCCAGTTGCTTTAAACGCTGCAATGCCATCTTCAGCATTTTATCATCTGCAGCTGCAGTACCATTTTCAAAAGGTGCAAGCAGACCCTGTGCGATCAGATAATCCTGGCGAACACGCAATGAACCCAGGCTTACATTTCCTTTGATAATTTCGCCTGTCCGCGGATCAACAACTGCATCGCCATAACTCCAGCCCCTGGTAGAGCGGTGCACCCAGTTGATCATATTATAGCGCAGGTCCATCGGATCTGCATCTTCAGGTAAGATCTTTACCTGGAAGGCATTGATATAACCCGCTGATTCAAAAGCCTGGTTCCACCAGCTGGCACCTTCCATTAAAGCAGTTCGGATTGGTTCAGGTGTACCATTATCCAGGTAGTAAATGATGGGTTTAATGGCTTCACTTTTTGTGGCAGCGGGATCTTTCTTTTGCAGGCGGTGGCGCAGGATAGTATATTTCTGAACCGGCTCATTCACCGCTGAACTGTAATCATAATATGAATGTGTTATATATGGTGAACGGGCATCATATAATCTCTTTTCAAAATTATTATCAGGCAATAGCGCAAAAGTATGATGCATTCTTAAGCTCAGGGTCTCGGAGGCAGGTGCAACTGATTTGACAAAATCACCCTGCTTTCCATCCGTATTTACGAATGTGACCGTTGTTTCAAACTCAGTGTTCAAAGGAAAATTTTTGCTGCGCGGCAGATACATCGCACTTCGGGATGCATCTATATTATAATTCCCCTGATTGGACGTTCTCAAGCGATTGGCCACCTGCAGGGCATCACGCATTAAAAAATCAGTTGCATCAATCAGTACTGAGCCCTTATTCTCTGCAGAAACTGTAAAGCCCCAGATGGTGGACTGGGCAAATGATTGTTCAACTGCCCGCTTTTCTGCTGTTCCGGCAGATTCTGCGCGATAAGCATAATTGGGTTCAATTAACAGAACCTTATTCCCAACCCGATTGAATTTGACAATATAAGTGGTACCCATAATTCCTCTGTCGAGACCCACATCATTGGAGCCCAGGCCTGCCGGCAATGAGGTTTGATAGAGTATCTCTTTATCAAGCTCATCGATCTGAAGCCATATTTTTCCCGTGCTCTCATCCCAGAAATAATTGAGAAAACCAGGATAGAGCTTCATATTCTTAGTTTTTTCTGTAATGGGATCTCCGGTTTGTGCAGATGAGACGGAATAAGATCCAAGAAAAATGATCAGGGCAATCCACAGTTTGCCCATATTGAAAGGCTTGAAAATAGTTTTCTTCATAATTGGCGTTTAGTAACTAAACCTATTAAGAAGAATCTGTTATTGCAAATGATTTGAACTCAATAAATAGCTGCAAACAAAAAACGGCCCCGCCAGAAAGACAGGACCGCTAAACAGAATATAATTGGTTTTTAGTATTGTTCAAATTTATACAATTATTGATTATAGATATAATCAATAATAATTATATTTACATAGTTAATATCTATATTATGACCCTGGTTCAGCTTGAATACATTGTTGCCCTTGATACTTACCGCAGTTTCGGCATTGCCGCGGAGAAATGTTTTATAACCCAGCCCACCATGAGCATGCAGGTACAGAAACTGGAGGATGAACTGGGCGTTAAACTGTTCGACAGAAGCAGGCAGCCAATAACACCCACCGAGATCGGCGCAGAGATAGCAGAACAGGCCAGAATAATACTGAAGGAAAGTTATAAAGTAAAGGAACTGATCAGCAACCAAAGAAGCGTGGTTTCGGGTGAACTCAGAATAGGCGTCATCCCAACCATGGCACCCTACCTGATGCCAAAGGTAATCTCAGCTTTTATGGCAAAATACCCTGATGTACAATTGCATATCTGGGAATATATGACAGAACAGATCATTCATGAATTAAAGAACGGGCTGCTTGACTGCGGTATCGTTTCAACGCCACTTGAGGATAAAAGTCTTCAGGAAACACCTTTATTCTATGAATCCTTCGTCGCATATCTGTCAAAATCAAGCGCGCTGATGAGCAAAAAAAACCTCAGCGCAAAAGATATTAACCTGGATGAACTCTGGCTGCTGAACGAAGGACATTGCATGCGTAATCAGATCCTGAATATCTGTAACAGGAAAAAATCTGATGATATTAAGCCTTTTGAATACAATACGGATAGTGTGGAAACGCTTAAGCGGATGGTCGAAATGAATAAAGGGATAACCCTCTTACCCGAGCTATCCGTTGCCGACTTTACGGTAAAACAGCTTGACCGGGTTCGCTATTTTAAAACACCGGAACCGACCCGTGAAATAAGTATAGTAACCCACCGTAATTTCCTTAAGCGAAAACTTATCCTCGCTCTTGAAAGGGAAATTATGGATGCCATTCCAAAACGAATGCGCAGTAAAAAGAAAAAGGAGATACTGGAAATATATTCCTGACCTAGCCCTTGCTTCTGAATTTTGAAAGCAGCCAGATAATCAGGGCTATTACAATAACAACAACGAATATCCCGGTATAAGCTCCGGCCTTAAAGATATCACCTACCAGTTCGCAGCCGGATAACAGGGTAAGGGCAGAAAGGGCAATTAGTGAATATAATTTTCTCATGGTCTTAAAATAAAAAAGTGATGTATTTTTATAATACATCACTTTTAAAATAAAGTTTTATTTATTCTCTTTATTTTGCTTTAGCGTATCGTTCGGATACTGCCGTCCAGTTAACAACATTCCAGAAAGCTGCGATATAATCAGCGCGTTTATTCTGATATTTCAGATAATAAGCATGTTCCCATACATCCATTCCCAATATCGGTGTTCCTTTTATTTCAGCAATATCCATTAAAGGGTTATCCTGATTCGGGGTAGAACTTACCTGCACTTTTCCATCAGCTCCAACACTTAACCAGGACCATCCTGAACCGAAACGGGTAAGCCCGGCTTCGCCAAATTTTTTCTTGAACTCATCAAATGAGCCAAATGCAGCATCAATTGCTTTGGCCAGGTCGCCGGTTGGGGCCCCACCGCCATTTGGCGACATAATTGACCAGTAAAGCGTATGATTAAAATGCCCTCCGCCATTATTTCTTACGGCCATCGGATATTTTGAAATATTCTTCATTATATCTTCGATCTTCTGTTTTTCACCATCAGTACCAGCTAAGGCCTTATTCAGATTGTCCACATAAGCCTGGTGATGTTTGCCATGGTGAATTTCCATGGTCATTTTGTCAATATGCGGTTCCAGAGCGTCTGTTGCGTATGCTAACGCGGGTAGTTCAAATGCCATCTTATTATATTTAGGGTTAATGATAATTCTATAACAAATATAAGATTGTAATGTTAGAACTTATTCAAAATAGTTGTCAAGTTTTATTTCGTTTAGCGATAAAGAACTCTTTCATAAGCGCGGCTGCCTCTGCTGACCTCACTCCTCCGAGGATCTCCGTTTTGGGGTGAACGATCCTTTGATGGATCTGTGAAAAGCCTCTTTTTTCATCATCCGCTCCATATACGATCCTGCTGATCTGGGTCCAGCAGGCTGCACCCGCACACATCACACAGGGCTCGATCGTTACATAAAGACTGCAATCTTTTAAATACTTGCCCCCGGTATAATTTGCAGCGGCTGTAAAAGCCTGCATTTCGGCATGAGCCGTTACATCATTCAATTGTTCGGTCAGGTTATGCCCTCTTCCGATTATTCTCCCGCCATGAACGATGACAGCACCAATCGGAACCTCATCCAAAGCAAGGGCTTTCCGGGCTTCTTTCAGTGCTTCATTCATGAAAAAATCATCCGGGTTTTGTACCGGCCCATCTGTAAAACTAACGTACCTCATCATTTAAATTAAAGCTGCACCATTTGGAACCCTGCGTTCAACCGATGCCAGAATAATATTTCCCTCCTGATCTGCAAATCCGCACACTAAAAATTCTGACATAAAATTAGCTACCTGCTTTTCAGGGAAATTCAATACCCCTATGATCTGTCTTCCAATCAATTCAGGTCCTGAATAATGTTTAGTGATCTGTGCGCTGCTCCATTTAACACCCAGATCGCCGAAATCAACTTTTAGCTTATAAGCCGGCTTCTTAGCTTCAGGGAAATCAAGAACTTCGAGAATTGTACCGGCTCTCAGGGCTACCTTTTCAAAATCAGCCCAGGTTATTTCTTCCATGCGTAAAGGTAAATAGCATATGTGATTGTACCAACTAAATCACCAGTTTCGGCTATTATTCCTCACTTTATTCGTGTAATGGCTGATATTTACTGCAAGGCTGCGTTAACGATGGCAGAATCTTTTTGGCCTTTTGGGGTCAAAAAGATATAGCGAACAGCGTGTTAAAACGCCCAAAAACACATTTTTATGAATTGGTGACATTTAAACTAAGCCGCACTCCGGTTAATAGCTAAAACAATAGCCGGGCAGGTATTTATCAGCCGGAGATCCCTCCCCGCGATTTCAGTTACCGATCCGATCCTGATTTTGTTTCACCTCTACGGAAGGACATTCCCTGGAAATGGATGTTATATTGTAAATTTGCCCCATGTATTCGGTAAGATTAAAAAAAGGTAAAGAGAAAGCTGTTAAACATTTGCACCCCTGGGTGTTTTCAGGCGCAATTGATCAGATCAAAGGGAAGCCTGATGACGGCGATATTATTATGGTGACCGATCATCATGATGATTTCCTTGCTTATGGCTTTTACAATAGCAAGTCGCGCGTTGCCGTGCGCCTGCTGGAATGGAATCCCGAAACAGAGATCAATGAAGACTGGTGGCGGAAGAAGATCAGAAAGGCGGTAAAATACCGGGATGATCTGGATACCAGCGACACCAATACCTACCGTTTAATTTTCAGCGAGGCTGATTATCTGCCGGGATTAATTGTGGACCGCTATGCCGATTTCCTTTCGGTTCAGCTGCTAACCTCGGGTGTTGAGCGGATCAAATTTATTCTGCTTAATGAATTGCAGGAATTATTAGGTCCGAAAGGCATTTTTGACCGGAGTGACGCTTCAGCAAGGGCCCATGAAGGAATGGAAGCCTCCTCCGGAGGAATTCTTCTCGGTGCCGAACCTCCCGAATATGTCAGTGTAAAAGAGAACGGGATCTTTTACCAGGTAAATATCGCTGAAGGGCAGAAATCAGGATTTTATTGTGATCAGCGAGAGAACCGTAAATCGGTCGCTGATCATGCGCAGGGCAAAAAGGTTTTGGATTGTTTTTCCTACTCTGGCGGTTTCAGTTTGAATGCATTAAGCCGTGGAGCCTCCGAAGTGATCAGCGTGGATAGTTCGGCCCTGGCGCTTGAAACTTTAAAACGGAATATGGAGATCAACAGCTTTAACAGCATTCCTCATCGCCTGATCCAGTCGGATGTAAATAAACAGCTGAGGGTATTCAGGGAGGAGAATGAAAAATTTGATATCATCATTCTCGATCCTCCCAAATATGCACCTTCGCGTTCCGCATTAACCAAGGCATCCAGAGCCTATAAAGATCTTAACCGGCTGGCCATGCTCCTGCTCGAGGAAGGCGGCCTGCTGGCTACATTCTCCTGCTCGGGGGCCGTAGATCTTAACCTGTTCAAACAGATCATAGCCTGGGCAGCCCTTGATGCGGGAAAAGATGTTCAGTTCATCCAGCAGTTCTCGCAACCTGCCGACCATCCGGTAAGATCCTCTTTCCCGGAAGGTGAGTATCTGAAAGGGCTGCTGTGCAGGGTTAGTTAAGTCCTGTTTTTTACGGAACTAATCCTCAGGAATATTTCGCAAATGAACAGGCCTTTTACCCTTGTTCATTCTCAGGTTAAGCATTTCTACCAGTACAGAAAAGGCCATGGCGAAATAGATATACCCTTTTGGAATATGCTGTTCAAAACCTTCGGCTAAAAGTGATACCCCTATAAGCAGCAGAAATGACAATGCCAGCATTTTTACAGTCGGATGTTTATTAACGAAATCACTGATACCACCAGCCGACAGCATCATGACGAACACTGCAATAACAACCGCAGCGATCATGACTCCTATATGGTCAGCCATACCGACAGCGGTAATAACGGAATCAAGTGAAAACACAATATCAAGAAGGAGTATCTGAATAATAACCCCTGAAAAAGTAATTACGGCTTTCGTATCAGTCTTATGTTCCTCTCCTTCGAGCTTATCGTGGATCTCGCTGGTACTTTTATAAATGAGGAACAAGCCCCCAATGATCAAAATAATATCACGGCCTGAAATAGCAAACTTCTCAAATAATTCACCTTCCGTCAATCCTATCCATTCACCCGCATTAAAAATCGGAGCGGTCAGTGTCATGATCCAGGTCAGGGATAAGAGCAATAGTACCCGGGTGATCATAGCCAGGGCCAAACCGAGCTGCCTGGCTTTTTTTTGTTTTTCGGCAGGTAATTTAGATGCCATGATTGAAATAAATATGATATTATCTATTCCAAGTACAATTTCCAGTACCGTTAAGGTAACCAGTGAAATCC
Organism: Pedobacter sp.; assembly: GCA_036677005.1. GTDB lineage: Bacteria > Bacteroidota > Bacteroidia > Sphingobacteriales > Sphingobacteriaceae > Daejeonella. Next base: position 49,742 of record JAKFBV010000115.1, read on the forward strand.
AGATCTCAGGATTTGTTAACCATTCCATAGTTTAATGCTTTCCGCAAAAGTAAATTAAAAACCCTTTAGAAGGTGTTTAAATTTTATTCACAGCATTTATGTATTCCTAAGAGTGGCCGGTGTGGACACCGGCCACGGCGGTCTTCCGCGGTTAGTGTCCACACCAACCGCCTTTGGGAAACGAAAATGTTATTTTTAAACCAGAAGACGAATTATAAGAATCTGACTCCCCCGTAATTCGATTTAATAATGATCCGGGAATCAGAACCCTTACCCACCTTGCCCTTATAATTTTTAGAAGGGGTCCAGACTTTTGGTTTGTCTGTGTCTGTAAACTGATTAATAAGATTGATCTTATTATCATTATAATTAAAGCCCGCATAATTGACAGTTACATCAAAATCAAAATCCGCATTTTCCGCCAGGCCGAGAGTTACCCCCGAATAGGATGAATTAATGACCAGGTTTTTTACACTCTTATCTACTTCATCAATTTTGAAACCACCTCCATAAGCCAGATTAAAATTACCTCCATTGCTGAGATGGGCTATTTTCGCACTGCTATATTTTATGGAAGCGCTCAATTTATCAGCTTCCTCCAATTTTAAACTGCCGTAGGCAATGGATAAATTGCCATTCGAATAATTTTCCATGCTGGCAGAGCCATAACTCACCTTTACCTGGTTGGCTGGATTGTCAAGTTTCCCTGATGAAAAGGATCCATAAGTGCTGCTGATATTCACCGGGCCGTTAAAATCATCTATCTCTGTGCTGCCATAACGGTTATTGATGTCCAATGGATTTTTAGCAGGCATATAGATCTCATAATTTACCTGCACGCCCCTTCGTTCTTCCTTTCCGTTTTTAATTCTTGACCAGAAATTCAGTGAGGTTTTCTCAAAATTGGTTTTAAAACTAATCAGGTCACCTTCACGTGTTTCTGCAATTTTAACGCTTTCAAGAAGCTGCTCAGCGCTGCTCTCGGATGCCTCAAAAGCCTTAATCTCAACCTCAACTTTTATCTCATTCTTTGCCCAAACATGTACGGCAACCTTTCCATATTGATTATTGATGGATAATTTGTCGTTCCTGTCCACAGAAAATGTTCTGCTGATCACTTTGCTTTTTTCCGCTGTCCCCACCAATTCGGCTGGCGCTTCAGGGTATTCGGGTTCTTTGTCGATAACTTCAATTTCTATATTACCTATTTCCCGGCCCAGATCCCGGCCGGCAGACTCTACTGCCACTCCGATCTTCTCAAAATCGATCTTTTTCAATTCAAGCGCCATGCTCCTGAAAGCTTCGGTGATATCAAATTCAATATTTTTCAGATCAATGGTGATCTTTGAATTCTTATGATTGTTCTTATCTGCCGTCTGGCCGGATGCTACTTCTATGAAAAGAAGTGTAAGGGCAAATAACAGGGCTTTTTTAAATATGTTGCGTTTCATTTTTCTGTTCTTTTTTAACCTGGTTAATCTGCTGTATTATATTTAATTGCTGATTTAATAGTTCGATCTGGATCTGAAGATTTCTGATCATCGCTTTCACGGTCTCTTCCTGATTAGGGCTGCCGGGCAGATCATTCTTTAATTTCTGATAACCGGCTTCCATCTTCTTTATTTCGGATGAAAATTCCTGATACAGTTGCGGTTCTTCTTTCTCAATACGTTTTAATTCACTGCGTTTGATCTCGATCAGGCTTGCATACTGTATCTGCTGCTTAGCCATTTGCGGGTCGATATGGCTCAGCTCTGAAGATTGTTTAACCTGGTACTGATAAAACCATAAACCTGCGAAAAGAACCGGTATCACCGAAGCAGCCAGTTTCAGCAGAAAGCTTATACGAACGACACGTTCTTTTTTATCCGCTTTGTTTTGCCGCAAACCGATCTGTTTTTCGTCCAGCTTTTTTTCAATTTTGTCCCATAGCTCTGCAGGTGGTTCGAACTGGTCAAAATTCCTCTTATTCTCCCGTATAAAATTTTCTAATTTATCTTTCATCTTAAACCTCTCCCTGATCCATTTATGATCAACATGGATCCTTTAATTAATTATAACTTATTCCTTTCTTTCTCAGCATTTCAGCCAGCTTTCTCCTGGCCCGCATAAATTGTGTTCTGGAGGTATTTTCACTGATCCGCAGAATATGCGAGATCTCTTCATGGTCATAGCCTTCCAACAGGTACAGCGTAAGTACTACACGGTAACCATCCGGAAGCTGTTGGATGACCGCTCGTACCTGCCGCACCTGCAACTCGAGTTCCTCCTGATCAGGAACCTCCTCATCCGGGATGGATTCTACATCTGTATCATCAATAGATACCAGTTCCATTCTTCGCTTCCGAAGCTGACTGATCGATTTATTGATCACGATCTGCTTCATCCACAACCCGAAAGTGGTTTCCTGCCTGAAGTCAGCAATGCGCCCGAAAGCATCAATGAATGCCTCCTGCAAAACATCTGCAGCTTCATCTGCATCATTCAGTATGCGCATAGCGATGTTGAACATGGCCCTTGAATAGAGCTTGTACAGGTCGTTATGTGCCTTTCTACTACCGTTTCTGCATTCAACCACAAGGTCAAAATGCTGATCTACGTAAACAGCTTCCAAATTTTTACGCTTTTCTTATCTAATAGACGCAGGCAATTAACCCGCGTTGCATAGGGGTATGAAAATATTGTGTTGATATGCTCATTTTTTTTGATTGGTGATTTTAGCATATAAAGAGTTCATTTTTAGGCAAATACAAGCATTTTTATTTTAGAAAGGATATTAGATTTTGTTTTTGTGCTTTACCGGAGCATGCGTTTTACCTGGGTTTTCATTTGTTAATTGCCAAATTTTCCAATTTTACTATTCACATTTGGGGGTTGCCCTTAGGGGCCCGGGCTCTGCGCTATAGTTTTTGCCATGAAAATTTGTTTTAATTTAAAATATTGTGCCCGGCAAAAAGCTGCCGCTTCGATCCCTAACCCAGACTAAACGCTGTATCAGCAACCTAAATATAATTCAGAAAAGAGTTGTGAAAACGTGAATTCCCCCCATTTGCTCATTCCCTAATTTTCTCATTTGCTAATTGATAAATATGAATCAATACATTGAATAGCATTTCCCAGCCTTTCTTCCTCCGACCCGGAGATTAAACTATAGGTGGCATCAAGCGCTTTCAGTTCGGTATGCCATACCTCCATAAAGTGCTCGCGCATATGGGGAAAATCACGCAGGGGGTCTTCCTGCCAGGGCAGGTCGATATCCATCAGCAAATAAAGGTCATAAGGATGCACAGGAAGTTTATCCAATACTTCCTGGGGTGTGCAGCCAAAAGTATGGTCGCTCCATATCTTCACTGTAATAAATGTGGTATCGCATATCAGTAATCGCCTGGCCAGGGGGGTCAGTTGTTCCTCCAGCTGCAGCTGACCCCTGAACATATTGATCTCATCTTCCAGGGTACAGGCTGCGCTGAGCTTTTCGCAGTATTCCCGGGCATATTCGGGTACCCAAACGGTTCTATAATGATTGGCAAGCTGAGCTGAAATTGTAGATTTTCCGGTCGATTCGGGTCCGACGATAGCGATCCGGATCAGAGCCTGTTCGAAATTAGCCTTTCCCTCAGGACTTCCTGTTAATGCATTCATGTTTTAATCCTGAACAATGCCCTGCAATTTGGATCGCTTGTATTCTTTCTTCCAGTCAATATAACCAATTATGGCAATAATAATATACAAAGCGTACATTCCGGCTGTTAAATGCAGGTCCTTGAATAAATAAACACCGACATATATTATATCAACAAATATCCATATCAGCCAGTTCTCAATTACTTTACGGGCTAGAAATACCTGGGCTACCAGGCTGCAGGCTGTACAAAAACTATCGATGAATGGCAGAGAGGCATCAGTCCCCTGTTTAAGAAATGAACCCAGCGCCAGCGTAAAGATCAGTACGGTAATTAGCGAAAGCAGGATCTCTTTTTTAGTTATGGACGAAACCGGAACTTTATTTTGCTCATCAGGTTTCTGACTCCAGAAATACCATCCATATAAATTCGTAATTAAAAAATATACCTGCAGGCCGGTATCGGCGTATAATTTGGCTTCAAAAAATATGATAATATAAATACTGACACTGATTATTGCTACAGGCCAGCTCCAGATATTATTTTTTGCGGCCAGGTAAACACAGATTATCCCTGTAATTACACCCGAGGTTTCCAGGAGACTTTGGGCCTTGAGCCAGTCGGTAATAGCGGGAAGCAGGAGCATCTGGTCAAATATAAGCTGTATCATCAAATATTCAGAATTCTGGCCATGCAAAAAAAATCCCCCGGGAAAGCCGGAGGATAAGTTTAAAATCAGTATTTATATTAATTGGCAGTATTCGGCGCCACATTTAACCCTAAACTTGCCTTAAGGCTGATATCAGAAGCTAATGTATTACGCAGAACGTATTCCATTCTGATACGAACGGTTGAGCCCTTAATATAATCATCAAGTAAGCGTGTTGTATCGGCATCAAGCATGATGCTGCTCCCCACCGTGCTTGGGATATCCTCACGTGAGGCAACCATGATCTCCGAATTGCTGTCGCCCCGCGAAATATAGATCCTGATCGACCTGAACACGCCCAGGCTTTGACCTGTGGGGGAACTCGCTTCGATCTTGGCTGAGGCCATACGTACATCCTTAATGGATTCGGTATTGGTACCCTGACCTGTAAATATCTGGTCGAAACTACTTGCCTGACTTGTTGCCGACTGGGTAGTATTAGCTTTTGAAGAGGCAGGAATAATTAAAGTGGCGGTATAAGGAAATGTTGAACGTACAATAGATTGTATCGCAGCACAGCCGGTTAAAATACTACCAACTACAATAATTGCAAAAATTGATCTTTTCATTTTCTTTTATATTTAATTCAGAATGTCTATACAAAAGGCGTTCCAATCCTGTAATAAACACCAGATTTTTATGATGCGGGCTTTGTCCTGATTTTAATACAGCTAATCCAAATTGATGCCAGACCCTTTTTAAAAAACCAGGCTGATTTATGCATAAAAATATATAACTTTGCATCCCGACAAAACAGCCGGGATTTTTGTTCTTCACAGCATAGTAATCTCATATTTTGTTCGGTCAAAATTAGAATCATAGAAGAACTATGCCACTAGATACCTCCATCCGTTCAGTCCTGATCATCGGTTCGGGACCCATCATTATCGGCCAGGCCTGCGAATTTGATTATGCAGGATCACAAGCTGCACTTTCTTTAAAAGAAGAAGGAATTAAGGTTTCCATTATCAACTCTAACCCTGCCACTATTATGACAGATAAGGTTATTGCTGATCATGTTTACCTGCTTCCATTAAACTGCGAAAGCATAGAACAAATCTTAAACGAGCAGAAAATCGATGCTGTTCTCCCTACTATGGGCGGGCAAACTGCTTTGAATCTTTGTAAAGAAGCCGAAGAAAGGGGTATCTGGGAAAAGTATAATGTCCGCATCGTTGGGGTAGATATCGCAGCGATTGAAAAGACAGAGAACCGCGAAGAGTTCCGCAAACTGATGGTGGAGATAGGGGTAGGGGTAGCTAAATCTAAAATTGCCAATTCATTTCTGGAAGGTAAAGAAGCTGCCCAGGATATAGGTTATCCATTGGTTATCCGTCCTTCTTATACCCTGGGTGGTTCAGGAGGCGGATTCGTACACAAAAAAGAAGATTTTGACCTGGCCTTAAGCCGTGGCTTACAGGCCTCCCCAACTCATGAGGTGCTTGTTGAAAAAGCAGTATTAGGCTGGAAAGAGTTTGAGCTTGAATTACTGCGGGATGGAAACGACAATGTGATCATTATTTGTTCAATCGAGAACTTTGACCCGATGGGTATCCATACCGGTGATTCAATTACGGTTGCACCGGCAATGACATTAAGCGACCGCTGTTATCAGGATATGCGAAACCAGGCGATACGTATGATGCGTGCCATCGGAAATTTCGCCGGCGGTTGTAATGTGCAGTTCTCTGTTGATCCCGCTACCGAAAACATAATAGCTATTGAGATCAACCCGAGGGTTTCACGCTCATCAGCCCTGGCCTCAAAAGCAACGGGTTATCCCATTGCCAAGATAGCTGCTAAACTGGCCATAGGATATAATCTTGACGAGATAGAAAATCAGATCACCAAAACCACCTCGGCATATTTTGAGCCTACCCTTGACTATGTGATCGTTAAAATACCACGCTGGAACTTCGATAAGTTTAAAGGTGCTAATACTGAACTTGGACTGCAGATGAAATCGGTTGGTGAAGTTATGGCCATAGGCCGAACCTTCATTGAAGCCCTTCAAAAAGCTTGTCAGAGTTTGGAAACCAACCGTTTAGGTCTCGGTGCCGATGGCCGGCAAAGCCGCAACCTGGAAGAGATCATGCATAGCCTGGAGCATCCAAGCTGGGATCGCCTGTTCCACATCAAGGATGCCATGAGCCTGGGAGTTCCTCTGGAATCGATCCGCAAGATCACTCATATAGATAAATGGTTCCTGGTACAGATCCTTGAACTGGTTACTATGGAAGTTGAATTAAAACGATATTCACTAAGCAATATTCCTGCAGATTTCTTTATTTCATTAAAGCAGAAAGGTTATGCTGATGCCCAGATCGCCTGGCTGCTTGGAAATGTAACTGAAGATGAGGTTTATGACCGCCGTAAGCAATTAGGCATTCACAGAGTATATAAAATGGTGGATACCTGCGCTGCAGAATTTCCGGCAAAAACACCTTATTACTATTCAACTTTTGAGGATGAGAATGAATCAATAGTTAGTGAGAAGAAAAAGATCATCGTGCTTGGCTCGGGCCCGAACCGTATCGGACAGGGAATAGAATTTGATTATTCATGTGTACATGGATTGCTCGCAGCTAAGGAGGCCGGTTATGAGGCGATCATGATTAACTGTAATCCGGAAACGGTTTCTACCGACTTTAATATGGCTGATAAGCTGTATTTCGAGCCTGTGTTCTGGGAACATGTACGTGAGATCATTGAACTTGAAAAACCCGAAGGTGTCATTGTTCAGCTGGGCGGGCAGACAGCCTTAAAAATGGCTGAAAAGCTTCATGAAAGAGGCATCAAAATAATCGGGACATCCTTTGACAATATGGATATTGCCGAGGACCGCGGCCGTTTCTCTGATCTGTTAAAGGAAATGGATATTCCATATCCTTTATATGGCGTTGCTGAAAATGCTGAAGAAGCATTGGAAGTAGCTCATAAGGTTGGATACCCGGTTCTGGTTCGTCCGAGTTATGTATTGGGAGGGCAAGGGATGAGCATTGTGATCAATGATGAGGACCTCGAGAATGCCGTTGTTAAATTATTAAGAAATCTTCCGGGTAACCGGGTATTAATTGACCATTTCCTCGACAGGGCTGAAGAAGCTGAATCGGATTCGATTTGCGATGGAGAGGATGTTCATATTATCGGTTTAATGGAACATATCGAGCCTGCGGGAATTCACTCCGGCGATTCGTTCGCAGTTTTGCCTCCATTCAATTTGCCGGAGAATGTGATCAATGATATGACGGAATACAGCAAGCGAATTGCAAAAGCGCTCAATGTCCGGGGCTTGTTAAACATACAGTTTGCCATTAAGGATAATAAAGTTTATGTGATCGAAGCCAATCCAAGGGCGTCAAGAACGGTTCCTTTTATAGCCAAGGCCTACGATGTGCCCTATATCAATATTGCCACCAAGATCATGCTGGGTGTTAATAAACTGAAGGATTTTACGATCGTGCGTAAACTTGAAGGTTATGCCATCAAGGAGCCGGTATTTTCTTTCGATAAATTTCCTGAAGTTGAAAAGCAGCTGGGTCCTGAAATGAAATCAACCGGTGAGGCTATACGCTTTATCCGCAGCCTGGACGATCCTTATTTCAGGCATTTGTACAAAGAGAAATCAATGTATCTTTCTAAATAAGTGGAAAGCTTAAAGCTGAAAGGCTAAAGCTAAATGAAAAAGGGGCCTGCAGATTAATCTGTGGGCCTTTTATATTTTCAGAGGCTTAAAAAATTGTTCGTTAATCCTGAATTGAATGAATAAAAATTCGAAATTGGATTTTTCTATTGCATCTTTAATTAAGAATTAAATAAAATATTCATGATTAATTTGAACAGCCCTTCGGTAAATAACTCAAGCCTGAAAATAGGCCTTTTCGGTATCGGTCTGGATACTTACTGGCCTCAGTTTAAGGGATTAAAAGAGCGTCTGGAAGGCTATTTAAATACTGTAGAGCAAAAACTTTCTGACATTCATCCTTCTGTTATAAACGCCGGACTGGTTGACAATCCTGATAAAGCTTTTCAGGCAGGAAAATTATTTAAAACTGAGGATGTCGATCTGATCTTTTTATATGTCAGCACTTATGCCTTGTCGTCAACCGTACTACCGGTAGTGCAGCGGGCAAAGGTCCCTGTCATTATCCTGAACCTGGCACCTGAAGCTGCGATTGATTATGCCTCGTTCAATGCGATGAGCGATCGAACCAAAATGACCGGTGAATGGCTATCATACTGTTCTGCATGCTCTGTACCTGAGATCGCAAATGTTTTTAACAGGGTGGGTGTTAAGTTCCATCAGATCACCGGAATGCTGCATGATGATGAAGTATGCTGGAATGAGGTAACTGAGTGGGTACAGGCCGCTAAAGTGGCCAATATCATGGCATATAACCGCCTGGGATGCATGGGGCATTACTATAGTGGCATGCTGGATATCTATACCGACCTTACTCAGCAATATGCACACTTCGGGGGGCATATTGAACTCATTGAGGTGGAAGAACTGGCAAGCCTGAGGAAAGAAGTAAGTAAGGAGGAATTGAATGTACGCCTGAAGCTTTTTAATGAGGCTTTTGATGTACAATCTGACTGTCCTGAAGATGAGATGGAAAAAGCTGCCATCACCTCCGTTGCTCTGGATAAACTGGTAGCGAAACACCAGCTTGGTTCAATGGCATATTACTACAAAGGCACCGGAAATGCAGACAATGAAGAAGCTATCTCCTCCATCATTCTAGGCAATTCCCTGCTCACCGCCAATGGTGTACCCGTTGCCGGTGAGTATGAAATTAAGAATGTGCAGGCGATGAAAATCATGGATTCTTTTGGTGCGGGCGGTTCTTTTACCGAATACTATGCTATGGATTTTAAAGACGATGTTATCCTGATGGGACATGATGGTCCGGGTCATATTGCGATTGCAGAAGGTAAAACCAAAGTTCGTCCTTTGCATGTTTATCACGGGAAAGTAGGGAAGGGGGTGTCGGTGGAGATGATGGTAAAAAATGGCCCGGTGACCTTACTTTCTGTTGCAGAAAAAAGAGGCGGCGGACTAATGCTTCTGGTAGCAGAAGGCGAATCTGTCCCGGGGCCGGTCCTTCAGATCGGCAATACAAACAGCCGGTATAAATTCCCGATCGGAGCAAGAAATTTTGTTAACAGCTGGAACAGCTATGGTCCGGCGCATCATTGCGCAGTAGGAATCGGACATATCAGCTCAAAAATTGAGAAGCTCGGACAATTATTGAATATGGAAGTAGTGAAAGTGTGCTAAAGACCGGATTGATTTGTTTGAATTTCTGAAATGGTATAAAACGATTGCTTCCCTAAAATATCGGTATCATCAAAAATTATTTAGCCGTGCCTTCATTCACCCGATCAACCAAGCAATCCCGACAATCTTCCACCTTGTTTCACCATCCGCTTCAAAGTCAGAATATTTCGCATCAAATAGCGTGGAGTATGGTAATGTTCAACAGATCCTTTACTAGGGTTGATCATTTTACGCCCACCACCAAAGGTCCAAAATGCAAATTGGGGGCAACGCATTTTTTCCATCATATAAGCATCCCCTTCATCAAAGCACTCATGCGCCCAGGTTTCGCTTGTATGCTCGATCGCCAGAAGCGCCCCAATTGAAACTTCCTGCTGGCACCAGGCCGATTTACTTGGAGCCCAGGCATACGTATTAGCATTGTAAAGCACTTCAAAATGTCCGCCATAAAGTTTATCAGCAGCCACATCCACGTGCCTTTTAAATGCTTCCGTTGAACGCTGAAACAAAGCAGCATTTTTCCTTCTTACAGCTTCTGCCATAACAAAGGCAAGTGTTTCTATACCATGACCAATAACCGCAAAATTTGCATATTCATTTATTGGCAGACTTAGATCATGGGAAATCACCTCGTTAAGAATGTTAAATTCAGGGTTCATGTGATACTTTAATATCGCTTCCATGCACCTGTCAGCGAGTTTTTCAAAATCCGGATCCGGACCCTGGGAAAGTATCTGGGTAGACAGGCTAAGGAAGATCATCCAATGTCCAAGTACCCGCTGACCCTCCATTTTAGGCCTGCCGGGAGCATAGCTGATATCATATATATAATCAGGCCTGTCGTATCGCCCGAGACAATAAAATATAATTTCTTTAGCAAGTTTTAAGTATTGCTTATCGCCTGTAGCCTTCGAATATTCTGCCAGACCTTCAGCTACGAATAAGTTACCATAAATATCACCCGGACCGGAAACAGAATTACCCTCACGGCTGTAAGTGGTATCCCAGAACTGGTCTGTTTTCGGTTTCAGCTTAAGAATGAAGTCAATTGCTTTTTTAGCTACTTCAATATAATGAGGATCTTGCTTAAAATTGTTGTAAAGAAATGAATAGACCCATATGCCACGGCCCTGATACCAGGTCCTCTTCGTGGTGTTAATTAATTTCTTTGCTTCAATATCCACATCACACATAAACCCACCATATTCATGATCAATAGAAAAATTTTCCATGGCGGGCAAAAAACGATTGAAAAGCTCATCATGATAGCGATCGTGAAGCTTCTGAAGACTGAGTCCAGCTAACTTTTGAATTCGTTTTTCCGAAGAGGGTGCTGCTGATGGTATAGCCGGGGAAAAGGCGCTCAAACTCCCTATACTTAATGTTCCGAATCCGAGGAGAGAATTATGTTTAAGAAAACTACGTCGTGAGTACTCTTTATTTTGCATACTATTAAATCTATTTTAAAAATTGAAACTACAGTTCATCCGGGCTTCAGGCCTATTTATTTCTGGTGAGTTTACGATAGAAACTCTTTTTCTTTCTTTTAATGATCTCATTTGCAAGTTTATCAAACAGCTCCTTATCCATAGGATCAACTGACTGTGCAAATTTATATATCCCGTTTCCACCCTCATAATAAGCCATCGACGCATTTTCAAAAACCCCATTCTTTTTAAAACCATCAATATAGGAAACAAGACGATCACTCTTATTCTCTCTGGAAGCTGCCAAAGCCCTTGTATCAAATTCCATTTCCAAACCCATTCCCAATTTTCTTGCCAGCTCACATGCCTTGTCGATCCGTTCATTCTCTATTTTACTATTAAAAAAATGATTAGGCTGAAGGTACGCGAAATCGAATTTGAAAGTTTTCCATTTATCGAATCCCTGTGCATTCCAATAAGGAATCCAATAAAATTTCATGTTTTCTGAACGGATATGGTCACCCAGAGGCTCCAGTATATCAGCGCAGCCCCTCATATCTTCATCAACCCAATAGAAACCCTCTAAAACTAAATTAGCATATTTCTCTTTTTTGAATCGCTCCAAAAATTTATTTATATACCAGATTCCGGCTTCAATACGGTCTTCCCGTTTTGAAAAGTCAAGTGCTTTGCCGTTAAGTTCACCCCAATCTTTTTGATTTAAAATCGGTGAGGGAATCCCAACTACCAGTTTGTGTTTAAAGTGCGGTTTACCCATTTTTATGATTTGTTCGCTTATAGCCTGATCTAAGGACGAAAAAGCTTTATCCTTTTCAAATTGCCTCTCCATTAACCATTCCCATTCGGGCTTTCGCGCATTAAGCTTGTCATAGCCAGGAGCATAATTTCGTCCTTTACCATCTTTAAATTCCAGAAAAAGGAAACCGTCGTATAACCAATTTTCTTTTCCTTTAGCATCTTTATGAATGATGTAAGGCAGAAACTCTTCTTTCTTCCATTCCATGGGACGATGAACACCTCCCTGATAGATGAGAACCATATCAGCGATATTAGTTTTTCCATAACCGTTCTGCCCAAGTGATGCCAATGGACTTATTAGAATTAAAAAGTATAAATAAACGAATAAACCTTTCTTCATTTTAGCTTATTTAAATCCTTCTTCCCCTCGAAACATGTTCTCCGAGAAGAAGGAAGGTTAAAAATGTTGATCTATTTTATCAAGGATTGAATCAACTGTATAAAGGATTAACCAGGTGCTACTTTGATTACCATCCCGGGTTCTGAACCATTGATGGGTTCCTGTCGATTTCTGACTGCGGGATAGGAAATAAATTCATTTTCATACTGTATACACGCTCCTCAAACGGTACGCGCTTATAAAATCCTGTGAAATTGAACCTGTTGGTAGCTGAAGAGCCAGCGTTAATATCCATCCCCCACATTTTACCTCCGTCTCCAAACTTACGTTTAGGATCTCCATTATCAGGTGTATGTGAAAGCCATCTTCTTCTTGTAGTAAAGTAACGATCTGTCTCAAATGCTAATTCAATTTGTCGTTCAATCAAAATATGGTCCCTCTGTAAACCTTTCACTCCCCTGATTTGAGGGTAAATATTAAATATACTAGGCACTCCGGCTCGTTGTCGGATCATATTCCAGTATTTTTCGATATCTGGATGTCCAGGATTGTACTCATTCAACGCTTCAATATAATCCAATAAAACCTTTGCATATCGAATGAAAATTTCAGTACGAGGATTAGTAACCCAAATCCGATCACGCAGGTTACTATTGGGGTCTATATTTTTTAAAACTAGATAACCTGTACGGGGAAAAAATGTAAAAGACCCCGAAGAACGCGATACCCCACCATAATACAACTCTACCCTTCCATAACCATCTTTTTGCCCAGTGGTACTGTAATAATCCCGTTTGGCTATATCAGCAGGTATTTGCGGTATTATCCGCTTGTTATATAAAATAGAAGCATAGAAACGCGGCTCGCGATTAGCATACATATTCCAGTCTCCAGGCCAATGGCCCCATGCATCGCCGCTGCGAATGTCATCTATCATTTTAATTCGGTCGGATGTAGTATTTAAACCTTTAGGGTTGTAATTATCTCCTCCTGTAGTGGAAAACCCTTCCTCTTTATATCCGGATAATGGATCATCAATTGCCCGTCCATTTTTCATTAAGAAAGCATCTACAATTCTCTGAGTTGGGGCAACACCTCCTAAATTGTTAGGGCCAGGGGAAGCGTGAAGTTCCCATGCGCTAGGATTGAAACCTGACCGTCCCCATATAATCTCACAGTTCCATCGTTTAATTGTTACATCCCTGACAGATTTGTAAGCACTAAAAACTGTACCATCGCCATTTTCATTGTTCTTGTAAAGTTTGATATTTATACCCGGATTAGATTCGGCAGTTTGAATTACATCATAACTGGCATCTGCAGCCTTTTTCCATTTTGTTTCATCATACGATGTTGCCACAAGTGCTTTTCCATCCTTGTTTTTGAAATCACCATAGTCTGCATTACCATTCCACTGCGGACTTGCCGCCATAGTTAGAACCTCTGCTTTTACTGCTTTACAAACTACTTTATTAGGCTTTCCTAACCATTGATTATCTCCTCGTAAAGGTAAACCTATCGCAGCTTCATCCATCAGTTCCACAATGTATTTAACACATTCATCATATGAAGAACGTGGAATTAAACTCCAATCTGTATCAACAGGCAATTCTTCCTTTATAAGTACAACGGGACCATATTGCTTAATTAATAACCAATAATAATATCCACGCAGAAATTTAACTTCAGCTTTATACTCAGCCTTTAATTCGGCACTTAGCTCATTGTTTTTATCGACATTATTTTCAAATATGAATGATGCCCTGATCGCTTTATAATATGATCCCCATTTATTATAAAAACTTTTGCTCGGATTCCAGTTACCCAGGTTAATGTCATAAGTTGAATATACGTTCCATGTTAAATCTATTTCGTCAGAAACTCCTAACCACGGATCATCCTGATGTAAATTTGCTGCTGGTATCTGTGAATAAACATTATATAAAAATGCCTCTGTTTCCTTACGTGAACTCCAGATCATAGCATCAGTCTTCATATCATCAGGTTGCTTTTCCAAAAACTTCTTACAACCAGTAACTGTCGTCAGCAAAAGCATAAACAGCCCTATATATATAAAATAAATATTTTTCATTTTTATGAGTTTAAAATTTTGCCCTAATACCAAAGTTTACTTTACGTTGTAGTGGATAATTACCCGGACTTGCCGCCTCTGGATCCCACATTTTCCAGGGAGAGAAAACAGCAAGGTTGTTTGCTAATGCATAAAATCGGAGACTTTTGAGTTTAATTGCAGATAATATTTTGGAGTCCACGGTATACCCAAGTTCAACATCAGATAAACGAAGGAAACTTCCATCGTACAGAGTTTTAGTTGAAGCCTGCCAGTTATTAGAAGATGTTCCATTGAATAAACGAGGATAGCGGGCATCCTGTCTTGGATTCTCCACTGTCCAGCGATCCATTGCTTCTGCGAATAGGTTTCCTTTACCAACTCCCTCATTAAAAGGTATATAAGAGTTTCCAAGAGTATAACTAACACGGGCTTGTCCTCTTAAAAACACTCCCATATCAAACCCCTTAAAATCTATCTGAACACCAAATCCATAATTTACTTCAGGCAAACTTGAGAAACCTATAGGCCTTTCATCATCAATATTTACATTGCCATCTCCATTAACATCAAGGTATTTAATATCCCCAGGCCTGACAACTCCATATTGTTGTACCGGACTACTTAGGATTTCTTCATCACTTTTAAAATAACCCAGGGCAGTCAGGCCAAAATTCTGACCATATTTTTGACCTGTTCTCATGCGGTAGGCATAATTTCTTTCAGGCTCATCCTGAGCAATGATCTTATCCCTGGCAAAAGTAAAATTTCCATAAACACGTAGTCCACCTTTTGTAAATCGCCTGTTTAGTTCCAATGTTGCATCGACACCCCGATTGATCATTTCTCCCAGATTAGCAAATGGCGAACTCGGATAACCAGTAATGCCAGGCAATGATGTACGCTGCAAAAGGATATCAGTTCGTCGTTCAAAAAAGTAATCGGCCTCTAATGTAATTGCCCCCTTAAGCATTTGTAACTCAAAGCCGATATTACGTTTCAAACCTTTTTCCCATGTCAGGTCTGTAACACCTATCCGGTTTAACCCGGTTCCTCCATAAGACGTTCCATTCGCGCCAAATTTATATCCTCCCAGTCCGCCACCATAAATTGACAGGTAACCATACCTTTCTCCATTAGGCAATGCTTCTGAACCAACCAAACCG
Source organism: Pedobacter sp. (assembly GCA_036677005.1). Lineage (GTDB taxonomy): Bacteria > Bacteroidota > Bacteroidia > Sphingobacteriales > Sphingobacteriaceae > Daejeonella. The sequence goes on from JAKFBV010000115.1 coordinate 65,178, forward strand.
ATAGATCCTTTAATTTTAAAGAGATCGATAATACCGGTCTTGTTCTTTAAAAATAGTTCATTCGTAACGATCCAGCCAGCTGCAACGGCCGGAAACCATCCAAAACGATTTTCTTCAGGGAAATTTTCAGATCCATTGTAGCCAACATTAAATTCCATGAAATATCGGTCATCATAGTCATAGGTGCCGCGTGTTGCTATCCCTTGCCTGCGAAAAGGTAAAGATAGAATCGCACTACCTGCACTTCCATTAATATAATCCCGCTGGTAATACATCATCATTCCGCTTACATGATGTTTTTCATTAAAAGCTTTATTATATAAGATCTGTCCTTTCATTTCCTTTGCACGATTACTTCCCAAAGATGTAGAATAACCCAGGAACTGAGATCCTACCTGAACTTCTTTGAAAAGGATTTCACCGGTAGCCGGATCCCTTCCCTGAACACCATAGGTAGTGCTAAATTTCCTCCGATTAATTGTGGTATTATTATTTGCATCAAAAGAATAAGATAGTCTGAATTTTAAGCCAGGGAGTATAGATTTCAGATCCTGGTTAAGAGAGATCTGACTTGTAAACTGGTTCCTGAATTCCGTATTAAAGCCAGATCCCATCAACCGCTCAGCAGGGTTTGATTCACCTATCTGGGTCGGACTTGCCCAACCCATTATATCTTTACCATTTAAGTCCTTACCTATAGGAATCTTTACTGGATTAGAAATTGGCGTGGCTAAATAGGACCAATAAAATAATTCTCCGGCAGGTGTAAAAGTTTTTGACCATATTGTACCTCCGGTACCCGGGGTATGCAGATCAGTAAGGTTTCCGCCGACTTCAAGCTCAATTACTGATGATTTTGAGAGAGTTACATCTACATTAGACCGGAAATTATAACGTTGAAGATCTAGATTTGACTTATAATCATTTTCCGGATTATCTTTAAGATTTCCATTTTCATTCATATAACCAAGACCTACAAAATAACGGGCAACCTCCCCCCCTCCTCGTATATTTAATGTGGTTTGTGCATTGTAAGAATATTTTTTATATGTTTCATCAAACCAATTGATATCCGGATATAAATAAGGATCCGTTCCGTTCCTTATATTATCTATATAATCCTTTGAGTAGTTTTCCCTCCCTAAGGCTTCATTATAAAGAGTTGCATAATCAGCTCCACTTAAAAAGTTGGGAAGTTTCGGTAAGTTTGATAAGCCAAATTCCGTTTTGAATTCAATAACCGGCTTTTGAGCAATACCCCTTCGGGTAGTTACTAAGACAACACCATTTGCCGCTCTTACACCATAAACCGCAGTTGCAGAAGCATCCTTCAAAATGGATACTGATTCTACTTCTTCAACAGATAGATCAGACATAGACCGTTCTACTCCGTCAACCAATATAAGTGGCGATCTATTTGCGCTGAATGTAGAAATACCGCGTATCCACAGGCCTCCTTCATCTCTACCCAATTCTCCTGATCTTTGTATAACAACAGCACCTGCCATACGTCCTGCTAATGCATTTGTAAGGGAACGGGTCGGGACTTTAATATCATTCATTTTAACTGTTGATATTGCCCCAATAACACTGGCACGCTTTTGAACCCCCATTGCTACCACTACTACTTCTTCCAGTTTACTTTGCTTTTCATCCAAATACACATTAATAGCATCGTTTCTTAGTACTTTAATTTCCTGATCGTGATATCCAATCATAGAAAATTTTAATACGTCACCAACTTTCGCGTCAATGGAATAATACCCATCATTACTCGTTTGAACTCCCTTAGTTGTTCCCAGAATTACTACGCTCACACCTGTAAGCGGCCTGCCATTACCGTCCAGTACTTTGCCTTTTATATCGGCAACAGGAACAGCAATTTCCTCAACTTCGACAGGAACAAGCTCTTTTAATTTAAGGTTAATAAGTTTATCCTCAATTGTATAGGATAGTGGCTGATCACGGAAAACTTCCTGCAACACCTCATTGACATTCTGATTGGTAACATGGAGTGTTATTGGTTTTGCTTTTTCCAATAGTTCATTGCTATAAATAAAATATAAACCGGTTTGCTTTCTAATCTCTTTCATTAACCTTTCAAGGTTAGTATTGCGCTGAGAAATACTAACATTTTGCCCGAAAGTAGTTGCATTAACGTTTAGCGTTAGCACTAAAAGAATAATCCCTGTCAACTTCATAATTCGTAAAGCTTTTGGCACAAAAAACAAAAGATATTTATTGTGTATATAAATGTGAGGGCATAGTTTGCCCTTAAAATGCAGATATAGTTTCATACATTTGATCGTTTGGTTTAGGTTTTCGTTTAATTAATTTTGTTACCCCAAGGCTAACCCGGACATATTACTCATCCCGGCCGCAATCCGGGATGTTTTTTTGGTTAAACCTATAAACAGTCTTCAGGAGGAATTCAGTTTCATAGTTTCTTCTTTAGTTTTTGTTCTTATTTTTGATCACTGTAATTTTTCTGCCTTCAATTTTAAATTTAACTTGTGAAGTCTGCTCCATAGCTTTTAAAATTATTGAAACTTTTAGATCCCGGGGGACAACCCCTGTAAAATGCACATCCGGTATTCCATTCTGGTACTCGATATCAACATCATACCACCGTTCAATCTGTCGCATTACCTGATCAATCTCTGTATTATCAAATTGGAAAAGGTTATTTTTCCAGGCAACAACTCCATCAACATCAGCATCTTTAACAACCCTTATTTGTCCTTCTCTCAGCCTGACCTGCTGTCCCTGGGTAATAACAACTTCAGAATTCCCGGCTTGTACACTAACCTTTCCTTCCAGTAATGTCGTTTCCAACGCCTTTTCATTTAAATAGGCCATCACATTGAAATGTGTACCCAAAACTTCAACTACCTGATCTTTGCTGAGGACCCTGAATGGTTTGCTTTTATTTTCTGAAACTTCAAAATAAGCTTCACCCCTTAAGTGAACCTCGCGTTCCTTTGGGTCGCTAAAACTTACAGGAAATTTTAACGAGGATTCTGAATTTAACCAAACGCGTGTTCCATCTGGCAGGTTGATCTGATGCTGTCCGCCGGCGGGAGTCGATATTGTATTGTATGCCATCTGATCCCTACTGGCACCGCCGGCAGATTTAATAAGATCGGCATCTGCGGGATTAATTGTATAAACCAGTTGGCCATCGGCGCTTTTAGTAATGGTAATTCCTGATTCGGAAGCTATTTGTCCATTCCTTGCATCAGTCAGGGATATCTTTGAACCGTCAGCTAATGTCAGAATTGCTTTGTTATTTCCAGGTTCAATATCAGCTGTTACACATTGATCCGGATGAAGCTTAACTTCTTTCTGTTCTTTATAGAAATACAAACCTACGCCGAGCACACATAAAAGAATGGCAGCCGCTGCAAACTTATACCATGGATGTTTCAGCGCAACGGTAAAATGATCTATCTGTGCATCAATTCTATTCTTTAACTCCAGTTCTATTAGGTTTTCATCAGTCTCCTGTGTCCAGTCGGAAAGAGAGTTTTCGGAATTATACCATAATTTTAGCTGCTCTTCCTCATCAGGTGTACATTCTCCTTCCTGAAAACGCTTTAGTAAGTTTTGAATGTCTTGATCCTTCATTCTATTTATGGCTTATACATGTACGTGCATTGAAAAACCATTAGGTAGTACTGCGAAAATTAAAATAAGCGTAAGTGGCTGTATACCAGGCTGATTATTTGCCTAAGAAATATTGTGTTATCATAAAAGCCAATAGACTTCCTGATTTTTTATCCAGAATGAGGCGGAAGATATTCAAAGATCTGTTGATCTGTTTCTTAACGGTTTTATCGGAAATATTCAACCGTTCAGCTATTTCTTTATGACTTAGCTGTTCAATTCTACTTAAAATGAAAATCTCTTTCATTTTCGGGGGCAACTGGCCAATCTGATCGTGGATAAGTAGATTAAGTTCCTTTACATCAAGCTGTTCATTAAGCATATCACTTCCTGTTTCAAAGAAATTTTGCAGGGATGATAAATAATTGTGTTTAGTTAAATTAGAGCGAACATATCTTAAACCTTGATAGCGGACAGCCCCATGCAAGTATGAAGAAAGTGAGTTTATGCAGAGCTCTTCCCTTCTGCGCTGCCAGAGTGATACAAATATATCCTGAACAATATCCTGAGCTTCATCCTCATCTCTGACCACTTTTCCCGCATACATAAACAGTTTCTTCCAATAACGCTTATATATCTGATCAAACGCATTACGATCATCCTGACGGATTAATTCCATCAATTGCTGATCTGAAATTTCTTCAGGTTGAAGTGAAGCCATTATATACCCCTTTTATATGAATAAAGTAATTTTGTTAAACAACTAAGAGCTGCTTAAATAGTGCAATTCAAATTGTCACTATGCTGTTAAGTTATTCAAAGTAGCTTGTTAAGTTACGTTTTTAATATAAGTTACCATCTTATGCCACTGTATATATAGGATTGGTAATGAGTCAACATAAAAACAACGTCTTTCCGCTCGGGGGGGCTGCATTTGCTCTTGTTTTACAGAGGCAAAATGTCGGTAAACAAATATAGATTTGAACAGCTCCCTAAAACAGGAAATTCCTGTTATTATCAGTTCATCACAACTACGCCCTTTGCTTCAAAGGCAAGTTGTTCTTTCGGAGTAGTGATCGCAGCGATCTCAGCCTCAGTCTTACCGCCGTCTTTTGCAAAATGCCTCAGCTTTTCAACCGAAGTGGTATCCGTGTAGGCAAAACCATCCAGTACAACCTCCCTGCCTCCCAGATCCTTAGGTACAAAGATCTTATAATCTTTAAAGGTCACCCTCATTTCTTCTCCATTATCAAGGGTCATGGTCATCCAGCAGCCCTTTTCCTGGCATACTTCCTTTACTTTCCCCTTGATCTTCATGTCCATTTTCTTTTCACCCTTCATTGCAGTTTGAACTGAAGCAAGTTCTATGACATTATCATTTGCAACTGAGTCGCCGTAAACGGCAATCCCCTTAACATTTTCAACAGAATGAAGTTCTGTTGTTGGTTTATTGTTACATGCCGCAAGGAAGGCCAGGGCAATAACCGAAAGTATAATCCTATTCATATTTTATAATTGGTTTATACAAAATTGATAAAAATAATTGTGATTATGTAAGTAATTGAAGATTAATCAACTATCAGAGGCCGGAGGTCGGAAGTCGGAAGCTAACGTACCCTTCAGACCTCAGACTTCCGACCTCAGACTTCCGACCTCAGACCTCCGACTCAACTATCCGAAAAGAGCATTGAAAACCTCTTCCACCTTGGCTACGGTCCTGATCGAGATCTTATACTTCTGCCATTCCGGCTCAGTTTTAACACCACGGCCTGCCGGCAGGTTGTATTTGGAAATGAATATTTGTTCAAAGCCCAGTTTTTCAGCTTCAGCGATGCGTTGTTCAATGCGGTTCACGGCCCTGATCTCGCCCGATAAGCCGACTTCCGCAGCAAAGCAGATCTTGGAATCAATGGGCATATCCTCATGCGATGAAATGATCGCAACAACAACGGCCAGATCAATAGCAGGATCCTCCACCCGGAGGCCTCCGGCAATATTCAGAAAGACATCTTTTGAACTGAGCTTAAACCCGCAGCGCTTTTCAAGCACCGCAAGCAGCATGTTCATTCTCCTGGTATCAAAACCGGTTGCCGAACGCTGAGGAGTTCCATAAGCTGATACACTGACCAAAGCCTGTGTTTCGATCAGCATCGGCCTCAAACCCTCCAGCATTGCCGAAATAGTGATTCCGCTAAGCGGTTCATCTCTTTGCGAAAGCAGGATCTCTGAAGGATTAGATACCTGCCTCAGTCCGCTGCCCTGCATTTCGTAAATACCAAGTTCAGAAGCAGAACCAAAGCGGTTCTTGACCGCACGCAATATCCGGTAAACATGATGCCTGTCGCCTTCAAACTGCAATACTGTATCAACCATATGCTCCAGGATCTTCGGTCCCGCGATCATTCCATCCTTGGTAATATGTCCGATAAGAAATACAGGAGTTCCGCTTTCTTTTGCGAAGCGAAGCAGTTCTGCGGTACACTCCCGTACCTGCGAAACACTTCCGGGAGTGGAATCAATATGGGCAGAATACAGGGTCTGTATGGAATCAATAACCACCAGGCCGGGTTGTAAAATTTCTATCTGCTTAAAAATATTCTGTGTGGAGGTTTCTGTTAATATGTAAGTATCAGCTGCCGGCTTGCCGGAGTCTTTTTTTCCAGGTTCAGGCACTAAACGCTCGGCCCGCATCTTGATCTGCTGTTCGCTTTCTTCCCCCGATACATAAAGCACTTTTAATCCGGGCAGGTTCAGGGCTACCTGCAGCATGAGCGTTGATTTACCTATTCCGGGCTCACCTCCTATTAATACGATGGAACCACTAACGATCCCGCCGCCCAGCACCCGGTTCAACTCTTTATCCGGAGTGATCAGGCGGTTCTCCTCCGAAAATATAATTTCATGAATTGCGGCTGGTTTATTGGATCGCTGGGTACTGGTAGATCCGCTTTTCCAATCGGGTAACGACTGTTTAGCCTTTTCGATGATCTCCTCAACGAAGGTATTCCATTGACTGCATGAAGGACATTTCCCCAGCCATTTGGCAGATTCGTATCCGCAACTCTGACAGAAATAAGCGGAACGTGTTTTAGCCATTTTAAATGAGCAAATGTGAGAATTTGTAAATTAGCAAATGTAAATTAGTAACTGTGCAGATTTGAATTTCGTCTGCAAATTTACTAATTTGCTAATTTTCTCATTTATTAATTAAAGCTTAATTTCTTCTTCCTTTGAATTCAGAAAATGAAACTCGGTCAGATAATAAGAAGGGATTGCCTTAACCTTTATCCATTTACTGAACTTAAAGAACCATTTCCACTGAATGGAGATCAATCCCTTTTTAATATAGGCTTCGATATAGGGATGAACACATAAAGTAATGTTGCGTTCATTCTGTTCGTTGAGAATATAGTTCAGGTTATTTTCAATATCGTCCATTAAAATAATGCTTGCTTTGATCTCACCGGTTCCGTCGCAGGCAGGGCATTTTTCGTTGGTAACGATATTCATTTCAGGTCTCACACGCTGGCGTGTAAGCTGTACCAGTCCGAATTTGCTCGGCGGCAAAATAGTATGCTTTGCCCTATCAAGCAGCATCAGATCTTTTAAATGATCAAAAAGTTCCTTGCGGTTCTGAGGTTTATGCATGTCTATAAAATCGATCACCACAATGCCGCCCATATCACGAAGACGTAATTGACGGGCGATCTCTTTCGCCGCTTCCATATTGATCATTAGGGCATTCTGCTCCTGGTTCTCATTATTGGCAGTACGGTTACCGCTGTTTACGTCGATTACATGCAAAGCTTCGGTATGCTCAACCACCAGGTAAGCTCCGCCTGGTAGATTCACTGTGCGGCCGAAAGCTGCCTTTATCTGCTTTTCTATTCCAAAATGTTCAAATATAGGCTCCTTATTACGGTAGAGCTTAACGATCTTTTCCATTTCAGGAGATATCTCATGAACATAAGATCTGATTTCTTCATACAATGCCGGATCTCCGATATGAATATTGGTAAAATCGGCGTTTAGTATATCCCGAAGGATAGTAGAAGTACGCCCCATTTCGCCAAGAATTTTTTTGGAAGGCTCAGTTCCGGGTAAACGGGTGGTAAACTTTTCCCATTTGTCGATCAGATCGAGAAGATCCTTCTGTAATTCAGCAACGCCTTTTCCTTCGGAAACCGTGCGTATAATAACCCCGAAGTTTTTCGGTTTAATACTCTCTACGATCTTCTTAAGACGGTTACGTTCTGTATTACTCTTTATCTTTTTGGAAATTGAAATAACATCCGAAAAGGGTACAAGTACCGCAAAACGACCAGCTATTGAAATATCTGAGCTTAAGCGCGGACCCTTTGTAGATATAGGTTCCTTTGCTATCTGAACAGGAAGCAGCATGTTCCGGTTCAGTATCTCTGAAATTTTACCGGATTTATTAATATCCGTTTCAAGCCTGAAACTATTGAGCAGTTTATCTTTATAACTGCCATTCTTTACAATCTTAGTCAGCTTTAAAAGCGACATGACCTGCGGCCCAAGGTCCAGATAATGCAGAAAAGCATCTTTTTCATAGCCTACATCAACAAAGGCCGCGTTTAAACCAGGCATGATCTTCTTGATCTTGCCCAGATATAAATCGCCGACAGCATAATTATTGCTGACCTGCTCTCTGTTTAGTTCTACGAGTTGCTTGTCTTGCAGTAAAGCAATAGTAACCCCGCTGGGGGATGAATTGATAATTAATTCCTTTACCAATGGCTAAATTTAAGACACCGGTCGAAAAACCGGCATACGTTTAATTTATAGGACTAAATAAAAACAAACAAATAATTTTAACCTCCGGCGCAGTAATGCGGGAGGTTAAAATTTTTTGAGTCTTCCAAATAATCTGAACACAGGATTCAGATTAAGATCAGACTATTTTTTCTTATGTCTGTTCTTTCTTAAGCGCTTTTTACGCTTGTGAGTGGCCATTTTATGTCTCTTTCTTTTTTTACCGCTTGGCATAATGTTGTTTTTTAAAATGTTTTATAATTTAATTACTTAATTCGTTTATTTTCCGGTCAACAAACTGACTCATATTAGGGTCAGCAGCGATCTCTTTTGTTTTTATATAAGCATCGATCGCCTCCGGCTTCTTTCCCAGATTTTCATAGCTTGAAGCCAGGTAAAACCATGCTTCGGCGCTGGGAGCCTTAGATATTACTGTTTTGAACCGGCCAACAGCTTTGTCAAACTGACCAGATTTCATAGCAAACAGACCTAAATTCAAATTGGCTTTTATATTTTCAGGTTCAAGTTTTACTACTTCCAGTAATAATTGAATTCCCTGCATAGGATTTGGTGTTCCGGTAACATAAGCTATTCCTAAACCGGTCTTAACTTCAAGCGTATTGGGCTTAAGTTTATCAGCCTGCTGATAGGAATTAATGGCTTTCTGAACTAATGCCGGCTGAATTAGGGTATCAATACTTTGCTGGTAAGCATCCGTAAATTTATCGCCTGCTTTAAGCCATGAATCATATGCCGGTTCCTTTTCAGCTATCAGCTCATAATAAAATGCCGCAGGTGCTGTTTGATTTACATCATCCCATTGCTGAGCAAGCTTTTTATACAGGTCTGATTTTTCACTTTCAGATGAACTTTTTAATGCGGCCTCCAGATCGCTGATCTGTTTGCTGAGGCTTGCGTTTAAACTTTGTTTGGCAGTAAGCGAAACTTCATCTATGGAAACCGCTTTGACAGGAGCTGCTGCAGGAGCAGCTGATGCTTCAGCACCTTCTTTCGGCTTAACAAGTCCCTGAATATCTAAAGAAAGCATCAGGCCCATAAGTACAGCTACTGAACCCACTACAACAATCTGCTTTCTGTTTAACATTCCCCTCGCTATTTTAAACCCGTTCTTATTTGTTACCGCTTTTAACTTTCTCAACAAAAACCTTGGCAGGTTTAAAGCTCGGGACAAAATGCTCCGGGATTATGATTGCGGTATTCTTGGAAATATTCCGTGCCGTTTTCTTTGCTCTTTTTTTAACTACAAAGCTTCCAAAACCTCTCACGTAAACATTCTCTCCGCTTATCATCGAATTTTTTACCACTTTAAAAAATGCTTCTACAGCTTCCTGAACGTCAACCTTTTCAATTCCGGTTTTATTAGCGATTTCTGTAATGATTTCTGCCTTGGTCATATCTATTTCTTTAATTTTTTGTACTAAATACTTAACTGATTTGGGGTTGCAAAAGTATTGGTTTTTATTGAATTTGGGAAATAAATCTACTTTTTTTTAAACCAAGTCGCTATAAAACAAATAGTAAGGTACTTTTACTTCCTTAAATGGCTTAATACTCGCGGTCTTAAATGAATTTTGCAAAGGAAATTATTGATTGGTATCAGCTGAATAAAAGGGAACTGCCATGGAGAAATACCAGTGATCCATACATCATCTGGTTGTCTGAAATCATCATGCAGCAAACCCGTGTGGAACAGGGCATGCCCTATTTCATGCGCTTTGCAGAGAAATATCCCACAGTTGAACATTTCGCCTCCGCCAGTGAAGACGAGATTCTGAAGCTTTGGCAGGGCCTGGGTTATTATTCGCGCGGAAGAAATATGCATAAGACCGCTCAATTAGTTATGGAAGAGCATGCAGGCTATTTTCCAAAAAATTATAATTCGCTGATCAGGTTAAAAGGGGTTGGCGAATATACTGCCGCAGCCATTTCCTCATTTTCATCCAATGAAGCTAAAGCTGTTGTGGATGGAAATGTTTTCAGATTGCTGTCCAGATATTTTGGTATCGATACCCCGATTAATTCTGCCCAGGGAAAAAAGATCTTCACAGAACTGGCGAATGAATTACTGGATAAACAGCAAGCCGGAACATTCAATCAGGCGATCATGGAGTTTGGTTCACTCCAGTGCAAACCTAAAAACCCTGAATGCCCATCCTGCCCGCTGCAGGCCGGTTGCGAGGCCCGCCGAACGAACAGAATTAATGATCTGCCAGTCAAGATCAAATCCCAAAAGGTCCGGGAGCGCTATTTTTATTATTTCCTTGCGATCAAAAACGGGCAGGTTCTGTTCAATAAAAGAGGGCCTGGTGACATCTGGGAGAATATGTATGAACTGCCACTGTTCGAAACAGAAAAGCCTATAAATCCTCATGACCTGGTCAGGTCAGAAAGATTTGTTTCTGCTTTCGGAAAAGATACTGTGATCTGCTCCGTTTCTAAACCGGTAAAACACATCCTCAGCCATCAAAAGCTTTATACAACATTCATAGAGATAGAAAATTTCTCAGAACAATTTCTCAATGATTCGGACTGGTTCTATGTGCAACTGGATGAACTTGAAAAATTGGCTCAGCCAAAACTAATTTTTCAGTTCTTCGAAAATTTCTTTAAATTAACTCTTTGAAACACCTATATTAAAGAGCATGTCGGGTATTAACAAAGTCATTTTAGTAGGACATTTAGGCAAGGATCCTGAAGTCCGGCACCTGGATGGGGGAGTTACTGTAGCCAGTTTCCCATTAGCCACATCAGAATCCTACAACAAAGACGGCAAGAAGATTGAGCAGACCGAATGGCATAACATCGTTATGTGGAGAGGGCTTGCCGATATTGCCTCCAAATACCTCCAGAAGGGCAAGCTTGTATATATTGAAGGCAAATTAAGGACCCGGTCTTTTGAGGATAAAGAAGGACATAAAAAATACACGACTGAGATCGTAGCTGAAAACTTTACCATGCTTGGCCGCAAAAGTGATTTTGAGAACGGCCATGGTGAAAACTCCCATCAAAATAATAAATCGGAGGATGAGCATGGGCAGGCAGCAAATCAGCATAGTATTGCCAAGGAAGAACAGCCGATGGATTACGAGAAAGGAGAAGATGATGATTTGCCTTTTTAACTCATTGTTAGTGATTTTTACTGGTCCGGACGGAAATTGATGAAATAACCTTTAAAAGAGTCTTTAAAAGGTCTTTTGTACCGGATGGGGCAAAGTATAATTTAATTGTTCTGTCAATCAGGGGCTGAAGCTTTTGGCTTATCCAGCCTTGTTATCTGCGCATACGCACACAGGGCTTTATCCACAGGGCCTCTATCCCTCTGCCCGTCCGATCGGGCGCTTCTGTCAGTTTTAAAAACAGGATGACCATGGTAAATGACAGCAAGGAAATTCTAAACTTATTCCAGCTGGCCTATAATCAGATCATTAATCATTTTTTTGCATTGTCCCTTCATAATAAACCCGGGAAAAGCGAAAGTGCCGGCTGATAAAGATCTCTGAAATACCGGAATTTTTCTGCCGGCCCTGAAGCGGATCACGGGGCTATCCTCCGCCATTTTCTGAACCGTTCGTTTCCAAATAAGGAATCTACCTGCATTTCATTGCACAAAGTGCTCACAACTAATACTTTTTTTTAATTTATACGGTGTGCTTCCGTATCCGTAAAATTGCTTACTCCTTACCCATCTCCATATAATCCAGCGTCAGCCCTGCCAGTGCTTTTACACCCAGCTTAAAGGCGCTTTCATCAATAAAAAAATCAGGGGTATGATGCGAGGGAGCAGTTTTAGGATCCCCGCCCTTTGGCATTCCGCCAAGGAAGAAAAACAATCCCGGAACTTTTTCCTGAAAAAATGAAAAGTCCTCAGCTCCGGTTATCGGCGGAATCACATTAACATTCCCGGCACCTGCAGTCTTTACAAGGCTGGGAAGCATCTTTTCTGTCAGGGCCACATTATTAAATGTAACCGGATAATGGTTGCTGTATGGTATTTTAACTTCAGCAGTTGCGCCTGCTGCTTCGGCAGTTTTGGTTGCAATTGTTTTAATTCTTTCGATCAGCATTTTTTCATCCGCTACACTCAGGGCCCTGATGGTACCCAGCATCTCGGCCTGCTCAGGGATAATATTCGATCTGACACCTGAATGAATGGATCCAATGGTTACTACCCCTGCATTTTCTGTTATATTCAGGTTACGGCTAATGATCGTCTGCAGGCTATTGATTATCTGCGCGGAAACTACAATCGGATCCACAGATGCCCATGGAGCTGCACCATGCGCCTGCCTTCCCTTCACAACGATCTGCATATCATTTACTCCTGCCATCATACCGCCCGGGCGATAGGTAATTTTACCCGCCTCGGTCTGTGCCCAGATATGCAATCCGAATATGACATCAACCTTTGGATTTTCTAAAACTCCCTCTTTCACCATTAGCTCAGCGCCGCCCTCTACTCCGGGAGCGGAGCCTTCTTCAGCCGGCTGAAAAATAAACTTCACGGTACCCTTCAGATCTGCCTTCATGCCCGAGAGAACCTCAGCAACACCCATCAGCATCGCGGTATGCGAATCATGCCCGCAGGCATGCATTACTCCAACCTCCTGTCCGTTATAGTTCGCCCTTACTTTGGAGGCAAAAGGAAGATTTCCGCGTTCGGTAACCGGCAGTGCATCAATATCGGCACGCAGGGCGACCACAGGGCCTGGTTTTCCTCCTTTCAGAACTCCGACCACACCGGTTTTTGCCACACCGGTTTTCACCTCCATACCGAGGCTTTGAAGATGTTTGGCAATAATGGCCGCTGTTCTTATTTCATTATTCCCTAATTCAGGATGCTCATGGAAATCTTGACGCCAGGCTATGACCTTTGATTCAATGTTATCGGCAGCCTGGTTTAATTTGCCTTTCAGGGCAATGGTCTGTGAAAATACAGGTATAGAGAGCAGAAGAAATCCTGCAAGGAATATTTTGTTCATAATAACTATTTAGAAAATTAAAAGTACTGAAAAGAATAATAAATTCAAGCCTCCATTAAGCCCCGGAGGAATAAGGTCATCTGATGCCTGCTAAGATCTCCTTCAGTTTGGAGACATTCTCATCAGCCGTTTCAAAAGACTGAAATGATTCTTTGCTGACCGGATCGGTACCGTATTCAAAAAGCTTTTTCGCAGTGCCGTGAAACTCATAAGTGCCTGTTTCCCTGGCAATTTCGGCTATATTTTTATCTGTTATCCCCGAACCCGGCATAATGCTGATCCTCTTACCTGCCTGCCCGGCAAGCGCCTTTAATCTCTGAATTCCATCGAAAGCATACCGTTCTCCCCCCGAACTTAAAACACGATCACAGCCAAGACCTATTATTTCTTCAAGACCCTTTTCCAGATCATTGCATCGATCGAAAGCGCGGTGGAAGCTTACCTGCATCGGCCGGGCAAGGGCAATCAGTTCATAACATCTATCCTTATCAATACTACCATCCCGGTTAAGCATCCCAAGAACAAGGCCTTCACAACCCAGCTTATTACAGCAGATCACATCCTTTTTCATAATCTCAAATTCCTCCTTAGAGTAGAAAAAATCACCGCCCCGGGGCCGGATAATGGGAAAAATGGGGATATTAAGAAGCTTTTTAGCGGTAAATATCATTCCGAAAGATGGGGTGGTCCCGCCTGAGGCCAGGTTATCACAGAGTTCTATCCTGTCTGCACCGCCCGACTGGGCAGCTATAGCTGATCTTATGGTACCTGCACAAATCTCTAATATAAATGACATAAATTGATCAGTAAAGACTCTTATCAGTAAAACACTTGATTTTCCCCATCATTTTTATTTTCCTGCCTCAGCTCATGCATAAAGTTAGTGAGCTCCCTGGTAAAAGTATCAAGTGTTAATGCAGATTGTTTGAGGAAGGATATTAACTCCACTTGTTCCTCATCCAAAATGACAGCACCCTCAAGGACAGTAGTAATTCCTAAAATTTGAGCAATGGGCTGTCTTACCTGATGAGAAGTCATAAAGATCATTTCTTCCAGACTTTTTACATAGGCCTGCCGCTCTTCCTCAATCTTTTTCCTGTCATTAATGGGTATCCGGATCGAGAAGTATTCGGTAATTTTACCGCCTTCATTAAGGATCGGAACGATGGTGCTGTCAAGCCAGAAAAATGAACCATCTTTTGCCATGCTTTTAACTTCTCCACGCCATACATGGCCATTACTTATAGTTAACCATAAAACCTTAAAAAAGTCAGGACTGTGGTAACCGGAATTTAAAATTCTGTGATTCTGCCCAAGTAATTCATTTCTGGAATACTTGCTTACTTCGCAAAAATTATCATTCACATAAATAATATCCCCTAAAGAATCTGTTACTGAGCAAATAACATTCAGATCAACCACCTGCTGATATGCCGAAAGAAGTTGTAACATATCCTTTTTAGAACCGCCTTTTATATTAAATAGTATCGACATGTTAATTTTTAAGCTGGACATAACTATTTGCTTTGATCAGCAAATCCTGATCATTATGATCGCATACGGCAAAACTAAAGCCCTGCTGAATAGCATAAGCCCCGTATTTTCCATCCTTTTTCAGAGCGAGAAATCCAACCTGCATCTCACGGGATGTGTGAGGTTTCTTTTTAATGATCCTCAAAACCGCTTCCCTGCAGGCTTCTTCAGGAGGATAACCCTGCCGCATCAGCTCAACAACCAGGAAGCTCCCGACATTGCGGATGACCTCTTCACCAAACCCTGTCGAAACTGCTCCTCCTACCTCATTATCCACGTAAAGGCCTGCCCCGATAATTGGTGAATCACCTACACGCCCATGCATTTTATAAGCCATTCCGCTCGTAGTGCAGGCACCTGAAAGGTTTCCGGCAGCATCCAGGGCAAGCATCCCGATAGTATCATGATTATATTGATTTCCGGGCAGTTTATCCGGGCGGAAAGACCTGTTCTCTATATTGATCTGTGGTTTATATTCAGCTTTTTTGAGCCATTCTTTCCAGGCCTTTTCAGAGCGCTCTGTCAGAAGTTTTTCCTTTTTAAATCCCTGCTCAAGGGCAAATTGAAGAGCACCATCCCCTACCAGCATAACGTGGGGCGTTTTTTCCATCACCAATCGCGCAACTGAAATCGGATGAACAATATGCTCCAAAGCGGCAACACTGCCGCAATTTCCAAATTCGTCCATAATACAGGCATCCAGTGTTACCCTCCCATCCCGGTCGGGTAAACCGCCAAAACCAACGGTTTGATTTTCCGGATCAGCCTCAGGAACATGTACCCCCTTTTCGACAGCATCCAATGCCCGGCCCTTATTTTTCAGAACCAGCCAGGCGGCGGCATTAGCAGCGATACCGAAATCCCAGGTGGAGACCACAATCGGAGCATCCAGAATGGGGTTAATGGCTATATTTTCATTAATACCTGCCAGCGATCTGTTCCAGGTCAATACTGAAGCCCCTGCTATTGACGTAGCAGTCAAAAACTTACGGCGGTTTATCATAATTAAAGATAGTATTATAGATACATTTCGGAGAAATATTGGGGCACAAAAATACCCGCAAGGCCCTGATTAGACGGGTCTGTATCGAAAAAAATCTAAATACGGGTATTTGATCCGGAGTTTCGGATTATGTTATCGTATTAATTCTCAGCTCTTTCAACTGCTCATCAGCAATGGTCGATGGAGAATCGATCATTACATCCCTGCCGGAATTATTTTTAGGAAATGCGATCACATCGCGGATAGAATCCAATCCGGCGAAGATAGAAACCAGCCTGTCGAAGCCAAAGGCTATTCCACCATGGGGAGGGGCGCCGTATTCAAAGGCATCAAGCAGGAAGCCGAATTGCTTCTGAGCCTCATCCGTACTAAAGCCGAGATGTTTGAACATCAGTGACTGCAGGTCCCGGTCATGGATACGGATCGAACCGCCGCCGATCTCCGTACCATTGAGGACCATATCGTAGGCATTGGCACGTACCTGTCCGGGATTTGTATCCAGCATGGAAATATCTTCGGGTTTCGGCGAGGTAAAGGGATGGTGCATGGCATGATAACGCTGGCTGTCTTCATCCCATTCAAGCAATGGGAAATCCAATACCCAGAGTGGCGCAAATACATCTTTATCACGTAATCCCAAACGGTTACCCATTTCCAGGCGGAGTTCGCTCAGCTGCTTGCGCACCTTATCGGTCTGGCCTGCCATGATCAGAATCAGATCACCGGGCTGAGAATCAAAGGCTTGCGACCATTTCTGAAGTTCCACTTCATTGTAAAACTTATCTACAGATGATCTCAGGGATCCATCGGGATTATGCCGCATGTAGATCAGACCGGTAGCCCCGATCTGAGGGCGCTTTATAAAATCTGTCAGTTCATCGATCTGCTTTCTGGTAAATTCTGCACAGCCTTTGGCATTGATACCGATTACAAGCTCAGCCTGATCAAAAACAGGGAAGCTGGCCTCAGCGCCGCCTTTCCAGAGGAGAGGAGCCTCGGACTGAGGTATATTAGTGTTCTTTAACTCCACAAATTGCATTTCAAAACGGGTATCCGGCTTGTCTGAACCATAAAGGCGCATCGCATCAGCATACTGCATTCTCGGAACTTCAGCCAGGTCAACACCCTTTACATTTTTGAATAATTGCCTGATCAGGCCTTCGAAAACGTTCAGAATATCTTCCTGTTCAATAAATGCCATCTCGCAATCGATCTGTGTAAATTCAGGCTGCCTGTCGGCACGAAGATCCTCATCGCGAAAGCATTTCACTATCTGGAAATAGCGGTCGAAGCCCGAAACCATTAATAATTGCTTGAAGGTTTGCGGTGACTGCGGCAAAGCATAAAACTCACCCGGGTTCATACGGCTTGGCACTACGAAATCACGGGCTCCTTCAGGGGTGGATTTGATCAGTACCGGGGTCTCCACTTCGATAAAGTCCAATCCGTCGAGGTAACGCCTTACTTCCTGAGCCATTTTATGACGCAGAACCAGGTTATTACGCACCGGGTTACGGCGCAGGTCAAGGTAGCGGTACTTCATTCTGATATCTTCACCGCCATCCGTTTCATCTTCTATCAGAAAAGGCGGAAGCTTGGCGGCATTAAGCAGTTCGAGCTTTGAAACCTTAATCTCAATTTCCCCGGTAAGCATTTTAAGGTTCTTATTCGAACGCTCAATTACTTTTCCGGTAACTTTAATTACAAACTCACGACCCAGTTCACGCGCCTGTGCCCTTAGTTCGGCATTATCATCAGAATTAAATGTCAATTGCGTAATTCCATAACGATCGCGCATATCAACAAAGGTCATCCCTCCCAGATCGCGCGATTTTTGCACCCATCCGGTAAGAGTTACTTCCTTATTCAAATCAGCAATGGTTAGTTCGCCGCAAGTATGTGTTCTGAGCATAAAATTCCCTTGAGCTGGCAAAAGTACGGTTTTTGGAAAAATGATATGTAATTTATTGATTTTTTGTATGCAGAGCCTCAACATTCATATCTTGAATACTGGATTTTGGAGCTGGAACAGGTGTTTTTCTTAATTCTCCATAAGGTATTTATATTAATTTAAATAGTAAAAGAGAGTCTCTGGCCGGGTGGTAAGTATGATAATCAGTGTCATTATCGAATTTCGGAATGATTATCCTTATTTATTTAGAACCGGATGGAAAGGAATACCAGCGCAAATGGCGGCCGATAGTCCCGCTATCCACTGCAAGCCGGCATAAATTTCCTTTAATGATTTAAAACTCCTTTCGCCGGGCTTTTCGTTCCTATCGGGTTTATGAACTCAGGTTGTTTCAGGACACAGAAAATCCAGACAGCTAAAAATCTAACGATATTCTATAATTTCAATTGGGATCGGGTTAGCGATAGAAGCGCAAATCCTTTTGCCTGAAAGGCAAAAGATTAGAAGCGGAGAGCGCGGCCCCGCACAACGGGGCAACCTCCAAAGTTTATTCATTAACATAAAAAAGGGATAGTACATTGTCATAGATATAAGAGCCGGAATCATCTAATCAATTCTATTTTGATCCTTATTACATTTATCATATCATAATAATTCTATTAAAAATAATAAAAATCTAATTATTCATTACCTTTGCCTCATCAACAGGGGTGCCTTGTTTGCGAGATCGAACACAAAAACAGGCTGAGAACATACCCATCGAAGAAGTTGTAAGTAATAAGTTATAAGTAGTCGCGAACACTCATAACCCAAAACTCAAAACCCACAACTCCAGAGAGCACCTGATCCGGATAATGCCGGCGTAGGGAGGTAAAGGTTAATGGACTGCATATAACCCCATTATGCAGGATTTTTAACTCAATTAAATCTATCAAATTGAAAAAATTTTTAATCATCGCTGCTGCGATACTGATGCCCTTTATGGCTTCAGCCCAGTTTTCCATCAGTGGAAAAGTTTCAGAAAAAGTTTCAGGTTCTGCCCTTAGCGGTGCAAGCCTCAGTTTAGAAAATTCGTTTTTCTCTGCCCGTACGGATGCCTCGGGCAATTACATTTTTAAAAATTTAAAAGCAGGAAACTACCAAATCAGGGTAAGCTATCTGGGTTATGAGACCATCCTGCGAACTATCATCCTGAGCGAAAATTCCATTCTCGACCTGGAACTTAATCCTAACAGTTTATTAGCCGATGAGGTGCTGGTCAGAGCCACCCGTGCCTCCGAGAATTCGGCCAGCACTTACAGAAATATCAGCAGGGAGGAACTCGAAAAGAATAATCTTGGCCAGGATCTCCCCTTTCTTTTAAATCAAACCCCTTCGGTAGTGGTCAGTTCGGATGCCGGCAATGGTATAGGTTATACCGGGATACGTATCCGCGGAAGCGACCCGACCCGGCTGAATGTAACGATCAACGGCATTCCCTACAATGACACCGAAAGCCAGGGAACCTACTGGGTTAACCTGCCTGATTTCGCGTCATCGGTTGATAATATCCAGATCCAGAGAGGAGTAGGAACTTCGACAAATGGCGCAGGAGCTTTTGGCGGCAGTCTGAACATACAAACCACTACCAAACGGGATTCGGCCTATGCAGAGCTCAATAATACCATCGGTTCATACCAGACCATGAAGAATACGATCAATGCAGGAACCGGACTGATCAATAATAAATTCAGCTTCGATGGCCGTTTATCCAGGATACAGTCAGACGGCTATATTGACCGTGGCTCTTCTATGCTCAAATCTTATTTTTTGAGTGCTGCTTATTACGGTAAAAAAGATCTGCTGCGCGCCAATGTATTTTCAGGATCCGAAAAAACCTACCAGGCATGGAACGGAGTACCTGAGAATTTACTGAAGACAAACCGCACATTCAATGGTTTTACCTATGATGATCAGACGGATAATTATACTCAGGATCATTATCAGCTTTTGTATTCTCATACTTTTTCTGATAAGCTTTCGGCTAATACAGCCCTTCATTATACACATGGAAGAGGCTATTATGAAGAATTTAAGGAAGATCAGAAGCTTGCAAATTATGGTATCAATCCGGTAACAGTTGGAGGAAGTACCATTGCCAGAACCGATCTGATCAGGCGGCGCTGGCTTGATAATGATTTTTATGGCTTTACCTATTCATTAAACTATAACCCTTCCCGGGATATTATCTTCACTCTGGGCGGGGCTTATAATGAATATGACGGGAATCATTTTGGAGAGGTGATCAGGGGACAGTTTATCCCAATTGCAAGTACAATTACACCCTATTACAAGGGTAATGGTTTCAAAACCGATTTCAATACTTACGCCAAAGCAGAGTATCAGCTCGGTAAATTAAACCTGTTTGCAGACCTTCAGTACAGAAGCATTAATTATACGATAAACGGAACAGACAAGAACAGGCTGAATATAAACCAGGAGAAGCAGCTGAGCTTTTTCAATCCAAAGCTCGGCTTAAGCTATGAGCTTAATGAGCGGAATAATCTGTATGCATCCATCGCGGTAGCCAATAAGGAACCCAACAGGGATGATTATGTAAATTCTACCCCGGCAAACCGCCCCTCATCAGAAAATCTTGTCGATCTTGAAACAGGCTACCGTCTCAGCACAAGCAATTTTACGGCAGGAATTAATGCCTATGCCATGTTCTATAAAGATCAGCTGGTCTTAACCGGAAAAGTGAATGACGTTGGTGAATACATCAGGCAGAATGTGGAAGACAGCTATCGGTATGGACTTGAACTGGATAGTAAACTGCAGATAAACAATAAGTTATCCTGGGGACTTACTGCCTCGGTCAGTGATAATAAGATCAAAAATTTTACTGAGTATGCCGATGATTATGATAATGGCGGACAAATTGTAAATAAATACACTCATACGGATCTCTCCTTTTCCCCAAAATTTGTAGGTTCGGCGGAGCTGAGCTTTCAGCCTTTCAAAAAAACAGAGATCGCATTATTAAGCAAATATGTTAGTGAACAGTACCTCGATAATACTTCAAATTCGCAGCGCAGGCTGGATGCATTTTTTGTTAACGATCTGCGTTTAAGGTATAATACTTCGTTTAAAGGAGTAAAAAATATCGGACTGACACTGCTGGTCAATAATGTGTTCTCAGAACTTTACGAAGCGAATGGATATACATTCAGCTATATGTACGGTGGCACTTTTACAACAGAGAATTATTATTATCCTCAGGCTCCGGGTAATTTTTTACTTTCCCTGAGTTTAAAATTTTAAATCAGCTGACAGAACCAACGCTGACAGACCAACGCTGACAGGGTTTTGAACCCTGTCAGCGTTTAAAACATATTATCTTGAAAAAATACATCTCCAAATTCCATTACCTGACTCAGGACCTTCCTAACCGGAGCCATGCTGAACAGGCAGAAATTGCCTGCAAAGCAGGAGCAAACTGGATCCAGTACCGTTGTTTTTCTAAAACCGATCCTGAACTTATTAATGAGTTACATCATGTAGCTTCGATCTGCGATGATTGGGGCGCAACGCTGATCCTGACAGACCATTACCATCTGCTCGGCCAGGTGGATGCTCAGGGGGTTCACCTGGAGGATATGAATGCTGATTTCAATAGTATCCGTGACCTTATCACGGATGAAAAGACCCTTGGCGCTTCGGCAAATTCTATAGAAGATATCAGGAGGATTCATGCTTCAGCAGCGGTTGATTATATTGGCTGCGGGCCCTTTTCATTAACTAAAACCAAACCCAATGATTATCCCTTACTGGGAGTTCAGGGCTATCTGGAAATAGTCAAAGAAATGAAGGAGCTGGGAATTGATCTGCCCTTACTGGCTGTAGGAGGCATAAAAATTGAAGATGCTGAGCATCTGATAAACACCGGCATCTATGGAATTGCGGTTTGTGCGGCGGTGAACCTTTCCCCGGATCCGGCACAGGCTTTAAAAGATTTTTACAAAAAGATCTATTAAGATTGAGAAAGGAATAAAATACCACCCCGGTTCCATACGAATTTTATCTTTGCTATAAGTCCGAACTAATCTATTAGCTGTCTTTGATCTTTGCTCCTTGCTCTTTATTTAAAAACAAATTATCTAAGTTTGGTGTATGTCTTCACATCATATTGTACGCGAAAAGCAGGAACCGGCCTTGCTGATCATGAGCCTGGAAGGTTTCGAACCTGAAAACCTGGGGCAGATCCTGGAATGGAGCCCTACGGTCATTGTTCATGAAGATATCTACGAATTAGCCGACTCGCTGGCATTTAAAATAGATGGGGTTATTACCACCGACCAGCATTTCAATGCCCAGGAAAGCACACATCTGATCTTAACGGATACAGAGCCTCTGGAAGATGCACTCAAATACCTGGTGGGTGAACAGTACCCTGCTGTAAATATTATTACCCATAATTTCGTCTTAAAAGATTATGTACTTTTTGTGGATGATATTGATATTGTGGTCTTTATGGGAAATAAAAAAATATTCCCTGTCAGGTCAGGATTCAGCAAATGGCAGCCCGCCGGCGAACAGGTTCAGTTGTTGCATGAAGTACATAATCTCGGTGCAAGCGGTTTGCGGAGTATAGGTAATCATATTCTGGAAACAGAAAAGGACGGTTTTTACTCATTAACTTTTGACCAGCCATTTATTTTCATAGCAGAATCCATTTAAAATGAGAATCAGGAAAGCCGGGGTTCATGACATTAAGGCCATACATGAGCTTGCTGAAAAAATTTGGTGGCCTGCCTACAGGAATGTCATTTCGGATGAACAGATAAGTTTTATGCTGGAAGATATGTATTCTGAAGGGAGCTTAACGGAACAGATGAATGCGGGTCTTGAATTCTGGCTGGCTGTAAGAGAGAATGTCCCGGTGGCTTTTGCAGGCTATTCTTTAAGCGAGCCCGAAAAACAGATCTATAAGCTCCATAAGCTCTATGTTCTGCCATCGGAGCAGGGCCGGGGAACAGGCAAAAAATTAATAGATCATATTTCTTCTTTAGCCAAAAGCGCAGGGGGGAAGATCCTCGAACTTAACGTAAACCGTGGAAACCAGGCACAAAATTTTTACAGGAAGGCAGGATTCGATGTCTTCGAAACAGTTGATATCCCTTACCATCATTTTGTACTGAATGATTATGTGATGAGAAAAACCTTGTGATTAATTTGATTTATTGTTTAAGTATTTTAGATAATGATTAGGGTTTAACGTTTATTTTCGGGATTCTCTTCGGAGTATCCGTTCCTGCCACAATGCTTCTGGCACTTAATGCTATGGCCCTGATGGTCAGCCATATATTTCTTACATCAAGCGTTTCAAACTCATCATTAACGGTATGATAAAATTTATCTGTATCGATCTGATCGGTTGAAATGGTATGTGCCGGAACACCCAGGGCTGCAAGGGTTGCATTATCACTCCGGTAAAAAAGGTTCTGTGTTGGATATGGATCCGGGTGAAATTTAAAATCAGTTCCCAGCAGATTCTTCTGTAGAATTTCGCCAAAATCAGATCTTTCGTATCCGGTTATAAAGGCTGCATTTTTACCGAATTTCGATTCCTTACCGATCATTTCGATATTAAACATCGCCACGACATCATCAGGATTTAATCCGGATGAGAAATGACGGGCGCCGAAACCCCCCACTTCTTCTGCTGTAAAAGCAACAAATATCAGGGTCCGTTCATTATTATTAAGCTTTTTGTAATACTTCGCCAAAGAGATCACGGCTGTTGTTCCTGATGCATCATCATCAGCTCCATTGGAAATAGAGTCGCCTTCAACTGATTTAGTTATACCTAAATGATCATAGTGCGCAGAGATCAATACCAGCTCCTTTTCTTTAGATTTCCCCGGCAGCATACCGGCTACATTAAATAAAGAGAGTTCTTCGATCCTATTGACTGAACTGATACTGAATGTTTTAGCATCACTTTCGCCAAGCACAAAAACTGCGGCTGCACTTTCATTTGCTTTTTCTGCGATACGGCCTCTGCCGCTATTATCTTTCAGACGTTTAAAAATTGCAGCATGCTGATTATCAACCAGTACCAATACCGGAGATTTCCTGGCTGTTATTTCCCTGTATCTCTGGATGAACTGATCTCCTGCAGCAATCCGGATCACTTCAATCCCTGATGAATGATCAAAATTTATAACAGGAAGATCAGAGATCGCCAGAACATTTTGCTGTTCAATAAGCTTCCCATTAATTAGAGCTTTGATCTCTCCGCCTTTGATCCTCTTCACTGCAAATTCCTGCCTGAAATCATTATCCCCATCCAGGGGTTTCAGCCCGATCTGTCTGAATTCGTTTTCAATAAAACGGGCAGCCTTATCAATACCGGGCGTAAAGGTGGCCCGGCCTTCCATTTCATCGGCAGAAAGGGTTTTTATGAGGCGGGCAACATCAGCCTCTTTAATGATCTGTTCCGGTTTCTGAACAGCGCATGATGCCAGAAATAAAAGGGCGATGAAGCCTGCCTGTAATTTTTTCATACTGCTTAATTACTCATCCTAAGAATCGGGTCACCGGATGAATTTTGTGGTTTAGTTATTTAATTTTTGTTGAGAGCCAGCTTTCTCTGAACCGGATTTGTTCAGGGCTTGCCTTTTTATTTTCCACTACCTCAAGTAGATTACTTTCCTGAAGTTTTAAATTGGCAGTTTTTATTCTGCCCTTATGTTCGAACGTAACTGAAATGTTCTGGCCTGATTTATATTTACTGAGGATATCATCAAGCCTTCCGTTCACATCATCATTCCCGATTCTTGAAATATAATCCCCGATATCAATTCCTGCTTCATAAGCCGCGGTTCCTCTGACAGTTGCAGCTGAGACGATATTCCTCCCATCTGTTTGTCTCAGATTCAACCTGAGGTTCCCAATACTCGCCTTTCCGGGTTCGGCTTTCCGTAGTTCCAGTCCGGCATTTGCCAGCAACTTTACATAATCATTCTTCTCAGTACCGTGAATGTACTTATGGAAAAAATCTTCAGCAAAAGCAGAATTGCTAAGCTTTCCGAGCACATTCTGCAGATCCGGAATGGTATATGGAATCTCAGTTTTTCCATGCGTTTTCCAGAGCAGCTGCATATAATCATCGAGTGTCAAATTGAATTCGGAACGCAGACGCAAATCAAGACCCAGGGCAATAAATGCACCATAGGTATAGTAAGAAGTAAAGGTATTGGCGTAATTATTCCGGTCAACAGATACTCCCGCATCCACAAAAACTGCATAACGGCTCATATGCGTAGCCGGGAAACTTGCAGATCCGGGTACATTGAGAACTCCGTTCAGTATCCCTGAAAGTACGCCCTGATATTGTTTATCAGAGAGAAAGCCTGCCCTTTTTAATATCAGATTGCCATAATATTGTGTGAAGCCTTCGGCAAACCAAAGTTCATTGCTCATATTGGCATGAGAAAAATCAAAAGGTTCCAGTGTCTTCGGACGAATACGTTCCACATTCCAGGCATGGAAAAATTCATGCGAAAACGTATTGAGCATACCTTCTTCATTCCCCGAGATCTTATCCTGGGTATCGCTGATCACTGTTGAATTCCGGTGCTCCATACCATCCCCGGCATTATCCGTACTGACATCCTGCAGAAAGGTATAGGTACCATGATCAAATTTGGGTAATTCTCCGTAAACTGCCTTTGATTCCTTAACCATGCGTTCAACCATTTTGGCAAAATCTGATACTACAGCATAGTTATCATCGCTATGTGAACTCAGGCGGATAATCTGTTCATTATTATCCGGATTACGATCCTTCCAGCTTACCAGATGATGAGCGGAAAGCTCAACCGGGCTATCCATGAAATAGTTCAGATCGGGGGCAGTATAGATATCAGCACTTGCAGTTGTTTTAAGCTGTGTGGCCACTTTCCATCCGTATTTATTCAGATCATTAAATTTGACCTGAATTGCCCGGCCGCTAAGCTCAGGAACCCACATAAATGCTGCAGGCATATTTAAATGTGCATGTGTTTCGTCGATCGCCAAATAAGTCCCGTCAACCCAGTTGCCAAACAAGGTGTATGATATTTTAACTTTTCCATCATGTTTTTCCACCCGGTAAACATCGCCTTCTATCTGTTTCAAGTCTAAAATAGTTCCTTTACCGTCAAATGCCATTACATTGTAAGCGTTCTTTCCAAACTCATGGGTAGCGTACCTTCCTGGAGATGAACGGCTCATCCGGAAAGTTAAAGGCCCTGCAGGCACATTCGGAATATTTAGAGTGACCTCTGCTTCATGATGAACAGCATTGGGAAATGAGATACTGTATTCCACTGAATTCTGGGCTGAAACAGAACAAACAGCCAGCATAAATGACAGCAGGGGAACGATTGACTTCATGTTTGAAAATAATTGGTGGGTGAAGTTAAAAAAATAGTTCTGCAAAAAGAATGTACGGCGATGATGCAGAATTTATTCCCGGTCGAACTCCTCAAGGTAGCGGGCCGAGCTGCGCCTTACGATCTGCTTTTGCTTATCGATCTCGGTATCTACCCTGGTATCATAAACCCCGTCGATCACAGAGATATCCTGATCTTTGGTTTTACCTGAATGATACATGGAGGTATCATCGATGTTCTGCAAAGCCACATCATAGGGACCTTTATTACTCATCAGTTTTACAAAAACCGGCAGACATTCAAAGAGTATGAACAGAAAGCCGATAAAAGAAATGGCGAGATAATTATCAAGGTCACGAGAGCCGTCCTCTTTAAAAGTAAGCTGCCCCAGGGCCCAGTTCCTGTCGGCAAAACCGGCAACATTCGCCAGGCTGTCCAGCTGTTTTCCGCTGAACATCCTCTGGTCAGACAGGCCGTCGAGGTCTTTTCGTCTCGTAAAAAAGACATCCATATTAGCGATTTCAGCCCTTATGGCTTCCAGTCTTTGTTCTTTCTGTACAACGATTGATTCTTTTTGTTTGGCATAGGTGCCATATCCGGTAATCCCGGAAGTCTGATTGGTTTTATCTCCAAACACCTCCTGGTTAAGAATGTACCTGGAGCGGTTAATATCTTTCTCGAGCGAATCCTTCTCCTTTTTGAGATCAGCGGTCTTCTGCAGTTCACTGATATATTTAAGCTCGAAGGTCTTGTTCAGGGTATCTATTCTGGATCGCTGTCCGTTCAGGTAACTTTTCTTTAATCCCTGGCGGATCTCCTTGTCGAATATTTTGAGTTCCAGCGGCCTGGATATTACAATTCCTATCATAATAGCGAGTATAATCCTTGGAGTTGCCTGCAGGATCTGCTGATTGGTCGTTCCGCTTTTGCTGATGCTGGAAACAATATAACGGTCCATATTGAAAATAGCGAGGCCCCAGATCAGTCCGAACAGGAAAGCGAAAGGTACTGCGGCCACGCTCCCTGCGAATACAAAATACATCGCATAACCGCCTGATAAGGATGCAAAAAGTGCAGTAAAAAATATAGTAGCACCTATACCAACATATTTATTATGTTCTGTGGGATACTTTCTTAAAGTATCAATATGAGCTCCGGAACAGAACCAAAAAAAATCTGTAAGCTTCTTCATTGATGAATTAAAATGGGGAGTGAATTATTTTATTAAACGCCCGCAAGGCCAACATGTTACAGAACGGGGATTTTATTTATTCAGGTCAGGATTAAGTCAGGGTTCTATAAATATTTAAGGAAAACCGTACCTTTGTATTATTAGAATTAATACCATGAGAGAAATAACTGTACAGGAATTAAAGCAAAAGATCGACAATAAAGAAGATTTTCAATTGATCGATGTTCGCGAGCCTTTTGAATATGAAATGTCTAACCTGAACGGATTGAACATTCCGCTTGCAGGAGTTGTACTTGAAGCTTCCAAAATAAGTAAGGATAAACCTGTCATTATGCAATGCCGCAGCGGAGCCAGAAGTGCAGCCGCCCTGATGCAGCTCGAGCAGCTGGGATATACCAACCTGTTTAATTTAAAAGGCGGCATCCTGGCATGGAAGACTGAATTCGAACCCGATATGCAGGTTTATTAATAGATTATGCTGAAAAAGATCCTGTTCAATATATTCCTGAATATAGCCATTATTGTTGTGGCCTTTTGCCTTGTCTGGTGCTTTAAAAACGCCTATTATCTCTATGTGATCGCTGGTTTACCTCCACTGGCCATGCTCGTATATCTAAAGTTCAGGCTGGTGAAAAGTGTCAGGAGCCTGACTAAAAAAAATCAGGGCTAAGCCTGTCAGGCAAATACATTTAATTTTATTATTTATATTTCAGGCTTTTATAAGTCCCAGGCCCGGTACATCAGGCAGCACCCATTTCCCATCCCGGAATTCAGGGTCTTTATAGGGGTTGTTGCTGGTTAAAAATGGCCCGTCAAGATCTGCCCAATCACAAAGGGGAGCCAGTGCCGCTGCTGCCAGTGTGCCGCAACTGGTTTCGCTCATACAGCCAATCAGGGTCTTTAATCCCAGTTCTTTGGCTTTCATAATCATACGGTAACCCTCATGCATACCGGCACTCTTCATCAGCTTCATGTTGATGCCATGGTAAACCCCATTAGCTTTTTCTACATCAGCAAAGCGCTGTACCGATTCATCACCAACTATTGCAATAGGGCTGCGTTCTGTTATCCAGGCATTGGAATCAATATCATCCTTTGCCATAGGCTGTTCAATTAATACTACGCCCTGTTCATGAAGCCAGAACACCATATCCAGTCCCTGCTGCCTGTCAGTCCAGCCCTGATTGGCATCCACATAGAGCGGCTTATCCGTAGCAGAGCGGATCGTATTGATCAGTTCCTTATCATTATCCCTGCCGAGTTTTACCTTAATGATATGGCAGGCTTCACCTTCTTTAATTTTTTGAAGAAGTACTTCTGGTGTATCAATGCCTAATGTATAGGAGGTTGGAGGCATCAGGGCAGGATCTGAACCAAAGTACTTATAACAGGCTTTCTGATCAATCTTTCCCTGAAGATCATGCAGGGCAATATCAACAGCTGCCTTTATGTTTGGATTTCCTGGTGCAATACTGTCCAGGTAAGCAATTATTTCATCAAAATTAAAAGGCATTTTAAGCCATGAAAGATCAGCCTTTTTCATGAACGCAGTGGCCGATTCTATATTCTCGCCCATGTATGGAACCATTGAAGCTTCCCCGTAACCTGTAAAACCTTCATGACTGATTTCCAGAAGCATGATTGGAGTTGATGTGCGAGAGAATTTCGCAATGGTGAAAGGGTGTCTCAGGCCGAGTTCAAAGGGTTTATAACTGATCTTCATAAGCATTTTGATGATGCACGAAATAACGAAAATTATGACAATACTCATAGGGTTTTGGGGTTAAACCTTTTTATTCCGGCAGCTATAACATCGAAAAAATTCTACCTGATGATTTGGAGATATGGGCGGTTTAATTTACATTTAATAAGCCCTATCCTGAAGTAAACAATACAAAATTCAAAGTGTAAGTAAATTACAATAAGCTTTATGGATCTCCCTCGTCACCTATCTGTTTATTCAAAAAGAATTTTAAAGTGCCTTTTTATACTTTTTATTATAAACTCCACCTTCTATTCTGCACAAGCTCAACGTCCCAATATTATTTACATCATGACAGATGATATGGGATATGGTGACCTGAGTGGTTATGGAAGAAAAGACTACCAAACACCACACCTTGACAAACTCGCATCCCAGGGGATCAAATTTAATAATGCATATGCCGCAGCACCTGTTTGTACACCTACCAGAGTAGCCTTTATGACCGGGAGCTATCCTTCAAGGATACCAATAGGTTTGCGGGAACCCCTTTCATGGTCAGCTAAAGATAGCCTGGTTGGTTTATCACCCGAATATCCTTCTATCGCATCGCAACTAAGCAAAGCAGGTTATGAAACCTATTTAGTCGGCAAATGGCATTTAGGGTTCAAACCAGAATTTAATCCAATACGTAATGGCTTTGATTATTTTTGGGGATTTAATGGGGGAGGTATAGATTATATATCGCACAGGTCGCCACGGGGTGGTAATTATGATCTATTTGAAAATGAACAAAAAGTGACCAAAGAAGGCTATATGACAGATATTTTAACGGCAAAAGCTGTTGAAATTATAGCCAGACCACATCAAAAGCCTTTTTTTCTGTCACTTATGTTTAATGCACCACATTGGCCATGGCAAGCACCGGATGATAAACCTTATCCTGACGCTTTACCCTGGGTTCAGGGAGGTTCCCCTGAAATTTATGCCGCTATGATGAAAAGTCTGGATAATGCAGTGGGGTCTCTTATGAAAGCCCTGGACGAGAATAAAATAACAAATAATACAATAGTGATTTTTACAAGTGATAATGGAGGTGAACGCTTTTCGGATATGGGAATTTACAAAGGCAAAAAAATGGAGCTCTGGGAAGGAGGTATTAGAGTACCTGCTTTCGTCAGGTGGCCCGGTAAAATCAAACCCAAAACCATAACCAGGCAGGTGTCTATTACCATGGACTGGACAGCTACTATTCTTTCATTAGCTGGAGTAAAACGGCAACCTTCATTTCCTTTGGATGGTATCGATCTAATGCCTGTACTTACAGGTAAAAGTAAAGAGGTAGAGAGAACTTTGTACTGGAGAATTTTTCAACGCACCCAACATAAGGCGATGCGGGAAGGCAAATGGAAATATATACAAGATGAAAAGGGGACTGAATACTTATTTGACCTTATCCTCGACCCCACAGAAACTAATAATATAAAAGAAAAGGAAGCTGAAGTTTTCAAAAAATTAAAAGAAAAATATAGAGTATGGGAAACAACTGTTCTTAAACCAATCCCATTAAAATAATTTTCTGTTACCTTCTTTACCGGATATAGATAATGGACATAAAAGAGGTGCTTATCAGACAAGATAAGCAAACAAAAACAGTCCATTGAAACCCTTTGAATATTTATAGAAACTAAATCCTTAAGGAAACAGGCATATCTTTATTTTTGTCAGTATAACCTCGCTGGGGTCGGAGCAATATATTTGGGGCAGATTGATTAAATAAAAATGGACAAATTAAAAATTTCTACGGCTCAGTTTGAGAACAAAAGCGGCGATAAGGAATATAATTTATCAGTTATTGAAAAACTGGCCGGAAGAGCAGCAGCTGAAGGTTCAAAAGTAATTGCATTCCATGAATGTTCCATTACCGGATACACCTTTGCAAGGCATTTATCAAAAGATCAGATGCTTGAAGTGGCAGAGCTTATTCCCGATGGACCAAGCATCCTGAAATTAGCAGAGATCGCAAAAAAGCATAATATCACTATCCTGGCGGGACTTTTTGAGAAAGATAAAGAAGACAGGATATTTAAGGCATATGTATGCGTTGATAAAAATGGCCTGATTGCAAAGCACAGAAAATTACATCCGTTTATCAATGCCCATTTAAACCCGGGAGATAGTTATACCGTATTTGACCTCCATGGATGGAAATGCGGCATACTGATCTGCTACGATAATAATGTGATCGAAAATGTAAGGGCTACCGTGCTTCTGGGAGCCAATGTTATTTTTATGCCCCATGTTACGATGTGTACCCCCTCAACCCGGCCGGGAGCGGGTTTTGTGGACCCGGAACTGTGGTATAACCGTGAAAATGACCCAACTTCCCTTCGCCTGGAATTCGATGGGATGAAGGGAAGGGAATGGCTCATGAGATGGCTGCCTTCCAGAGCATATGATAATGGGATATATGCTGTTTTTTCAAATCCGATCGGCATGGATGATGATCAGCTT
The DNA here is from genome assembly GCA_036677005.1 of Pedobacter sp. GTDB lineage: Bacteria > Bacteroidota > Bacteroidia > Sphingobacteriales > Sphingobacteriaceae > Daejeonella. Next base: position 96,836 of record JAKFBV010000115.1, read on the forward strand.
AAAAACGGATGTTCTATGATCATCGATCCATTCGGGGATATCCTGGCTGAGTGCAGAACTTTTGACGACTCCCTGGTAAGCATTACCCTGATACCCGAAAAACTCAAAATGGCCGGAGGTTACCGCTATACCAGGGCAAGACGCCCGGATCTATACAGGGAAATTATCGGTCAAAACCACCAGCCGGAACTGAATGTGATCTGGCTTAATTCTGATGAAGAGAAAAAGAACCTATGAAAACATTAACCAAAGAATTACTCGATTCCATTTCTCCGGCCCAGGCAATAGAGCTATTAAAGGATGGAAACAAGCGTTTTATCAATAATCTTAAAATAAATCGCAATCTGCTTCAGCAGGCCAATGAAACTTCAGACGGACAGCATCCCTTTGCGGTCATACTGAGCTGCATCGACTCCAGAACATCAGCCGAATTAATATTCGACCAGGGTTTGGGAGATATTTTCAGTGTACGTATTGCCGGCAATATCATTAACGAAGATATTCTGGGCAGCATGGAATTTGGTTGTAAGGTAGCCGGCTCAAAAATTATTGTGGTTCTGGGGCATACTAAATGCGGCGCGGTAAAAGGCGCATGCGATCATTTGGAAATGGGAAACTTAACTTCTTTGCTGACCAAAATACGTCCGGCGGTTGATGATGAAGAGAGCGTAAAAGAAAACCGGAATTCAGGCAATGATGAATTTGTGGAAAAAGTCTCCACAATCAATGTAAAACGTACTGTCAGGGCCATTATGGAAAGAAGTCCCATATTAAAAGAGATGGTCGAAACCGGTCAGATCGGCATTGCAGGGGCTACCCATAATATAAACACGGGCCATGTTCACTTCTATGAGGATACTATGATTCTGAATGCTCCGATTTACCGGTAAATAAAATATATTAGGTATATTTAATTCATAGCGCTCAAAACCATTTTAACGAACCAATTGTTAATTGCTTTGCCCGAAACAATAATGATCATTGCATATTTCTGATCATATTTTAGGTTGACTCAAGGGAAACAAATTAAATAGTTGAACCATGAAAAAGCTTGGCTTCCTTTTTTTAATTCTATTCGCTTCCGGTATTGCATGCAAAACCAGGAAAGGCCCTAAGCCCCCCCAAAGGGATGTCCCCATAGCAATAAATATTAAGGCCGAAAATAACGCCACCACCAATTTTGTTAATCTGAACTATTACCGCTTACAGCTCCTGAATGAGATTGATCAGTTTCAGAGTGTCAATTTTGTATTGGTTGAGCCGGAAGATAACCCGGAGGTAGTTCTTGATCTAAGTATTGAAAATTTTACGCTTTGGCCAAAGGATGAAAGGGTATCCCGAAGAAGGGTCAGCCGAAATATACAGGTTGGAACCGATCCCAACGGGAAACCTGTTTACCAGACAGTTACAGCCTCTGTAGATATTATACAGGTACAACGCCGTTCGAATGCCCGCTTCGTGAGTTCAATCAGCATACCGGGTGATCCTCCCCTGAAATTTCAAAAATCATTTTTCCCTCAATATAATTACGCCAATACCTATATTGATAATATTCAGGGCGATCCGCGGGCCCTGGACGCCTCGCTCAGCATGTCGAGGGGAATGGGTTTCGAACCCCAGGAAAATGATTTTCTGATGATCCTTTCAAAGCAGGAGATGACCCGCAGACTGTCAGATGAACTCAGAAAATATTTCGATACAAAAACGAAAGTCCCCGATTAAAAGAATCCGGTTAACTACCTTTGCCTGCCATGGCGGTTAAACTGTATAAACCTTTTGAACCTTTAAATTTCAGTAAACAGTTCTGCTTTCTTAGCGGCGTAAAACTTCAATCACCCGAAGAGGAGATCACTGTATTTCCGCTCTGGCTGATGCAGGAATATGAGCTGCAGGATAAACCATTCAAACTTCTTGACGAAAGTATATCGACTTACAGCGACATGAAACTGCCCTGTTCAGCTCCAATCCATGATCAGGTCCTTGAGCCCCTTGAAGATGAGATCAAAAGGGCCTTCCTTACTGGTTATGAGGCTGTGAAGCAGCTTCCTGAATTAAGACTTTTTCAATGGATCGGGAAAATGGTTTACGGAATTCTGTTTAATGAGATCCGAATTGGGATGATCCAGCAAAAAGCAAAAAACGAGGATTTCAGTCTCTCCCAATCCCTGGTGCACAAGTTCGGCAACCTTCAGCTGATGCTGCAATCACTGAATCAGCCACTTGTTTTTGAAGGTACCCGGCCCTGGAGTATCCGCGTTTTTAAAATGGAATGCAGTAAAGATCTGTTCAACTACCGGGATGAGATCAATACCCTGACCTTTTCATTGGGCATGAAAGATTTTGGCATCATAGCCTGCCTGCAGGATAATGGCACAAATGCTGTTTATCATAAGGAGATCCTTTCAAAGATCGGCAACGGTGCTTTACACCCTGCCCAGTTTGAGGAGGTCTGCGCAAGGTTCTTTTATTCAAATTATCTCTTTAACCGTTTGCCTGAATATACTGTGATGCCAACAGAAGATGCAGTTTATATTGAAGCCATGCCTTTAAGAGGGATGAGCAGTAAAGCCCTTTTCGATATCTGGCAGAATAAGACCTATGCCCAGGTACTGGAAAACTTCTGGAAACCATGGGGCATCCTGCTTTTTGAGATCCTGAAAGATCCGGAACATCCGCTGAGCTGGCTGCTGGATAAAAATGAAGAGCTGATTCCTCCGGGTTCGGTACAATTGCCCTCATAAAGGCAAATCCAGGAATCAGCAAAAGCGTATAAATATCTTAAATTAACGTGAGTTCGATATAAAATTTTGCGAAGTACTATTAAAATTGACTGATTTTCTGTTGTTTTAGAAAGCAGGGGCTATGCCTCTTCGGTCCTGCCATTCCCGTGTTCTGCCCTAG
>JAKFBV010000116.1:0-62658 GCA_036677005.1 Pedobacter sp.
TAGTTTAAAATGAATAATTGCAATAGTATTCAAGAATATTATGTAAAGTAAATTTTAGACAGGGTTCTGGTAATGAGCTTATTAATTACGATGCTTTACATAAGCATATACTTTGCATAATGTACTTTATGTAAAGCTTTACATAATGCACACAATCACCCATCGGGAAATCTAAAGCCTAGTCAGGCAGATATAGAGCTTACAAGGAAATTAAAGAGTGCTGGACAGTTTCTAGACTTACCAGTGATTGAACATATCATTTTAACCAAGGACGGTTATTTAAGTTTTGCAGATGAAGGGATGATGTAGGTAGTGAAAACCGGAAAGAACAGTATCAATATAAATTAATTAATTTTTAAACAAGGTCATTTGTTAGTGCAATGATAGTGTAAATAGAAAATTTAGGAATAAAAGTGGCTCTACTGTAGTCTAAGGCAGGAAACGTTGGTTTACTGTTAATCAGAGGGTCGCCGGTTCGTCCCGTACGTACGGGATCGGGAGCAAATAAGCCTCTTTAGATCATTCTAAAGGGTTTTTTTTATTGCAGAAGATTTGCAGAAAAAAGCAATCATTTTCATTAATACGTTTAAATGCTGTTAACCTTTCCTTGCTGCAATGAACTGTAATAATTTAAGGTAAAGTCAGATAACGATACGATTTGATACGAAAATGTACGATGGTGATACTGTATTGCATGTGTTTTATTTTAGAGAATAATTTGTACCGGCACCTAAACCATGTTTTTCTATTAGATTTCTTGTCATTAATTCACTCAATAATCTTTTTACTGTAGGGTTAGGGATAGCTAATTTTTTAGCTATGTCCCCAGACTTACAACCTGCATGATCTCCGATAAATATAAGTATAGATTTTTCTCGTGGTGATAACTGCGACTGCGTTCCCTGTATCAAAAGTTTTTGTAATAACTGCTCCTGAATGTTTTTTAAAGCATCGAAAAAGAATAGTACCCAGGTAGTTACATCTTCGTTAGGCCTTTGTGATTGGCATTTTCTTAACTCTTGATAATATTCTGCTTTTCGGTTTTCTATTTCATGTTCAAGACTTACATATTGAATCCAGCTATATCCATGCTTCAATAATAATAAAGTTGATAACAGCCTGCTTAATCTACCATTGCCATCTTGAAATGGGTGTATACTAACAAAGTCGTATGCAAACAGGGCGCATTTTACCAAAGGATGGGTAGTATTGTCAGAAGCATACCAGTTGATAAGGCTTCTCATAGCATCCTCTGTAGCAAATCCCGGAGGTGTAGTTTGAAAAATTAATTGTTTTTGTCCATTAGGTAAGGTGGCTTCAACTGCATTACTATGTTTCTTGTAATCGCCTCTGTGCCATTCGTCCTTTTCACCATATTTTAGAAGAATATTATGCAGATTTTTTAAATCATTTTCTGTTATATCAATATCCTGATAAGATTCAGAAATTAAATCCATCACATTAAAATATCCGACAGCTTCCTGGGCATCCCTATCTTCCAGTTTAGTAATATCAATATCTTTTAAAAGAACATCAATTTCTTCATCACTCATTTTTGATCCTTCAATTCTTGTTGAAGCACCAACACTTCTTACCGTTGCTATAGATTTTAGTTGTTTTAAGCTTTTACCCTCACGCTTTTCAATCGAAATCCAGGAAGTATCAAAACGGTCAATATGGCTAATTATAGTCATTAAATGCCAATCAAGTGTTATTTGAAATGTGTGAACGCTGTCTTTCATAATCAAAGATAATTAAAATGATACGATATGGTACGAAAATATTCGATTGTGATACGATAATAATAGTAGAAATAATACGGCAATAAATACTGGAACAAGTTAAGGAAGGAGCATTGATCTTTGTACAGCGTAAATTAACTATAACGAAAACTCATCCTGTTTCTCAAACCGGGCCAGGAAATCTTATGCCCCCGACTAATCCAGCTTTTGAAATCCTTAGCATTCAAAACATCTGCGAAAGTCTTCGTCACATAGCGCCGCCTTTTACGATCTTGCCTTAAATGAACCTGAAACTTGCGGCTGCTTTTTCTGTCTCTCCCAAATCGGTACTGTGAAAAAAATATCGATTTTTTATAAATTTGATAAAAATACTTCCAGGTTCGGGAGTTAGAAATTATTTACCTGTTTTAGCTATGAATCGGGCCGCAGGACGCACGCTCTCAATCTCAATGATAAAGTTATCGATAGAGAGCAAATAATGAATTGAAAAGCTTCTTTAGGGCCTTAAAAAGGAGCATTGCGTTTCCAGTGCGTTTGTTCGGGAAATTTGTTAAAAAACCCATTTTTCTTCATACTTCTTCGAGAAAATGTACAGTTTCTTCGAGTCTTCTTCGAGTCCGCTTCGAGTCCGCTTCGAGTGGTGTTCGAATCAGGTTCGAGTCAGGTTCCTATCAGATCCGTGACAGGTTCGGGACAGGTTCGACCGGCCTTCGCCGCCCGCCGAAAAACAGTCGAACAAATCCCGAACAAATCCCGAAGCAGTCCCCTGTTTGGTACGGATCTGGTACCTGCTTGTCCCCTGGTTATGGGGTAAAATGAACAGAAAAACAGGGGTTTACCGGGCCAATTATTTTCTTTTAGTTAAAATAATTAATTCGATTAACTCATCGGTATGATGAAATATTTGCTTAAAGCCTGCCTGGGTTTACCGCTCTTATAATCAACAGATCTATCCGGATTTAAGGCATAAATAACAAAAACCCCGGATCTTTGGCAAACTGAGGAGGTTTTTAATCTGATCAAACTTTAGATATTCCGAAGAAAGCAAAACAGTAGAATAGAATTTAAAATAAAATGCAAAGATTATTTCAAATTCAAAATTTTAATAATAAATTTAATATACTTATGAACTAAAATAACTTATTATGAAAAAAGTATTTTATGTAATTGCGATCTTATTTCTTGCATCCTGTTCTAAGGAGGAGGTAAATTTGTCGCTTGAAAATTCGAAAATCGCCGGAACGCAGGGTCTGGCAAATTCTGGGTCTCAAACTCAGGACTATGCGGGTTATGAGATTGTTCCTAATGAGGTTATTGTCAAGTTCAGTGCAGGATCAACAGAGAGTCGAAGGAATAGCATTCTCAATAATATTTCAGGAAGTGTTTTGGAGCATATCCATACCAATGCCATGAAAAGAAGGGGGGATAAGGAAGGGGTGTTTCTTGTTCGAACCAGTTTGAATGCAATTGATGCCATAAATAAGAGCAAAACTGAGGATGGTGTAGAATTTGTTGAACCCAATTTTATCTACCAGCATACGGCAATAACCGATGATACCTATTTTAGTAATGGTTCCTTATGGGGAATGGGAAATACCTCAAGTATTTACGGATCAAATGCTGCCACTGCCTGGGCAGCAGGTAAAACCGGTTCCAGGGCTGTTTATATAGGGATTATTGATGAAGGGGTTATGAATACCCATGAAGATATTGCCGGAAATTTTGCAATTAATCCATATGAAGTTGCAGGAAATGGTCTGGATGATGATGGTAACGGCTTAATTGATGACGTTAACGGATGGGATTTCGCCGGTAATAATAATACCATATTTGATGGAGCTGCAGATGATCATGGAACACATGTGGCAGGTACAATTGGGGCAATTGCAAACAATGGCAAAGGTGTAGTTGGAGTGAACTGGTATGTAAGCTTGCTGTCAGCAAAATTCCTGGGATCCAGAGGCGGAACGACTGCAAATGCAATTAAGGCTGTTGATTACTTTACAGATCTTAAAAATAAAGGCTTGAATATCGTAGCAACTAATAATTCATGGGGAGGAGGCGGGTTTTCCCAGGCACTCCAGGACGCAATAGAACGTGCAAATACAGCTAATGTATTATTTATTGCAGCTGCGGGAAACAGTGCAATAAACATTGATGCAAGTGCCAGTTATCCTGCCGCATATCCTAATGCTAATATTATTGCTGTAGCAGCCTTGAATTCTAATGGAACTATCGCTTCTTACTCAAATTATGGTGCTACAAAAGTTGACATCGGTGCACCTGGTTCAGGAATATGGTCAACAATTCCAAAATCTGTAAAAGGTAAGATGACCAGTGCATATGCCAGTTATAACGGTACATCAATGGCAACACCACATGTAAGCGGTGCCTGTGCTTTATATGCATCGATTCATCCGGGTTCCACTGCAGCAGCTATAAAAAATGCAATATTAGGAAGTGCTACACCTACCTCATCTTTGAGCGGCAAGACTTTAACCGGTGGCCGGCTAAATGTTTCAGGGTTCTGATAAGACCGGTTTTTATATTTACAGCTGGTTTGAAAAAAAGGGGTTTATGATATTTATCATAAGCCTCTTATTCGTTCAGATTATGCTGTAATCCATTAAAATTTTAAGTTTAAAAGCCTGTTAAAATAAATTAACTTAGGGGATAAAAATTCTTCATTATGAAATGGATTCTCCTGCTGATCTGTCTGCCGCTCAGTCTCTGGGCGCAGGACCGGCCCTATGGTAAAATATGGGCGACACGCTCCCAGGTCATTGCCCAGCATGGCATGGCCGCAACTTCTCATCCCTTATCCACCCAGGCTGCCCTGGATGTTTTAAAGGCAGGCGGAAATGCGATCGATGCTGCCATTGCCGCCAATGCGATGGAGGGGGTTTTGGAACCCCATGTGAACGGGATCGGGGGTGATCTGTATGCCATTGTCTGGGATGTAAAAACAAAAAAATTATATGGCCTGAATGGTTCGGGGCGTTCACCAAAATCATTGAGCATTGATGAATTTAAAAAACGAGGCATTACCCATATCCCATCCCGCGGACCCTTGCCTGTCACCGTCCCGGGTTGTGTGGACGCCTGGTTTGAGCTGCATCAGAAATTCGGCTCCATGCCGATGACCAAAGTGCTCGAAAAGGCGGTTTCCTATGCGAGAAATGGATTTCCGGTACATGGAGAACTTGCTTTTTTCCTGAAGAACGTACCGGCTTTGTATGGGAACTATCCAAATGTAGCAGCACATTATTATCCCAAAGGGGCGGTTCCGGTAGAGGGAGATATTTTCAAAAATCCCGCTCTGGCCAATACCCTGGAGCGGATAGGTAAAGAAGGCCGGGATGTATTCTATAAAGGGGAGATGGCACATACCATAGATGCCTTTATGAAAAGGAACGGCGGTTTTCTGAGTTATGAGGATATGGCCGCCCATACCTCCACCTGGGTTGATCCGGTTTCGGTAAATTACAGGGGCTATGATGTCTGGGAATTACCGCCTAATGGGCAGGGAATTGCCGCCTTACAAATGCTGAATATCCTCGAAGGATATGATTTTTCTAAGATCAAATTAGGCAGTGCGGAGCATGTCCACCTGTTTACTGAAGCTAAAAAACTGGTGTTTGAGGATAGGGCAAAATTTTATGCGGATATAGAATTCGCTAAGGTCCCGGTAAAAGAACTGCTTTCAAAAGTCTATGCAGCTGAACGCAGGAAACTGATCAATCCCGATAAGGCCTCTCTACACCTGGAGGCGGGTAATCCGATATTGAAAGATGGTGACACGATCTACCTGACCGTTGCCGATAAAGACGGGAATATGGTTTCATTAATACAGAGTAATTTCCGCGGTTTTGGTTCGGGTATGATGCCGGATGGCCTTGGTTTTATATTTCAGGACAGGGGTGAATTATTTAATATTAAGGAAGGTGAAAATAATACCTATGCTCCGGGAAAACGGCCCTTTCATACGATCATTCCGGCATTTATGACCAAGGATGGTCAGCCGGTAATGAGTTTTGGAGTAATGGGCGGAGCATTCCAGCCGATGGGCCATGTGCAAATTGTGATGAATATTATTGATTTCGGGTTGAATGTTCAGGAAGCCGGAGATTTTCCCCGGATGAACCATGAGGGATCATCGGAACCAACAGGTGAAGGAATGGATCTAAAAGGCGGTATGATCACCCTGGAAAGCGGGTATCCTTATGATGTTATTCGTGAATTAATGCAAAAAGGACATCAGGTTGGCTATATAAACGGGATGTACGGAGGATATCAGGCTATTCGTTACGATCCGGTGCGTAAAGTTTATTTTGGCGCTTCCGAATCGAGAAAGGACGGACAGGCAGCAGGGTATTAGGCAGCCGTTTTGATCAAAGACAATATCACTTCAATTCATATTTTTCTTTTTATGGATTTTTTTAAAATAGTTCTGGAGCAATTGAAAGGCTTTTTCGGAATGGAGGGCCTGATCAGATTGATCGAATCAGGAAATTACCAATCCTTATTAAGTTATCAGGGGATCACTGTTGTAATTGCTCCTGTTCTGCCTGTCATTTTGGTTCTGGAATTAAGCAGGGGGCTGCTCTATAAAAAATTTCATGTGGTCTCCTATAAAATTTCCTTTTTCAGCTATTTATTCAATTCAATTTTAGGAAGGTATCTCTCTATCGGGATGACCCTTTTCTGTATCGGTTTATTGGAGAAGTATGCCCTGATCAGCATTTCTTTTACCTGGTATTGGTTTATTTACGGGTATATCATCTGGGAATTCGCCCATTTTATCTATCATTTTCTGGCACATAAGGTCAGGCTGTTCTGGTGCCTGCATTCTACCCATCATGCACCCGAAAATATGAACCTGTCGGTTTCCTACGCACATTTTTTCCTGGAAGGCCCTTATGCGGATGTGATCAGGACCTCTATCTGTATGCTTGCAGGTGTTCCTCCGGCCATGTTATTTGTAATCATGTTTATAGACGGCACTTATGGTTCTTTCATTCACATCGGTGAATCGGTCATGAAAAATGCCCGCCTGGGTGTGATCGGGAAGTATATTTTAACCCCCGCACATCACCGGGTACATCATGCTAAAAATATTGAATACATGGATACCAATTATTGCAATCTGCTCAATATATGGGATAAGGTCTTCAAAACGTATCAGCCGGAGAAGGATGAAATAATCATTCAGTATGGGATCACCAGGGAGATCAAACCTCATAGTTTCTTAGATGCCTATTTCGGGGAAATAAGGGCTTTAGCCAGGGATATTTATTATGCTCCCGGTTTAAAGAATAAGTTCCTGTATCTGATCATGGCTCCGGGCTGGAGCCATACCGGGGAACATAAAACATCTGCAGCGCTGAAAAAGGCAATGGCCCAAAAAACACCTCTTAATCTGTAACTTGTTCTATTATTTATTTAAACTGTCCCGCTTAAACAGAAGCATTCCTTATCATGAAAAAAATCGTACTGATCTATATTTTATTGGCGGTGTTTTTAACAGTACCCCTGTTGGCCCAGCAAATTAACAACAAGCCCGAACGCGTTAACTGGTTCCAGGATTTGGGTTTTGGAATGTTTATCCACTGGAATGTGGATGGAACTTTAGGCGCAGTGATCAGTCATTCATTAGCAGGTTCATCCCCTGAGTACGCTGAAAAATATTTCACTGAACTGCCCCAATATTTTAACCCCGAAAAGTATAATCCGGCAGACTGGGCCAGGTTAGCGAAACTGGCGGGTATGAAATATGTTGTTTTTACCGCCAAACATCATGCTGGCTTTTGTATGTGGGACACTAAAACGACGAAGTTTAATGTGATGAACACTCCTTTTGGAAGGGATATTACAAAGGAATTAGTTCAGGCTTTTCGAAAGGAAGGTATCGCGATAGGCATCTATTTTTCCCCGGAAGATTTTTATTATTTCCACAAGAACAATATTCCTATGGGCCGTTTGCAGGACCCGAGGCATTTCCCGGCAAAAAATCCCGGTTTAATGGATTATGATAAGAGGCAACTGAAGGAATTATTGAGCAATTATGGAAAAATAGATATCCTTTTTATCGACGGACCCGGGGATGGCTTGCGTGAATACGCCTGGTCAATTCATCCTGAGCTGGTCATTACACGTGATATAATGAACACCCCCGAGCAAAACACACCGAATGAGCCTTTGCCAAGGCCCTGGGAGGCATGCTATACTATGGGAACCGATTGGGGCTATAAACCGACCAATGATCCTCATAAAACTGGTACCCAGGTTATCGATATGCTGATAGAAATTCGTGCCAAGGGCGGAAATTTCCTGTTGAATGTCGGTCCGAAGCCAAATGGTGAAATTCAGATAGAACAGGAAGCGATCTTACAGGAGGTCGCGCTCTGGAATTTTGCCAATTCTGAATCCATTTATAAGGTAAAACCATTGCCGGTAATCCGGGAAGGGAATATCTGGTACACGCAATCCAATGATGAAAAATACATCTATGCCTGTGTCACCCGCAGTAGTCCGGATGACTGGAAATATGGTGAACGGAAAACGATGGTTCTGACGCATCTTACGGGGAATGAAAATACTAAGGTGAGTGTGCTCGGCTTTAATTCTGAATTCGTTGAGTATAAAGTCGGTTTCGATGCCAGGCTTTATACCAGCGCCACGCCCCTTGGTTTAGTGGTAAGTGCCGTCAACGGGCAGCGCTTTTATTCTGACCGGCGCTGGCCCAATGCAGTCGTATTGAGGATTGAAAATGCGAAATTCAGAAAGCTGAACAGCCCAAAAAGTACTCAAAGCAAGATAGATGGAGCGCAATAAATCATTCAGATAATGCTGCTGATAATTGGGACCCGGATAGGTTTATCATTGAAAACCCAAAGGCCTGAGTTTTAATTTCTTTCTTTATATAAAATCCTCCCGCATCGGGCTGAAAGTATCTATTAAGATGCCTGCCTCCAAACATTGTACTCCATGCCAAAGGTTTGAGGGTACAAAAAAGGTATCTCCGGGTTTCAGCACTTTCTTTTCACCATCAACTTCTGCTTCGAAAAGACCGCTTACCACATAAGTGATCTGAACATGGGGGTGGCGGTGAATCGGACCGATACCGCCTTTTTCGAATTTCACCTGCATTAACATCAAAGAAGGGTCATAAGCCATTATTTTCCGGCTTACCCCTTTATCAACATCCTGCCATTCTGAGGTTTCGTCTTCGATAAAATTAGTTGTCATTCGTTTTTTATCCCAAATGTATCATTTTAATAGTAATCAGGGGTAAAATATGCCTGGATCATACAAGATCGGAACGGAATACAACTTAGGGTTTGGTTGACCAGATCGAGGCATCCTTTACGAATACTCTTCTGTTCAACTTTAAAGCTGCAATGATGAGTTCGGCGAAATCCACGGGATGCATCAGCTTTTCTTCATTGTTATTGATGATATCACCTGTTTGCCATTCGATCATTTTAACGGATTATATTTTTCCTTTAGCCTGTAACATTCAGATCATTTTCCAGTCAGAATAATTCCCCTGCCTTATAAAAACAGGGGTCTCAAATAAGTAATTATCTTCTATATTTACCTCCTTATTACGAAAAGATAAATCCCTGATGGACCGGATCAATATTAAAAAACTAGCTGCAGCATTGAATCTTTCAACTTCTACAGTTTCAAGAGCATTCAGGGATAACAGTGATATTAATAAGGAAACCAAGGAACGTATCCTTGCAATGGCTCAGGAAATGAACTACCAGCCCAATCATTATGCAAGCAATCTTAGGGAACAACGCAGCAAGACGATCGCTGTCATTGTTCCTGAACTGGCCAATAATTATTTCTCTCAGGTTATTCATGGTATCGAAAAGATAGCCCGTGAAAAGGATTATCAGATACTGATCTATGTCACTGATGATGAGTATGAAAAGGAAGTCGCTTTTATTAAAAGTCTCCAGAATGGGCGGGTTGAAGGGATTATCATGTCGGTTTCGGGCGAGGCCAACGATCATAATCATTTAAATGAACGTGGTAAGAAGAGGCTGCCGCTTGTCTTTTTTGACCGTGTTTATGATGATATTATAACTCCCAGGGTCACTACAAATGATTATGAGAGCAGTTTTTCTGCTACCGGGCATTTGATCGAATGCGGATGCAGGGATATAGCCTACCTGGTTGTGAACAAGAGTCTTTCTATTGGTAAGACACGCTTAATGGGATATAAAGATGCTCTGAGTAAACATCAGATCCCCTTTCGTGATGAATATGTAATAGACTGTTCCAACGATCATAAGAAGAATCTGAAAATTCTGAAAGACGCTTTTACCAGGTTAAAACCCGACGGGATATTCTCATCCGTTGAGCGTCTGGCATTCGCCACATATTACGTAAGTTATGAAATGAAGCTTCGTATCCCTGAAGATATGAAAGTGATCAGCTTCTCCAGCCTGGAGATCGCGCCTTTGCTCAATCCTGCACTCACTACCATCACTCAGCCGGCGCTGGATATGGGGCGAAAGGCAGCCGGCTTATTATTCAGCGTTTTAGAGCAATCTGCTGATGATGCTGTAAGCTCCGCTGAGATCGTGTTGAAGTCAAAAATCATCAGGAGAAGATCCACCTGTTAAATGCTCTTAAATTAGTAGTGTATTTAATACACTAAGATTCCTTTCTTCATGCCAATTTTCTGATAGGTTTTTTGGGGACTTAAGGTAAAACGCGCAGAATTTCAGGGGGATTCTGAATAAATGTTGAAAACTTTTCGGGAACGATGCCGGTATCGTTCCCGAAAAGTTCATTGTTTAACACTTAGTGTTAAAAATACACTTATTTAATTCAAATGAATTTTTAAATAACTGTTTTTCAGGTTTTTATATAGTAAAATATGATTCTATTTAGAATTTTACTCAGAATAAAAAACGGTTTATCAGACTTTCTACCTATAAAATATGGTACGAATATTTTTATTAATATAAAATTTGGATTTGTGATTTACCCTCCTAAATTTATCAAACACGTTTAACGTAAGAGAACTAACCAATTATTTTTTCTATTAAACCAATTAACACATGAAAGTATTTTACTTGTTAAAGTATGTTATTTTCTCTCTTTTAACCTGTTCCGTTTTAATGGCTTCCGCTCAAACAGGCAGCCTCAGCGGAAAGGTCGTGGATGAAAATAATCAAGCTCTGCCAGGTGCTTCCGTTTCAATTAAGACATTGAATATCGGAACATCAACAGATGTAAATGGTAACTTCAGGCTAACAGGCCTGCCAGATGGAAGCCAAATGGTTTCTGTAACCTTTATCGGATACCTGCTTGCCACGCGCACGGTTACTATCAGCGGGGATACCCGAATGGATGTTTCCTTATTGCCTGATCAGCAAAATCTGGATGAAGTGGTTGTGATTGGGTATGGAACCCAGCAAAAGAAGGATATTACCGGTGCGGTGACCACCATAAGCACAAAGGATTTTCAAAAAGGGGTATTCACATCACCCGAACAATTAATTGCCGGTAAGGTAGCCGGAGTTCAGATCACTTCCAACAGTGGGGCGCCAGGTTCAGGAAGCACTATCCGGATTAGGGGAGGCTCCTCTTTGAATGCCAGTAATGATCCGCTGATCGTGCTGGATGGCGTTCCTCTTGACAATAATAGTATTTCAGGAGCTCCGAGTGCACTTTCCCTTATCAATCCAAATGATATTGAAACCTTTACCGTTTTAAAAGATGCCTCATCCACCGCAATTTATGGTAACAGAGGCTCAAACGGTGTTATTTTAATAACAACAAAGAAGGGCAGCAGCGGCGGACCAGTATTTACTTTTGGTACGCTCGCTTCCATCGGAACGATCAGCAGGAAAGCCGATATCCTTTCTGCAGGCGAATTCAAAGATCTCGTTTCAGGTGCAACGCTTTCAATTGCCACGCCCGCTTTAAAAGCTTTGGCAGGTACTGCAGCTACAGATTGGCAGGAGGAGATCTATCAGAATGCATTCAGTACTGATAATAATTTCAGCATGAGCGGTTCTATGAAGAATTTACCTTATCGCGTTTCTCTGGGCTATTTGAACCAGGATGGTATTTTAAGAACTGGCAATGTTCAAAGAACATCTTTAGCTTTAAACATCAATCCTAAATTACTGGATAATAGCCTTAAAATTGATATCAATCTCAAAGGAAGCTATAATAAGAATCGTTATGCCGACCAGGGTGCTATCGGTGCAGCAGCAAACTTTGATCCTTCTCAACCGGTTCTATCAGGAAACGCCAATTACGGTGGGTATTGGGAATGGTTAGACCCAGCTTCAACAAACGGATTGAGAGGCCTTGCGCCGAAGAACCCTTTGGGACTGCTTGAGCAAAGAGATGATAACAGTGATGTATACCGAAGTATTGGTAATATTCAGTTCGATTATGCCCTTCCTTTCCTTAAAGAGCTCAGAGCAAACCTGAATCTGGGTTATGATATTTCTAAGGGATCCGGAAATATTTTGGTGAGCGATGTAGCCGCATCCAGCTTTAAACGTTTTATCGACGCGAAAAGCACAGCCAGAAGTGGTGTGAACAATGAATATCTTCAGGATAAAACGAACATGGTCGGCGACTTTTATTTAAACTATGCAAAAGATCTGAAGTCGATCAAGAGCCGTGTTGATGTTACTGCTGGAACTTCTTATCAGGCATTTAAAGCAAATGAATATTTCTTCGCCGACTTTAGTCGCGATGGGGTTAAGCGGCCGAATTCAGATCCTAACTTTCCGATGGATAAACCAGAAAACAGGTTATTATCCTATTACGGTAGAGCGATCTACACTTTTGCCGACAAATATATCCTGACCGGTACGGTCAGAGCTGATGGATCCTCAAGATTATCCCCTGATAACAGATGGGGCGTGTTTCCATCAGGAGCCTTTGCCTGGAGAATTAGTCAGGAGCCTTTCATGCTGGATTCTAAAACCATATCCGAGCTGAAATTAAGAATAGGCTATGGCGTTACCGGTCAACAGGATGGTATCAGTAATTATTCCTACCTGGGTAATTATGCTTTAAGTAATAATACCGCACAATATGAATTGGGAGGAACATTTTATAATCTGTACAGGCCTTCCGCTTATAATCCTAACCTGAAATGGGAAGAAACAACCACTACTAACCTGGGATTGGATTACGGGATATCTCAGGGCCGTGTTTACGGAAGTATTGATTATTATAAAAAGAAGACCAAAGATCTTCTGAATGTTATTACTCAGCCTGCAGGAACCAATTTTATCAACGAGTTTATCGCAAACGTAGGTAATATGGAAAATGAAGGCCTCGAATTTATTCTCCACACCATTGCCCTTGATAAGGCTGATTTTAAACTTGATTTTGGTTTCAATGCCACTTATAACAAGAACAGGATCACAAATCTTACTTCCGTTCCCGATCCGAATTTTATCGGAAATAAGATCGGCGGGATAAGCGGTGGTACCGGTAATACGATACAGATCAATTCTACAGGCTATAACCGGGCATCGTTCTATGTGTATCAGCAGGTTTACAACCAGGCGGGGAAGCCTTTAGAAGATGTATTTGTTGACAGAAACGGTGACGGGCGATTGAGTGACAATGACCTCTACAGATATAAAGACGCGGATGCGGATATCTACCTGGGTTTTAGCACCAACTTTACTTTTAAGAAATGGAACGGTGGTTTTGTATTGCGCAGCAACATCAATAACTATGTTTATAACAATGTTGCCTCCAGTACAGGCACTTACAGGAATATCTTCAATCCACTGAATTACCTGAACAATGGTTCAAGTGATATACTGAATACGCGGTTTAGCGGAGCAGGCGACAGGTATTTCTTATCAGATTACTATATTCAGAATGCCTCATTCCTGAAAATGGATAATATCAGCTTAGGGTATCAGGTTGGTAAGGTTTTGAATGGCAAAGCCAGCTTAAGGATCAATGCAAATGCTCAGAATGTATTTGTACTGACGAAATACGATGGCATAGATCCCGAAATTAACGGTGGTATAGATAATAACTTCTATCCGAGGCCCCGCACCTTCGTTTTAGGGCTGAACTTAGATTTTTAACAATATTTAATTCTTAAATATGAAAAGGTATATAATAATAGTAAGCTTCGGATTAGCGGTTTTTGGAATGGTATTTTCTTCCTGTAAGAAAGTGCTTGACCTGGAGCCTTTAAATGATGTTACTTCGGAAGTTGCTTATAGCTCGGTACAAGGTTACCGGCAAGCTTTAGCTAAGGTATATGGAAGTTTTGCCCTAACCGGTAATAGCGGCCCTGCCGGGGCAGCCGATATAGTGGGCCTGGATGAAGGCAGTAACGGGGATTTCTTCAGAACATTCTGGAAAGCTCAGGAACTATCAACTGATGAGGCCGTAATTGCATGGGGAGATGTGGGTATCCAGGATTTTCATAATATGAACTGGACATCAAACAATCCTTTCCTGCGCGGGCTTTATTTTAAAAGCGTTTACCAGATCACACTTTCAAATGAGTTTTTAAGGCAGTCAACCGATGCTTTATTGTCTCAGCGGGGCATTTCAGGAACCGAAGCTACAGAGATCAAACAGGCAAGGTCTGAAGTACGGTTTCTGCGGGCATTTCAGTACTGGGTTTTAATGGACCTGTATGGAAATCCTCCATTTGTTACTGAGGATAATCCGGTTGGCGGTCCGCTGCCTAAACAGATTGCAAGGGCAGATCTGTTTAAATATGTGGAAAGTGAACTGAAAGCAATAGAAACTGAATTGCCTGCTTCGGACAGAAGTGTAAGCCAGTATGGAAGAGCCACAAGATCAGCGGCCCAGGCTCTGCTTGCCCGGGTTTATCTGAATGCTCAAACCTACACGGGTACTGCAAGGAATAATGATGCGGTTATCTACGCAAAGAAAGTGATTGATGCAGGATATTCTTTAATTAGTAACTACAGTAATTTAACCAGGAATGATAATAACATCACCTCCCGGAACGAACTTATTTTTACGATCAATTATGACGGTCAGAAAACACAGCTTTACGGAGGGACTACTTTTCTTGCTCATGCCTCAGTAGGAGGAGCAATGAACGCCTCAGATTATGGTTTAGACTATGCATGGGGCGGTTTACGTACAACCAGGAAATTGGTGGATCTGTTCCCCGGAGTACCGGCTTCACCCGACAAAAGAGCTAGCTTCTATACCAACGGACAGAAGCTTGAAATAGCAAGTCTGACCACTTTTACTGATGGTTATGCTGTTACCAAATACCAGAATAAAAACAGTGCGGGTATTTCCGGTTCCAATCAGACTTTCGTTGATGCTGATCTGCCTTTGTTCCGTTTAGCCGAAATGTACCTGGTCTATGCTGAAGCAAGCCTGAGAGGCGGCGGCGGTGATAATAACCTTGCCTTAACCTATATCAATAATCTAAGAACCAGGGCTTATGGCAACACTACGGGTAATGTAAGTTCATTGACATTAGACTTGCTGCTGGATGAAAGAGCCCGCGAATTGCACTGGGAAGGACACCGCAGGACCGATTTGATCCGTTACGGAAGATTTGTTGAAGGTTCCTATCTATGGCCGTGGAAAGGCGGAGTGAGAGACGGGAAATCAGTTGAGGCATTCAGGGCATTGTACCCGCTGCCTGCAGCTGATGTAACCGCAAATCCTAATCTTAAACAAAATACCGGATACTAATTACTTGCAAGAATATTTTAATTCTAAGTAAAAAAATTAATTCAAGAAGTATGAAATTTCAATTATCGAAAATCGTCTGGCTGATGCTGATGATCATCACATTAGCATCCTGCGAAAAAGTTGAGGAACAGGCCATAGCAAATATAGCCTCGGTTAGCGCAGGAAGTTTAGTTTCCTCAGTTAGCACCGTGACTCTAACCAAAGCCACCAAAGATAATGAGGCTGTAAAATTTACTGTAAGCAAAACAGATTTTGGCTATCAGGCAGCGGTAAAATATACCCTTCAGCTGGATGTGAAGGGGAATAATTTCGCTAAGCCTAAGGAGATCAGCCTGGAGGCAAACACCTTTACAAAATCCATTACAGGAGTTGAACTGAATGATATTGCTCTGGCATTAGGGCTTAAACCCGATGTTATATCCATTATACAGGTAAGAACTAAATCCGAGATCGGGAGTTCCGTAGCTCCTGTATATTCTGCGCCTTTTGAGCTTAGTGTAAAACCATTCGCACTGATTGCATTCGTCTATGTTCCGGGCGATTATCAGGGATGGAATCCCAGCACAGCAGACAGCCTGATATCGGCACTGGGAGACGGGAAGTATGAGGGTGTGATCAATTTTGCTGCTAAAGCCAACTCTTTAGAGTTTAAAATTACACCTAAAAAAGAATGGACTGTAGCCTATGGCGATGCCGGAGGCGGCAAAGTAAGCACCACGGCAGGTTCTAATCTTAAAGCAGGTAGTTTATATCCTCATAAGCTTACCCTGAACTTAAACGATAATACCTTAAGTAGCGAGAAGTTCTCATATGGTGTCATAGGTGATGCCACTCCAGGCGGATGGGGCACAGATACAGACATGAACTATAATAATGGAAAAAGGGAATGGTGGGTTATTATTGATCTGATCGGTGGTAAAGAGCTCAAGTTCAGGTTAAACGATGATTGGGGAACCAATTATGGTGATAAAGGCGCCGATGGTACACTGGATAATGGTGGTGACAACATTAAAGTGGCAAGTTCCGGAACATATAAGATCGTATTCAGTTTTGTAAGTAATACTTACACCTTAACTAAACAATAATCCACTAACCAATTTGTGATAATCCCCCCGAAAGGGGGGTATTGCATTATTTATTATGAAAAGGATACTGATCTTATTATTTATTATCTGTTGCCAGCAAAGTCAGGCTCAGTTAGTTTCACTGGACCGGATAGAACCTATGTTTTGGTTCACGGGTATGCATAACCCAAGGGTTCAGCTGCTGGTTCATGGAAATGATATTGCTGATACTGAAGTACAGCTGAGCTATCCGGGTGTAATTCTGGAGAAAGTGAATAAAGTTGAAAATGCAAACTACCTTTTTCTGGATCTGCTGATCAGCGCTGATGCCAGGCCCGGTAAGTTTCCGATTTATTTTTCAGGGAGGGGCAGGAAGAAATTACAATATACCTATGAATTAAAAAGCAGGAATAATTCGCCTGAGCGTATTCAGGGTGTAAATGCCAGCGATTTTATCTACCTCATCATGCCCGACAGGTTCGCGAATGGGGATCCTTCCAATGATGTTATCCCCGGTATGACCGAAACGGCATTGAACCGGGATTCCATGTACTACCGCCATGGCGGGGATCTGCAGGGAATTATCAATAATCTGGATTACCTGAAAGACTTGGGCGTTACTGCATTATGGTTGAACCCGGTTCTTGAGAATGATCAGCCTAAGACTTCTTACCATGGTTATGCCAATACAGAAAATTACAGGATCGACAGGCGTTTCGGGGATAATGAATTATACAAAAAACTGGTTGATGAATGTCACAGCCGGGGAATGAAGATGGTCAAAGACCTGGTTCACAATCATATAGGCAGCAGACATTTTACGGTACTCGATCCCCCAATGAATGACTGGGTGCATCATTGGCCGGTTTATACCAAAACCAATTACAGGGAGCAGGTATGGATGGATCCTTATGTGGCATCAGCAGACAAAGCGATCATGACGGATGGCTGGTTTGATTTCCATATGCCCGACGTGAACCAGAAAAACCCTTACCTGAAAAAATACATCACACAAAGTCATATCTGGTGGGTTGAATATGCCGGACTTGATGGATTGCGGCTGGATACATACGCTTACAATGATCTGGAGTTTATGGCTGAATGGGGTAAAGCGATAAAAGCTGAATTTCCAAAACTAACGTTTTTTGGAGAGACTTGGGTTCATGGTGTTCCAAATCAGGCATACTTTACCCAGGGAAATAAAATCAACCAGGGAATAGATACCGAATTACAGGGAGTTACTGATTTCCAGGCTTTATGGGCAATAAATGAAGCGCTCAATGGAAAATTCGGCTGGACTGATGGAGTAGCACGTCTTTACAATGTCTTTTCGAATGATTTTGTGTATGAGGACGCGACCAGGAATGTGGTATTTCTTGATAACCATGACCTGAGCCGCTTTTATTCTGTCGTAGGCGAAGATTTTAATAAATATAGATCAGGTATAGCATGGCTCCTTACTACCCGGGGTATTCCGCAATTCTATTATGGAACAGAGATCCTGATGAAGAACTTTTCAAATCCTGACGGACTGGTACGGTCTGATTTTCCGGGGGGATGGAAGGCTGATAAGGAAAACAAATTTTCGGCCTCCGGTCGGGCAGGAAAAGAAATGGAGGCTTTCAGCTATGTCAGGACCCTGGCTAACTACCGTAAGAATAACGAGGTATTACAGACCGGTAAAATGATGCAGTTCATACCAGAAGATGGGATATATGTTTACTTCAGGTACAACGATAAAAAAACAGTGATGATGCTAATGAATAGTAACGACACGGAAAAGACAATCAGTACGGAGCGTTATAAAGAACGCATTTTGTCATATAAGTCAGCACTGAATGTGATCAACTCTGAACGTTTAAATGATATCAAAAGCATCCGTGTTCCGGCAAAAACAACCATGGTTCTCGAATTGAATTGAAATGGCAGAACTAAAATCAGTTAATACCCTGCTTAAGGCCTGTATTTTTGATCTGGATGGAGTACTGGTTGATACGGCAATTTATCATTATGAGGCCTGGAAGCGTCTGGCCAATGAACTCGGCTTTGATTTTACACAAGAACAGAACGAGCAGTTAAAAGGAATCAGCAGGATCGACTCACTGGAAAAGATCCTGGGCTGGGGAAATATTCAAATCCCTCAAGCTCTTAAGCTGGAACTGGCTGGCAGGAAAAATACCTGGTATGTAAAAATGATCAGCAAAATGAAACCAGATGAAGTATTGCCCGGGTCCAGAGAACTTCTTGAGGCTGTCCGTGCATCAGGCTTTAAATGTGCCCTGGGTTCAGCCAGTCGTAATTCGGCTCTTATCCTGGAAAGTACTTCTCTTGCCCCTTATTTTGATGTGATAGTTGATGGAAATTCTGTCAAAGCATCAAAACCTGATCCGGAGGTTTTTTTAAAAGGTGCGGCGCTCTTAGGTATAGATCCAAAGGATTGTATTGTATTTGAAGATGGTATCGCGGGAGTGCAGGCCGCCCTTGCTGCCGGGATGAAAGTAGTAGGTATTGGGCGGCCTGAAGTATTAAACATGGCAGATCTGGTGTACAGTGGCCTTGACAAAATTGATTTAACAACATTAAAAGAACTCTTAAATCAGGAGCTTTAGGGTATTGTGCGGATATGAAAAAATATATTGTAGAAGACAAGTGGAGAATAATTGAAGAGGGTTTTGACCCTAACTTAAATAAAATTTCTGAGAGCATATTCAGTCTGGGCAATGGCCGTATGGGTCATCGTGCCAATTTTGAAGAGTATTATTCCGGAGAAACGCTACAGGGGAATTACATTGCCGGAGTCTATTATCCCGATAAGACCCGTGTAGGCTGGTGGAAAAACGGATACCCCGAATATTTTGACAAGGTTTTGAATGCGGCAAACTGGGCCGGACTTGATATCCATGTCGATGCTCAGAGGATAGACCTGGCGGTATGCAGGGTTATCGATTTCAGGCGTGTCTTAAATATGAAGGAGGGTTATCTTGAGCGTTCATTTACGCTTGAATTGTCGGAAGGCAAGCAACTCAATGTGCAAAGCACCCGTTTTTTAAGTATTGCTGATGATGAAGTGGGTGGACTCCGGTACCGTCTTACCGCCTTGAATTTTAGCGGAAAACTGGATATTAGGTCATTCATTGATGGGGATATTAAGAATGAGGATGCCAATTATGATGAGAAATTCTGGGAAGAGCTGGCAAAAAATTTCGAAAAGCAGTGTGCTTACCTGACTTTAAAGACTAAAAAAACAGGATTTGAGGTTTGTACAGGAACAGGTCTCCTGGTCATGCAAGGGGATACTGTTGTTGAAGAGGCTTTTGAAGAAGGGTTAAAAGAGAAATATCTTTCCCAGTCACTCAGTCTGACGATCTCCCAGAATAATCCTGTTACTATTTATAAAATTGCCGCTATCTTATCTTCAGAGAGCCATCCGAAAGAACAGCTTTTAAAAAAATGCAGGGAGGTGTTGAATAAAGCACTCTTAAAAGGTTTTGAAATTCTGTTAAGTGAACAGGCTGATGCCTGGGCAAATAAGTGGAAAGAGAGTGATATAACTATTGAGGGGGATATCTCTGCACAGCAGGGCATACGGTTTAATATTTTCCAGTTAAATCAGACCTATACCGGTAAGGACGCCCGCTTAAATATTGGCCCTAAAGGTTTTACCGGTGAGAAGTACGGAGGTTCAACGTATTGGGATACAGAGGCCTATTGTTTGCCTTTTTACCTGTCAACCGCCTCCAGCGAGGTTTGCCGTAACCTGCTTATTTACAGATATAAACATCTCCCAAAAGCTATTGAAAATGCTAAATTGCTGGGTTTTGATAAGGGTGCAGCCCTTTACCCAATGGTTACGATGAATGGCGGGGAATGTCATAATGAATGGGAGATAACATTTGAAGAGATCCATCGGAACGGTGCAATTGCCTATGCTATATTCAATTATATCCGCTACACAGGTGATGAGAGCTATCTTAAGGAATACGGACTGGAGGTGCTTGTGGCGATCGCGCGTTTCTGGAAACAACGGGTCAACTGGAGTATTGAAAAAAATAAATATGTCATGCTGGGTGTAACCGGACCGAATGAATACGAGAACAATGTAAATAACAACTGGTACACCAATACGCTTGCTGTCTGGTGCTTAAAATATGCGATCAGGGCCGCGGAACTTGTGAAGAAAATGGATCATGCAGTTTATCAGTCCATTTCGGAGAAAATCCAGCTTAATGAGCCGGAAGAGTTTAATGCCTGGAATGATATTATTGCTAAGATGTATTTTCCATTGGATGCTGAACGGGGAATTTTCCTTCAGCAGGAGGCTTATCTCGATAAGGAACAGGTACTGGTCAAAGATCTTCCGGAAGCTGAATTGCCGCTCAATCAGAAATGGAGCTGGGACCGGATCCTGCGTTCCTGCTATATCAAGCAGGCCGATGTTTTACAGGGAATTTATTTTTTCGAGGATGATTATGATCAGGAAACAATCAGGCGGAACTTTGATTTTTATGAACCGCGTACCGTTCATGAAAGCTCTCTTTCTCCCTGTCTTCATAGTATCCTGGCTTCAAAATTAAATGATGAACAGAGAGCCTATGAATTCTATCTTCAGACAGCCCGGTTAGATCTGGATGATTACAATAACGATACTGAGGATGGGTTGCATATCACCTCTATGGCAGGAACCTGGATGAGTGTGGTTGAAGGTTTTGCCGGAATGCGTGTCCGTAAAGGTATTTTAAGCTTTAACCCTTTTTTACCTGAAAAGTGGAAACTATTTTCATTCACGATCAGATTTAAGTCGGCGATATTAACGATCAGTATCGAACGCGAACATATTCAGATTTCGAATTGTTCTGCTGTTGATCTTGAGATCATGGTGCAGGGCAACCGGTATGTGGTTTCTGGAACTTCAATTGTCAGGGCAGAATGCGGCTTAAGCGTAAATTAGAAAATGGGTGCTATGCGTTATATCTTATTGTTTTTCAGCGTGATCATGATGAGTTGTGGTCTTTCTTCTGATCCCAGTGTTCACACATTGCCGGAAACAGAAAGATCAGATAAATTGATCATCTATCAGATGATGGTCAGGCTTTTCGGCAATAAGGACACAACAAACAAGTTTAACGGTACAATCATTGAAAACGGCTCGGGCAAATTCAATGATATTGATCATAAAGCTTTAATTGAATTAAAAAAACTGGGTATTTCTCATGTATGGTTTACGGGTGTTATCGAGCATGCAACCATGACAGATTATACCTCTTATGGGATCAGGCAAGATGATCCGGATATCGTAAAGGGTCTTGCAGGTTCGCCTTACGCGATCAAAGATTATTATGATGTTGATCCGGATTTGGCAGTGAATGTTAAAGACAGGCAGAAGGAATTTGAGGATTTAATTGAGCGGACTCACCGGCAGGGACTGAAAGTTCTGATAGATTTTGTGCCTAATCATGTTGCCCGGACCTATAATTCGGATGCAAAGCCTGAAGGTGTTGATGATTTTGGTGTGAATGATGATAAGAGCAAATCGTTTATACCCGGCAACGATTTTTATTATATTCCGGGAAAGAGCTTTATAGTTCCTGAAGGAACCAATGCCGGTGGTGAAGGATTTAAACATCCCATGAAGGACAGGTTGTTTGATGAATCAATAGCCAAAGCCACAGGAAATAATGTGTTTTCGGAAAGGCCTTCAATAAACGACTGGTCGGAAACTGTAAAGCTTAATTATGGCATAGATTACGCAAACAATGGCAAAACATATTTTGACCCTATCCCTCCGGTATGGTTAAAAATGAGAGATATCCTGATGTACTGGGCCCGTAAGGATGTTGATGGTTTCAGGTGCGATGTGGCAGAAATGGTGCCGGTGGAGTTTTGGGCCTGGATTATACCTGAAGTGAAAAAGGTAAAACCGGACATTATTTTCATTGCTGAATCGTATGATCCTGTATCCTACGAAAAGTACCTTGGTACAGGGCAGTTTGATTATCTTTATGATAAAGTTGGGCTTTATGATGCCCTCAAACGATTGATAAAAAATGAGCCTGATGCCACTGTAACGGATCTTTCACAAATAAATCTTGAGCAGGATGCTTATAAGGACAGAATGCTTCGTTTTCTCGAAAATCATGATGAGGAGCGCCTGGCATCTGCCGGTTTTGCCGGGGATCCCTGGTATGCAGTGCCGGCTATGGTTGTTTCAGCAACCCTTTCCGGCGGACCGGTGATGATCTATTTCGGGCAGGAAGCTGGGGAGCCCGGTAAGGGTAAAGAAGGCTTTGGCGGCGAAGATAACCGTACAACGATCTTTGATTACTGGGGAGTACCGGAACATCAGAAATGGATGAATAATGGGCTTTTTGATGGTGTTGGATTAACTTCTGATCAGAAAAAGCTCAGAAAATTTTATAAAACACTGCTGAATTTTTCAAGGGTTAATGAGGCCATCAGACATGGGAAATTGACAGAACTAAAAGATCAGGAGGGTTTTGGAAAGCAGCATTATGCCTATCTGAGGTATACCTCAAAAGAACATGTGCTTGTGATAAGCAATTTTAACCGGGACTCAGCCTTGAAAACAACAATTAGACTTCCTGAAATAGTAATTTCTTCAGGAAAAAAGCTGGAGATCATCAATATTTTAACGGGAAAAAAGTTTAGCGTAAATGATATGGCGCAGGGCATTCCTGTAAATGTTCCTGCTATGGGGGCATGGATACTTAAATTTTAATTCTATCTGATATTCAGGATGAAGAAAGTAATACAGAGACCGAGGTTGAGCACGGCACAGATATTTAATCTGAGTGCCGGCTTTTTCGGAATTCAATTTGGATTTGCACTGCAGAATGGCAATGCTTCACGAATACTTCAAACATTTGGTGCTGATGTGGAACACCTTTCGTTGTTCTGGCTGGCAGCTCCTTTAACCGGTATGATCGTACAGCCAATTATTGGTTATTATAGCGACCGTACATGGAACAGGCTGGGCCGTAGAAGGCCATATTTTCTTGTAGGTGCATTGCTTACAGCATTAGCTCTGGTATTAATGCCTAACTCGGGAGTACTCACTCTTGCCTTGCCACCAATCATGATAGGAGCAGGAATGCTGATGATTATGGATGCTTCAATAAATGTAGCGATGGAGCCTTTCAGAGCTCTTGTCGCTGATAAATTGCCCGAAAGCCAGAGAAGTGCCGGTTTTTCCATGCAAACCTTTCTGATCGGGATCGGGGCTATATGCGGTTCCTGGCTTCCGTATATTTTTTCTGAATACCTGGGTGTATCAAAAACTGCTGCCGTGGGAGCGGTACCAAATAATGTGATTTTTTCCTTCTATGTTGGAGCAGCGGTATTGCTGATATCTATACTTTGGACAATCGTTACCACCAGGGAATATTCACCTGAAGAAATGAATACATTCGAGATTGAAACTGAGGAGAAAGAACATAAAGGAATAACAAGCATATTTAAGGATTTTTCAAAGATGCCTCTGACCATGAAGCAATTGGGACTGGTCCAGTTCTTTTCATGGTTTGCCCTGTTTTCGATGTGGGTTTTTACTACTCCTGCCATTGCGCAGCATATTTACAAGGTTCTTCCCGGAGATACATCGTCGGTTAAATTTGCCGATGCGGGAAACTGGGTTGGCATTTTATTCGGGATCTATAATGGGGTATCGGCTTTATACGCGCTCATTCTGCCCTGGATAGCCAGAAAAACCAGTCTGAAAACGGCTCATGCATTTTCGCTTGTAGCCGGTGGATTAGGCTTGATCTCGATCTATTTTATCAGTGATCCTGATTGGCTGATACTTTCTATGGTAGGTGTAGGCCTTGCCTGGGGAAGTATTCTTTCTATGCCTTACGCCATACTTTCAGGTTCTATTCCCGCCCGAAAAATGGGGGTCTATATGGGCATATTTAATTTCTTCATAACCATGCCCCAAATAGTGAATGGATTCCTTGGCGGAATGATCGTCAAATATTTTTATAACGGAGAGGCTATTTACGCCCTGGTTATTGCAGGTGTTTTTATGATCCTGGGTGCCTTTTCGGTCATGTATATTAAACAAAAACCAGTTTCAGGGGAGTAATCTCCTTAATCCGGGCCATCAATCGATTAGAGATGAAGAAAGGATTATTTACCTTGTGTCTATTGGGATTCATTCTGTCAGGATGTAAAAAGGAGCCTGTTCCACCTGCAATTACGGGGCCTGACCCGCAACCCCCTGTTACAATTTCTGCAACAGGATTGATCAGTACATCTGTTGATTTTCCCGGAGCTGAAACGACTTTTACACTCACATTTGACGCGGGCAAAGGTAATGAAGGCTTGAATAATTTTTCAGGGGATGTATATATCTATACCGGACTGATCACGGATAAAAGTACTGGTACCACAGATTGGAAGTATATCAAAAGCCCCACGTTTAATACACCTGATCCGGCGGCAAAAATGAGTTCAGCAGGATCCGGAAAATACCAGATCAGTCTGAACCCAAGAGCTTTTTATAATGTCCCTGCAGGTGAAAAGATCTTAAAGATGGTCATGCTCTTCCGCAGTGCTGATGGAAACAAAGTTGCTCGGAACAGCGATCAGACTGATATCTATTTGCCTCTTTATGATCCGGCAACAGTTCAGGTAAAGTTTATAAGTCCGCTTTTTGAACCTACCAATATCCCCTCTCCAAAAGTAACGGTACAAATGATCGGAGAAGAACTTACTGTATCTGCTCAGGCTTCCAAATCAGCTAACCTGGTACTCAGCCTGAATGGCAATACATTTGCCAGTTCTAACGGGACTCAAATATTAGGTAAGGCCAAAATTATTACCGCCGGGCAGCAAAGCATTAAGGTGACTGCAACTGAGGGAAGCAGCACCGCAGAAAGTACATTTAGTTTTGTGGTCAGCGGTACGGTAGAATCTGCGGCATTACCAGCAGGTGCAAAAGAAGGCCTCACCTTTATCAATGGGGGGAGATCTGCTATTCTTGCTTTGTTTGCGCCTAATAAGCAATATGTATATGCAATTGGCGATTTTAATGGCTGGCAGGCTGATCAGAAACAGTTTATGAAACGCAGTCCCGACGGGAATACCTGGTGGGTACAGATCGATGATCTCGATCCTTCTAAAACATATGCTTACCAGTATCTGATTGACGGAAAATTAAAGATTGCCGACCCGTATAGTGAGAAGATCCTGGATCCCAATAACGATCAATATATTCCGCCTGCTAACTACCCGGGATTACCATCTTACCCAGGTGGAAAAACAAGTGGCATAGTCAGTCTGATGCAGGCGGGTCAAACTCCATATTCATGGAGAAACCCAACGTTTAACCGTCCGGCAAAGAATGACCTGGTGATCTATGAATTGCATCTGCGTGATTTTCTGAAAAACTCAAATTATTCATCACTCAAAGATACACTGACTTATTTAAGCCGATTGGGCGTCAATGCCATCGAACTCATGCCTGTCAATGAATTTGAAGGGAATTCAAGCTGGGGTTATAATCCATCTTTTTATTTTGCTCCGGATAAATACTACGGCACTAAACAGGCTTTGCAGGCCTTTGTGGATGAATGTCATTCGAGAGGGATCGCTGTTATACTGGATGTTGTGCTGAACCATTCGTTTGGGCAATCGCCCATGGTACAGATGTATTTTAATGATTCGGCCGGAAAACCTGCCGCAAACAGTCCCTGGTTTAATGCCGATCCAACCCATCCGTATAATGTGGGTTATGATTTCAACCATGAGAGTCCGGCTACAAAGTCCTTCACAAAAAATGTAATGAAATTCTGGATGGAACAGTATAAGATCGACGGATTCCGGTTCGACCTTTCAAAGGGCTTCACCCAGAAAAATTCAGGAACATCAGATGCTTCTGTTACGGCATGGGGTGCTTATGATGCCGGCAGGGTGGCTATCTGGAAAGAGTATAATAATTATATCAAAGGCCTTGATGCGAATAATTTCTATGTGATACTCGAGCATTTTGCTGCTGATGCTGAAGAGAAAGAACTGGCAGAACAGGGGATGATGCTATGGAATAATGTGAATTATAATTTTACTGAGGCGTCCATGGGCTTTTTAGCTAATTCAAATTTTTCGAGAGCATTTTACAGCACACATACTTTTGCAAGATCTGAAAATCTGATAACCTATATGGAAAGCCATGATGAAGAAAGGATGATGTATAAAAATCTGAATTTCGGTAATTCTTCAGGCTCTTACTCAGTGAAGAATCTGGCTACCGCACTTAAGCGTCATGAAATGGCTGCCGCATTTTTATTCAGCATACCCGGGCCTAAGATGATCTGGCAGTTTGGGGAGCTTGGATATGATATTTCAATTGATAATAATGGGCGAACGGGTGAAAAGCCAATCAAATGGGAGTACAAGGATCAGACTGATCGTAAGGCTTTATTTCAGGCTTATTCTCGTTTTATCAGGATGAAGAAAAGTAACCCGATTTTTGCTTCGGCAAATGTGAGCTACAGTCTGGGAGGCGGAATAAAGTATATTAAACTGGAGGACGGAAACAATGTTGTGCTTATAGTTGGAAATTTCGACATGAACCAGCAGGTTGCAAGTGTTGATTTTGGAAGTTCAGGTATATGGTATGATGCCATGGGTGGTTCAAGTCTTAGTTTAAGTACAACAACTTATACAGGGACACTTGCACCCGGAGAGTATTATGTTTACAGCAGGAAGGTGTTGAATTAGGGATGCATTTATCGGTATGAATGGGATATTTCAAAATTAAAATTTCTGTTGTAATCCTCTTAACTATATTTCTTTTTTCGTCGGAATAATATCTTAAACTAATTTTTTAAATGATATCGTGATAATTGTAATATATTTCCAGAAATGAAATTTTGTGCAGATGACATTAAATAGTAGTTTTAATTTTTATCAAACATTAAACCATTCAAGCTAATAATGAGAAATTTTAAAAACACATTTTCGATTTTTGCCTCCGCCTTTTTAATGGCGGTTGTTTTGTTTTCTTCCTGTAA
Organism: Pedobacter sp.; assembly: GCA_036677005.1. Classification (GTDB taxonomy): domain Bacteria; phylum Bacteroidota; class Bacteroidia; order Sphingobacteriales; family Sphingobacteriaceae; genus Daejeonella. The sequence goes on from JAKFBV010000116.1 coordinate 27,547, forward strand.
ACCTAAAAAGATAGTGACTCAGGCACCTGTTGCTCAGGCTATAGTACAGGAATCACCTAAACCTGCACCAGTAAAAGAGACTGATACTGATGGGGATGGAATTCCTGATTCAAAAGATAATTGCCCGAATAAGGCCGGGACTTCGGCCAATGATGGTTGTCCGGAGACCATAGCAGCAGAACCAAGTTTTAACTATAAAAATATTCTGTTTGAGTTTAATTCTTCTGTGTTAAAAACTTCATCCTACCAGGTTCTGGATGAAATTGCCCGTGAAATGAAAAAATATCCTTCCATGCGCTTTTATTTAAACGGGCACTCTTCGGCTGAAGGTACCGAAGCCAGAAATATGACTCTTTCTGTGGACAGAGCAACCGCTGTTAGGACTTACCTGGTCAGCGCCGGCATAAATGCCAATAATTTGATAGCTAAGGGCTTTGGAGAATCGATGCCAATCAATAACAATGATTCGGAAGCAGCCCGGCAGTTAAACCGGAGGGTTGAAATTAAAAAAATGTAGTTTATAAAATTATCCCGGGTACTTCCGGCTTTTAAAGAGGGTGTTCAAGCAATTTGGACACCTTTTTTGTTTTTAAGCCTTGAGTTTGCTGGTATAATTTTTATTAAAATTCATCTGAAATTCATCTTAGGCATCCAACTTTAATAAATATTCGTAATGATATTATGATAGTACTGGATTTACAGCCTGAAGATTCAATTGCGGGAAGAAAACCAAGGGTCAGGAAACTTCGCTTATCGGAGGATAAACTGGTTGAAGGGCTTAAGAATATGGATGGGGGAGCAATGTCGGCCCTGTACCAGATGTATTCTGAATCATTATACAGAGTGATCTCAACGATCGTGGTAATTGAAGAAGTGGCTCAGGATCTGCTGCAGGAAACCTTTATCAAGATTTGGAAGTCCTTTAAACAATATGATCCCGGTAAAGGCAGGTTATATACCTGGATGGCCAGGTTAGCCAGAAATCTATCCATAGACTATCTCCGAAGTGTAAATTACCGCAATTATTCGGTCAGTGAGGACCTGTCTGAATCAACCCAGCTGATCGACCAAACCTTTCAGGTCTCCTATAATCCGGAGCTGATCGGAGTGAAGGATATGACACGTATCCTGAACGAGGATCAGAAACAAGCCTTAGATCTCGTATATTTTAAAGGATATACTCATGTTCAGGCCGCTGAAGAACTGAATATTACTGTCGGGATCCTTCGTTCCCGCCTTCACTCCTCCATCATAGAATTAAGGAAAACATTTAACAGGGATTACTCTGGTTCCGTGTAACAGGTTATAGATTTTACCTTGCATAATTTCAAGGGATTGCTAATTTCTGATGAGGCGTCAGGGATAACCGTTAACCGGCTTTCATATGCAGGTTTTTAATCCTGCTAATTTCCCATTCCCTATTCCCCATTTCCTATTCCCTATTCCCCTAAACATGATTATGAGCATAAAATTGATAAAAGTAATCGTACATTATCTTTTACCTTTGATAATGAAATTCAGAACAGGATGCTGCTTAATGCCCTGCTATGGTTAGGTAATCCCAAAAAATAAGGCATCCTTTTTTTAAAAATTAAACCTGAATATCCGCCAGGAGTACGGATAAATTTATGTTCAGATAAACCTACTTGCTTTGAAAATTTCCCTGTTCCTTTTTCTGCTGCTTTCTGCCCCCTGCCTTTTTGCCCAGGAAGAGCGCGGGATAATGAATGGAATGAAATACGATCCTGCCCTTGTCCTGCAGGTTCTTCATACCCTTCATGAGCAGAATGATTTTGTAATAGCCTTTCGTACCCTGCTTCCGGCAGCATCCGGGACAGAATCCGATTATTTTATTTTAAGCTCAAAAAATAATAAACACCAGGCATATTCTTATTCTTCAAAAGCTGCAGGGCTTATGAAGCTTAATCTGACGGATGCCTCACTCGATCTGATCTGGAAGACTTTTATGCAGAATGAGCTTTTTAGTATTAGGGATGAAAAAGATATTGCAAATTTCTGTGCTGTGAAATATCATATCTATAATTCATATACCTATGAGTTTATGCTTCTTTCCAAAGACCAGATGAAAATTCTTTCTTACTATAATCCGGAATATTATGATGAGGCCTGTTTTGGGATGGCTGAAAGACGGAAGATCATTAATTCGGTATCTGTTATACACTATATATATCCGGGTGAAAAATAAAATCTCCGGAGTTTAAAATATTTCTTTTTGTTTAATTTCCCGATGATCCTGCTTCAGTGACCCTCCCTTCAACCCTGAATCCTTTTTAAATTATCATCTCCGCTTACTTTCCTGTATGCAGAAGATTTTTTTTTTAAAACAATTTTGACCGGATACTAGTATGTATAAAGAATTTGGTAAATTAAATTCATTAGGAGAAATAAATAGAAAATGAACATGAATAAGCTATCGGGGGATTATACAAATCGAATCTTCCCCCTGGTTAAGAATATTTTTTAGATTATGAAATTTAATCAGACTTCATATGAATTTTAAGTCCACTGAATTAAACGCTGCACCTGCCCCTCTGAACGGAAGTTCATTTAAGGCAGAAGATCCTCTGGATACCAGGGAGTTATTAAAGGTTTTAAGCCTGGTTAAGAATGGTAACTTCAATACCAGGATGCCGGTAACCCAGGCTGGTATTAACGGGCGCATCTGTGAAATATTGAATGATATAATCGGTATGAATCAGAATCTTGTGGGTGAGATCTCTTCCGCCGAAAATATAATTGGCAAAAAAGGTAACCTGTCTAAGCGGGTCCAGTTACCAGAAGCCAAAGGGGAGTGGGCGAAAGGAGTAACTTCTTTAAACAACCTGATCACAGATCTGACCTCCCCGGCGATCGAGATTGCCGGTATGATCAATTCCGTTGCTAACGGGGATCTGGCAAAACAGATTCCCCTGGAGATTAACGGGCAGCCGCTGAAGGGGGAGTTCCTCCGGATGGCTAAGGAATCTAATCAGATGCTATCCAAATTGAGGCTTTTTTCGAAAGAAGTAACCCGCGTTGCGCGTCAGGTTGGTTCGGAAGGCAAACTGGGTGAGCAGGCTAAGATCAAGGGTGTGGCCGGGGTTTGGGCAGAGCTTACCGACTCGGTAAACCAGATGGCAGGTAACCTTACCGCTCAGGTAAGAAATGTGGCTGCTGTTACCACGGCAGTAGCAAAGGGCGATTTATCGAGGAAGATCACTGTGGAAGCGAAGGGGGAGATCCTTGAATTGAAAAATACGATCAACACCATGGTTGATCAGCTGAATTCCTTTTCTTCTGAGGTAACCCGGGTGGCCCTGGAGGTTGGTACGGAAGGAATGCTCGGAGGCCAGGCGATCGTACCCGGTGTAGCCGGAACCTGGAAGGATCTGACGGATTCGGTGAACCGGATGGCTGGTAACCTCACCTCACAGGTACGGAATATTGCCGGGGTCACTACTGCGGTGGCTAACGGCGACCTTTCCAAGAAAATCACCGTGGATGTAAAGGGTGAGATGCTTGAACTTAAAAAGACCATAAATACCATGGTGGATCAGTTGAATTCATTTGCATCGGAAGTAACACGTGTGGCCCTGGAAGTGGGAACTGAAGGAGAGCTGGGCGGGCAGGCGAAAGTGAAGGGTGTGGCCGGTGTATGGAAGGACCTGACAGATTCTGTGAATCAGATGGGAAGTAACCTGACCGACCAGGTACGGAATATCGCAGGAGTAACAACAGCGGTAGCAAAAGGTGACCTTTCTCATAAGATCACGGTGGATGCCAAGGGAGAACTTTTGGAATTAAAGAATACGATCAATACAATGGTTGATCAGCTGAACTCTTTTTCCTCTGAAGTAACCCGGGTGGCCCGTGAGGTTGGTTCGGACGGGCAGTTAGGCGGGCAGGCGAATGTGCCCGGAGTGGGGGGAACCTGGAAAGATCTGACGGATTCTGTAAACCAGATGGCGGGGAATCTCACCGGCCAGGTACGGAATATTGCGGAAGTGACCACTGCTGTGGCGAAGGGTGACCTTTCCAAGAAGATCACGGTTGATGTAAAGGGAGAAATGCTCGAGCTGAAGATCACTATTAATACGATGGTGGATCAGCTGAACTCCTTCGGATCGGAGGTTACACGTGTGGCCCGTGAGGTAGGTTCAGAGGGCCAGCTTGGAGGACAAGCCAATGTCCCGGGGGTCGGAGGAACCTGGAAAGATCTGACGGATTCTGTAAATAAAATGGCTGATAACCTCACCTCACAGGTAAGGAACATTGCCGAAGTGACCACTGCGGTTGCAAAAGGTGATTTGTCAAGAAAGATCACAGTGGAAGCCAAAGGAGAGCTTTTGGAACTGAAGGATACGATCAATACCATGGTGGACCAGCTCAGGGGCTTCGCCTCAGAAGTAACCCGTGTGGCGCGTGAAGTAGGTTCAGAAGGGCAGCTTGGCGGGCAGGCGAATGTTCCGGGTGTGGATGGTACCTGGAAAGATCTGACCGATAGTGTGAATAAGATGGCAGGTAACCTGACTGCCCAATTACGGAATATTGCAGATGTATCGATCGCTGTTGCCAACGGTGACCTCTCAAAGAAAATCACGGTAGATGTACGCGGTGAGATCCTTCAGCTGAAAGAAACCATTAATACCATGGTGGATCAGCTCAGGGGCTTTGCATCAGAAGTTACCCGGGTTGCGCGTGAGGTGGGAACCGACGGAAACCTGGGCGGGCAGGCCTTTGTTCCGGGTGTTGCCGGAACCTGGAAAGACCTCACCGATTCTGTGAACCAGATGTCGAGTAACCTGACCTCCCAGGTAAGGAATATCGCAGAGGTAACCAAGGCGGTTGCCGGAGGCGACTTGTCAAAAACAGTTATCATCGATGTAAAAGGAGAGATGATGGATCTGAAGAATACCATTAATACGATGGTTGATCAGCTCAACTCCTTTGCCTCTGAGGTAACCCGTGTTGCCCGGGAGGTAGGTACAGAAGGAAAACTGGGCGGCCAGGCCCAGGTAAAAGGCGTTGGCGGTACCTGGAAGGATCTGACAGATTCAGTTAATCAGATGGCATCCAATTTAACCGGTCAGATCAGGGGTATTTCAAAAGTTGCCAGCGGTATTGCCAAGGGGAACCTGAAACAAAGACTTTCTATCAATGCCCTGGGTGAGGTGGCCCAGTTAACCGATACGATCAATGAAATGATCGATACCCTGGCGGTTTTTGCTGATCAGGTTACCACCGTGGCCAGGGAAGTGGGGGTGCAGGGCCGCCTGGGCGGGCAGGCCAGTGTACCCGGTGCTTCGGGAACCTGGAAGGATCTGACAGAAAACGTGAATCAGCTGGCACAAAACCTAACCACCCAGGTACGTTCCATATCGGAAGTGGCCTCTGCGGTAACAAAAGGTGACCTGACACGGACCATCCGCGTTGACGCGAAAGGGGAGCTGGAAGCCTTAAAGGATACGATCAACCAGATGATCGCTAACCTGAAGGGTACAACCCTGCGTAATCATGAGCAGGATTGGTTAAAATCCAACCTTGCCAAGTTCGCCCAAATGCTTCAGGGCGAGCGTGACAGAAATGCGGTAGCTAATAAAGTGCTTTCAGAACTTGCTGTTCTTGTCAATGCCCGTTTTGGTGCATTCTATATCCTGGAGCAGCCGGAGGCTTCTGATGAGGCTGTACTTCGGCTCATTGCGGGTTATGCTCAAAATGGGATGAAGTTAAAAGACAAGGAGTTTTCACTTAATGAAGGATTAGTAGGGCAGTGTGCTTCGGATAAGGAGCAGATCAGGCTTAATAATGTACCCGGAGAATATCTTAAGATCAACTCCGGAATTGGCAGTGCCCCACCATTCGATCTGGTCATACTTCCGGTGTTATTTGAGAACAAAGTGAAGGCAGTGATAGAGCTGGCCTCTTTTGAAAGTTTCAGCGATACACATATTGATTTTCTGGATCAGCTGACCGAAAGTATCGCGATCGTACTGAACAATATAGAGACCAATACGCGTACTGAAAAATTACTCAGCCAATCCCAGTCGCTGGCCGGTGAGTTATCCGCTCAGAAGGAAGAATTGAGACGTGCCAATGATGAACTTCATGATAAAGGCAGGTCACTTGAAGAAAAGGCGGAGCAATTAACCCTTACCTCAAAATATAAATCGGAATTCCTCGCGAACATGTCGCATGAGTTAAGAACGCCGCTCAATAGCCTGCTTATCCTGGCTCAGCAATTATTTGAGAATCCTGAGGGCAATCTGAATGAGAAACAGATCAGTTATGCCAAAACTATTCATTCATGCGGGGATGATCTTATCCAGCTTATCAATGATATACTGGATCTGTCTAAAATCGAGTCAGGGGTGATCTCAACTGATATCATGTCTGTGGGTTTAAGGGAGATCGCTTCATTTGTGGAAACCACCTTCAGGCCTATATCCGAGGCAAAGAATCTTAAATTTGAGATCAATATTGAAGGAGGTGTACCTGAAGTCATGGAAACTGATATTCAGCGGCTAAATCAGATCCTGAAAAATCTTCTTTCAAATTCATTTAAGTTTACTGAAAAGGGAAGAGTTAAGCTGAGGATCTACAAGCCGGAGAACAGCCAGGCTTTGCCGGTCAGAACCGGCTCGCCCCTGATCGCCTTCGCCATTGAGGATACCGGGATCGGGATATCCCAAACCACTCAGGGAATTATTTTCGAGGCTTTCCAGCAGGCCGAAGGATCTACCAGCAGGAAATATGGAGGTACCGGACTTGGATTATCAATCAGTAAAGGCTTTGCAGAACTGCTTGGAGGTACAATCGTTGTGACGAGCGAACTCGGGAAGGGAAGTGTATTTACACTTTACCTGCCGCTGAAGTACACTCAAAATTCTGAAACCCCCGATCCTTTGAAGATCAAGGAAGAGTTTTTCCAGGCGCCTTCCCGGATCAATCCGATTGAGGCAGCCGAACTCGTGATCGATGATGACAGGCATAATATCGGTCCTGCCGATAAGGTATTGCTGCTGGTCGAGGACGATATCCGCTTTATCAGGATAGTGATCGAAAGATCACACAAATATGGATTGAAAGTTATCGTGGCCACGAATTACCTGGAAATATTCAATGGTATTCAGAAGTACCATCCAATTGGTATTACCCTTGATGTAAAAATGCCGGAGTCGAATGGCTGGAAGGTGTTAAAAGCATTGAAAAAGAGTTTGGAATACAGACATATTCCTGTTTGCCTGATCTCGGATGAGGATGACCGTAATGCCGCCATAAAATATGGAGCCAGGAGTTTTCATTTAAAGCCTATGACCAATGTAGCATTAGACGAATTGATCAGTGGGTTCGTACACTTTCATGAACAGAAGGGAAAAAGAGTTCTTCTGATCGAAGACAATGATGTGGAACTGGAGAGATTATCCAAACTCCTGAGTAATGAGCAGGTGACTGTGATGTCTGTCTCAACAGCAAAGAAAGCGATAGCCATCCTGAAAAAGGATATTTTTGATTGTATTATTTTGGATTATATGCTTCCGGATAGTTCTGGATTTGACCTTCTTAAACAGATCAATCTGTTAAAGCGCCCGGAGGCGGCAGTTATACTTCATTCTGCACGTGATTTTACAGCTAATGAGCTCATACAATTAAAGCGGCTAACCTATAAACTGATCCCAAAAACAGCCACATCGCAGGGGTATATCTTAGAGGCGGTAATTAATTTGCTTCATATAGATAATAAAGCCCTGACTGAAATACAGCAGAAACAGCTCATTAAAATAAGGGGCAATACCGATATTCTGGAGGGCAAGACTGCGCTGATTGTTGACGATGATGTCAGAAATTTATTTGCTTTAACTGCTGCATTTGAACGATCAAAACTGAACGTGATCACAGCGGAAAGCGGACGGGAGGCGATTGAAGTACTGGCTATGAATAAGGGCATTGATATTGTGCTGATGGATATCATGATGCCGGAAATGGATGGTTATGAGACCATAAAATGGATCAGGAAAGAAACTAACCATAAGAACCTGCCCATTCTTGCAGTAACCGCAAATGCGATGATCGGCGACCGGCAGAAGTGTATCGCATCCGGCGCATCAGATTATATTACGAAACCTGTTAAAACTGATCAGCTTTTAGCTGTTATGAGAGTTTGGTTGTATTAATTTTTTTTTAATGACATCTAAAGAACACATTTTGACTGATCCGTTAATAAAGATCCTTCTGGTAGATGATAATGCAGACAACCTGATGTCGATGGAGGTGGTTCTGCAGAATGACAATTACTATTTTGCAAAGGCCACATCAGGCAGGGAGGCATTGAAAATATTATTGAAGGAAGAAGATTTTTCACTCATCCTGCTTGATATACGCATGCCCATAATGGACGGTTATGAAACTGCCGAGCTTATCTATCAGCGGGACAAGTTAAAACACATACCGATAATTTTTATAAGTGGTCAGGATGATGAAGAAGCCGCTATTTTTAAAGGATACCAGGCCGGGGCAGTGGATTATATCCGTAAGCCCTTTAACACCCAGATCCTTCGGTCGAAGGTTGCAGTTTTTGTGGAACTTTACAGAAAAAATCAAATACTGAAAAGCCAGGAGGAAAACCTGAGACTGATCAATAAGGATCTGAGAAAGCTGAACCATGAACTGGAATACAGGGTGAAAGAGCGGACCCTGGAACTGGAGAACCTGAATAATGAACTTAAGGATCTGAACCTGTCGAAAGATAAATTTCTTTCCGTCATATCACATGATCTGCGTAACCCGCTCACGGCACTCCTCGCATCCTCCTCCAGGTTAAAAAAAAAGAAGAATATGCGTCAGGAAGAAACTCAGCACCTTGCCGACATTATTCACCGAACCTCCAATAAAATACTCGAACAATTGAATGAACTGGTTGAATGGGCTAAAAAGCAGCGCGAAAAGGCATCTTTTAATCCTGTTTGTTTGCAGCTTCAGAAAGGGCTGGATGGATCTCTTGAATTATTAAATTCAAATGCTGTTCAAAAGAATGTCCTTTTGAAAAATAATATTCCCGAAGGAATTTATGTTAAAGCAGATGTTTTTATGCTCAGGTCCATTATACAGAATTTGGTTATGAATGCGATAAAATACACACACAGGGGTGGGGAGGTTTGTGTTACTGCAAAAAATCTCGAATCTATGGTGGAGGTATGCATCCGGGATACGGGGATTGGTATGAGTGATGAAGTTCAGCGGACTCTTTTTACACAATTCAGCCCCGGATCTCTATCCGGGACTGACAATGAACAGGGGACCGGTTTAGGCTTGCTGCTTGTCCGTGATTTTGTAGCCCAGCATGGCGGGGGTATAAGAATTGAAAGCAAGCCAGGTAAAGGCACAGCCTTCAGGTTCACCATACCAAGGGATGAAAATTCGGATGCAGTTACCGGTTCCTGAATACTGTCAGGATAATTCATTCAATTCCGATGATCAATCCATTGATTCGTTCCCGGATGCCCGAATTTCGAACAGTCAGCCCTTTGAGTTTATTCCCTGATATTGAAAGATAGTGTATCTTTGGTTTCCTTATTAAAGAGATCTTCAATTATAGTCCAGTCAAAAAGCAATTCCAAAATTGTAAACCATGATAAACGGCATAAACTTTATTACAGATGAGAAGGGGAAAAATAAGGCTATCCTTCTCGACCTTGTTCAGTTCAGGAAAGAGGGGATAGGAGAATCGGCTGTTTTTGAAGCCCTTAGCGGCCTGCAGCAATTAATTGATAATGCAGGCCTTGAAAATAAAGCTGCGAACAGCTGGGAGCAGGCAAGGGAAAATTTGAAAAAACTAAAGTCATGATCCTATTGTTTTTTGCTATTAGCTACCCGGTTTATTCCCAATGAGAATAAGCTTTATTTGTGATAGTTTAAAAATTCCTAATTTAGCCGACACATTTTATACCCGATGAATACAACATTCGATTTTGAAAAGCCAATTGCAGATCTGCAATTACAGATTGATAAGGTGAAGCAGGTAGCCGATAAGACCAAGGTGGATATGTCTTCAACGCTGACAGAACTTGAAACCAGGATGGAAGCCACCCGGCAGGAGGTATATTCGAACCTTACGGGATGGCAAAATGTTCAGATATCCAGGCATCCTGAGCGACCTTACACGCTTTCCTACATAGAGATGATCTGTGATGATTTTATCGAGATGCATGGTGATCGCACTGTAAAGGATGATAAGGCCATTGTAGGCGGATTTGCCAGCATTGGCGGGCAAACCGTTATGATTATCGGACATCAGAAAGGCGTCAATACCAAGATGCGTCAATACCGGAATTTCGGGATGGCCAATCCTGAAGGTTATCGCAAGGCCCTGAGATTAATGAGGCTTGCTGAAAAATTCAATAAACCGGTAATCACTTTTATCGATACACCGGGAGCTTACCCGGGCCTGGAAGCAGAAGAAAGAGGGCAGGGCGAGGCTATTGCCCGAAATCTTCTTGAAATGTCTGTTTTAAGAGTCCCTATCCTTTGTTTTGTTGTGGGTGAAGGTGCCTCCGGAGGTGCATTGGGCCTTGGTATCGGTGATCGGGTTTATATGCTCGAACATACCTGGTATTCTGTGATCTCACCGGAATCCTGCTCATCCATATTATGGCGCAGCTGGGATTTTAAGGAACGTGCCGCTGATTGTTTGAAACTTACTGCCGATGATATGCTCAGTAATAAACTCATCGATGGAATTATAAAGGAGCCTCTCGGAGGAGCCCATCACGATCCGGAAGAAATGGCAAAAACCATTCAGGATAGGATCATCAAAGACCTTGATTCATTGCTTAAGCGGGATATTGATGAAGTAATCAATGAACGGATTGAAAAATTCTGTGCCATGGGTGTCGTGGTGGAATCCTGATATAAATAACTGTATAGAACAAGGAACAAAGAACAAGGAACAAAGAACAAGGAACAAAGAATAAAGATATAAGCTACTAACATCTCATATCTCATATCTCATATCTCAGATTATCCCTGTCAGCTATTATTTTTTCCATTCAAAATTGGAAGGACTTAGGCCTCTCTGATATTTTCCAAATCCAAACATGCTTGGATTGTACTCACCAACGAGTTGAACATTATTTTGTTCCGGAATTTGCTGATCCATACCTGTGGCCCAATAACAGGCATTAACGATTAATCTGCGAAGATCTTCACTAAGCAAATCTATAGAAGCCCCCATTGTTGTGGTAAAGATCTTTGCTTTTTTACCGTTTTCGGAAGTATGATTTTTTATCCAGGCTACCGGCATGATCGATTTTTCATAACTCAGGGGAGATGTTGGTGTCATTCCCATGGTGGTTTGACCGAATATCAGAACTTGCGCATCATTTGTCAGTCCCCGAATACCATATACATCGGTCGGAGTCCAAATGTCTTTTACTCCGCGCAAAATAGGATGGTCTTTCATCAGTCCATTGACCAATGCCCGCGTACCCTCTTTAGCATGTACACCATGATGATTGATCCATGTTTCTCCAAGAACCTCCTTCCCGTAACCGCCTTCCCATCCCTTTACCTTGCTGGTATATCCATATTTCGCGTATGGACTTTGTATATTCCTTGTATAATTGAAACTGTGGGTCGATGTGCGCAAGGCCACTACGGGTTTACCGGCTCTGGTGTATTCGTCAAAATATTTCATTTGCTCATCAGGGAGTTCTCTGAAACGTAGTAATAAGACCATTAAATCTGCTGTTTGCAGTTGTTCTATCCCCGGAATATTTGTCTGATAGTCAGGATTAATATGATTTGTTTTAGGATCGACAGCAAAAAGTACGGTACATTTAAAGCCATGACGCTCGGCTAAAATTTTGGCCAGCATCGGCAAGCCTTCTTCTGAACGGTACTCTTCATCACCGCTTAAAAAAACAATATGTTTTCCTTTTCCTGGACCTTCATTTCCCTGATAGACAACCCATTGCGGATTATTCTGAGCTATAGACAAGGTTGTATTTATGAATATGATCAGCATGATCAATAGCAGTCTGTTTGAATTCCTGTTCATCATATTTTTATTATAGACTAATCTGTTTAAGACCTGAATAAGCTCAGTTCTCTAAAGGGTGTTGTTTAAGCAGTTCCTCAGGTGAATAAAATCCTGTTTTGTCTTTTATTGCAGCTCGTGTTACTTTTACTTTTTCTGCAGAGATTACAGAAGCTTTATTACCGAATGAATTTCGAACATAGGTCAGTACTGCTGCTACCTCATCGTCATTGAGCATTCCTTCAAAAGGAGTCATTGGTACCTGTCCGGGATATTTTTTGCCAAGTACTTCGATTGGGCCATGAAGCCCCTTCAGTACGAGTTTAATAAGCCGCTCTTCGCTGCCGGTGGCCCAGTTGGTACCAGCAAGAGGAGGGAAGCCTGAGCTTTGTAGTCCTCTTCCATCACTCTGATGACAGGTATTGCAAAAGCCATCCCGTGCATAGATCGCTTTTCCTTTAACGAAAAGGTCGCGTTCAGCTCCTTTAAGATCGGTTAAAACCGGTTCTGCCTTTTTTTCTATACGTTCATAACCGTTAAGGTGTGCAATGGCTGTTTCATACGCAGGCAGCATCCATTCGTCCAGAGGCTTTTTACCTGCTTCTTTGACAATAGGTAATCCCTTGTCCATTTCAAGCCAGGATGCAGCCACTATTGCTTCCAGTCTGACCCGGCCATGAACATCTCTGGCTGCCTGCATCAGCAAGTTTGTCTGATCAGCAACCTGATGGCCTGTGTATCTTAATACACGCACCGCAGCGGCACGTGCCCGATAGTCTTGTGCCTGAAGTAGCTGACGCAGGAGTTTCTGATCGACCTTATTAAGTCCCCAGCTTACCCATAATGCTTCCAACAGGTGATGCTCATAATGCGGGTCCTTCTTGTCAAGTTTAGCAGTCCAGCTTGTGATTTGAGCAAGCACCTGATTAACCGGACGTCCGCGAAGTTCCCTGCGTGTGCGGTAGCGGGTACGGTATTCAGGTAACTTAAGATTATTAAGAAGTTGCTCAATGCTTGCGCCATCTATCTTAGCCGGTTTTACCAATGGTCTGGAAGGATAGGTGATGCGATAAATACGTCCATGAGAGTGGTCGCGCAATGGGTCACGCACATTATGCTGCATATGCCCGATCAGCACATTATGCCAATCCACTACATAAAGGGAGCCATCCGGAGCAAATTCCATATCAACCGGACGGAAATTCCTGTCTTCTGATACCAGCAGATCCTGGCGATGTTTCGATGAATAGCCGGTACCCTTTTCCTGCATGGCATGTTCTTTGGTGCCCAGAAAGCCAATAGTATTATTAATCAGCATATCACCCTGTACTTCATCCGGAAAATGCCGGCTTGAAATAAACTCAAGTCCGGAGGTAGGGCGTACCCGATGCTTATCTTCGATCAGGTTTGTTGATTTAGGAGTGGCAACCCCATATCTTGGCTTGACAGATCCGGGCATCATCCAAAGCACATCCGGCCCTGAGGTCTCAGCGAAGAAGTTCTGTCCCCATTCATCAAAGGCAATACCCCATGGATTAGGGATGGATAGTTGTGCGGTCCGCTCCAATTGACGCCGGGCTGGATTGTATCTGTAAAATCCCCCATTGGTAGCACGTACCGGACCATAAGATGTTTCCACATTAGTATGTAAAAAGACTCCCTCTCCCATGTAAATAGCTCCGGATGGATCGGTAGTGTAGGCATGGTGGGCATGGTGTGTATCATGATCATCAAAACCACTTAGTAGAATTTCCTTTGTATCGGCTTTATCATCACCATTCGTGTCTTTATAGAGGACCAGATTGGTTCCCTGCGAAACATAGACACCTTCCGGAGCAATCTCGAAACCTACTGGCAGATGAATACCATCTAAAAAGGTTGTTTGCTTATCGGCTTTGCCATCACCGTTAGTATCTTCCAGAATAATGATTTTATCATCAGGCTTTTTATCTCCGGGCTGCCAGTGCGGATAAGTAGGCATGGTGGCCACCCAGAGTCGTCCTTTATTATCAAATGATAACTGGACCGGGTTCTCAACATCTTTAAATTCTACTTCAGAAGCAAAAAGATCGATTTTATACCCAGGAGGCAATTTGAATTGAGCTAAGGCTTCTTCTCCATACAGGTATTTAAGACTGCCGTTTTTATCAGGATTATAATTTGTTTCAATCTTAGGCAGCGGTGTGGTATTCTTATCGGCAGCATCCAGATCCATCTTTTCCCCTTTAAGCGCAAGCCAGATTGCCTGATCTCTTATAATCGTCATTTCCCTGATCTTTTTTAGTTCAGAGGGATAATTATCCTGCCCAAAGGGATTGTACCGGCGTCCATAAACATGAACACCATTAGGTATCTTGAGGTCATTATGCCACATCCAGTTTTTTTCCTGTACGGCATTGTATACTAATTTGCGATTGGTTTCAATACCAGACTTTACTTTTGTTTTACCAAAGATTCCATCTGCTAATAAGGGCCCAAATTTAGCATAGGCAGCATCTGTAAGTTGAGAGCCATCAATTGTCATTGGCTTTTCATTTGCCTCATACCACTGTTTGGTAGGCCTGAAGACATCTAAATAATGCACCTTATTTTTAGCTGCAATTTCTTTCATTGCCTGAGCATAGAGCTCCAGATTTTTATTTTCAGTTTTACCATTGGGGAGGTCAAACTGCCTGGATAGATCTTCAAAAGCAATAGGAGATACGATGGCAAGTTGCGGTGCCGATGATCCGTTATATTTTTGCTTTAAAGTATGTTTGATGAAGGCATCAAGTTCAGCTTTGTAGTTTTCAAGCCCTTTTTGCCCCTGAAATGACTCATTATATCCAAAAAATGCAATGATAATATCAGCCTTATGTTTAGTGATCCACTCATCCGGAGTTTCATAAAAACCCTGACTATCTGAATTTCTTGCGAGCTCAGTTTGAAATTTTTCGGCACCCGGAAATGCCCAGGGTGAAACGCGACCTGAATGCGGCCTGAATCCGGGAGTGTTCCCGCCATCACACATATTGCGGATATAAAGCAGGCTGTCCGGATATCGGAGCTGCATTTCTGTCTCAAAATGACCATAGTTCATCATCCTTGAGCCAAGGTTGTTCCCAATTAAAATGATGTGATCACCTTTTTTAATTTTTAACGCTGTTGGATCGGATTGTGCAAGCTTAAACGCACTTAACGCAATTGCAACCAGCACAATGGTTTTAAGCAGTACTTTGATATTCTTTTTTATACTTATTGTCATATTCTTGGTGGTAATTTTGCTATAAGGGGTTTTACAAGAAAAATTTTCACAATTTCAAATTCATCTTTTTACCCGTTTTAACTGCTAAATAGATCGCATCAATAATTTTCAGGTCTTTCAGAGCTTCTTCGCCATCTACAGGTACCCGGGCAGATTCATTTGCCAAAATTATACCTGCCATTTTTTCCATTTGTACAGTTTGGTGAGTAACATGCGGATGATTTAATTCGCCTTTGTTAGTGCGGCCCCTGATGGGTCCATAACCGGTTGAGGGTTGTAACTCGGCAAATCCTTTTTCAGCAGTTAAGAAAAAGCGATCCAGATTACTCATATTGTAGCTTGACAAACAGGATGCTACCGCTCCGCCAGGAAAGCCAAATTGAAACTGAATGGTTTCGTCAACGCCTTCTTTAAATTTTTCGGGGTTAGTCCTGGTTTCCTGTGCAGTAACCCAAACAGGCTCTTCGCCTACCATATAACGTGCACCATTTATTGCATAAATGCCTATATCCATTAGTGAGCCCCCGCCGGCCAATTGCTTATTCAATCGCCACTGAGTTGGGTCGCCAATTCTAAAGCCGCATAGACCCTGGAAAAACATAATTTTTCCCAATTCCCCCTCTTTCCGCATCCGGATTATTTCAAGGGTTTTAGGTTCAAAGTGCATTCTGTATCCTACTAGTAATTTGACATTCGCTTTCCTGCAGGCATCAATCATTTCCTGCCCTTCTTTGGCATTCAAGGCCATGGGTTTTTCGCAAATAACATGTTTACCAGCTTTGGCTACACGTATTACCTGATCGTGATGCAGGGCATTCGGAGTAATTACGTACACTGCATCAATATCGGGATTATCTTTAATGAGATCGAAATTCTCGTAATTGTAACAGTTTTTCTCTGCGATATAATACTTGCTCTGCCAGTTCTTTATTTTAGAAGGCGTACCACTGATTACCCCGACTAATTTAGCCATCTTACAGGCTTGCATAGCTTCAGCTACCCTGGTACCGTAACTACCCAGGCCCATGATTGCAACCCGGAGAACGGGGCCTTCATAAGGCTTACTGTAAAAGTCCTCAATGCTCGCAAAACCGTGTTGGGGTATAGATAAAGCGAGTATTGAAGCACTTAGTGTTTGCAAAAAATTACGTCTTGAATCCATAACTTGAGGTTTAAAATATAGGTTTCAACTCCGGTACTATTTAATTAAACAAGATCTTAAAAATTTTAATCCTTTAATTGCTATATCTTCCTGTGAAGGTTCAAATTGTCTCCAGATGGAGGCGGCCTTCGCAATCATTTCAATATCCGGAATAAAGGATTCGATTACTACTTCTCCATCATAATTAACCTGATGGAGAGCTGAACTAATTCTGTCCCAATTGATCTGATCACCACCCGGTGTTCCGCGGTCTGAACCGCAGGCGTGGAAATGACCCAGTTTACTTCCTGCATGTAATATTGCCTGATAGGGATCTTTTTCTTCAATATTCATGTGATAGGTGTCCAGTTGAAGCATCAAAGCCTTGCTGTTCACCTGATTAACCATTTTCATGCCCTGCTCACAGGTATTGATAAAATCGGTTTCATATCTGTTCAGCGGCTCAATCGCCATTTTTACACCCAATTTTTCAGCATAATCTGCCAGCATTTTTAAATGGTTAGCAACAGTTTCCCATTGTTTTGCATAATCTTCCTTACTCACTAATTCGGCGCGTCCTACAGCAGAGTAAAGCGGTCCGATCAGGATGCCGCAACCTAAGACAGGCATCATATCGAGAATACTTTTTATGTAGGTAATGGCTGTCTGCTGATCTTCGGCTGTTCCTCTGAGATCACGACCGGGCCCCATGGCAGCACAAATTGAACCGCATTTCAAACCACTCTCATCTAATGCCTTCCTGATTACATGCGGATCTATATGAGAGGGATCCTCAATTGCAATTTCCACAGAGTCAAATCCCCATGCTTTGAATTTGGGGAACAAATCAACACTCTCATTTGTAAACGGAGAGGTGAACAGGAAGGTATTAATGCCAAATTTCATTTTATGTATTATTAACGGATTGATATTCAATGAATAAAAGATTAATTTAATATGATTTATTAGATATTTTACATCTTTATCCTTTTTTCTTCAACGTGGCCATGTATTGTAGGATATCTGCGAGCTCCTGCTTTGTCATAGTATCATGTAAGCCTTCAGGCATCATTGATTCAGGCATATTCCTGATTGTTTTGATATTATTGGTAAAGATTTTTTGATTTGTTCCTCCCGGGAACTTAAGTTCTATTTCTGTTGGGGTTCTGCTGGAGATAATTCCGATCAGACTCGAGCCATCCTTCATTTCAATTTGCCAGCTTTCATATCCAAAACTAATGCCCGCTGAAGGATTTATAATGGCATCAAACAAGCTTTCTTTGGGCAGTTTAGAACCAATTTCTGTTAGTTTAGGGCCAACATCAAAACCTTCCTTACCTACCTGATGGCAAACATTACAGGATCTTTTAAAAACTGCCGCACCATTCTGCGAATTCCCGGTTAAAGCAAGTAATTCATTTAATGTGACTGTTTGTTTTGGCTTGTTATTTTTTGATGCTTGAGGTAAAAAAGTTAAAGATTCGTCATAAACAGCTTTTCGTCTGCTTCCCTCTAGTCCTGCAACAAAATATGGAACAAGGTCTGATGGGGCTTTTTTTGTCCGCAACAGTTCAAGTACTCTATCTTCTCCGGTTCGACTTTTCCCAATCATTTTAGCCGCCTTTTCACGAACTTCCTTATTCTGTTGATCCAAAAGAATAATATTCTCTAATATTCCAACAGACTCTGTATTTCCTACTCCACCAAGTGCTGTCAAAATCAAGTTGATCTGGTTCGAATCAGAATTATTTAAGGCATCATTCAGGACTGAACTTCCTTTCAGCTCGAGTAATAATCGTGCAGCATCAACACCAATTGGCTCATTTGATTTTGCAATAGCCAATTTCAGGAGGTTTGGGGTTTCACTTTGCAGTTCATAGCGTCTAACCAAATCGAGATAGCCGGCCTTTCCTGAAATAGCCTTTAATACCTCCATGAGTGTTTGCCTCGCCAGGGGAGATTGAAGTGCAAATTTGGTATCCAGATGATTTAAAACCAGACTTTTGAATCCAATATTGCCTGCAGGATTATCTTCAATCATTTTTACCAGAATTTTGGATTTTTCCGTCCCGGTCTGAAAGTCGAAAGCACGGAAATACCTTAATCTTGATTTAAGGTCATTTTGATTATCAGTAGCCAGTTTTGCAAGAAATGGAAGAGACTTTTCGGTACGGGCCCGCCAAATAATGTCTCTCCCTGCAGGCTTGAGTAATGGATTCTTATTTATCTGTAAATAAGCTTCAAAAAAGCTGTCCCATTGTCTGTCTGCAGCAATACCCAAAGCCTCTAAATACCATCTGTCAGTCCCATCATATTGATTGGCAAGCCCGGCCCATAATTCAGCGGCTTCCGGCGATTTATTATGTCTTAAAGCTATTATTGATTCCCTCCTAACCTGTGGATCCGGATCAGTGGCTAATTTTTTTACCAATGGAATGAGATCCAATTTTAATTGTCGTGCCGCCCTGATTCCTGTTATTCTGATATCAGGATTAGAATCTTTAATGGCTTCATTAATATATTTCTTTCCATTTGGCATTTTTACCAAAACCCAAAATGCTCTGGCCCGCATCCTTGGGTTGGAAGCTTTTCGCCATAATTTTTCAAGAGCTGGAACTGCCTTTTTTCCCATCCCTTTTAAGGCTAGCCATGCATGCCTTCTTACAGCAAGATTTGGGTTCTGAAGTGCGATAACTGCTCCGCCAGAAGTGCTGTAATCGTACCCGGGGATTTTATACTGCGAAACATCAGGAGCAATTCTGTAGATACGTCCTCTCTGTAAATCGCCAACTCGATGTCCTCCGACTCCAGGATCGTACCAATCAGCAACAATCAGTGAACCATCCGGAGCTATGCACACGTCTGAGGGACGGAACCATTGGTCATTTTCTCCCTTCAGAATATTGAGGATGCCCGCAGTATAACCTGCACCATTTTTCTTTACAGGGTAAGAACGAACCACATTTGGACCCGGATCGGAGTGAATTATTTGATTTTGGAAGGGTTCAGGTAATAAAGAACCTTCATATAGTAAAATTCCGGTAGGAGAGCCTGCTCCGGTTTGTAATAGATTTGGAACTACTCCAGGGTCGTTTAAATGCCAATGGCGCAGAGGGATGGAATCTTCCAGATTGGTTCTCTTTGCCTGCCAGCTGGCACCGGTCATTTCATCTTTGTAGCCATAATTTCCATAATCCATCACATAATTAATGCGTACACCCCGGTTGCCATCATCGTCATTATCGCTTTGCCAGATGGTACCGTAACTATCTACCGCAAGTTCAAAGTTATTTCTGAAATTATGTCCCAGACATTCTACATTAGAACCGTCCAGGTCAGAACGGAAAACCATTCCTTCACGATATTTTCCGGGGCCTATTTCATCCCCATCCTGATCCAGTACAACCTTGTTGTTTTTATCTTTTAGCGTCTGCCCTGAATTACCAAAATTGAAATATAATTTGCCATCAGGGCCGAAAGTAAAGGAGTGCATACCATGGTCATGCTGTTCGCCACCAATACCCTGAAAAAGTATCTCTTTACGATCTGCTTTATCATCCCCATTATCATCATAAAAAATCCATACGTAAGGGCTTTGCGATATAATGACCCTGTTACCTAATACAGAAATGCCTAAAGGTGCATTTATTTCAGGACCCTGGTAAAATACCTTAGTGCTTTCCAGACGACCATCCCCATCTTTATCTTCCAGAATTAAGATTCGATCACCTTCAGTTCTTGGCTTGTTATTGTTGATTTGAAAACGATAATTATAAGCTTCCGTTACCCATACTCTTCCTTTTTCATCAACATCAATATTTGTTGGATTTATTAAGGTTGGCTCTGTTGCCATAGTCTGAATTTGCAGACCGGGACTGATAACAAGGCCTTTTAAAGCATTGGAAGCTAAGCGTTTCTGACTTTCAGTAAGTAAGGTGTCGGCCGGGTCATAAACCTGTTTTGAACTAGCTGAACTACAAGCCTTTATGAGCATGATGCTTGATATCACTAACAGAGCCAGCAATATTGAAAACAGGTTTTTTTTCATGCTCAGTTTTTTTTAGCTTATTATTACTGCTTAAGCATAATCTTACGGTACTCCACCTTCATCGGCGGACCAACGTGTACCTGCATGCCTAACATCCCTTTTGATTTTCCGTTAACCTTGTCATTATCCGTAACATCACTCATTAATACTCTATTAATATAATGTTGCAGACGATTGCCCTTTGCAACCAAACGGCATGTATTCCAATCCTCACTATTTATCTTCTTCAATAAGGCATCAGATTCTCCCAATGAACCTGTTACTATTAAATCGGTCCATGCATTATTTTTAACTTTTGACTGAACTGTGCCAGCAGCATTTTCAGCATTTTGCGCCTTTATGATTGTCTTTTGCCCTCTGTAGGCCAGTGTAGTCCTTCCACGCTCTTCATAGTTTTGTCCGGTATAACGGTTTGCACCATCAATATCTAGTTGGTAGCCCTTTAAAGCGTAGGGTATATCCTTGAGCTCTTCACTACGGTAGTTTATACCACTATTGCCTGCCTGTGTGATTTTAAACTCTAAAGTAAGTTCAAAATCAGCTGGCATACCACCACGCCAAATCAGAAAGGAATTGCGTTTAAGCAGGGTTGCCGGCGTAATTTCTCCAACGATATTGCCATTCTCCACTCTCCAGTAGGCAGGATCACCTTCCCAGCCATTGAGGGTTTTACCATCAAAAATTTGAACAAAGCCCTTTTGTTTATTCTCATTGGTATCAGCCATTTTATAGCCTGCAAGAACTATGAATAATGGGAGTAAACCCATAATTAAGTATCCCTGAATTGAATTAATTTTCTTGTACATGATCAATACTATAAAATGGATTAATATTCAATGATTTTAGAATCTGCTTTCAAATTGACTAAATGGTTTTCCAGCTTCTTGTATTTGCAGAATCTATTACTGCTTCACAAACTTTTTGAGTTTCGAGTGCCTCTTTAAAGGTAGGGGAGCATGGCTCACCGGTTTCAAGGCTTTTCAGGAAATCAGCTACCTGATGTACAAATGAATGCTCGTAACCAATTGAAAGTCCGGGAACCCACCATTTGTCCATATAAGGCTGATCCCCATCAGTTACATGTATGGAGCGCCATCCGCGAACAATTGAATCATCAGCGTGGTCAAAATATTCCAAACGGTTCAGGTCGTGCAGGTCCCAGCGAATAGAAGCATGTTCACCATTTATTTCAAAGGTATATAAGGCCTTATGCCCGCGGGCATACCGGGTTGACTCAAACAGACCTAAGGATCCATTATTGAAATGGCAGTGAAAGATACAGGCATCATCTATCCCCACTTTTTCCATTTTACCGGTCAACTGATGCATTCTTTCCTTGACGAAGGTTTCAGTGAGTGCAGAAACATCCTTAATTCCTCCGTTTAACCATATTGCGGTATCGATGCAGTGTGCCAGCAAGTCACCGGTAACACCGGAACCTGCGGCATCTATATCCAGACGCCATAAACCTTCACCACCTTGCGGCAGATCAGCATTGATTGTCCAGTCCTGCAGGAAATTGGCCCTGTAATGAAAGATTTTTCCCAGTTTCCCCGAATCTATGATTTGTTTAGCTAAAGTAACAGCGGGAACACGGCGATAATTATACCATACAGTATTTGGTACACCTGTCTTTTCAATAGCATCCACCATGGCTACTCCTTCAGCTAAAGTCCGGGAAAGAGGTTTTTCACATAGGATCATTTTTCCCGCAGCAGCTGCAGCGATAGCAATTTCCGCATGCATATTATTGGGTGCGCAAATGTCAACAGCGTCAATATCATCACGCGCAATTAGTACTTTCCAATCTGTTTCAAAGGATTCATAGCCCCATTGTTCAGCAAAAGCCTGAACTTTGTCCTTACTGCGGGAACAAACTGCTTTTAATACCGGACGATAGCCCAGTTCAGGAAAAAAATCACTAACCCGTTTATAGCCATTAGAATGGGTCCGCCCCATAAAGCCACATCCGATTAACCCGATTCTTAATTCTTTTTTATTAGCCATTATAGTATTTTGAAAATTTCAATTAATTAATTAATTAAAGTACTTAAGACCAGCTATTTAAATTACGCACTTTGATCATAACCGCCAAAATATCATTCCATGTTTGTTGCTGTGTTAAAACAGCATTCGGGAACATACAACCATCCCAGCAAATATGTTTAAATGCCTTTGTCAGTTCTCCATTCTCATTCCGAAGCCAATGACCTGCATCCACAGCAATGTCTAATTTACCGTTAGGATCTGTTGCCTGGCAATGTCTTCCGGTCTTATCATGAGAACCTGACCCATAGGCTGTTCCATCATTCTGAGCAACGTGAAAATCGATAGTCCAGGGACGCAATGCAGCTGTTAATTTTTTCAGTCCTTCTGTCAGTGTTTCACGGTCATCCCACTGATAATCAGCAGGTAAAATGCGATCTTCAGGCGCATTATAACCAAGGAGATACAGAAAAGTATGTGACATATCTGCCTGGAAGCCGATATTCGGGCGATCCACTGCTTCAAGTGTGTTCAGCATTGCTTTCCAGCTGTGCATACCACCCCAGCAAATTTCGCCTTCAGCGGCAAGCTTTTCACCATAATCAGCTGCCACATCACATGCTTCACGGAAAGTTTGAGCAATCAGTTTAGTGTTATTAACCGGATCTTTAGCCCAGCTTTCAACACTGCTGGCCGAGTCAATACGGATTACACCGTAGGGGCGTACCCCCATTTCCTTCAGTTTTTGACCATAAATACATGATTTACGTACCTGCTCAACAAAATTTGTACGATCTTCCTTGGTACCCATTGCCGGTCCGCCCCAAATGGGTGCTACCAGACTGCCAATTACTAAATTATGTTTACTTACCTGATCAGCCAGTCTTTTAATGCCATCCTGATCGTCTAGATTGATTGAAGGGTCAAAAAGACCAACATCAACGCCATCGAATTTAATTCCGTCGACTTCTGCAGCGGCAGTCATCTCGAGCATTTTCTCTAATGATATTGGTGGTTCTGAATCAGGACCTTTTCCCACAATGCCAGGCCATGTAGCATTATGAAGTTTTGGATAAATGTTCTCAGCCATATTTGAATTTTTTAATAATTACAAAATAAGATCCGGGTTTTCCGGACCGAAATGTTTTAGTATAACAATTGGATCAGTTTTGGAAGGGTTACTGATAAGTACGCCTTCTTTTGCAGCTTTTTCAGACACAAAGAACTCATCATTTGTAAGTTGGCCATATCTGATCAAAGCAGGTGTTTCAATATCCCATACCCCAAACTTACCATGCCCCTGCATCACGATCATGCCATAGCAGGCACTATCCCTGATTGTAACTGTTTGTCCGGGTAAAACAGTAAGTTCTTTTGCGCTGAATGCCGCTGATCTGTAGCAGATCCAGTTTTCAATATATCCTTCAGCTTCCATTTCAGCCAGAGCTTTCACAGGTTTAGGAAGCATAAACCGGGTTTCCAGAATATTCGGATTTACATTCAAATCCCAGTCGATGACTTCCATCAACTGGTCATAATCTCCAATCCTGTCCTTTGGAGTTCCGTTCCACAGCAGTTCCTCGGGTATAATCGCTTCATTAACAAGGGATTGATACATTGCGAAAACGTCGGATGCTTTTTGCGGTTCATAGGTACACATACTTCCGGGTGCGTGAAGCATGCCAGGAGGCACATCCCATCCGGTTCCCGGCTCCAGTTTAAATGCCTGAGAATAGGTGGTAAGTTTGTTGTCGCCTTTTGTAAAATTCACCAGACATTCCCGAATTTGTGCTTTGGTAGTACCCGGGGCGATACCAAAGAAGGTATAAGGGAAATCTCCGCCGTGATTGTTTAGTTGTGGTGGAAAATAATAGGCTTCAGGTTTACCTTTTTGTCCGATTTTGGCAGCATGTTCATCATTATGATGAATATGATGGGGCAGGGGACCCATATTGTCAAAGAATTTGGAATACATCGGCCAGCTTTGGTGTTCATTCCAGAGGCGGTCTCCGATAATTTCGCCTTTAAGCTCATCAATGGCATCTTTTAATAAAAACTGCTCATCTTTTCCTCCTTCATTGAAAACTACAGGACTTAAACCTTCATTTTTCCCGGTAAGAGGTCCGTTTTGTGCCGGTGTAGTAGAGGATAACCATCTTTCATCAATACCACCACGTTGCCCGCCAAGCACATAATAATCATCCGGGTGCAATTTGATCCTTCTTCCCGGTACGCAAAATGAACGCGGTACCCAGGTTGGTGCCAATCTGAGAATTCCTTTTCCTTGTTCTAATGCTTTCTTTGCTAAACTCATATTCTAATTGAAATTGTTATCCAGGCTTTAATTTTAATAGCCTAATTATTTGTTAAAATTTGTATTTCTAATTCATATTTTCTGCTTTCACCGGGAGCAAGCAGGATTAATTCATTTTGCTGTCTTGCACGGCTTTGCCCAATGGGTGGATTTGTACCGGGTTCGAGCCCGACAACATATTCCCCTTTAC
Organism: Pedobacter sp.; assembly: GCA_036677005.1. Taxonomy (GTDB): domain Bacteria; phylum Bacteroidota; class Bacteroidia; order Sphingobacteriales; family Sphingobacteriaceae; genus Daejeonella. Next base: position 52,501 of record JAKFBV010000116.1, read on the forward strand.
CATAATGCAGCCAGTTTGTTAGGCAGGGTAATTGCTTTTTTCTGAATTTTAAGTTGAGAATAATTCCGATTTTTGGGTTATCAATTCCACAATTGCAAAAGCCTGATCCCTCAGCTTCAATATCTATAAAAGCAGCTTCTTCTCCTGAGCCCTTATGATCATCGAGGGGAGCAGGGCAGGTATGAAAATCATTTCCTTCTTTGAATAGTTTATCCGGATTTCCATCACGGGATTTCCATGGGCCATTCCACATTATTTTACTTCCTTCATCAATTAAAGGCCATCCAAAATTGCAATGGTATAAGAGCATATGCGGGGCATCTGTATTCCCTCTGTTTGTTACGGCATCATGTATTCGAATAGTAGATTCCCCCAGAGTAGCAGAGATTGTACGTCTCAATTCCAGTCGGGTTCCAAGCGCTTGCGACTCCCTAATTATCCCGGTAATACTCATCTCCATATTTCCTGATAGGGGATCCGGTTGAATGACAGAGACTATTTCAGCAGGAATATTGCTAATGTTTCCATGAACCCCGCGCTCGCCATATTCGTCCTTTTCAGGGCCGCCAACATGACTGAGTCCGCAGGTTACGACTAATCCGCCACCAAAAGTTCTGAGCCATTCGATTCCTTTGTCTGATAAAGGCTCTGCAGTACTGATTCCCGAATGGCTCAGCCAGGCGAGGCTATGCTCATTGTAAAATGCATCGGCTATATCCATAGCACGGTCGAATACCACCTTAAACCGGAGACCAGAACCGGTATTGATCCAGGCAATGCGCGTTCCACGCCCGGCCCCATTATCCAGTACAGAGGTTTCAATACCGCCCAATTGGGAGGTATTTGATATTTTATTATGCCAGGCCTGTTGGTCCAAAGTTATAATCTCCTTTAATTGCGATTGAATTATTTACTTTTTGGCTTGTAGATCTGGTGATCTTTATTTGATCCCGAAATCAGGTAGGCCATCAGGTCTTTTAACTCTTCTTTATTTAAACCATTTACCATACCCGGATACATGGATGATACATCAGAAATCCTGGTTCTTACCACATTTTGCTTAAGTATTTCACGCAGTGTTTGAGGGGCAAACGGATTTTGAGAAATATAGTATTTTTCAGAATCTTCATTTTTCAATCTCCCGGTTACCGAACCACCATCTTTTAAGTAAAAAGAAGTATAAGCATATTGATCAGATATCACCTTATTGGGCTCAAGGATTGACTCCAGGATATCGCGGGCTGAGAAACGGGTACCTAATTGGGTAAGTGCCGGACCAACCGCACCTCCTTCGCCTTTCATGTTGTGACAGGAAAGGCAACGGGTTGCGCTAAAGAGCATTTTACCTTGCTCAAAGTTTCTATCCGTTGAGTCTTTTTGAATAATTTCCAATGCTTCGTCAATTTTCCAGGTTCTTCCCGGGCCTTTAGGACTACCTACGCTGGCCAGTTTCATGCCATTAGTGGTCAATAATTCATTGCCCGAAATCTTATTGTAATGATCGAACTGATCCTTTGGCAGATTAGCTAAAGCCATTTTACGAGCCTTGTCAATAAATCCGATAAAGCTGTTACCGCCATTGTATCCAAAAGCTGTATAGTACCATTTGAAGTACTTTTCTCTCAATTCTGTTGTCCATCCATTTTTTGCTTCACTTAAAGCCGTTACATAATAGATTTGCTGAGCAGGAGGGGTTTTAGCCAACATACCTGCAATATCCAGTCCGTATTGAGGGTTGCGCAGGATCAGGTCTGAAGACTGCATGAAAGTTTTTTGGTCATCCACATCCTGCACGGCCCCATCCAGTAAGGCCAGTGTTTTTTGAACTACTGATGGGTCATCCAGGGCAACCAGAACTTTACTGAAGGAACGATTCAATTCATTACTTTTGGCAGGATAGAATTGCTTTAGGTAAGTGCTTAATTTAACTTTTTCAGCATCATAGGGTTTACCCATTCTCGAAATGATCAATTCATAGGCTCTTAAAACATCTATTTGTTGAGATTCAGGTAATAGATTGTAGTTTATTTTCCTTAATGCATTGATCATCCTGACTTGTAAACCTCTGTTTCCGGTTCTGGCCATCGCGATCATGGCTTGAGTAAGTATCTGAGGGTCTTTTTCTATGAATGCTTTTTCCTGCCACAGGTAAAGCGGCTGATGCTCCATTGCGATACGGGCAGCATATCGGATATAACGATCCTTGTTTTTCAGGTTAGGCCAGGCCAGATTAATAGCCTTCGGATTTGGACCGGCATGAAATGCTTCCAATTGTCGTCTTAAATTGCGCGCCTGAAGTATATCAGCCGGAGTTTTTGTGACTAATGGAGTATTGGGTAAAGTGTTTTCGCCATAATAAACCCTGTATAGATCTGAGTCCAGTTTACGACCACCTGTTAAAAAATACATCGCACCATCGGGTCCGATTATACCGTCTGTTAATGGTAAGGGTGCACCTGAAATAAATTCTTCCGCTGTTGCTTTGTAAGAAGATCCGCTTGGTATTAATTGAACAGCATAAATGATTCCGAAGCTCCAGTCAAAGGCAAATAAGCCTCTGCGATATTTTTCAGGGAATCGTGCATTATTTCCGCTGAAAAGGCTGGTAGGAGAGCCCTGCCCGATATTTAATATTGGCGGCAAGTTATCGGGATAAGCCGGCGACCATTTGCTGTTACCTGTGCGCCATCCAAATTCGCTGCCGCTGGTTGAATGGCTGATACGTGTAGGCCGGTACCATGGCATTCCAAAATCCCATTCCATGTCTGCATCATAAACAAACATATCCCCAACTTCATTAAATGCAAGGTCAAATGCGTTTCTGTATCCCGCACTGATCAATTCCCAATTTGTTCCTTCCGGATTTATTTTGACAACAAACCCTCCCGGAGCATAACGATCATTGGCATGCCCGTTCGGATCTTTTATTAAAGGGAATAAGTTATCTTCTTTCCAGGTTTCAGGCAAGCGATAGGCCTCCATTTTTGGAACATCCACATGATTTCCTGCAATGAGATGAATTGATTTTTTATCGGGAGAAATAACCATGCTGTGAGGTCCGTGTTCACCACCAGGAGTAACCAGGTCCCTTAGCAGGCTTATCTGATCATACTGATCATCGTTATCAGTGTCTTTAAGACGGTAAAGACCACTATCTTTAGCCATTGAGGTATCACTTTTATGGTTAACCATTACGTACAGGCTATTGAATGCATAAAGTAAGCCCTGTGCATAGCCCATTTTTATTTTGGCTTTTGAGGTATCTCCTGCAATTTTGAGCTCCAGTTTTTCTACAATAATCTTTGATTTAACAGAATCTGTTCCAATTGGGGGAATGGTTAAACGGTATAAATAGCCGTACTGATCGCAGGCAATCATTCGACCTTTATGATCGAAAGTCATTGCAACCCAGGAACCATTTTTGCTTTCTGAGGGGCTGTACAAATGTTCTGCCTTGAAATTGGGTAATAACTTAAGCTTCTCAACTTTCGGATCCAGCTCTCTGACTCTGTTTTTTTTAGTTTCTTCTACGTTGTCAATAAAAGAGATCCCCAAAAAAAAGATGATGGACAGCAATCCTGCCAGTTTTAAGTAGGTGTTACGATTCATAATTTTATGTACTGCTATTTTTAAAGTATTTTAAATATAAAATTGATTGTTAGAACAATCCTGTCATTCATCTGATCAGGGTTTCTCATTAAAAAATACATATAAGCCATCCTTGCCTGCAACCACAATATCTTTCCTGCCGGTTTTGTGAAGATCAGCAAGGGCAAAAAAGATTCCTGTGCCCTTGCCTTCACCAAAGGGGCCGTAACTGATCACGGTTTTGGTAAATGATTCTCCATTCCATTTAAAATAATAAAGGCCGGGGGAGTCATTATCGCCCGGATCTTTACCATTGTGGGCACGGTAACGTTTACCGGTAATAAGCTCCATTTGTCCGTCATTGTCAATATCCGCCCATTCCATCGTATGAAATTGTGAATGAAAAGGATCTATCGGATGCTTTATAAATTTAACTGATTTTTCTTCTCTTTTCTGTTCGTACCAGTAAAGACCATAGGAATGACCATGACCAGCTATAAGGTCATTTAATCCATCCTGGTTGACATCTGCAACGATGATTGGAATACTGGCATCCTTCAGATTAAAATCAGGGTGAAACTTCCATGCTTTATTTTCCCGGTCATCGGGAGCCTCAAGCCAGCCCTCAGCAATAATAAAATCCCCTCTTCCATCTCCATTCATATCTCCGAAACCTAAACCGTGGCCATGCTTTTCAGCAACCTGTGTTTTTGTGAATTGCCCCAGTGCTTTATTGTTTTTATCCCGTTTTAAGGTATAATAGATCAAAGGATTTCCAGGGGTATTCGGCACAATTTCATCAAATCCGTCCCCGTCTATATCCCAGGCCCGCGTAGTTTCTATGTTGCCTGTAATGGCAATATCCACCTGTGCCCATTCCTGGTCATTACCGGGATTTTTTCTCCATCGAAGCGTTTTGCTAAACCATCCACCGGTTATAAAATCTATTTTTTCATCACCATCAACATCAAGCGGGATAGTCGAAAAATCATCATAATATTCACCTACCCGTTCTACCTGCCCTATAAAATGACGATTGAGAAATGATGGCCCCTCATACCAATAACTTCCTGAAACAATATCGATATTCTGATCCCCATTCACGTCAAAAACACCAGCAGATTCTGCACTTTCTGATGCGATCAGCTGCTTTTTAAATTTGAGTTCAGGGACAGATTGAAAAGAAAATAATGGCAGAATACATAAACCAATAAAAATTTTTGTACACTGAAATAATCTTCCTGAAACCATCAAAACTGAAATTATGCGTAATTATTGATTTGTATAATTAAATATATAATAAATCGGGAAAACAATATCGGGTGTTCAATACCAAAGACAAATTATATATTAAATATCAACTGTCTGTCCTGAGCTGTCATGCCTGTAATTTGAAAAGCTGCGAATCACATTGTCCGGATAAAACTTTTTGTCTTCGACCCTGAAGGGAAATGTCATTATTTAAGATAGAAAATCCATACAAATGTTAATTACAAATGGGGGCGCGGCTTTCGACATATTGACAATTGGTATTATAAATTGAGGTCGTGGCTTTCGCCACGATGACAAATCAATGGTTAAGAAATAGATGCATGGTTTTTAGTATAATGACAAGCAATACTTACAAAATGAGGTCGTGGCGATTGATGTTATGACGATTAGTGTTTAAAAATGAGGTCGTGGCTTTCGCCACGATGACAAATCAATTTTAAGAAAATAGGAGATTCCGGCTCGGAGGCCGGAATCGGAAGGGCAACAATGCTTACCAGAAATTTGAAAAGCACTTAAAAAAAAATGCGCTTATTGAAACAGACAAACCTAAATGGAATGATTTGGTAGAAAGATGGTTTCATAAATCATTTCCAGCGGGTAGGCAGATTCCGGCCCGGAGGCCGGAATCTCCTTACTCTCTCGCCAAAACATTGTCATGGCGGGCTTGACCCGCCACCTCCGTTGTCATATCGAGCTCGACCCGCCATCAAAATTCGTTTCTCTCCAATATTGTTTGGATAGATGAAAGGATTTTATTGCAAACCTGGTGGATGTTTCCGGAACTTCCTCATGCTTTTCCAAATATTCTCCGGCATATCGGGCTTGACCCGCTATCTCTCTCCATATTCAAACTTGAGAATAAAAAATCACCACAGAAGAACATTCCTTTTCTACGGCTTTTTACATTGCAGATCTTACATTGCTGTTTTTTAAGCGAAGAGTTCCATTTCTGCCTTGCCTAAGCCATCAGGGGTTGTATAGAAAGGTCTTTTCTCCACGATGTAACTGGCGTCTTCAGCAATGCCAAGGGCATGATAGATCGTTTGGTGTATATCTTCAATCCGGATTGGTTTTTCAATGGTTTTGCATGGACGTTCGTCGGAAGTTTTACCATAGACATTTCCTTTTTTAATTCCTCCGCCAAACATTAAAATGGAACATCCATCGGTAAAATGACGATGCATACCATAATTTTTGATATCATGAATGATATCGGGTTGTGCAACCTGCTCCTGAACTTTAAGATCAGGTCTGCCTTCAACCATCATATCCCTGCTGAATTCACTTGCCAAAATGACCAGCGTGCGATCCAGATGCCCGGAACGCTCCAGGTCTTTGACCAATTGGGCAACAGGACCATCAATTTGCTTCTTCATATCAATGAGGCGGGTATGGCCATTGTCATGGGTATCCCAGCTTTTGAACGGTTCGTATTCTGTAGTCACACTGATGAAGCGGGCGCCCTGTTCTGTTAAACGGCGAGCCATCAAACAACCTAAACCAAACTTTCCGGTATTATAGACATCATAGCTTTCTCTGGGTTCTTTGCTCAGATCAAATGCTGCAGCCTCGGGAGATTTTAAAAGCATATAAGCCTGTTCCATCGATCTTCTTAATGATTCCTTCTGATAGTCGCTGCCAAACTCACCCAGGCCACCCTTGCTAATCAGGTCATTATAAAGCTGATTTCTTTTTTCAAACCTCATGGATGACATACCGATCGGCGGTCTTACACTCTCAAGTCCCGCAGAGGGATCAGGTATCAGGAACGGACCGTATTCACTTCCAAGAAATCCGGCAGTATGGAATGCTTTTAATTCTTCACCTTCGCCTAAGGTAAACCGTTGACCAATGTCTAAGAAAGCAGGAATAACCGGATTAACTGTTCCAAGTTCCTTTGCAATCCAGGAGCCGATATGCGGTGCAGAAACAGATTGAGGTGGTTTATAACATGTATGCCAGTGGTATTGGTGGCGGGAGTGTAAAATATGTCCCATATCTCCGGCTACGTAAGAGCGGATCAGGGTACCTCTGTCAATCACTTTCCCTATTGATTCAAGTCCTTCCGAAAATGAAACCCCATCAAGTATCGTAGGAACGGGTTTAAATGTGCTCAGCACATCATTTGCATTCATTCCTTTGGTGAAAGGGGTATATCGTTTAGGATCAAAGGTATCCGTATGAGCCATTCCACCCGCCATCCAGAGCAATATGACCGTATCGGCTTTGGCATTTCTTCTACTATTGCAGGAAGATAACAGATTTGACAGGGGTGCAGCAGCGGCCAGAGCAGCCAGGGTAGCGGCACTGCTCTTTTTTAAAAATTCCCTTCTATTCCATTGATTATTCATGTGCAATAATTAAATATTAATAGATGATTTGAAATTCGGGGAGCAGCATGATGGCCCAGAACAGATCCTGTATAGAATCCCCTGCTGGTTTATCTCCCAATATTTTTTTAGCAACTTTATATTCATCTGAGCGAACCTCACGACCCAATGCTTGTTTGTATATTTCTCTGATGATCAGATCTCCGCTCTTGTATTTTAATTTCCAGCTTTCAGCCCCTTTTCTGAGCATTGAATTGAAACGTTCGCCATTAGTTAATTCCAGAGCCTGGAGAAGATTTGCCTGTGATTCCCTGCTTGTAGAAACTGTTTCCCTGTTTGGCCGGCCCAGGGCAGTAAGGAAGGGGTTATTGACTACCAGTGATGCACGCGGGAATACTTGGTCTGCCTGATTGTTTACTGGTGTAATACTTGGCCTGTACCTGACCATCGAATCAGGAAAAAGTGAGCCAAATAGAGCCGCACCGGCATCCGCAAACTGTTCGGCAGACAGTCTTTTCCTTAACCTGCCCGTAAACTTGTATTCCTGCGAAACAATTTCGCTGGGATCCTTAAATCCTGCAGAAGGTAACTGGTATGTATTTGAGGTAGTGATCAGGTAGATCAGATCTTTAATATTTGAATTATTCTGCTGAAAATTGAAAGCTATCCAGTCGAGCATGTCCTGACTCCAGGGTTCATTATCCATCATGTCAAGGGGCTCGATGAAGCCGCGACCCATTATCTGTGCCCACATTCTGTTTACCAGGGTACGGTACAAGCGGCCATTCTGCGGTTTTACCAAATTCTCTGCCAGTTGTGCCCTCTTGACCGAAACGCTCGCCTTATTGTCGATATTCCCCAATTCTTTCCAAAGCATTCTTGCATCGGTGAATTTGCCGGTAGGTTTATCGCAGCGATTAATTTCAAGCGTGGTATCCGCAAAAATATTTGCAAAGGCATAGGCATCTTCGAGTTTCCAGTCACTGATAAAACTGTTATGGCAGGAGGCGCATTTTAGGTTAAGACCTAAAAATACCTGCGATACATTTTGTGCGGCCTGCATTTCTGTTCTCTGGCTTGCGTTCACTACTCCCCGCCATTTTATACCTTCAATAAATCCTTTTGAGCTTTCATCCGGACTAACAAGTTCTTTGACAAACTGCACATAGGGCTTATTCGATTTGATCGATTTATATAACCAGTCGGTAATTGCATATCGGCCATTTGTGATATACCCTGTTCCGGTATAATCGTTTCTTAAGGCGTCATTCCAGAAACTAAGCCAGTGTGCAGCATAGTCATCTTCCCGATCTAAAAGTTTTTTACTCCAGATTGCCCTTTTATCCGGTCGGCTATCTTTACTGAATGCCTCAATTTCTTCCTGGCCGGGCAGCAAACCAATGATGTCCATGAATAACCTTCTTAAAAAAATTCTGTCATCCACAAGCTTAGGCCAGGCCATTTTATTCTTTACAAAATATTGATTGGTCCACCTGTCCACCGGATTGGTATGAATACCTGAATCAGGGGGCAGTACCGGATTTCTTGGAGCGAGTGCCGCATTATTGAAAACCTCGTTTTTATCCGGTCCGTCGGGCCATGGTGCCCCTTTCTGAATCCAGAAATTGATTATACTGATATCGTTTTCACTGAGCTTTTTGCCTTTGGAAGGCATTGCATCTTTATGTTTGGAGGGGAGGGTAATTCGTCTGTAAAGTTCACTTTCAGCGGTATTTCCTGCAACAATGACAGGACCATTTTCTCCGCCCTTAAAAAAAAAGTTTCTGCGGTCAAGTCTTAACTCCCCCTTAACTTTTTTATCTCCATGACACTTATAGCAGTTATGTGCAAATATCGCTCTGACCTTCACATTTAGTTCTTTCTCCTGTTCTTTGCTTAAGGTATCCGTTTTAATGGAGTTTATATTAAAACTGACATTTTCAGCATTTTCATAATCATCGCTCCATGGAATAGTGCCTGACAGGTAATCATCACCATGGGTCAATGAGGCTCCAAAATGTCCTGCAGCCATTACTCCCAGTGCGGTCATAAACAAGGCAAAGCGATAGGTTTTAATATGTTGGGTTTGATTTTTTACTAAAACTCTTTGATGCAGAAACCAAACAATAATTCCCAAAAAAGCAGTGCAGATACCCAGCCACTGGTGTAAAATCAGATTTTCGCCATATTCAGCATTCCCGGAAAGCAGGATTCCGAAAATTGCTGAAATTAGGGAAGAGATAATGCCGGCAATCAGAAGTATCTGAATTCCTGGTCTTAATGGGGAGTTAAATTTTTTATATGTACTAAGTTCAAGGATAGCTGTAAGCAGGAGCAGAGCTACCGGAAAATGAACTGCTAATGGGTGGAGCCGCCCAAAAAACCGCAAAAACCAGAAATTCTCAGGTGCCAGGGATAGGATTGAATTGGCAGGAGCAAATTCATTATAAATCAGGTGAAGCAAAAAAATTGAGAGGAGGGTAATGAATGCGGCAATCAGCTTTTTATTTCCGAAAAAATTATTTTTTGCATTACTATTCATTGGCTCCTGAAGATGAATTGTTAAATAAATCTAATATTTATTCAGGAAACAATATAGTAAATAGCTTGAAACCAAGTTAATTGCCTTTAAATTCTATCAGCACAATCGAGATTCCTCCCTTTGGTTTCAACGGATCGCACTGAAATCATCGATAAAAAGGAACTAGTGTTATGTCACTCATCAATTGACGGATAAAGTTTCAATAATTTCATCCTCTCATCGTCACAGGTAAACCGCCATTTTATTTAAGTCTCCTTAGTATTCCGATATGTTCGTCAAAGTATTTATGACATGACACTAGTCCGGTCGCTCAATAGGCTCCAGCTTTAGCTGGGGTTAACGAGTTTGTTCGTTTTCGGGCTTCAGCCCAATATTCTGCAACATGTGAGGAAAATTACATTGGGCTTTAGCCCGATAGATAGAACA